>CAZLMM010000036.1:0-60129 GCA_964560495.1 uncultured Caldilineaceae bacterium
CTCCTCGACCGCCAACTCGCCGCGCAGGCTGCGGCCTTCGAGCAGGAAGGCGGTTTCACCGAACGCCTTTACCGGGTCCGTCAAGACAGGAGACGCGGCCAATGACCCACCGCTTCACCGAATCCATGGTCGAAGACGCTGCGCTGGCCTGGCTGGCCGACCAGGGCTACACGGTCCTGCACGGCCCAGACATCGCGCCGGGCGAGCCGGCGGCTGAGCGCGCCGACTACGGCCAGGTGATCCTGGAAGGCCGCCTGCGCGATGCCTTGCAGCGCCTCAATCCCCACGCACCGCCCGATGCTCTGGACGAGGCGTTTCGCCGCCTGAGCAAGGCCGATTCGCCCTCGCTGGTAGCCAACAACCACATCGTACATCGCTATCTGGTGGAGGGCGTTCCGGTCGAGTACCAGCGGGCCGACGGCTCCTTTCGCGGCGACCTGGTGCGCGTGCTGGACTACGACGACCTGCGCAACAACGAGTTCCTGGCCGTCAACCAGTTCACCGTGGTCGAGAACAAGCGCGAGCGGCGGGCCGACATCGTGCTCTTCGTCAACGGCCTGCCGCTGGCCGTCATCGAACTGAAGAACGCGGCCGACGAGAACGCCGACATCTGGAAGGCCTTCAACCAGCTCCAGACCTACAAGCAGCAGATCCCCTCCCTCTTCGTCGCCAACGCCGTGCTCATGATCTCCGACGGCGTGCAGGCGCGGGTCGGCACGTTGACGGCCGGCCGCGAGTGGTTCCTGCCCTGGCGCACCGTCAGCGGCGAGGACCTGGCCCCGGCGACCCTCTCCCAGTTGCAGGTTGTGCTGGAGGGCGTGTTCGACAAGCGCCGCTTCCTCGATTTGATCCGCCACTTCATCGTCTTCGAGGACGCGGGCGGCGGCCTGCTGGTCAAGAAGATGGCCGGCTATCACCAGTTCCACGCCGTCAACGTGGCGGTGGAGGAGACGGTGCGCGCCTGCGCGCCGGCTCCACAGGACTTGCGCCTGGGCGAGGAGCGCGGCGTCTACCGGACGCGCGCCGGCCGCGATGGCCAGCTGGGCGACCGCCGCGTCGGCGTGATCTGGCATACCCAGGGCTCGGGCAAGAGCCTGACCATGGCCTTCTACGCCGGGCAGGTGGTGCTGCATCCGGCCATGGCCAACCCGACGCTGGTGGTCATCACTGACCGCAATGACCTGGACGACCAGCTCTTCGGCACCTTCGCCCGCTGCCACGAGCTGCTGCGCCAGCATCCCGTGCAGGCCCAGAGCCGCGCCCACCTGCGCGAGCTGCTGCGCACGGCCTCGGGCGGCGTGATTTTCACCACGGTGCAGAAGTTCTTCCCGCTGGAGGGCCAGGACGAGGAGCCGCTGTCGCCGCGCAGCAACATCGTCGTCATCGCCGACGAAGCACATCGCAGCCAGTACGACTTCGTCGATGGCTTTGCCCGCCACATGCGCGACGCCCTGCCGCACGCCTCCTTCATTGCCTTCACCGGCACGCCCATCGAGCTGAGCGACCGCAACACACGCGCCGTCTTCGGCGACTACATCAGCGTCTACGACATCCAGCAGGCCGTCCACGACGGCGCCACGGTGCCGATCTACTACGAAAGCCGGCTGGCCAGGCTGGAACTGGACGACGCCCAGCGCCCCCGGCTGGACCAGGAATTCGAGGAAGCCACCGAGGGCGAAGAGGTCGAGCACAAGGAGCGCCTCAAGAGCAAGTGGGCGCAGCTTGAGGCGGTGGTCGGCGCAGAGAAGCGGCTGGACCTGATCGCCCGGGACCTGGTGGAGCACTTCGAGCGCCGCCTGGAGGCCATGGATGGCAAGGCGATGGTGGTCTGCATGAGCCGGCGCATCTGCGTCGATCTCTACGACGCCATCGTCAGCCTGCGCCCTGACTGGCATCACCCCGACGACGACGCGGGCCTCATCAAGATCGTGATGACCGGCTCGGCCTCGGACCCCATCGAATGGCAGCCTCACATCCGCAACAAGGCCGCGCGCGAGGAACTGGCCCGCCGCTTCAAGGACCCCGACGACCCCTTCAAGATCGTCCTCGTGCGCGACATGTGGCTGACCGGCTTCGACGCCCCCTCGCTGCACACCATGTACGCCGACAAGCCGATGCGCAGCCACGGGCTGATGCAGGCCATCGCGCGCGTCAACCGGGTCTTCAAGGACAAACCGGGCGGGCTGGTGGTGGACTACCTGGGCCTGGCCGACGAGCTGCGCCAGGCGCTGGCGGTCTACACCGAGAGCGGCGGCCTGGGCGAGACGGCCATCGATCAGGCCGAGGCCGTCGCAGTCATGCTGGAGAAATATGAGATCTGCCGGGGCATCTTCCACGGCTTCGACTGGTCGGCCTGGACGTCCACCAGCCCGCAGGCGCGCCTGTCGTTGTTGCCCGCGGCCCAGGAGCACGTGCTGCGCCAGGAGGATGGCAAGAACCGGCTGGTCAAGGCCGTGACGGACCTGTCCAAAGCGTTCGCGCTGGCCGTGCCGAGCGACCCGGCCATGGCGATCCGAGACGACGTGGCCTTCTTCCAGGCCGTCCGCTCGGCCCTGACCAAGAGCGCAGCCGCCGAGCGGCCCAGCGACTACGACCTGGACCACGCCATTCGCCAGATCGTCTCGCGCGCCGTGGCCTCGGACGAGGTGATCGACATCTTCGCCGCCGCTGGCCTGCAGAAGCCGGATATCTCGATCCTCTCCGACGAGTTCCTGGCCGAGGTGCGCGGCATGCCGCAGCGCAACCTGGCGGTCGAAACGCTGCGCAAGCTGCTGGAGGATGAGATCAAGACGCGCGGCCAGCGCAATGTCGTCCAGGCGCGTTCCTTCGCCGCGCTGCTGGAGACCGCGATCAAGCGCTACCAAAACCGGGCCATCGAGGCCGCCGCGGTCATCGAGGAGTTGATCGCGCTGGCGCAGGAGATGCGCGAGGCCGACCGGCGCGGCGAGGCGCTGGGGCTGACGGGCGAGGAGATCGCCTTTTACGACGCCCTAGAGGTCAACGACAGCGCGGTGAAAATTCTGGGCGATGACACGCTACGGGAGATTGCCCAGGAGTTGGCCCGCGCCGTGCGCAACAACGTGACCATCGACTGGACGCTGCGCGAGAACGTGCGCGCCAAGATGCGGGTGATGATCAAGCGCATCCTGCGGCGCTACGGCTATCCGCCCGACAAGCAGGAGAAGGCGACGCAGACGGTGCTGGAGCAGGCTGAGGCGCTGGCCCGGGAATGGGCAGAAGCAGAGATTTCATCCACCCCGTAAGTGTGGTATGATGACCCCAGTAGATAAACCGCTCTTTGTTCGATTCGGAGGTGAGCCGTGTCCAAATTCGTGAAAATCAAGACAGAACTGCGCGACGTTGTCATGATCAAACGTGCGCTGGAGGACCTGAAGCTGAGCTATCAGGAGAACGCCCGCTATGTCCATCCCTTTGGCGGCTTCAGCGGAACGGTGCCGCTGCTGGTGAAGACGCCGCGGGCGATCTTTGGCTTGAGGACGACCGAGGAGGGCGTCTACGAGGTCGTCGGCGACGACATGCAGATGCAGCCGATCCGCGCCAGCTTGCAGCAGGTGCAGCAGCGTTACGCCTATCACAAAGTGCTGGCCGAGACCGAGGCGGCCGGCTTCGCCCTGGTGGAAGAGCAGACCGCCCGCGACGGTGTGATCCGCATGACCGTGCGCAAGTGGGGATGAGGTGAAGCATGGAGCGTCAGGAAATCGAGATCGCCATTCTGCCCGATGGCCGGGTGGAGTACACGATCAAAGGGGTGCAGGGCAGCGCGTGCGAGAGCATCAGCGCGCTGTTGGAAAAGCTGGGCAAGGTGGAGCGCAGCGAGCGCACAGCCGACTACTATGCCGCTGAGAACACCCTCCACGTTGCCGTCGCCGACGCATGAACCGCCGGCCGATGTGAATCCACCCACCCTCGACGCGCCCAATGTCGAGGACGGATTCATCATGCCCACAGAAACCGAAATCTACATCCTGGCCGACGGTCGCGTGGTAGTGGCCGATCTGCCGGCCGAGCTGGCAGGTATGCTGAGTGGCATTGGCGCAGTGGAAGCCTGTGAAGTTGCGTAGCGATTTGCCGACCCACTTGATCCCAATGACGCCGAAGAGTCTGCGCCCAATTGGATTCTATATCGCCGTTGTTGTTCGTCCAAACGGCTCAAGAATCTGCATTTCGTAAGGCAAAAGTTGGGTTGTAGGGGAGACAGTACGCACGTCAGCCATGATATAGTGGAGCCATAGGCAATGTCTGGAGATTTCGATGATGGGGGCAAGCCATGCAACGCAAATCGACGCCAGTAATTCTGATCAACGTCTTGTGTCTGAGCGTGCTTTGGTTTATGAGCCGGGCTGACTCAGCTTCCGCCGCGCCAAAAGAACAGACGCCTGCCCCGGCCGGCGGCGCCCCGGTCATTCTTGCGGCCGGCGATATTGCCCAGTGCAACACGGACAGGGATTCGCTGACAGCCTACCTGCTGGAGATCAATCAGGGTGCGATTCTCTCCCTTGGCGACCATATCAATCTTGGCGCGACTCCCCAAGATTTTCAGAATTGTTTTGCCCCCACCTGGGGACGCCATTTCGACCGCATCTATCCGACGCCGGGCAATCATGATTACGACGCGCAGGGCGCAGCAGGCTATTTTGGCTATTTCGGCGACAAAGCCACGCCGCTGGAACCCGGCTGTACACGAGATTGTAAAGGCTACTATTCCTTCGACCTGGGCGCATGGCACATCGTGGCGATCAACAGCGAGGTGTCCAGCCATGCCGGCACTGAACAGGAGCAGTGGCTGCGGGCCGACCTGGCTGCCCATCCGGCCCAGTGCATTCTCGCCTTTTGGCATCGCGCCCGCATCAGCTCGAGCAGGAACGCCCTCAGGGGGCCGGAAGGCCCCTGGCAGGCGTTGTACGACTACGGCGCCGATGTGGTCCTGTCCGGACACGACCACCTCTACGAGCGCTTCATGCCCCTCAATCCGGCGTTGGAACCTGACCCCGAGCATGGCATCCGTCAGTTCATTGTGGGCACGGGCGGGCACGACCACTTTGACTTCAGGAACATCCTCCCCGTCAGCGAAGTGCGAGACAACGAAGCCTGGGGCGTCTTGAAGCTGACCCTCCACCCAGACAGCTATGATTGGGAATTCCTACCCATTCCTGGGCAGACCTTCACCGACAAGGGCAGCGCGCCATGCTCGACGCCCAAGAACCCGCCTGTCTACACCACAGCAAACACTGCGCCGGCGGCGTCCGCCGGTCCTGCAGCGTCCGTCAGCCCCGCGGCGGGCATCCCAACCGGGGGCGTTGATTATACGATTCGAGCTGGCGACACCCTGGGCGCCATTGGCGCGCGCTACGGTCTCGACTGGTCTGTGCTGGCAACTGCCAACGGTCTTGGCGCCTATTCCATCCTCGAAGTCGGCCAGGTGATCCGCATCCCTGGCGTCGATGAAGAGATTGCGCCGCAGGCGGCGACAGGCCGCAGTGCAGCAACCACGGTCGCCGCCCAAACAACTGGCGCAGCGGTTCCCCAGCCTGTGCAGAGCGCCAGCAACGCTGGCAAGTACACGGTGCAGGCCGGCGACACCCTCTTTGCCCTGGCGCTGAGGTTCGGCGTTACGCAGGTCGCCCTGGCGCAAGCAAACAGCCTGAGCAACGCCGATCTCTTGCAGATCGGTCAGGTTCTGCTCATTCCAGGTGCGGCGGGAACTGATTCAACCCAGGCCAGATCGACCGCGCCCATTGCCGTTGCCAGCGCTGTGACGCCGACGACAGCCGCCTCGCCGGCGGTCGCAGCAGTTGCCACACCAGCGCCCGCGGCCGGCGTCAGGATGCATACGGTGGTGAGCGGCGACACCGTCATCAGCATCGCGATCAAGTACAATTTGGACTGGCGGCAGCTCTTGATGTTGAATGGACTGAACGAGAATTCCATCCTGCAGATCGGTCAGAAACTTCGCATCGAATAGCGCTACCTGCTGGCGCAATCTTCTGCCGACGCTGACCCTATCCATCTTCATCTCCCCGACCCACTACCGCGGCGAAGGCGACCTGACGTCGCTCATCTGCGCCTGCTTCAACCGCGACCAGTGTTTCCAGATCAACGAGCTTTCCACGCGCCGCCTGCTGGCCGATACCCAACTGCGTTTCGTCCTGTTGTTGGATGGTCTGAACGAACTGGGGTGCTTCGCCGATGAAGAACGCGCCGCCATCCGCCGTACGCTGAACCAATTCCCCGCCTGCGTCGTCCATATCTCCTGCCGCACCAACGACTTCGATGTGCAGAGCGAGCGTTCGGCGCACAAGGGCGCGCTGCCCAATGCCCAGTTGTCTATGGTCGCCCCAATCGCCCGTCGCTTGACTGTGGCGGTGGTCGCCTCGCCGGTGGTTGAGGTGGATGCCCAAGAGACCGGCGCGCCGCCCCTGGGCGCGGAGGAGTTCGTCTACGCCGACCCGGTGCGCCAGGCCGAGGTGGACGCGCAACTGTTCGCGGCGCTGCGGCCGGCCTGTTGTGGGAAGCGCTCTACGACGCCGAGAACGCCCTCTTTCTGGCCCGTGACCCGGCCAACCCCCTGGCGCGCACGCTGGAAGGCCCGCTTCTGGCAGCGCCCGACCCGCCGCCGAATGGGTGTCGCCCGTGGTCTTTCAGCGCCGCGAGCTGCGCCTGCCCCAGTGCAATAGCCGCCTCCCAATATGGGCGGCGTCAATATCGGAACCATGATCGCCAACTCCAGCGGGCCGATCGTCATCGGGAGCGACGCCGCGTCATCTGGCAACGAGCGGGAAACATAGCTTGGCTGCCTTTTTCACCTCCTCGCTTTGGCGAAATCCCTCCCCAGCTAGTATACTGTGAGTTATCGTTCTTATGGGTGGAGCGTTGCCAGTATTCCTCTTCATTACAGCAGCGCTGGTCGTGTCGTGGAGGACATCATCATGAGTCATTTTTCAGAAGGTAACGAGGTAGGTGTGATTGCGCCTGAGGCTGCGCCTGTTGCTATGGCGGTGGACGAGACCGAGGCCGCCGCGAATGTATCCGGCGATGCGCCGGCTGCTGAGGCCGTTGAGCCAGCCGTGGAGGCTGCCAGTGCGAAACGCAGGCGCGGGCAGGACGCTGCCGCCAACGCACGCGTCGTGAGAATGCTGGCTGTCGGTCAAGAGGTGAAGGGCACTGTCAAGCGCGTCTCCGAATTCGGCGCATTTGTAGATATCGGCGTGGGACGCGATGGCCTCGTGCATATCTCCGAACTTTCCGTGCGCCGGGTCAGCAAGGTGTCGGATGTGCTGCACGAAGGACAGGAAGTGACCCTGTGGATCAAGAAGCTCGACCGCGACAAGAATCGCATCAGCCTCACCATGATCCCGCCAGAGACCAAGACCTTGCGCGACCTGCAAAAGGACGACATCGTTCAGGGCACTGTAACCCGCATCGTCGCCTATGGCGCGTTCGTGGACCTCGGCGTGGGGCGCGATGCATTGCTCCACGTGCGCGAGATGAGCGACCGCTATGTGGCAAAGCCGGAAGATGTGGTGAAGGTGGGCGATCAGATTGAGGCCAAGATCATCGAAATCCAGCGTCGCCGGGGTCGCATTGACCTGAGCATGAAGGGGTTGCATCCTGAACCAGAACCCGAACCGGAGCCAGAACCCGTGGCTACGCCCGAACCTGAGCCACAGATGGTGGTTCAATCCACCGCACCGACGCCCGAACCGGAAGATCCCTATGCAGAAAGCGAGCCGCTTTCCAGCATGGAAGCTGCCTTCAAGAAAGCCATGGAATCGAGCGGCGGTTCATTCCAGATGACCGGAAGCGACAAGAAACCCAAGAGCAAATATCGCGAGAAGACTCGCGCCGTGCAGGAAGACATCTTCTCGCGCACGCTGAAACAGGGCAAGCAGTAATCCAGCAGGTGTTTTTCGATGTGGTTTTTCGACCCGGCGCCAGCAATGGGCCGGGTCGTTTGATTTACTGATTCCTGGATAATGAACTCGTACTCGCTACAATTTTCCAGGAAGCTCCCCAGCTTCCTGGAAGATGACTGCTTAACCTATACTTTGCTCTGTTTGAGACCAGGAGTTTTCGCAGGCTAAAAACTCCTGGTCTCAAAGCAACCGCAGTATAGAGGCCATTAGCATTTTGATGCGCAAGGAGAGACAGCCATGATGACCAGAATGGAACTGGAGGAGCGCGAGAAGTCCTGGCTCAGACCCTATGCCATGTGCAGCGCAGAGAGCCGCGGGCGTGCGTTCCCCGAAACCGAGCACCGTTATCGGACGGCTTATCAGCGCGACCGAGATCGCATCATTCACACCACCGCGTTTCGCCGCCTGGAATACAAGACCCAGGTCTTCGTCTATTCCGAGGGCGATCACTACCGTAATCGCTTGACCCACAGCATCGAAGTGGCGCAGATCGGGCGCACGCTGGCGCGCGGCCTGGGCTGCAATGAGGACCTGGCGGAAGCGATCTGCCTGGCTCACGACCTGGGGCACCCCCCGTTTGGTCATACGGGTGAGACGACCCTCAACGACCTCATGGCCGGTCACGGCGGTTTCGATCACCAACGCCAGACTTATCGTATCATCACGGAGCTGGAGCAACGCTATCCAGAGCACCCCGGCCTGAACTTGACGTATGAGGTGCGCGAGGGGGTGGTCAAACACGACACCGAGTATGATGAGGTGGACGCCAGCGCCTATCATCCAGAGGAACGGGGCACGTTGGAATGCCAATTGAGCAACCTGGCCGATGAAATCGCTTACAATACGAGCGATCTGGACGATGGCCTGCGCAGCGGCATTCTTTCACCCCGAGCAGTAGCCGAACTCGCCATCAGCCAGCGCGTGCTCGCTTCGTTGGGAGAAGGCAGCGGCGCAGAGCTGCACCTGCCTCCGTTGCGCTATCGCTTCATCCGTCGCTTGATTGGCATCGAAGTGGATGATGTATTGGCGGCGACCCAGGAATCCATCGCTGATGGGGTGAAGACAGTCGCCGACGTGCGCCGCATGCCCCACAACCTGGCGGGCTATGGGCGTCAGCTCCAGGTGGAGAACGCTGAACTGCGGCGCTTTCTCTATGATAACTTCTATCGTCACTATCGGGTGGTGCGCATGGCGGTCAAGGCGGTGCGGCTGCTCAGCGACCTCTTCGCCGCGTATGTGGCGGAACCGGCGCAGCTTCCCAATGAGACCCAGCGTCGGGCCGCCGAACACCCAAAAGGCTTGCAGCGGGTCGTCTGCGACTATATCGCCGGCATGACCGACCGGTATGCGATCCAAGAGCACAAACGGCTCTATGACCCAGAGGAGCGGGCTTGACGCCTCTCAGCATCTTCCAGGAGGCTCGAAACAACCTCCTGGAAGGCTCCATGTCATGCGGACAACGTTGCCGTGTCCAATCTTCCAGGAAGCTCACAGCTTCCTGGAAGATGTGGAAAAAACTTGGCAAGCTCTAGCCTGTGCGACGCAGGACCGCCATCTCGATAATCACCTCTTGGAATGCACCATCCTGGTCATAGCGCACGTCTTGGATGTGACACTTGAGGGCAAGGGTGTTGGCGTCGAGTGTGAAGTCGATGCCTGGGTGCGCCACAAAGGGGCGCAGATTCTCGCCGTTTTCTTTGGCGAAGACCTGCTCGGCGCCTTTGTCGCTGGCCAATTCGCTGAGGAGCACCCGGCGGGGCATCGCGGCGGCGCGGCTCTGCACCTTGTCGAGCAGGTAGACGGTGAGGGCCACGACCTGCTCTGGCGTCGAGCTGAGCGTGCGATTGCGATCGTTTAGCTCCAGGCCATATTCGCCGATGTTTGCGCCGGTCGTTGGATCGTTGATCTGTTTGACGTCGCTGCGGAAGGTGGCAGCCGAACCCTGGAAGCGCGCCGTAAACGAGCTGAGCGTGCGCCGATCTGTTGACATCGCTGCAGCGCTCCCTCCATCCGGGCGCTGACCATAGGCGTCGCTCAAATCTTCATCATCATCGGGACCTTCTTCGCTATGGAGAGCGTTCACGGGGTCGCCGACAAAGATCATGTCGTCTTCGGCGGGGCGACCTCGTTGCACAGCGGGGCCTTCGCCATCGTCGAAAAACTCATCATCCTGCCCAGGATTGACGCGCTCTGACCCAGCGCGCCGTATCCCTGGATCGCTCTGGGTTGGCGCGCCTCCACTGGCAGTCGTGTTCGGGGTTGGGTTGGACGCTGGCGTCGTCGCGCTTGCGTTTTCCGCCCCACGGTTCTTACCGCCCAGTCGGCTCAAGAGAACGACCCCAGCCACGACCAGGGCAATGGCGACCAGGCCCGCCAGCCACGGCAACAGGCTGGATTGACTTGCGTCGGACGGCGCAGCGCCCGATTCAGCCGTGGCGCTGGCTGTGGCTGACTCGGCGGTGGGCGTCTCGCCAATGGCGACATAGGTGGGCGGCGTGGCGATTGCCATCACTGCAGCATCGACCGGAATGCCCAATGCCGTCGCCAGTTGCGCCAGGTTCGAGACGCGCACAGCATTCTCATTGGGCGGCGTTCGATAGTAGTCGATGGCCGCCAGGATTTCGTCGGGTGCATGGTCGCCCATAATGGCCAGACGGCGACCCGCCTCAAGCGCGGCTTCCGGGCTGTTATAGATGACGTAGCCATCAGCGACCGCCGAGACGTAGTCGATGCGCGTCTCTTGGGACATGTCCATGAAGGTGGCCCCGGTGTATTCCACCGGCCAGACCACCCACCCGGTGAAGAGTCCCAGCGCCAGCCCGACAATCAAACCCACCAGCAAGGGAATCCAGGGCAGATCACGCTCGGGCGTCGTTTGTGTGGACATGGAAAACTCCTTTGTGCAATCGATGTTGGCTTGAGAATCACATCCCGATCACCGTTGGGCAAATGTCGCCGTGATCATACGCGGTCGTTCCGACTGTTTTTGGATGCAGGCGGTTACACCAGATCATCGCGTTTGCGCTGGCGCAATTGCTCCACCACTGTTTTCACTTTCTGCATCTGGTGTTTGTGGCCGATGAGGAGGGCGTCTTCGTCTTCCACGATCACCAGGTCATCCACGCCCACTAAGGCGACTACGGCCTTTTGCGAAAAGACGAGATTGCCCCAGCTGTCGACAGCGAGGGTGTTGGACTGTGCACTGAAATTATCGCTGCCGTCGCGCTCCAGCACGCTCTCCAATGCGTCCCAACTGCCTACATCATTCCAACCTGCATCCAACGGCGTGACGGCCACGCGATGTGCGCCTTCCATGACGCCATAGTCGATGCTGATGGCGCGCATCTGGGGCCAGACCTGTTGGAGAACATGGGTTTCGTGGGCAGTTCCCACGGCGCAGGCGATCTGGCGCAAGGCGGCGTACATATCAGGCATTTGTCGCTCGATCTCGCCGAGCATAACATCGACGCGGCAGACGAAGATTCCGCCATTCCAGTAATAGCCGCCCTGACGCAGAAACTCCTCTGCTGTCGCCCGGTCGGGCTTCTCCAGGAATCGCTCCACGGTGTAGACAGGCAGCGTAGCCCCAGCTTCGTTGGACGCGTCGACTTCGGCGTCGGTGATCGGCTGCCCGCGGCGTAGGTAGCCATAGCCCGTGTGGGGTGCTGTTGGCTGGATGCCCAGGGTAACGAGATAGCCGGCTTGGGCAGCAGTCGCCGCGCGGCGCAACGCAGCCTGAAAATTGTGCACCTGGGAGATGATGTGGTCTGCGGGTAAGATCGCCACGACGGCTTCTGGTTCTCGGCGATGTACATGCACGCAAGCCAGACCGATGGCCGGCGCTGTATTGCGCCCCGATGGTTCGATGAGGATATGGTGCGAGGGGAGCTGGGGAAGTTGCCCGCTGGCCAATTCGGCGTGGTCGGGGCCTGTCACCACGAAGATGTTCTCTAGTGGCGTCAGACCAGCCAGACGACCGACGGTCGCCTGGATCATCGTGCAGCCAGCGCCGGCGATGTCGGTGAATTGCTTGGGATGGGCGCGCCGGCTGCGCGGCCACAACCGTGTGCCCAGGCCGCCGGCCAAAATTGTTGCATACATGATTGTCATTGGCTCTTTCCAATTGAAAAGCTACGTTGCTTTTATGTAGCACATGCCCCCCACCTGGCGCACCAGCCCTTTGAGTTCCATGATGGCAAGCAAACTACTGGCTTGCGGAAAGGGCATTCCACTTTGTCGCACGATCTCATCTACGTGGAGCGGCTCGGCAGAAAGGGACGCCAACAGCCGACTTTCTTGGGGATCGGCAGGGATGACTGCCCGCGCCTGTTGCTGTCTGGTCAATCGGCCCACGTTCAGTTGTTCCAGCAGGTCGCTGGGAGACAGGAGCGGCATGGCGCCCTGGCGAATCAGTTCATTGCAGCCAGCGCTGCTGGGGTGCAGAATGCTACCCGGCACGGCATAGAGGTCGCGCCCCTGTTCTCCGGCGAAGTCCGCGGTGATGAGCGCGCCGCTGCGCACGCCAGCTTCGACGATGACAATCGCCTTGCTCAACCCGCTGATGATGCGATTGCGCGGCGGGAAATTGCTGGCTTCCGGTTGCGTCCCCAGAGGATAATCGCTGATCAGCGCGCCATTGGCGATGATTTCGTGCGCCAGTTGGCGGTTTTGCAACGGATAGATCTGATCGACGCCGCTGCCCAACACTGCCAGAGTCCGCCCGCCACTGTCCATGGCGGAGCGATGTGCGATGGAGTCGATGCCCAGCGCCAGGCCGCTCACCACTGTCACGCCGTTGCGGGCAAGCTCGCTGGCGAGCGCATGGGCCACTTCGCGGCCATAGACGCTGGCGCGCCGTGTGCCCACCACCGCCACCGCCAGTTCGTCGATCAGGTCGATTCGTCCGCGCACAAAGAGCACCGGCGGCGACCCGTCCACCTGACGCAGATTGGCCGGATACTCTGGATCATCCCAGGTGAGCACAGTGACGCCTGAACGCAGGACACGTTGCCACTCCGCCTCTGGGTCGATCTGTCGGCGCGCCGCCAAAAGGTTTTCCAGCGAACGGCGATCCAAATTGGCAGCCTGCAATTGCTGGATGGGTGCGCGCCAGGCGGCCTCAATCGAGCCGCACGTCTCCAGGAGGCTTGTCAACCGCATGGAGCCGATGCCAGCGACTTTGTTGAATGCGATCCAATAGCGCTTGTCGTTCACTGCTGATGGTGCGGTCTGGCAAACAGATTATGCTTCTGGTCGCAATCCGGGGAGGAGATGGACGGTCATTGTGCGCGCTTCAACGTTGACCTGGCGCACCACATCGGCAATAGCAGGAAGCAGGAGTTCCGCTACACCATCTGCGTCGAGGGCGCGCTGGACAACATAGACCTCATTCGCCCCGGTGAAGAGCACATCCTGGATCACGCCCAGCAGCTCGCCATCTTCTGCAAACACCGTCATGCCCAGGATGTCGTGAATCCAGTAAGAGTCATCTTCCAGTGCAACGGCGTTTTTTTCATCCACAAAGAGCCACTGACCGCGCAACTCGTCCGCCGCGTCCCGATCCTCTATATCGGCGAAGGCCAGCAGCATCTGCCCTTTGTGTGGACGCGCGTGGCGGACCGTCAACTCCTCCAGGTGGTTGCCGGCAAAGAGCACCACACCGGGCGAGAAACGGTCTGGAAAATCTGTGTAGAGTTCGACTTTTACTTCGCCGCGCAAGCCGTGTACGCCACTGATGTGTCCGACGGCAAGATAGCCTGCGGGCACCTGGACAGTTTTCTCAGGTCGAGCCATATTCGTGATTGACCAACAAAAAATGAAGGGCGAGGAACTCCGTTCACTTGGACCGGCAGTTGTCATGCGGCCCAATGCGCGGAGCGCCTCGCCCCTGCCGAATACTCAAGAGACCACAGCCAGCGTGGAATCAGTCGATTTCCAGGATGACAGGCTTCTGTTCATTGCGTGCAGCGACGTTGAGCAGCACGCGCATGGCATTGGCCACGCGTCCTTGCTTGCCAATGACGCGTCCTGTGTCCTCGGCTGCGACAATGAGCTTGAGCACAGTTGACCGTCGCAGGTCTTTGACGACCACCTGCACCTCATCGGGCTGCTCCACAAGCGTCTGCGCCAGGAACTTGATCAATTCTTGGGGTTGATGCGTCGTCTGCATCACGCGCTCACAGCCTCCACCGACGACGGCGCTGCCAATATGTTGCCCTGGCGGTCAAGTACGTTGGCGCCCTGCAACAACCGCGCAACGCTGTCGCTAGGCTGCGCACCAACGCCCAGCCAATAGCGCACTCGTTCTTCCTTCAGTTCCACCTTTGCTGGATTGGGCAGCGGGTCGTAGGTGCCGATAATCTCGATGAAGCGACCGTCACGCGGCGACTGTTGGTCGGCCACGACGATGCGGTAGAATGGATTCTTTTTTGCGCCCATCCGGCGCAGGCGAATTCGAACCACGTTTGTCTTTACTCCTTGATGCTACGTTTGAAGAACCAGTAGAGAATCTAAACAGAACGAAAGATGTTCAGCGAGCCGAAATCATTCAGCCGCCAAAGCCGCGGAACATGTCCATCAGGCCGGCCGGCATACCGCGCCCGCGCCCCTTCTTATTTTTCTTGCCACCCATGATGCCCATCTGCTTCATCAAGGTCTGCATGTCGCGGAACTGCTTCATGAGGATGTTCACATCCTGAACGGTGACGCCGCTGCCGCCAGCGATGCGGCGTCGGCGGCTGGCGTTCAAGATATCTGGGTGACGACGCTCCTGAATGGTCATACTGCTGATGATGGCTTCGGTCTTTTTCAGGCTTTTTTCCGCCAGCCGCGGGTCAACGCCTTTGGTCAGTTTATTCATGCCCGGAATCATGCTCATCAAATCAGTCACCGGGCCTAGCCGTTTGATCTGTTTCAATTGATCCAGGAAGTCTTCCAGATCGAAGTTTCCTTCGGTCAGGCGGCGCTCCATCTCCAGCGCTTTTTGCTCGCTAAGCTGCTCCTGAGCCCGCTCGATGAGGGTGAGTACATCCCCCATGCCCAAAATACGATTGGCCAGGCGGTCCGGCTGAAATGGCTCCAAGTCCGGCAACTTCTCGCCCGTGCCCAGGAATTTGATGGGCACGCCAGTGACCTGGCGGATGCTCAGGGCGGCGCCGCCCCGTGCGTCGCCATCGATCTTGGTCATGATGAGGCCAGTGAGCGGGACGCGCTTGTTGAAGCCCTCGGCCACATGCACAGCTTCTTGGCCGGTCATGGCATCCACCACCAGCAAAATATCACTTGGCCGCGTCACCATGCGCACCTGCTCCAGTTCCTGCATCATCTGCTCGTCGATTTGCAGGCGCCCGGCTGTATCCATGATGACTTCTGTGTAGGCCTTCTCACGGGCGACGCGCAAGGCGTTTTTGGCGATGGTGGGCGCAGGCGTCTGTGTGCCTTCGCTGTACACGGGGATGTCGATCTGCCGACCCAGGATTTCGAGCTGCTGAATGGCGGCAGGACGATAAATGTCTGCGGCGACAAGGAGTGGGCGTTGGCCGTTTTTGCGCAGGCGAAGGGCCAGTTTGGCCGCCATGGTCGTCTTACCGGCGCCCTGCAATCCCACCAACATGATCACGTGCGGCGGTTGCCCCCCCGTATTGAGCGGAGCGGGCTTGCCCAACAGCTCGATAAGTTCTTCGTTGACGATCTTGACAACTTGTTGGGCGGGCGTCAGGCTCTCCATGACCTCGACGCCAATGGCGCGCGTTTTGACGCGATCCACAAAATCTTTGACGACCTTGAAATTCACATCGGCTTCAAGGAGCGCCAAACGCACTTCACGCATGGCTGCATTGACGTCGCTTTCGCTCAGCTTTCCCTTGCTGGCCAGGCGGTCAAAGACGCTTTGCAGTTTATCTGTCAGACTCTCGAACACAAAATAACTCCCACAAAAATGATGCGCCTTTTGGGCAGTTCACTGGGAGAACTATCCCACCCGGCGCAAACCAGACTTTATTCTACTGACAGTTTCATTTGGGGTCAAATCAAAGAGACCCTGCCATCGGGTTGCCTTGATAGGGGCGGGCAATAACCAGTGAATGCGTGTCAGCCGCCGTCGCCAGCCGGCGGCTCTGGGTCAGGGTCCGACGGCGCCGGCTGAACCGGCGCTGGTTGAACTGGCGCTGGTTGAACTGGCTCCGGTTCGATGGGAGCAGCCCCGTTCGAGTTGTCAGTGGGGGAGGCGATTGTAGGAACAGGAACGGCTGTCGGCGCCTCGATTGTCGGCGCCGATTCTGTCGCTGCTGCTGGTTTAGGAACAGGCGTTGGGTCTGCCGCTTCCGTGGCTGTGGCTATGGGAGGCGCTTCTGTTGGCTCCGCCGCTGCTTCTGTGCTGGTTGCAATTGGGGTTGCATCCTGTGTAACTGTCGCCGCAGGAGTCTCTATCGCTGTTGCTGCGGCAGTGGGCGTGGCGTCACCCTCGACGACGGGGGTGGCGTCGCCCTCAGTCGTAGGCGTGGCGTCGCCCTCGACGATGGGGGTGGCGTCAATCTCGGTCGTGGGCGCACCGCTCGGCTCCATCGTTTCGCCCGGCGCTGGGGCGGTTGGCGTCTCTTGCGGAACGGTTGGCGTCTCTTGCGGAGCGGTTGGCGTTTCGTCGGGAGTTCCCTGCGCTGGAGTCTCTTCGACCGTCGGGCTGCTGTCAGGCGTCGGCGTTTCGATATCGGTCGCTTGCGGTGTAGCCGTGGCAGTTGTCTCGCCCTGTACAGTTGGCGACGCTTCTGTTTCGGCGGCAGTAGGCGTCGGCGGCGCTGGCGTTGGCGCGGGCGTCGCTGTTGCCGTGGCAGGTGCAGGCGGAAGGTACAACGTCTGGCCTGTGACGATCAGGTTGCTTTCAAGGCAGTTGAAGCCGGCGACGGCAGAGAAGGCAACCCCACGCTGGGCCGCCAGCATAGAAATAGTGTCTCCACGTTGGACAGCGTAGGGCGCCCATCCTGGTGGTTGGTGGACTGTGCAAGGTGGTACTCTGCGCACACCGCGCGTGGGGACAACAGGAACAGCCGTCGGTGTCTGTAGGGTGTCTTGGGACGCGCCGGTATCAACCTGGGGTGTAGCGGTGGGCGGCGATGCAGGGGGTGTAAGAACCCTGGCTCGCACGCCCTGGACGTACTGGGTCTGTCCTGGAAGAATCTGGACTGTCACCTCCACCAATGCGCCTTCGACCAACTCGCCATCGATGATCATCTCCACTCTCTGCTGGAGGTTGGCGTCGGGCTGATATGTTGGAAAGACCACCATCTCTCCCAGCAGCAATTGATTGCCCTGGAACCCCTGAAACGGCACTGTGAAGGTCACTTCAGCAACGAGATCGTTCAGATCTACGACGCCGCGTCCCGACTGCTGACTGCGACGAGCGATTGCGATGATCTCTGCGGCGATTTCCTGATTGATGCTACGCAGGAGTGGAGCGCGCTGCTCTGGCGGCGTCAGCACAAGACCGGCGCTGCGCGCCCAATCCTTGACTGAATAAGTGAGATCGCCTGGCACCGCAGCCTGGGTGACGCTCACCATACTCAACCCGGCAAGGAGCACAATCGTCAACGTGACGATGAGCGGCGCAAAGCGATAGGTATGGAAAGTGGTTGCCCGCTGAAATTGAGCCCATGTTCGATTGAGCCAGACGAAGACGGAAAGCAGCCCTAAAGCCCTCGTTTCTGTTGGCGTCTTCTTCCCGGCGGCGCTGGCAACCGCGCTTGTCTGGGCGGCGAGAAATTGAGTGCGATCTTCGGCTGCCATCTGAAGAAACGCTGCGCGACTCGCTGCGCGCCTTGTCTCGTCGCGTGGGGGCAGCGGCGTCTGCCGCTGGCTCAGGACCAGGCTGGCTGCGCCGAGAAACTCGCGCAACTCTGCGCGATAGGCTTCGGGCGCGTCTGCAAGAATCGCCTCAATCGCTTCGCCTGCTTCGGCGCGGCTCATCGAGTCGGCAAAGAAATCCGCCAGTTCTGCTTCTCTCATGCTTAGAAATAGTTCGTCGTCTTGTTCCATCGCTCAGCGATGACCCTTGCGAGCCGGCCCTCCAGCGTCTATGATGCGTCAGTGATGCAGTTGCTCATGTTCGAGTAGACTGCGCAAGTTTGCCACTGCCCTATATTGCAAGGCTTTGATGGCGCCTTCTGTTTTGTTCATCATCTCAGCGACTTCGCTGATGCTGTACCCTTCCATGAAGCGCAAGGCCAGCACTTCTGATTGATCTTCCGTCAGTTGGCGCATGGCGAAGCGAAGGCGTTCTCCTGTGAGTCGCATCTCTACGCTGTGCGCCGGATTGTCATGTTCTGCCACAAGATCACCGGACTCCTCCAGCCCCACATCTCTGTGACGATCTCGTTGGCGGTAATGATCGATGACGAGATTGTGGGCAATGCGATAGAGCCAGCCTGAAAATGAACTGTGCCAGGCTCGGCGCTCGCGAATTGCTTGGAGCATCTTCATGAACACTTGTGCAGCCAGATCTTCGGCCAGCGCCTGGTTGCCGACGCGCCGGTAGACATAGCTGAAGATCTTTGCTTCGTAGCGGTCGTAAATCTCAGCCAACGCGGCATCGTCGTAATTGATTGCAGCTTCGAGCAGTTGATCTTCGGCCCAATCAGCGACGGGCATTGGCGGCTGCGGTGGATACGACTGCCCTCTTTGCATGATGACGCTGACGGTGGTGGAAAATTACGGCAGTTTTCGTGGAATCTTGAGGTTTGCTGTCTGCAGCGGATTCGACTCGCACTGCCCGGTGAAGGTTAGCCATTCAATGACAGTGCAACAACACATCATCGGATTATTGGGTTGGTTGGTCGCTGGGCGCTACGACAGACGTCTTGGCCGGACGTTCGCCAAACTGGATCTTCCGATAGACCTGGTAGATGCGCTGCACTGCCGTCACATTCGTAAAGATCGCCATGAACAAGAGGACGGGCAGCATCCAGCCTGTCAGCAGCCCGACGATGAGCAAGAAGATGCGCTCCGGTCGTTGCAGCCACCCCTCCTTGCATTCAATGCGGAGAGCTTCAGCGCGAGCGCGGGTGTAACTCACCATGAGTGAGCCGACAACTGTGAGAAAGACCAGAACGACTTCCCAGCGATAGTTTTCAGAACCTGAGTAGAAAAAGGTCAGCGCCAAAAATGTAATGGCTTCTGAGTAGCGGTCCAGGGTGCTATCCAGAAACGCGCCAAAGGTGCTGGACTGGGAAGTCGCCCGAGCCAGAGAACCGTCCACCAGGTCGAGCAAAGATGCGCCGATCAACAGGATCCCGCCGATGAAAAACTCACCCATGGCAAGCAGGGTTGCAATGAAAGCGGTCAAGATGAATCCGGTGTATGTGACGGTGTTCGGTGTGACGCCCAGTTTGTGGAGCCAACCGACAACAATCGCCACAGGCCGTTCCATCCACATGCGTCCATATTTGGAAAGCCACATAGTGTGCAGTTGTCCTCTATCGAGATTGCGCCAGTCATCCAAAACGCTATATCATTCGCATTTTTTGTATCTTACCCGTTGCCGCAAGGATAGTCAAACAATGATAGAATCAGGTGCGTCCCCTGATGATTGATGGCGTGTCAGCGCCTGTTCTTGCTCTCTTGGAAGATGTTATCGACCTGACTGATTCTGGTGAAATGAAATGAGACCGGCCCCTGGATTGCCAGGGGCCGGTCTCATCGGCGAAAAGGCGTTGCGCGGGACGCGGCCTGCTGCGCGCAAAGGCGTCGTTATTTGCGGATAATGGGCGTGTAGATTTCGCTCACGGCGCACAGATACATTATTGGCGCAACCCGCAGATTGTCAGGCGGCTCGCCTGCTCGTGGATCTGCCACTAGCACGAGCAGGGCTTCTTCGAAGGTTTCTGTTGTCATTGATGGCGTCACTGTCACCCTGATGGAACTGGGAATGGTGTTCGTGACCGAGCTGGCGCTGACCCAAGTGACGCCCGACGGCCAGTCGGATGCTACGCTGGCAGGCGAGACGCTGGCAGGAATGGGGGTCTCCAGGACGAGTTCGACTGCGTCGCCAGCATCGTTGCGCAGGACAATGTTGCCTGTGTCATTCAGGTGGGCGCCGGTTGCCTCGCCGCCCAGAGCCGCAACCGCCGCATCCATGTCGGGCTTTTCAACAATGGCCGCTGTGAAGTTGGTGCCCGATGTGCCGGCAATCTGGATGGTCTGCGTCACCGGAGATGTGGCGACTGTGTCGGTGCAGACGCCTGTGTACTTGACGATGATGGACCCAGGCTGAAGCGTGACGTCTGCTGGGACGACGTTGAAGGTGACCACGATCGAGAGCGGCTTATTGAGCACTTCGGCGCTGCTGTCGATGTTGAGGCGCGAACGGTAGACGCCCGGCAACAGGTTTGCCGCGTTCATGGTGTAGTTGATATTGATGGCCTGACCGCCCGTAGGTGTCTGCCCAAAGGCAGGGTTGATGGTCAACCAATCAGGGTTTCCCTCGGCAGTGATTGTGAACGGCAGAGCGTCGGTTGTCGTCCCATTGCGTAACTGGAAGAAGCCGGATTTGGCGGCGCCTGAATTGGTTGTCTCCTCTATGAGCGTCTTGTCGACGGCAAATTGCGGCCCGCTGATGAAGCCAATAGCATCCAGATCGCCCGTCATGATGCTGCGTCGGTTCGTTCCGACGCTGTATTCCTGAAATTTGTTGGTGACCTCATGCGCGTTATCGTAGATGCGAATGCGGTCGGTGCGGGCGATAATCACTTCGTCTTTGCCATCGCCATCCACATCACCGCTGGTCAGCGCGCGAAAGCCGTTGTCATCATCCAGCTTGACCTCGAAGGTCGTTGCGCCGTCGTTGCCCCGATTCCGGCTCAACAGGTGGGCAAGTCCCCGATTCGTGGGCACATTGCGCAGCAAAAAGACCTCGTCGTCGCCGCTGCCGTTGACATCTGCAAAGGCCACCCGACGGGGCGAGGGATTAAACCCCTCGCCGTAATCATCCTTCAATTCGCCATCATCCCAGCGCCAGATGAAGAGGCTGGAAAGACCAACATCCACGTCGCGAACGCCGGCGATTTCGGCCCCACCGCCTGACCGCCACTGACCGATGGCAACATCCTGAAACTTCTTGGTGCTGTCTCCCACCCGGTAGAAGCGCACAAAGCCAGTGTCGAAGCGATAGGCTTCCAACTTACCTGATTCTTCATCCACAAAGCCAACCTCTTCGGTTGCACCCGAGATTACATCGCCCACGGCAACCCGCGTCCACACTTCCTCAAAGTATCGATCTTTGATGTGTAGGGTCCATGCCTTGCCATCGGGCGTCGTGGGATTGGCATTCTTGTACACATCGATCTTGTACACTTTGTCCGTTTCGGGTCGCGAACCTTCTGGCACTTCTACGCCCACCACGAATTCATCACCCGCGACATTGGCGTCGAAGTTGCCCGCAGCCACCATGACCGGACGAAATCCGATATTCTGCTCGAAAAGCGTTGCCCAGGGGATGCCGTTGATCTTTTGATCTGGGTTGATCGCTCCCGATGCAACCACGGGGTCATAGATGGCCAGGCGTCCAGCGCCCTGGTCGCCGCCAACAGCGATGATTTCCATATCCCCATCATTATTGACATCGCCCAGTGCGAACTCGCGCCACCGACCCACGGGACTGACCCACTTTACCAGGGGTTTGTCGCCCGTCTGTTGTGTGTCGAGCACGTAGATAAACTCTTCACTGCCGTCGATATAGACAATCTCTTCATCTGGGTCGGCGCTCGGCGCGTCGACCACGGCGTAGGCCGTGGGGGGATGCCCCATTCCAGAGAGACTGCCAAGCGCGATGCTGGCGATGAAAAAGGTCGTGATTAATCTTCTCCTGAGTGAATGATGCGTCATTGCTGCCTCTTTCTATGGACTTCAATAGGAAATTGAACGAATTGCCCTGTCCACCCGCTGAAAAGCTGGGGAATGGGCGACAAGCTGGGGCGCGACCCGGGCTTCCAAGCCGCGTTGATGGGGTGGGAGATTGGTTGCGGGATATTAGTTGCTGGAAGCATCTGACATATAGAGGCGTCTTGAGCCGGCAAGCGTTTGCGCAACTATGTGAAACCGTCCGATAAAGGCGCAACATTGCCGAATTCATCGAAAAGCAGTATGCTATGGATTGGTTGCTGGCTGTGCGTCAAATACTGACGCCGACCCTGTATCTTGTTTCGAGTATACAACAAAGCCTTTCATCGCCCAACCTGATTGGACTTCAGAACGAGGGGTGTGGACGTTCGTTAGACCGCCCAACTGGCGTCTGAGAATTCTTCAACCAATTTCTAACTGTTTACTCACCATTTATCCAAAAGAGGAGCTTCGCAATGTCTTCACCGATACATGTTACTGTAACCGGCGCGGCCGGCAATATCGGCTATGCACTGCTCTTTCGCATTGCCAATGGGGATCTCTTTGGTCCTGAGCAGCCAGTCATTCTGCAACTCTTGGAGATCACACCCGCGCTCAAGGCCCTCGAAGGCGTCGCAATGGAGTTGGATGATTGCGCCTTCCCACTCGTGGCGGGGATGGTGTTGACTGACGACGCCAACACGGCCTTTGATGGCGCAAACTGGGCGCTTCTGGTAGGCGCACGCCCGCGCTCCAAAGGAATGGAGCGCAAAGACCTGCTCAGCGCCAACGCAGCCATCTTTTCTGTGCAGGGCAAGGCGATCAACCATTCTGCAGCGCCAGACATCCGCATCCTTGTCGTAGGGAATCCGGCCAATACAAATGCGCTGATTGCCATGAGCAATGCGCCCGATGTGCCTGCCGAGCGATTTACAGCCATGACGCGCCTGGATCACAACCGGGCGATGACCCAGCTCGCCCAGAAGGCCGGCGCACCTGTGACTGCGGTGAAAAAAGTGACGATTTGGGGCAACCACAGCGCCACACAATACCCAGACGCGTACCATGCCGAGATCGGCGGTCAGCCGGCGGCCAGCGTGATCAACGACGATGCGTGGATCAAGGAGACCTTCATTCCCACGGTGCAGAAGCGCGGAGCGGCCATCATCGAGGCGCGCGGCCAGAGCAGCGCTGCTAGCGCCGCCAACGCGGCCATCAACCATGTGCAGACTTGGCGCGCCGGCACCACAGCTGGCGATTGGGTGAGCATGGCTGTTCCGAGCACAGGCGCCTACGGCTCGCCCGCCGGCGTGATTTTCAGCTATCCAGTAACGGTGAAGAACGGCCAGTATGCGATTGTTGAGGGGCTTCAACTGAGCGATTTCGACCAGCGGATGATCGCAGCCACCGGTCAGGAGTTGTTGGAGGAACGGAGCGGCGTCGAGGAAATGCTGAGAGGGTAATCTCAGGGTGACTCACCAAAGCATGAAGGGCGGCAAAGCCTTTGCCGCCCTTCATGCTTTTCGTCAGCGCAGCGATGATGCCAGCGCCTGCTTTGTGATCATACTGGTATAGTTCATCAGGCTGACGTGGGCGCCTTCGGCGAACGGGCTGCTTTCGTCCTCGTTTGGTGGACGGCGCTGACGATAGCGACTGTCTGGTAACATTTCCCATGCCTGGCGCCTGTCCGCCAGTGCAGTTTGCAAGATATGATAGATCGACTCTTGCAGCCGCGGGTCTTCGATGGGGACGGCAGCTTCCACGCGATTGCTCAGATTGCGGCGCATCCAATCTGCGCTGCCAATGTAGTATTTCGGTTCGCCCGCGTTCTCGAAGTAGAAGATGCGCGAGTGCTCCAGGAAGCGCCCGATGACGCTGATGATGCTCACCCTGTCGCTCACACCGGCAATCCCCGGTCGCATGCGACAGTTGCCCCGCACGATCAGATCGACTGATACGCCAGCCTGGCTCGCCTCATAGAGTTTGCGCGCAATGGTTGGGTCGTCCATGGCGTTCATCTTTGCGATGATGCGCGCTGGTTTGCCAGATACGGCATTGGCAATCTCCGCGTCGATCATCTCAACAAATCGTTTACGCATATTCACTGGCGCAATCAACAGTTTTCGATATTGCGTCTGGCGGCTGTAACCAGTGAGGTAGTTGAACAAATCCATCAGGTCGGCGCCAATCTCGGGCTGGCAACTGAAAAGCCCCAGGTCTGTGTAGAGCGTGGCGGTCTTGGGGTTGTAGTTGCCTGTGCCGATGTGATAGTAGGTGCGTAGCCCATCCTCCTCTTCGCGGATGACCAAGGACACCTTACAGTGGGTCTTCAGACCGACCAGACCGTAGGCCACATGACATCCTGCATCTTCCAGCTTGCGCGCCCACACGATATTCTTCTCCTCGTCGAAGCGCGCTTTCACCTCCACGAGCACGGCCACTTGCTTACCGCGTTCTGCGGCATTGATCAATGCCGCCACAATCGGCGAGTCTGAGCTGGTGCGATAGAGCGTCTGCTTGATGGCGAGGACCTGCGGGTCGCGGGCTGCCGTCTCGATAAAAAGTTGCGTACTGGCAGCAAAACTTTGATACGGATGATGCACCAAAATGTCACCTTGGCGGATGGACGCGAAAAGGTCAGCCGGACGTGAGCCTTTGTCGAAGCCGGCAAAGCGAGGCGGCGTGAGGGGGTTCCACGGCGCATATTTGAGATGGGGCAGATTGAGATCCGCCAATGTGAAGAAATCAGTCTGGCGCAACGGTCCACGCACGCGGTAGACATCAGTTGAGTCCAGCTCCAACTCCATCATCAAGAATTCGATCATCGATTGGGGCATCTCGTGGTCGACTTCGAGCCGCACTACGGGCGCAAAGCGCCGTTCGCGCAACTCTTCGCTGATCATGTCCAGGAGGTCCTCAGCCTCCTCTTCCGTGCGAGCGATGTCGGCGTTGCGCGTGACGCGGAAGGCGTAGGCATGAATGATCTCCATGCCGGGGTAGAGTTTGTACAAGTTGTTGATGATCACCTGCCCCAAAGGAACAAAGTGCAGCGGGTTGTCAAGGGCCACCCAGCGCGGGCGATTGGGTGGCACTTTGACGCGGGAGAAGTGCATCTCACCTGTCACAGGGTTGCGCAACTGAACGCCCAGGCTCAGGCTCAGGTTGCTGATGAACGGGAAAGGATGACCCGGGTCGACGGCGAGGGGCGTCAAAATTGGATGGACTTCGCGCATGAAATACTGGTCGATGCGTTCTCGCTGGGCAGGGGTCAGTTCTTGATAATCGAGCAGCCGCAGACCGTGTTCCGCCAGGGCGGGCAGGATGCTGTCCATCAGACAATTGGAATGCGCGTCGATCATGGGGCGCACGGCTTCAGAGATGAGCGCCAGTTTTTGCGCGGGCGTCCACCCTTCCAGAGTGAGGTTCGCCATGCCAGCGGCGACCTGGCGTTTGAGTCCACCAACGCGCTTGCTGAAGAACTCATCAAGATTGCTGGCAGTGATTGCGATAAATCTGAGACGCTCAAGCAAGGGCGTGCGAGCGTCCAGCGCTTCATTCAACACGCGCCAGTTGAAATCCAGCCAGGCCAATTCATAATTGTAGACCTCTTCCGAGCTACTCAAAACATCGAGCGAGAGAGTGGCAAGATCGTTCGGCGACGAATAGATGAGGCGTGGCGGCGCGATGACGTCGGGCGTTTTGGCGCGCTGAGGAGGGTGGCCGTTGGTCGCACCCCCCTCAGCTGCAGATGACATCTGCGCCACGGCAATTGGTGCGGCCGGCGGCGTCTGTGACGGCGCGGCGTCGGGCTTCCATGCCTCATCGCGCTTCCTACGCGACGTGTGGACGCGTTGCAGGCTTTGGGCTGAGTCCGTGCTCAAGCCCACCGCATCAGCGCGAACAGGTTTCTCTCGTGGCATTGACGCCCTCCCAGGGAGTATACTGACTTTAATCATCGGATTGTGATGCACAACTCTACACGCCCAACGAAATTTGTCAAGTTGCACGACAACTGACGACAGGGTATCATGTCTTAACTGTTGTCTACATGGCGTAGCACCGAATATGCCTGGCGGCGACCATGCGCCGCAGCACATATGACTAGATTTGGACGCAATGGACGAATTATCGGGTCTACTGGTTGTTTTTGCTCCCCTTTTGCTCGTTCTTTTTCTGGCGAACCTGGCTGAATGGCGCAAAGAACGCAACGAGCCTTTCGAAGCAGTGCAGTTTATGGCCTATGCCGGGCCAGTTGGCGTCTATTTGGTGAGCTTGTGCGCCGGCTTGAGTTTTGCAGCGTTTTTGTCGACGCCCCTTGCGCCGCCAACAATTGCAGATGAATTGCCATCGGCGCTCTCTGCGCCCTGGCTCCTATCCCTCGGCCTGATCGCACCCGCGCTGGTTGGACTGCTCATTCTGCTTCCCTCTACGCGCCGCTGGCTGGCTTCCCTGATTCCCATCGATTCCGGCAGCGTCGTTCACGCGGTGGCGCTTTCGCTGAGCATGCTCATCATCATCAACCTGACGATTACGCTGGGCATTGGCCTGGAAAACCTTTCCACTCTGATCGCTGAAGCTGAATCACAAGAAGGCGCCCCCGCTACGTCGACGGCGGCGTTGTGGCTGCAACAATTGCTGACCTTCGCCGCTGCGGTCGTTGGCGTGGGCTGGCCGCTCCGTCGCCGATTCAGCCAAACAATGCAACGACTGGCGATTGTTCCACCCAGTGTGCGAGAGATCATCATCGGCCTGGCGGGCGGTGTGGGGATGGTGGGTGTGGTTTTGGTATTGGAGCTATTGGCCGGAGTGTTCGGGTTTGGCGCCGACCCCGATGTGGAGAAACTCACAGAGCAGCTTTTGGGTCCGCTCTTTGGTTCGCCCTTCGGCATTTTCACTCTGGGGGTGGCTGCTGCTTTGGGCGAAGAAGCCGTGTTCCGGGGCGCGGCGCAGCCTCGTTTTGGCCTGCTGCTGACGGCGCTTCTCTTTGCTCTCGTCCACAGTAATTACGGGATCACCTTTTCCACCGTGGTCGTCTTTCTCCTTGGGCTGGTGCTGGGGTGGGTGCGCATCCGCCACAATACAACAACTGCAATGCTCCTGCACGCCACCTATAACATTACGCTGGGCATTATCGGCTATCTTGGCCTTCAATTCCTGCAGCAAGGAAACTGACCTCGCATCCTTTGGATTCGTCATTTCCGATGCAACCCAATCTCCCCACGCCTTTGACACCCCACCGTGCAGTGGTATAATGGCTTGCGGATCGCCCACCAAGATTCTCCACGCCGGATGCAACTGTTGGGAGGAGGGTCTATCTCATGAGCGTGATTGATGAAATCAAAGCGCGTGCAGACATCGTCGATTTGATTTCGCGCTACACCCAACTCAAACGAACCGGCGGCATCTACAAAGGCCCGTGCCCTTTTCACCAGGAGCGCACGCCGAGTTTTGTGGTCTTTCCCCACACCGGCACTTGGCATTGCTTTGGCGCTTGCAGCACGGGCGGCGATGTTTTCTCGTTCCTCATGCGCAAGGAGAATCTAGAATTTCGCGAGGCGCTGGAATTTCTGGCCAAAGAGACAGGCGTTTCACTGGATGATCGAGCCTCCGACCCGGACCGATCTCAGCGAGGAACGCTCCTCGATGTCAATGACGCGGCTGCTCGTTACTTTCATGAAGTCTTGCTCCATCATCCTGCGGCCCAAGTTGCGCGTGATTATCTTGCACGACGTGGGGTGGATGCCGTGACGATTCAGCAATTCCAACTCGGCTTCGCTCTGGAAAGCTGGCACAGTCTGCGGGATTTCCTCAGCGTGCGCGGTCACCCAATCGAGCAGCAGTTGGCGGCGGGTCTGCTCAAACATCACGAAGAACGCGGCGCTGTCTATGATGCGTTTCGTAATCGAGTGATGATCCCGATCCGCGACCGCCAGGGACGCACAATTGGGTTTGGCGGTCGCGTGCTGGATGACACCCAGCCGAAGTATCTCAATACTGCCGAGACGGCTCTCTTTCACAAATCGCATGTTGTCTACGGCATCGACCTGGCCCATCAGGCAATTCGCACTGCAAATCGGGTTGTGGTCGTTGAAGGATACATGGATGTCATTGCAGCCCACCAACACGGGTTTGGCAATGTTGTAGCCTGTATGGGCACTGCCCTCACCGCTGAGCAGTTGCAGCAGCTTCAACGTTACACCAGCAATTTCGTATTGGCGCTGGATGCAGATGCGGCAGGGCAGGCGGCCACGATCCGCGGTCTCAATCAGGCGCGTATGGCCTTGAGTCGTGTCAGTAAGCCGACGGTGCAACCTGGTGGACGACTCCAGCTTGCCGACCGTCTCACTGCGAACCTCACCATCATCTCCATGCCTTCTGGCATGGACCCAGATGATGTCATCCGCCGCAATCCGGAGGATTGGCGGAGGTTGGTGGAGCAGGCGACGCCGCTGGTTGACTTCTACTTTGGCGTGGTTGCCGGGCGTTCCGACCTGACAGGCGCGGCCGGCAAGGCAATAGCGGTCAGCGAGCTGACCCCTCTCATTGCCGAATTGGGCGATGAAGTGGAGCGTCGCCATTATATTCACCAGTTGAGCCGCCTGGTGCAGATTGACGAACTGCTCATCGAGGGCCGTGTGTCGGCAGCCCAACGCACATCTCGTCTGTCGCCGATTCAGGGTGAGCGGCGTGCCAATCACCAGCGGCAGACCGGTATTGCAGACCAAGAAGGGTCTGCCAGTGGGGGCGATTCACCCACTACATTGGCGCAGCAGGCCATTGCCCAGACGTTTGTGGACCAAGAGGAACATCTCTTGGCTATGCTGCTCCGCAACCCTGATCTGTTGATGTGGCTATCGCAGGCGCCCGATGCGTTGCAGATCGGCCAACTCTGCAATGATGATATGCAGCACACCGAAAACCGAGAGATTTTCCGCGCACTCAGTCGCTATATGAACAGCGACGAACCCTGGGATTGGGAGATCTTCCAGGAGTCGTTGGAGCATTCACTCAATGCCAAGCTCGCCAAGCTGGCCGCCTATGGGACCCAGCTTCCCCTATTAAGCGAGGCCGAGTTGCATGAAGGGCTGATCAAAGACATTGTGCATTTGCGGTTGCAGCACCTGAAAACCGAAAGTAGCGCAGTGCGTGCTGGGATCGACGAAGCCCAACGCAACGGCGACCTGGATGTTGCACGCAGCCTGGGCAGCGTTTATGGCCGCATCCAGCGAGACCTGGATCGCCTTCAGCCGCTCAAACTCCGCGAAAATCATCGGGGAGCTGGCTGGCGTCAGTCCACGTCTGCCCTGCAAATGCAGCCGCATGAGAGATCGGTGAAGCAGTCGTAGCCCAAGTGATGGACGATGTATCAACCCTGACGCCCTTCGCACGGCCAGTTTCATATGCCGGGCCTGCGGCATAGGTGCAACATCAGGGCGAGGTCGCTCGTAAAATGATCCTGCCTGCATGAGACTATCTTGACGATTATACTTCGCTCTGTTTGGAACCAGGAGTTTTTGAACTGTGAAAACTCCTGGTTCCAAAGCAACCGCAGTTTAGGATGAACAACAGGAAGAGCAATGGCAAGACCACGCAGAAATCTGCCAGAACCCGCAACGATGCAAGCAAATGGCCCGACCATTCGGCCCATTGGAGGCGCTGTCGCCCCTCCTGAAAGCGAACTGGATGAGTACATTCATCTGGGAGAGAAACCGCCGGAAGAGGATGTTTTTGCCGACATGCCTGAATCCGCGGAGGAAGACGAAGATTCAGCGCCGATCCCGCGGATCGAGCGCGATACCAAGCTGGAAGAAGAGATCGAGCGGGAAAAGAGCCTGCCCATCGAGAAGCTCATCGAGGATGTCCCGGAGCTGGGACAGAGCCTGGACCCAGTGCGCATGTACCTGAGCGACATCGGGCGCCATGCGTTGCTCACCGCCGAAGAAGAACTGGAACTGGCGCGCCGCATCCATGAAGGTGAGGCGGCCACGGAGGCCCTCGAATCGGGCGATGTGATCGACCTGGATGAGCGTGATGAGCTTGAACTCAAGGTGATGCAGGGGCGACAAGCCCATAACCGCCTTGCCCAAAGCAACCTGCGTCTGGTCGTGAGCGTGGCAAAACGCTATATCGGTCGTGGCCTCAACTTCCTTGACCTGATTCAGGAGGGCAACCTGGGTCTGCTGCGCGCTGTGGACAAGTTCGATCATACATTGGGCTACAAGTTTAGCACCTACGCCACCTGGTGGATTCGTCAGGCCATCAGTCGCGCCATCGCCGATCAGGCGCGCACCATTCGCATCCCGGTTCACATGGTGGAGACCATTAACCGCCAAACTCGCGCCCATCGCCGTTTGCAGCAGGAGTTGGGGCGCGAGCCATCCTATGAAGAGCTGGCGCTGGAGATGGAGTTTCTAGAGCCGAATGACGTCGAACAGGTGCGCGATGCCTTGACCAATGATGGCCGTCTGGATCGGGATGTGGAGCATCGTTTGGAGCGGGCGTCCGCCAAAGTACGGCGCATTCAGCGTTTGAGCCAGGAACCCCTCAGCCTGGAGACGCCCGTGGGCAATGAAGAGACCAGTTCTTTGGCCGACTTCATCGAAGACGACAGCCTGCCAGGCCCGGCAGATTCTGCCACCCGCCGTATGCTGCGCGAACAGATGAGCGAAATCCTCGATGGGCTGAACGAACGTGAGCGCCGGGTGTTGATCATGCGTTTCGGGCTGGAGGACGGCATTCCTCGCACCCTGGAGGATGTGGGTAAAGAGTTCAATGTCACCCGCGAGCGCGTGCGCCAGATTGAAGCAAAGGCGCTGCGCAAGCTGCGCCACCCCTTGCGCAGTCGCAAGTTGCGCGATTTTCTGGCCTGAGTCGGCCTGCGACTTTTCTGCGTATTCCAAATGTCATCTCATTCTGATATGCGTCCGCTGGCCGCTCATCCCCACGCGCGGCGTTGGATGATTGGGGCGGCTCTGTGCGTCATCGCTGCGTTTCACCTGGCGGGCGCCGGCGTTTGGTTGTGGAGCAATACCATCCAGATCGGTCACGATGCCAGTAAGTATCTCCTGACCAGCCTGGAATACGCGCAATTCTTCAACCTCTCTCTCCAGGGATTGTATCAGGCTTTCACCTATGATCCCTACCGTCCGCCTGGGCTCTTTCTGGCGATCCAGCCGTTCTACGCGTTCTTCGGGCGGAGCGCCGATGCAGCGCAGTTTGTCAACGTGCTGCTGCTGGTCGTGGTCATTTTCATCATCTATGGCCTGGGCGCGCATGTGGCGTCTCCCGGCGTTGGCCTCTTCAGCGCCCTCCTGGTTTCTTTCCTGCCCATGATGACCGCCATGTCGCGGCTGCTCTATACAGAGATGCTGTTGACTGCGCTGGTGGCATTGAATCTGTTGGCTCTCTATCGTGCACGTGACTTTGCGCACCGGGGCTGGTCGTTCGCGTGGGGCGCAAGCCTGGGCGTCGGTCTGCTTGTGAAGTGGACTATGCCCATCTATGTCGTCTTGCCCCTGGCCTGGTTTCTGTGGCGGGGCGGCGTTTTGCGCTCCCTCTGGGTCAACATGCGCGCCTTTCGTCTCGACTGGCGACAAGTGATGCTGGCCGCAGGCATTGGCGCAGCGCTGGCATTGTTCTGGGTCTGGCCGAATCGCGACCTGATGATCGGGAGCGTCCCCTGGCAATGGCAGTTCTTGGGTTGGTGGCTTATCGGCTCGCTTCTGCTTTTGGGTCTATTTCGCCCATCGTCGCCGGGCAGCAATCTGTGCACAGCCGGCCTGCTTGCCATTGCCGTCGCGGGTCTGTGGTATCTGCCCAACGCCGATTTTGGCTGGCGTCTCCTGGCGATCGACGAAGAGCGCGGGGCGGCTGGAGCGCATCCGCTCAATTGGCTAAACTATTGGCGCTACGTTCGCTACATCTATTGGGAGCATCTAGGTCCCCTTGCTTTCTGGCTTGTCGTCCCTGTCGCACTGGCGCCCTGGCTCTGGGGTTGGCTCAAGCGCCGTAGCCTTCAGCCAGCCGCCACGCCATTGTGGCTCAGCGCAGCCGGCGCATTGAGTGTACTCTTTGTGATCTCTCAGGCAAACGCCCGCAATCTGGCGCCGCTGCTTCCCTCTGCAGCGGTGCTGGCAACCATCGGGCTGCGTCAGTACCCAAAGCCGTTGCGTGTTGGGATGGGCGGCGTCTGGCTGGTCGTCTTGGCGGCCCAATGGTGTCTGTTCACCTTCGACGGGTTTTTCGGCCTCTACCTGGCGAGTGAGCCGCTGTGGGTGCGTTCGAGCTACTTGGTGCAGCCGGCCAGCGGCTCAACCGACGCCGGTTATGCCATCGGCGACGCAGTGTTGGAGCGGATCACCGCCGACGCAAGCGACCGCCAGTTCCTCGCTATGCTGGTCAACATCCCCTCGCTCCATCGCGGCGCGCTGCGTGCAGAAATCTTGCTACAAGGTCGCAACGTGCGCATCAAGGACATCACCGAAGATCGTGACAATCCCTGGTATGACCTTCTCACGTCGGAGTGGGTGTTGGTCAAAGACGGCGACAACCGGGACGTGGAAGGCTCTGCGCATCATCTCATTCAGGAGATTCTTCAGGGGAATGGGCTGTTTCATGCACTCTATCACGTAGTGGAAAGCTACACGCTGCCCAATGGCGAGACGGTCTTTCTCTTTGGTCGCACTGCACCGCCCTTTGGCTATCCTCAGATGATGACCGAACTGCTCGCCTCCACAGAAGCGGCGGCGCACGCGATTCGCAACGGCTGGAGCGAGCACGCATCGCTCATCTTTGCCAACGACGCTCTGGCTTTTTGGACTGGACTGCACGGCGGACAGAGTGGACGCGTCTATGTAGAGACAAACATAGCGGAGCCGCCAGAGTCACTCTTTCCCCGTATCGCGGCAGGTGGAGATGCCCTCTTCGTCGTAACTGATCCATCGTCTGACCGTTGGCTCCCCTGGCTGAACGAGCACGCCTATCACGCCTATGCCGTCGGCAGTGATTTTGCCGGGCTGGACATCTATGGCTGGCCGCGGGAAGAGCTGCAAACCATGGATTTGCAGGCCGAATGGCCGGGTCTGGCGCTCACCGCTGTGCGTAGTCAGGCAACCGTCGCGCCTGGTCAAGTGCTGCCATTGGAAACCTCGTGGCGGCTTCCCGTTCCCAGCGATCTCAAGGTTTCCTATCGGCTGCTCAACGCAGACGGGGAGAGCATCGCCGCGTTCGATCGTCCGCTGACGGGAAGCGACCGCCTGGGTCTTTTCATCCCACCGGCGACTCAACCGGGCCGCTTCACGGTCGCTGCTGTCGTCTACGACGGGAAGACGCTGGAACCGCTTGCTGATGTAGCTGGCGCAACACCGAGCCGCCTCTTTGATATTCAGATCGAGGCAGGGACATACTGATCACATCGCCGACCATCACAAGTCACGAGTCACTCATGACATATAAATTGTTTACCTGGCGAGCAGAAGTCGCCGGGCTACTTTTTGTCCCCGCTGTGAAGTAGACCCCGCCAGCCTGCAGATTTGACAGCAGACCATCTCGTCGGTATACTTGACTCAAATTGACCACATTCCTCGGTAGCTCAATCGGCAGAGCGTCCGGCTGTTAACCGGATGGTTGGAAGTTCGAGTCTTCCCCGGGGAGCCAAGAAGCCTGATGATGAACCATCATCGGGTTTTTTTGTTCTCTCACCCAATTATCTTGACTTGAAACCGCCTGGTCTATCTATTGCCGCCTTACTATCCGCCTGAAGTGGTCAACGCATTTTTCAGGATAAGGGCGATCATCCGCAACGCAAGCGATGAGCAAGACCTATGGGCGTTACGCAGCCTGAATTACGGAGCGCCGAAGGGAAACCGCAGACTGAAACCGCACTGCGGATTGCTTCCGCGCTTGGCACTTCACTGAACGATGGATGGGCCTCAAAACCGATTATCGACTCTCCGTAGCTCGGTAGTTGGTTACCCCTCAACTGCTGGAAGGATCGCCAGCCGCAGCGCCCAACTTCAGGCGGAAGCCAGATAGCGCACACCTCGGCCTCACGGAAACGCCAGCTCGATCAAGTGGGGGCGGCGCGGCTCCGCAAGCGCAGCGGTCAGCCGTTCGACCAGGTCCTCAGCATCCAGGACGGCGATGGCGTCCACGCCCATGCCGCGCGCCAGCGCCACCCAGTTGATGGGCGGCCTCTCCAGACTGGTCAGGCTGGTCGCGGCGGCCCCTGCAGGAATGCCCGCTCGCGCCAACTCTGTCTCCAGAATCTGATACTTGTGGTTGGCGCACAGCAGCGTGATCACGTGCAGCCGCTCCCGCGCCTGGGTCCACAGCCCTTGCAGGGTGTACATGGCGCTGCCATCGGCTTGCAGGTTGATGACCGGGCGGTCGGGGCAAGCCAGGGCTGCGCCCACCGCACAGGGAATGCCAAAGCCGATGGCGCCGCCTGTGACCATCACCTGGGTGTGGGGCGGCGCGCTGGCGGCCAGGGCCGGGTAAGCGCGCCCGGTGGTGACGCCCTCGTTGACGATGATGGCGTTTTCCGGCTGCAGGGCGGCCAGCGTTGCGATGGCGTTTTCTGGCGAGATGCGTCCCCGGGGCAGGGTGGGGCGCGGGGGCGTTGGCGCAGCCGGCGGCGCTGCCGGCGCATGGAGCGCCTCGGCCAGAGCGTCGAGCGCCTCCACCGGGTCCTGCCCCGCACCGCTCAAATGAACGACAGCCTGACCCGGCTGGATCAGACGGCCGGGCAGACCGGGATAGCCAAAGAAGACCACCGGTTCGGGTGCATCCACCAGCACGAAGGCCTGATAGCGGCTCATGAGGGGCAGTGACTGTTCGGGGAAATAGGGGATGCGCGTCGGGTTGGGCAGGCCGGCGCCCCATTCCAGGCGGCTGGGGAAGCTCTCGCACAGGAGGTCGCAGCCGGTGGCAGCCTGCACCCGGCGTGCTGCGTGTAGTCCCTCAGCGCGCAAAGAACGTCCGCCCAAAACCAGCGCAGTTTTCGTGTAGCGGCGAATAGTTTCTACGGCGACAGCCACGGCAGGCTCATCGAAAGGAAATAATTGGGGGAGCGTCGGCGTTGGCAAAGGATACGACGGGTCGACCTGGGCCAGCTGATAATCGTTGGGGACGATGAGGGTGGCGACCTGTCCTTGGGTTGCGGCCGCAATAGCGTCGGCCATGTCCTGGCCCATGCTGGCCGTGGCCGTGCAGGTGCGCACCCAGCCCGATACAGTTTGCGCCAGACCGACGATGTCGCTGTTGAGGGGCGGGTCATTGGCGACGTGCCATGAGGCGTGCTCGCCCACGACGTTGACCACGGGCGAACGGGCGCGGCGTGCGTTGTGTAGATTGGCCAGGCCATTGGCCAGCCCCGGCCCTAAGTGCAGCATGGTCAGGGCCGGTTTGTCGGCCATGCGGGCATAGCCGTCGGCCGCGCCGGTGCAGACGCCCTCGAAGAGACCGAGCACACTACGCATAGCCGGGTTGTGGTCGCAGGCCGCGACCAGGGGCATCTCTGTGGTGCCCGGGTTGGCGAAACAGACTTCGACGCCGGCGGCCAGGGCGGTGCGAATGAGCATTTCTGCGCCGTTCATGGGTGGCTCCGTGGGTGATGATGATGCAAGAGATATGACCTACACTTTCTTGCATTCTACCCGCAACGCTCCATATTTGAAACTCGCAGAGTCGTGGGCGGGTCTACTTTACGTTGGGGACGTTATACCCCGAACTGGAATTACACCCAGTCTGGGCTTCTCTTTGCCGATGACCTATGCCGGTGATAGACTGAATGGGGCATATCCTCTTGCAGAATGGACAGCAGCAGGAGGCCGTGAGCGCCTGGGTCATGGTCTATCGCCTGGCAAAACAGATGTGATTGGCGCAGGCGCTGCACTCGCCCCATGGATTGGCCGGCTCTTTGGGCTTGCCGGGCGGGGTTGCAGGTCTGGGAGGAATTGAGCCAAAGTATGGCATAGGCGAATGCGTCGCCCATTTTCCGCAACCCCATTCGGCGGGCGGATTTGCTGTACTGTTACTGCGTTGACGGAATCTGCGCTCCGCTGGATTGTGATGCGGGCGGCGAAGCCGCCTTCCGTTCACCATTTTCGATTCATCATTTACAATTTACTTATCCGCATGTCACGACTCTCAACACCCATCAAGATCGGTCTCTTTTTTGCCCTGCTGGGGTTGACCCTCACCGTCATCGGCATTGCCCGCGGCGCTGTGCCCATGCAGCCGGCCAGCATCTTCATGGCGCTGCTGATTGGCGGCGGCGTTTGGTTCGTCGTCGCCTGGGCCGTGGCCTCAGCCGCTGTCACCGTGGAGGAAGACAATTAGCAATTCAGAATTATCAATTGTCAATTGATAATTCTGAATGTGTCAGCCCAATCGCCAGTTCACCAGCTGCCAGCCCGGCAGATAGGGGCCGAAGGGAGTCGGCGTCAGCGGCTGCTCCGTGCGCAGGGTGATGCGATTGATGGCGTCACCCATGAGCGCGCCGGGTGGCAGGAGCAGCTCCCTGCTTTGGGGTTTGCCCGGCTTGAAGGTCACCTTGCCCGCTTCATTCCCATTTACCTCCACGCCCACGTCCATCTCCTCGCCCCAGGCGCGCCCGCTAAGGCGTAGGCGATAGGGGCGCGTCGCGTCCACCTGGGCCAGACGCACGACCAACTCCGCCTGGGGGCAGGCGACCCAGCGTCCTTCCACGTTGGGGTTGGTCATGCCTACGTAGGTCACGGGGTAGGGCGGTTTGGGCCGGCGGCTTTGCGTCCACACCACGTCGAATAAGCGATAGGGGCGGCGGTCGTCGCTGGTCGCCAGCTGTTCGGCGCTGTATTCTGCGTTGCGGCTGCACAGCATGACTTCGTTCGCCAGCCATTGGGGAGTACGCCAGTCGAAGAGCAGCTCGTTGGCCGCGTCGATATTGGGCGGCAGGCCGCCGTTCCACAACTTGGTGTAGAGGTTGAAGAGCCCCTGGCCGCTGTGGATGGCAATGGCTGGAATGCTCAGGCCGATGAAGATGCCGGCCAGCCAGCGTCGGCTGCTCAGCTTTTCCCGCGCCGTCTGCCAGGCCAGCACAGTCAGCAAGACCAGGGCGGGCAGTGCGTCCACCAGCACGCGCGGGCCAAAGGACCAGCTTCCCCACCAGCGGGTCGAGCGCGAGACCACGACCAGGTGCAGCCCAAACCAGGCAATCGCAAGCCAGAAGAGCGGCTGCCGGCGCAGGTGAGGAAAGAAGACCACGGCGGCCAGCAATGGCAACGCCAGCATGGGGCTGAAGACCAGCAGCCCGCGCGAGGGGCTGAGAAAGTGTCCATAGAGGCCGCGCCAGAAGGGGACCGAGTGCGCGGCGAAGCGATCCAGCGTGTAGTAGGCGGGAGTGAGCGCGCCGAACCTGACCCAGTTGACGGCGAGATAGAGGCCCAACAGGCTCGCCGCGCTCAGGCAGGCCGGCCTGAAGAGCGGACGCCGCGCCAGCAACAGGTAGACCAGGACGCAGAGGATGAAGACGGCCGCGGTCGGGCGGCAGAGATAGGCTGTGAAGAGCAGGACGCCCACGCCGACGCCCTGCCAATGCTCGCCGGCCGGCCCACGGGTCGGCGTTAGCAGCAGCCACAACACGCCCAACATGGCCAGCACGGTGTAGTCGAAACTCCACAACGCCGAACCCAACGTGCTCACCAGGCCGCTGCCCAACGTCACCAACGCGGCGATGAGCAGGCTGGCCAGGGGCGGCAGGACGCGGCGGCTCAGCCCGTAGATGAGCAGCACGACCGCGGCGCAGACCAGCGCGGAGAGTAAATTCTGCACTGCGTAATTGTGACCGAGCTGGGCCATGTCCCATCCCAGGCGGTTGGCGACCCACACCACGGGCAAAGAGAGGAGCGACGTGCCCAGGGGAAAGTAATAGTAGACATGCCCATCCTGGCGGATGAACTTGTCGCTGCTCCAGGCCATGCGTGAGATCTCCAGGTAGGGGTCGAGGGTGATGTCGCCGTGTTCCAGGATGGCCTGGGAGACCAACAGGGCCGGTTGTGGGTCCGAATCGGTGTACCAGACCCGGTCGTTGAAGGTGAGGAGAAAGACGCCAATTGCAACCAGCAGGGCAGCCAGACCGCCCCGCCGCGCCCACAGCCAGCGCCTGGCGTTTGTCGCGTTCACGGCTGCTCCGTCAGGCGATCCACTGCGGCGGCAATCTCGCCGGCGTCTGTACCAACGGCCAGATGGTGCAGACGCGCCCGGTCGAGCAGCGCCTCCAGCGTCGCCAGATTGGCCGCCCACACATTGGCTGGATTGACGTGCAGGCTGTTGCGCACCAGCGCCCGCTCCACTTCGTCGCGCTGGGCCGGCGCGACGTCGGTGCGCCGGCTGTGGCTCCTGGTCAGCAGACACAGGTCGATCCGCTCCGGCGCGATGGCCTCCTGGCAGACCAGGGCCGGGTCTACCCGGCGCAGGTCCACCGCGTGCTTGGTCTCGCTGCGCACCCGTTCCGGCGTGAGCAGGGACGCCAGTTGAGGAAACTCGCGCGTCATGTCGTTGCGCAGTTTGATGCGCCCCACAGGAAAGCCGGTCAGATCCAGGCGCTCGCCCTCGCGCCGGCTGTAGACCTGGCTATCGGCCAGCAGCCGCCAGCCGTGCATGACCAGGCGCAGCGCGGTGGTGGATTTGCCGCTGTTGTGGGGCGCGATGAGCAGCAGTACATGATTGTCCCGCGCCAGCCCGGTGGCGTGAAGCATGGACACCCCCCGCTGCTGCAGCATGTTGGTGAGCACGGTGTTCATCATGCACTGCACCACCAGGTTGGGGCGGCCGGCCAGGGAGCGATCCAGCACGGCGCGGCAAAGGCCGACGGCATGGTCGCTGTGACAGTGGCCCCAGCGCCCCAACTGCAAGGCCATCCACGGCCCGTGCGCGCTGTACTGCACATGGTCGATAAGGTCGTGGGGCGGCGCGCCGGCGTGGGGCAGGTCAGCCGTCACCAGGTGGATGACAAAGGGTGGAGCGGCGATCTCCTGCGCCCGCGAGTAGAGCGGCTCCACGGCCTCGGCCACGGCCAGCGCAGAGGCGTCGTTGCCGGTCAGGAGCACAGGCATGCCGTTGACCATGAAGCGGCGTTCATAGCACGGCGCGTTGCGCCGCCGGTTCCAGGCGTCTTCGAGCTCGGGTTCGAGCTGGAGATAGGTGTTCCAGAGAGGCATCACGCGCCGCCCGTCTCATATATGCACAATAGATCCAGCCTGTAGTACAATATCAATCATGCGCGGATTGTAACGTCTCATTCGGATTCTTGCCGAGGAGATCGAAAGTGAAGACGAAATATACCCGTTTGAGCCAAATAAAGTCTATTATCTTCCCACACCCTATGACTCATTCGGCGCCGGTTGCGTATTGATGAATGTCGTCGCTCGAAGTTGACGTTTGAGATCGAGCCGAGATCATTCTCTCTGGCGCATCGTGACCAACCCCGGGCGCAGCCAGAACAGGTAGAGCAGGAGTCCCCCCACCGCTGCGCACCAGCCGGCGATGCAGAAAATCTGCGCCGCGTCCACCGGCGATGCGGCCCGGCTCTTCAATGCAGCCGCCTGGGCAATCGCCGCAACGACCAGCAGGCCGACAAAAAACCACGGTCGGTCGGCCAGGAAAAGATTCATCCACAGCGCCGTCATGCTCAGCCCTATCATGCCCAGCCCCATCCAGCCCAGCAGGCCGGCCGCGTCAGGATAGGCGCCGCCAAAGAAGAAGCCCACGATTTCCTGACCGAACACAGCGAAGAGCGCGGTGACGGCCAACACCGCCAGGCCGACCGCGCTCATGGCCTGGAACAGCAGGCGGTCGGGCGGCTGGCCGCGGCTGATAGACGCTGCGGCCAGGGGAAAAAAGGCGACCGCCACTGCGCCGGGCGCCAGGGCTGCCATGCGCCGCAGCAAAACCGCGGCGGCGTATTCCGCCGCGACCGGCGGCGGCAGGCTGCGATTCACCCACACCAGATCGATGCTCTGCATGAGCATGAAGGCGCTGTAGGCGACGAAGGCCGCGGCCGACAGACGCAGACCCGCGGCCAACATGCCCGGCGGCGGCGCAGGTCGCCAGATTTCGCTGCCCAACAACATCAGACCAATCAACAGTGCAACGAGACCGGCGATAGGCTGACTGGCGACGGCCCCAGTCAGACCCCTGCCGGCGCCCACCAGCAGGCCGGCCGCAACCAGTCGGGTGAAAGCGAAGCTGCTACGGGTGAGACCAAAGGCGGCCAGGCGCTCCTGTCCCTGGAGAACGCCAGCGGCCAGGGGGCGCAGCAGCGAGAGCAGCGGCATGACGATCACCAGCGCCACGGCCGGCGTGGGCACATTCAGCCAGCCGGCGATGCGCTCGCGCAGCAGCCAGAGCAGCGCGGCCAATCCCGCACCCACCCACGCCGACCCGCGGAAGTAGGCCTGGAACGCGCCGGCCTGCACCGAGGGCGGCGTGCGTTCGTCTGCCGTGAGCCGCGCCAGCACGGGCTGCATCACGCCGCAGGCAGTGACAACCACCAGCAGCGTTGCGTTGATGGTCTGCGCCGCGGCGAAATCCGCCGGCGAGAGTGTGCGCCCCAGAAAAACATGATAGCCGTAATCGGCCAGGTTGGTCAACCCATCGACAAAAAAGAGCAGCAGCGTCTGGCGAGCAACGCTCCTCATCCCTCGCCGTCCAAACGGTTGAAGATCGACGCGCTCTGGTTGAGCGCACGCAGGCGGCGGTAGCGATCCCACATGTAGTAGGCCGTGTCCAACCCGGCCCGGCCATATTGCCACAGGGCCAGGCCGGCGTGAAAACGCGCCGTCGCCGATGAGGCGTCGCCGTAGCGTCGTTCCAGAAAGTCGCGATCAGGCGCGATGTAGGCCGCCGCGTCCAGAAAGCGGATGGGCCGCAGGATGAACGCGCCATTGGTGATGACCAGGAAATCCCACAGGCGGTTGCGCTCACCGTCCGTGTAGGTCGCCAATTCGTATCCGGCCATCTTCTCATGCACCAGGCGGGTGACGCCCGATGCGCCGGTCACAGGCAGCGCGGCGAGCACCCGTTCGGGGATGGGCGCGGCCAGGAAGTTGCGGCAGACGGTCAGCGTTGCACCCAGCGCCTCGCGCACGCCCCACTCGCGCGCCAGGGTCAGGGTCAGCGGCCAGTCCATTTCCTCTGTGTTCTGGGTGATGAGTTCGGCCACATCCAAGTAATAGACCAACATGCCGTCGGCCAAAACGATGCGCGCCAGTTGGGGGTGCTCCAGGATGCTGGGCAGATAGACCGCGTGTTTGACCAGGTGGATGGTCAGCGCCAGCAGACGGTCGGCCAGACTCAGTTCGGCGACGGGCGCGCCCAACAACTGGCCGGGTGTAGCCCGATCGATCATGCCCTCATAATCCACTGTGAGCAGCGAGTAGGGGTGATCCAGCGCCCAATGCACCTCGAACCAGAGCTTGAGGTCCGGTGTGCAGCGTTGCAGATGCAGATGATGGCGCTCCACGTAGGCGTCGGCCATCAGGTTGGGCCAGAACATGCCCAGCCCCATCTCTTCCAACGCAGCGATGCTGTCGTGCACCTGGCTGCGCCGCACCAGGATGTCAATGTCGGCGCCGGGGCGCATGGCTGGATGTCCGTAGACGTTGATGCTCAGGTCGAGACCCTTGAGCACCACGCTTTGGACGCCGCGGGTGTGGGCCAGGTGTAGATAACGCGCCAGCGCGTCGCCCATCATCACTGCGTTGCGCCGCAATCGTTCGGCGTCGGCCCACAGCGCCTGGCGGGCGTCGTCGGGCAGCAGTCGCTCCATGTCCAGGGCCAACAGCCACTGCTGAAGCATAGTCTGCATACGGTTGTGGCGCGCCGCGCTGACGATGCGCGCCCAATCCAGGCTCTCGGCGTCGGCTGGCAGTTGCGGTGTGCGCCAGTTGCGCGCCAGGGCGTAGAGAAAGTGTTCTTCCGGCGTCAGGTCAAGGGCGATTGCGTCCATCATGGGCTCCCCAGAATCTCTTTTTCCAGGGGCGTGAGGCGGGCGGCGTTGTGCGCCGAGAGGCGCTGGCGGCGGTTTTCGCCCAGGGGGATGTCGCCGCGGCGATAATGGGCCAGGATGGCGCGCCGCGATGACGCCGTGCGATTGGCGCCGCCGGCGTGCCAGCAGTGGCCGTTGAAGATGAGCGCATCGCCGGCGTCGCCGCAGACGATGATCTCGTCGGGCTGAGGCGCATAGAGATCGACCCGCGCTTCTTTGGGCGTCATGGCGCGGCGTTGGCTACCGGGGATCATGCGCGTGGCGCCGTTTTCCGAGGTGAAGGGGTCGAGCATCCACACCACGGTGCAGGCGTTGTAGCCACGCTCATCGGGCTTGCCGCCGCTGTCGGTGTCGGCGTGGAGCGGCTGCACTTGCTCCGAAAGCGGGCGGGCGTCGCGTGCGTTGAGCATACTCAGCCGCACGTCCGGCCCCATCACTGCTCGGCACGCCTCCAGCACCAGAGGGTGGGCGTAGAGGTTGCGAAAGATGTCGCCTTTATCGGCCAGATTCGCCAGGCGGCGCGCGCCCGGTTCCAAATAGTTTTCTGAGCCGGCGTCTGCGCCTTCTTCCAGCCAGAGCTGTTCCAGGCGCTGGCAAAGCTGCTCCACCTGGCCGGGCGAGAGCAGCCCCTTGACCAGGATGTAGCCGTCGCGGTCGAGGGCTTGTCGTTGTTCTTCTGTGAGTCGAGCCATCTGTCTTTCCATGTACGGGCGCCTAACCATTCATCATTATTCGTTTACTATTCACCATTCCTTCACCGCCGCAGCCCCGGTTCCAACCGTTCCTCCAGCCCATAGGCGATGAGGGCCAGGCTGAGCACTGCCAGCGTGATCATCAGCCCGGCCGGCAGCACCCACCATTGCCACGAGCTACCCAGGAATGCGCCGCTGGCGCGGGCAAAGTAGAGCATGGTTCCCCAGCTTTTGGCTGTGGTGTCGCCCAGGCCCAGAAAGCTCAGGCTGGCTTCGGCCAGGATGCTGGCGCTGGCAACCAGGACGAATTGGGCAGCGACCAGCAGGCGCACGCCCGGCCACACATGGCGCTGGATGATGCGCCGGTGGCTGCAGCCGAGCGCCTGCGCAGCCTCGATGTGCTGGCTGGTGCGTTGCGCCAGCACCTGGCTGCGGATCAGCCGCGCCGGGCCGGCCCATGACACCAGGGTCAGCACCAGGATGACGTTGCGCTGCCCCGGCCCTAGATACGCGCTGAGTAGGATCACCAGGGGCAGAAAGGGAAAGACGAGCATCAGATCGATGAGGCGCAGCAACAGCGTGCTGAGCAGCCCGCGTCCATAGCCGCTCACCAGCCCGACCGTTGTCCCAAAGCCAACCGCCAGCGCGCCAACGATTAGCCCGACCGCGAGGGAGGAGCGTGTTCCCCAAACCAGCTCGCTGAGCAGATCCTGGCCGATGTCATTGGCGCCCAACCAGTGGGCTGCGCTGGGGCGTTCCAGCGGCATGGCGACGCGTTCGGTCGGGTCATAGGGGGCGAAGACCCCCGGGAAGAGAGCCAGCGTGACTAGCCCGGCCAGGATCACGCCGCCAATGACCGCGCTCCACGGAACGCGGCGCGCTCCTGCCCGGCTGCGGGCGACGCCGGGGCGCTGCTGAAGCTGTTGTGGTTGGACGGCGGTGACGCTCATGTTCTGCCAGATGCGAAAAGAGCAATTCGTAACTCGTAACTCGTGAACAGTATAAACGGTTGATGGTTAATTGTTATTGACCCTAGTACACGTGGGCCTAAATGAGCCGGTGGTATTGTCATGCTGAACGCAGTGAAGCATCTGGGTGGCAGCGCGAGATGCTTCGCTGGCGCTCAGCAGGACAACCATTGGGTTACTTGCGCCCTCGTGTACTAGACGGGCGAGCGCAGGCGCGGGTCGAAGCGCCGATAGGCCCATTCGCTGAGCAGATTCATCCCCAGCACGCCCAGGGTAAAGATCAGGAAACCGCCCTGCACCAGGGGGTAGTCGCGGCTCTTGACCGCCTCGAACATCATTGCACCCATGCCGCGATAGTTGAAGACCGTTTCGATGAGCGTGACGCCGCCGAGCATCTGGCCAAAATCCAGGGCAAACGCGGTGATCATGGGCAGCATTGCATTGCGCGCGGCATGGCCGAAAAGCACGCGACGCTGCTCCAGCCCTTTGGCGCGCGCGGTGCGGATATAGTCGGCGTTGAGGATGGTCAGCATGGCGGCGCGCATAGTAGCAAAGGCCACCGGCAGATAGGCCAGTGTCAACACCAACACGGGCAGGATGGCATGGCGCGCGACATCGACCACGCCGGCCAACCCGCCAGGGCGCGGGAACGAATAGGAGTCGCCCGCGGGCAACCAGCGCAGGTTCACGGCGAGGATGGGGATGAGCACCATGGCCAGCCAGAAGGATGGCGTCGCGCGTAGCACAAAGAGCACGGCTACCAACCCGGCGTCCACGGCGCTGCGGCGTCGCCACGCCGACCATGCGCCCAGACTTGCGCCGATGCCAGTAGCCAGCGTCAGGCTGACGAAGACCAGAAAGAAAGTCCAGGCCAGGCGATTGATCAGGATGGCCGTCACCGGCTGGCCGCCCGAATAGCGATAGGATTGACCCAGGTCGCCCTGGGCGAGCCGTCCCATATAGACGCCATATTGCAGCCACAAGGGTTGATTCAGGCCATACTCGGCGCGCAATGCAGCGATCTGTTCCGGGTTCATCTGGCGCACCGCCTCGCCGACGATCAACGCCAGCGGGTCGCCTGGCATGAGGCGCGGCAAGGCGAAGTTGAGTGTGATTGCCAGAAAGATGGTGAGGAGATAGATGGCGATGCGGCGCATGAGGCGGGAAAATGGCCAAGTAATGGTTAATGGTAAATGGTCAATTCTGAATGGTGAAGGTCACGTTGTCAGCATTATGGCGCTAAGATTTCACGGGTTACTCTGCAAGCGTGACCTACGAATCCGCTCGCATCCGCTGCCGAAGGCAATCCACTGACAGTCTCTCGGCAACCCATGTCACGCTGCAAGCGTGGCAAGCATCGTCAACTTGCCATGAAGCACGGGCAGCATGGCTTGCCAGAAGGCATGGGGCGGGGACCCTGGCGCAAAGGGCCGGGTCGTCGCCACGAAATGAGCCACAGCGATCTCGTAGATCGCCCACAGCGCGTCGGCGTAACGCTGCACGACGCAACGCTCGTCAAGCGGCGGGATGCAGTCGCCGAGTGCGGCGCGCGCCCGCCAATAAAAGTCGAGACAGGCGGCGCGGTCGAGATGGGCTGAGCTGGAAAAGGGCTGCATGAAGAGGTAGGCCAGGTCAAGCTCGGCTAATCCCCAACCAGCCATCTCCCAGTCGATTAACACCGCTTCGCCTGACAAATCCGGGGGAAACCCGATGTTGGGCGGATAGACATCATTGTGGATGAGCGTGACCGGGCGTGCGTTCATCTCCGCTTCCACGGTCAGCGTCCAATCCACCAGCCGATCTAAGCCCACGATGGCCGGCCATGCGCCGCGCGTCACCAGTTCCTCGGCCATCTCCATGACCTGATCCCGCTGCCAGCTTCGGTGCTGAATCGTCCACATCCAGTCGCGTTGGTAGACCGGCGGAAGCGCAGCCGACCCAGAACTGTGCAGCCTGGCGTAGGTCGCCAACAGCGTCTGCATTTCCGCTCCTGTCCAGCGATGCGTGGGCGGCGGAAAACGATGGTCGGTCAGCTCTTCCAGCAGCACGAGCCGATAGCCATCGTCTTGGTCGCAGCCCGCAAAATAGACATGGGGTTGTTTCATGGGCAGCCGTGGCGCGACATGCCGATAGAAGAACATCTCTCGGTCTGCGCCGTGGGGATCGCCCGGCCAATCCGGGGCAATGCGCTTGGCGATCACAGAGAGCGCAGGCGCGCGACCTGCGCCCTCCCGTTGCAGCGTCAGCCGATAGAGAATGCTGGGGGAAGCGCTGACCTTGATCTGCTCTATCTCCACACCGCAGACTGCCGGATCGACAACTGCCTGCAAGAACTCGACTGTTGGTCGAAACATAGATAGGCTCACACGGAGACACGAAGAGCACAGAGAAAAACGGAAGATTATTTCGTGTCTTGGCGGTGAATTCTCTTGCGTCGTTTGCAGCCTCAACGGCCTACTTCGTTGTCGGCTCGACAAAGGACCAGACCGGCATGATGCCCGTGCCGGCGGTGTAGACCCAGCCGTTGTAATCCGTCGGGCGGAAGGCGAAGTTGCCGCCGGGCGACATGAGCGGGATAAAGGGCAGCACAGCGGCGAAGCGCTCCTGGATGAGCCGATTGAGCTCTTCCTGACGGGCAGGATCGGGATTGGAGACGAACTCGGCGATGAGCGCATCCAGTTCGGCGTCGCTCATGCCCGTGAGGTTCGCCCAGCCGTAGTTGGCGCGGTCGCCGTCCACCATGGCGCGAATGAAGCCGCGCACCACCTGGGGCGCATTCGACCAGCCCCACACCGCCATATCGTAATCAGGTTCGTCCACCGCCACGAAATTGGGCCAGATAAAGCTCACCGCGGTGTCGATGTCGATGCACTTGGGGGTTGCGCCAATGCCCACATCGCCCAGCCAGCCGGCGATCAGCTCGGCTGTGCGCACTTCCACCGGGTTGTTGACATCGCATATGATCTCGAAGGCGGTCGGCTCGCCGCTCAACTCGCGCACGCCGTCGCCATCGCTGTCGGCCAAGCCGGCCTCGTCCAGGAGCGCTTTGGCCTTGTTGGGGTCGAACTCGTTGGCGATGTTGATGCTGTAGGGCAGCTCTGGGTGGATCAGGCTCAACGGCAAGGGTGTGCCCATGCCCAGGGTCACGGTGTCCACCAGGGTCTGGGTGTCGATGGCGTGGGCGATGGCCTGACGCACTCGCGCGTCGTCGAAGGGCGCACGCGAGCCGTTGGTGTAGAAGACATAGGTGAAATAGTCGGAGCCGGGTGCAATTTTCAGATTGGGGTCATTGGCGAGATCGGCTACCAGCGCCGGCGGCACAGACGAGATCACCGCCGACGCTTCGCCGGTGCGCAGTTGGTTGAACTGCTGGGTGCGATCTTTGACGATCTTGGCAATGATGTGCTTGACGCGCGGCTCGCCGCGATAAGAGGCGGGATTGGCCTCGAAGGTGTACGACTCGCCGGGGACGACTTCGGTCAGCTTATACGGCCCTGTGCCGATCATGCCCTGGAACTGACTCAGCTCGCCGCTTACAGGCGTCTGGCCGGCCCAAATGTGTTCGGGCATGATGCGATACTGGCTGAGCGCCTCGTTGAGAAAGAAGGGCGCCGGCTGGCTGAGGGTGATCACGACGGTGTGGTCGTCTTTGGCTGCGATGGATTCCATGGGCGCCAGGTTTGGCGCGCGACCTGCCGCCTTGAGGAAGTTGTAGCTGAAGACCACGTCATTGGCGGTGAATGGTTCGCCGTCGTGCCAGGCGACGCCGTCGCGCAGTTTGACCTCCCAGGTGAGGCCATCTTCGCTGACGCTCGCCTCGGTGGCCAGGGCGGGCGTGGGTTGCAGATCAGGGCCGCGCTCGAACAGTCCTTCGTAGATCCAGCCCATCATCCAGCCGCCGATGAAGGTATTGAAGTTGGCTGGCGAGATGGGGCCTTCATCGTTGTCGATGAGCACAATGAGTGGGTCGCGGGGCGCGCCCTCGCCGCCCGGTGTCTGCGCCACGGGCTGGCACGCGGCAATGACAAATATCAAAAGAATGCAGATTGCCAGGATGGTGCATTTGGCGAAACGCATGGTGTTCCCCCTCTGGTTTTGACTATTGGTGTGGATGAAAGAGATCGCAGAGTGGATAGTGTAGCATAACTGATGCGACAATCGTAATTACTGGAACACGGCCCGTAAGTGTCCGTTTGGAAACTTCCTTTTTCCAGGCTGATACGGACACGATGTACCGTGTCCGTATCAGCAGTGAGCAGGATTTTCAAACCGTCTTTAGGAGATGTTGCGCTGCGCGCAGGCTTTCCGGTACGCCGATGGCGAGCGGGTCCTGGCCGCCTTCGTATTCCAGCGAAAGCCAGCTGTCATAGCCCGCCTGTTTGAGAATACCCAAGATAGCTGCCAGATCGACTTGACCCTCGCCCACCACACTGCCAGTGTAGCCGACGCCATCCAACCCTTTGTAGACATGCTCGGTTTCGCCGGAGCGGGCGCGGCGGAAGTCTTTGAGGTGCACCAATGCCGCCAAATGAGCCAGGTCGCGTGTGGCGTCGGTCGGGTTTTGGTTGACCAGAAGGAAGTTGCCGGTGTCGATGTTGGCGCGCAACGCTGGCGAATCCACTGCGTGGATGATCTGGCGCACCTGGTCGCTGCGCCCGGCCATGAGGCCGTGATTCTCTAGCGCCAGAGTGACGCCGTGGGTCTGGGCGTATTCCGCGCCGGCGGCCAGCCCGTCGATAATCCAGCTCAGCCCATCAGCCAACCCATAGCCAGCTTTGGCGTTGCCGCTGAAGACGCGCAGCGTGTCGGTCTCCAGTGCGTTGGCCGTATCGACGCCGGCGCGCAGGTCGGCGAGTTGGCGCTCCCATTCCTTGCGGTCGGGCTGAAAGAAATCGTTGCCGATGGAGTAGACAGCCAGCGTCAGACCTGCATCGGCGACCTGGCGTTTCACCCTGGGCAACTCCGCCGCCTGGTCTGTCCAAAAGTAGTCGAGCAGCTCTACGCCTTGCGCGCCGTTTTCTTGCTGCTGGCTGGCGAATTCCACAAATCCGGTCAAATTCATCTTTCCAGAGCGCGCCGCTGAGACCACGCTCCACATGCTGATGCTGAGTTTCACTGGGTTTCTCCTGATTGGGTTCTGGTTGATAGCCGTTCCATTGCCCACTCAACATCATCAAGAGAGTGACTGTGGGCAGGGGAGCGGAATAGTTGAGGAGGTCCTCGTAGCCGACCAGGGCGAAGGAGGGGTCTACTGCGGCCTGCAAGTCGAGGGGCGTATCTGGGTCGGGCGATAGGAGGGGCACTGGGATGACTGGCAGTGACTCACGCAGGGAGAGCGCCCAGACCTGGGTCGTGGGGCGGCGAGCGGCTCGGCTGAGATAGACATAGTAGGGCGCGGGCGGCGGCTCACCGTCCAGGGGGATGCGCATCCCCTGGACGAGCAGGTCGATCTCCAGGATGTGGGCGGTGTTCTGCATCAGGCGGTTGCGCCGTTCGTCGTATTCCCGTGCGCCCTCGCCGCGCTTGTTGACTGGCGAGAGGATCTCGATGACCGTGACCAGCAGGCGGTTGGCCACATCGCGAATCTCGATGCTGGTGACCGGCATTGGTTCCGGCCACAGGCTGGGCAACTCCACAGTGGGTGACATGACAGCGACGCCGCTGGCGGGTCGCTCTCCGGCGGCGGCAGGGCGACGCACCACATGGACATCGGAGTAGATAACCGGCCCCCTGGTCGCGTGGGCAATGCCGAAGATGGGCTGATCCACGACATAACGTTTCTCCAGCAGCGCCACATACTTGGGTCGCAGCCGCGGAAGAAGCTGATTACGCAGCTCACTGGCAAGCGTGGCATGAAACTCCTGCCACATTTCGCCTTCGAGATAAGGGTCCATTCCTGGAAAGGGCGATGACATGGCCGCTCCTGTTCTGAAAGACAACAACGGATGACCTAGGAGTCCGCTCGCATCGGCTGAATCCGCTGCCGAAGGCAATCTGCTGACAGTCTCTCGACAACCCATGTCACGATGCAAGCGTCATGCCGCAAAGAATTCACGATTTACGCTGCACCTACCGGCGTGGAATCGACTCTATGCCATGATGGGCGGCGCGCCGGCGGCCAGGATCATCTGGTTGAGCGCGGCAACCTGATTGTGGGCCGTCTCTTCGATGATCGCCAGTTGCGCATCCACCTGGCCGATGTATTCCTCTACCAACGCCGCCGCCTGTGTAGTGGGACGGGCGTCGGCCGTGCCAACCACGGGGATCAGCGACGAGAGCGCCTCGTTGAGCCGCGGGCTGACGATGAGGTGATAGGTCTCCTTTTGCTCGCCGGGGATAATGAGCGCGTCTTCCACCGCGTTGAGCCGGTCGATGATCTCCTGGGCGGCCGCTTTGATCTCAGCATGATCCGCCAGGCGTTTCTGCCAGGCTTGCACCTGGTCGCGCACCTCGCGCAGACGCAGCACGCCGCGATGGGTGGCTGAAATGCCGTCGCGAATGCGCAGGAGCAAGGCGTGTTGTTCTTCCAGATGAGCGTACGGCGTTGTCACACGCGGGTCATTGGCCACCTGGAAGTTGGCCTCTTGCACTTGGTCGCCGATGGTGAGGCGCACGGTGTAGGGGCCGGGGAGGACGAAGGGGCCTTCCAGGGCCTCGCCGGCCGTTTTGTTGCCAGGGATGCGCGTTGCACCTTCGCAACGCAGATTCCACAAGAAGCGGTTGAAACCTTTCTTTGTCGCCATCCACGGGCCGCCGTCCATGCTTTTCTGTTTTTCATCCCAGTTGTCCCAACCGTCCGGCTTGGGCTTGTAGGCGCGCACCACTGCGCCCGACTGGTCGAGGAATTCGAGGGATGCTTTTGCGCCGGCGGGTAGTTCATTGCTCAGGTGATAGAGTATAACCGCGCCACGCGGCGCGCCCTGGCCGGCGTCCAGATAGGTGCGCTGGATGTGACCGGTCTCGGTGCGTTTGGCGATGTAGGTCGCGGTGTTGCCCACGCCGACGGTGTAAACGCGGCCTTCGGTGGGCAGCCAGTCAGAGTACAGATCGGGCAGCACGCGCATGGTCGTGCGCGGCGCTACGAGAGTAACAGCTTGGCCCGTTTGCCCAGCGCTGGCCTTCGCCTGGTGCAACGGCGTCAGGTCATCCAAAACCCAGAACGAACGCCCATGGGTGGCGATGACCAGATCTGTCCCTTTGACCTTGAGGTCGAAGATCGGCGCAACGGGCAGATTGGATTGCCAGCGCCGCCAGCTTGCGCCATCATCCAGAGAAACATAGAGACCCGTTTCTGTGCCGCAGTAAAGGATGCCGGCGCAGTTTGGGTCGGCGCGAATGACGCGTGTGTAATCGTCTGCCGGGATGCCCTCGCTGATGCGCGTCCAGGTCGCGCCATAGTCGTTCGTCTTGTAGAGATAGGGGGTGTTGTCGTCCAGCTTGTAGCGCGTAGCAGCCATGTAACAGGTCGCCGGGTCATGGGGCGACGGCTCCAGGACGCGCACCCACGTCCATTCGGGCAGGCCGGGCGGCGTCACATTCTGCCAGCTGGCGCCGCCATCGCGCGAGATGTGCACCAGGCCATCGTCGCTGCCGGCCCAGAAAACGCCTGGCTCGTGGGCCGATTCGCGAAGGCTGGAAATGGTGCAATAGATCTCGGCTGCGCTATTGTCCAGGGTGATGTCGCCGCCCGATGGCTCCTGCTTGGCGGGGTCGTTGCGCGTCAGGTCCGGGCTGATAGCCTGCCAGCTATGTCCTTCGTCGATGGAGCGAAAGGCCATGTTGCCGGCGGCGTAGAGCACGTTGGGGTCGTGGGGCGAGAAGAGGATTGGGTAGGTCCACGGGAAGCGGTATTTGAAGGTCTTGGGGGCGATGGCGCCGCCGTAATTCTGCGGCCAGACGTTGACGAGCTGAATCTGGCCCGTGCGTAGGTCGCAGCGTTGGAGTGAGCCCAGACCGCCGGGCGAGCTGCCCACTGCGCCCACGTAGACGACCTTGGGGTCATCTGGCTTGACCGCGATATAGCCGCTTTCGCCCGTGCCTGCCGCAAAGCAGTCGCCCCAGCCAATTGCGCCGCTGAGAGCGTCGCTGGGCACGGCGATGCTGGAGTTGTCCTGCTGGGTGCCGTAGACGACGTAGGGGAATTGGTCGTCCACATCCAGGTGATAGAACTGGGCGGTGTTCTGGTTGTAGACAGTGCTGAAAGATGCGCCGCCGTCGAAAGAGATGCACGCGCCGCCGTCGTTGCCCTCGATCATGCGCCGATTGTTCTTGGGGTCGATCCATAGCGCGTGGTTGTCGCCGTGGGGCGTGGGGATGGCGGTGAAGGTCTTGCCGGCGTCAATAGATTTGTGAAAGTCCAGGTTGCACACATAGACTGTGTCCGGGTCTTGTGTGTCGGCGATGACGTGGAGGTAGTACCAGGGCCGCCGGCGCAGCTCGGGCGCCTCGCAGGTCTTGGTCCACGTTTCGCCAAAGTCGTCGGAGCGATAGAGGCCGGCGTCTGCTTTGGCTTCCACCAGCGCCCACACGCGGCCAGCCTGCACAGGAGAGGCTGCCACGCCGATCTTGCCGAACGGTCCCTTGGGCAGCCCTTTGGCCTGACTGATGTCATTCCATGTGTCGCCGCCGTCGCTCGATTTCCACAGCCCGCTGTCGTCGCCGCCGTTGTCCAATTTCCAGAAGGTGCGTCTGACCTGCCAGACGCTGGCATAGAGGATGTCCGGGTTGTGCTCGTCCAGGGTGACATCTACCGCGCCGGCGCGCCGGCTCTTGAAGAGCACCCGCTCCCATGTTGCGCCGCCGTCCTTCGTGCGAAAGAGGCCGCGTTCGTCGTTCTCGCCAAAGGCATGACCCAAGGCCGCGACATAGACGCGGTTTGGGTCTTGAGGATGGATGCGTATCTTGCCGATGTGGCGCGTATCGGTCAACCCACAGTGTTTCCAGGTGCGCCCGGCGTCGGTCGACTTGTAGACGCCGTCGCCGTATGAGACATCGGTGCGGATGGTGCTCTCCCCCATGCCGGCATAGATGATATTGGGGTGCGAGGGCGCAACTTCCAATGCGCCGACCGATGCAGTCTTGAAAAAGCCGTCTGAAATGCACTGCCAGGTCACGCCGACGTCGGTGGTCTTCCAGACGCCGCCAGCCACGCCGCCAAAATAGAAGGTGGCCTGGTCGCTGGGGTCGCCAGCCACAGCGACGACGCGCCCGCCGCGCGGCGGGCCGATGCAGCGGAAGGTCATGGCATTGAGCAAGTCAGGAGCAAGTTCGTACAAGGACATGGGATCGTCTCCAGTGGTTGTGAACCTTGGTGATGGAAAAGATGTGCGTTGGACGCAGGCAATAGCTGTCTGCGCCGTGGTTATGTGGGTGAATCATACCATAGGCAAGGAGGACGAGGGGAAACCCACTGTGCAAGGTGCGACGGTTGCGCCAACGATGGGCGAGCCTAGCCGCCCATTTTCATGCGTTGCAAACGATGTCACGCGCAGCCCCAGTTGTTTGATGACTGGGGCTGCGCGTGACGCCTGTTTTACGCATCGATGTGGTGTTCACCCGCGACCAACTCAAACGCTGCGCCCGTTGTGGGCGCGCCATTGAGGATGATCGTGCGGCCTGTCGTAGCCGGAACGTGAGCCGTGGCCGATGTATTAGGCGGCACGACGACCCGCCAGGAGAAGACGCTGTCAGCCAGCTTCCACTCTGAGACCAGCTCGCCGTACATCGTCTGCAGGCGCACGCTGGCGTGGGTCAGACCGCCGCTTGGCAGCGGGCGCAGGATGGCGTGCTTGTAGCCGGGCTGCGCCGGGTCGATCTCGACGCCGGCCACGGTGTTGTAGAGCCAGGCGCCGATGGAGCCGTAGGCGTAGTGGTTGAAGGAATTCATCCCCGGGTCCTGGAAGCCGTTCTCTTCAGTGTAGCCATCCCAGCGTTCCCAGATGGTGGTTGCGCCCTGGGTGACGGGATAGAGCCACGACGGCCAGCTCTTCTGGTGGAGTAGCGCGTAGGCTGTCTCGATCTGGCCGTTGCTGCTGAGTGCGTGGGGCAGATAGGGCGCGCCGACGAAGCCGGTGGAGAGGTGCATGTTCCTGCGTTCGATGTCGGCGACCAGCTCGGCCGCGGCCACTGGGCGCATACGCGCGGGCAGCAGGTCGAAGTGGAGCGCCAGGGCGTAGGCCGTCTGCGTGGGCGTGAAGAAGTCGGCGTCGAACACTTGCGACGTGACGGGGCCGTAGTCCATCGCCTTCAGGTTGCCGCGCGAGATGGCGTCCGCGCCATCCATCATGCGCCGCGCTTCCGAAGTTGGCGCTGTGGAGGACAGGCGCTTGCCGCCCTTGAGGAAGCGTGCGCCAAAGGCCTTCTTCACGTCGGCGAAGAGTTTACGGTAGCGGGCTGCGCCCCGCGTTTTGCCCAAGACCTTTGCGATCTGCGCCATGAGGTTGGCGTCATAGGCCAGGAAGGCCGTGCCGATGAGGTCGCGCGGGGTGTTGGCGTTGATGGAGAGCCAGTCGCCGAAACCGGGGAAGCCCTCGAACTCAGGGGCGCAGCGGATGAACCCAGGGCTGACGCTGAGCAGATAGTCCATGAAGCGGGTCATGACGCCATAGTTTTCGGCCAGGATGCGCGTGTCGCCATAGCAGAGATAGATGGTCCACGGGCAGATGATGCAGGCGTCGGCCCAGGCCGGTCCACCATCGAGCAGGGGGAATGCGACCGGCACGACTGCCGGGATCGAGCCTGGTTCTGTCTGAGCATCGGCCACATCGTGCGCCCACTTGGTCATGAAGCCGGCCACATCCATGTTGAAGGCGGCGGTGCGCACGAAGACCTGGATATCTCCCGTCCAGCCCAATCGCTCGTCGCGCTGGGGGCAATCGGTGGGCACATCCACAAAGTTGCCCTTTTGTCCCCACAAAATGTTGTGCTGAAGTTGATTGACAGTCTCGTCGGAACAGGCGAAGTCGCCGGTCTGAGCCATTTCCGAATGGAGCACGACGCCGGTGACAGTATCGCGGCTGGCCGGGCCGGGATAGCCCGAAAGTTCGACGTAGCGGAAGCCATGGAAGGTGAATTTCGGCTCCCAGATTTCCTCGCCCTCGCCCTTGAAGGTGTAGTAGTCTGTACAACGGGCAGCGCGCAAGTTGGTCGTGTAGAGGTTGCCATCGGCGTCGAGCACTTCGGCGAAGCGCAGGGTGATGGTGGTTCCCGCCGGCGCACTGCCTTTGAAGCGCACCCGGCCCACCATATTCTGCCCCAGGTCAAAAGTGTATTTTGTTGAGATGAAACTCCGCTGCTCCACCGGGTCGGCAATGGGCGTCAGCTCCTGGATGCGTCGCACCGTGGGGCCATTCGTGGCGACCAGGGCGGCCCCATTGTCGCCAAAAAGCTCAACGCCAAGCCAGCGCCGGTCATCGAAGCCGGGCTCATTCCACCCTGGCATCTCCAGCCGGGCGTCGTAAGCCTCGCCCATGAGTAGGTCGTTTTCCAACAGGGGGCCGAATTGCTGTTTCCATGTGCGGTCGCTGGCGATGACCACCGTGCGCCCATCGGCCAGAGTCGCTTCGAGCTGGGCCAGCAACCGCGGGCGATCCACATATCGCTGGCGCTCGCCCATGCCGACGAAGCCGGCGGCCCAGCCATCGCCCAGGATGGCGCCTAGCGCGTTTTCGCCTTCGTGGAGCAGATCAGTGACATCGTAGACTTTGTATTGAATGCGTTTGCCATAGTCGGTCCAGCCGGGCGTCAGGACATCCTCGCCCACGATCTGGCCGTTGATGGAGCACTCATACAGTCCCAAGCTGGTGATATAGAGCCGGGCTGACTTGACTGATGTCGGCAGGTTGAAGCTCTTGCGCAGATAGGGCGCCGGAACGTTGGTGCGTGGTCCGCCGGTCAGGGCCGCGCCGATCCACTTCGCCTTCCAGTCGCTGCGTTTGAGCAGACCCAGCTCGAACCAGGCCGGCTCGCTGCTCGCGCTCTCGCCGGTTTCGTCCCAAACAGTGACGCGCCAGTGAACGCGCTGGCGGGAGGTCAGGCGCGCCCCGCCGTAGGGGACGTGCACTGATTGGTCAGAGGCGACCTTGCCGCTGTCCCACAGATCAGCCGCGCCTTCGATGAGCAGCAGCGGATCGCTGGCCGCCAGGATGCGATAGGCGCTCTGGCGTGCGCCGGGACGGTTGCTCTGCAGACGCCAACCCAGACGCGGCCGCGTCACGTCGATGCCCAGAGGATTGGCGCGATATTCACAAATCAAGTCGGTTGGTTTTGTCATGAAATTTTCTCCGAAAGGAATCAAAGTGTAATTACGCCTTTGACGTAAGCAGGGTCGCCGGCCAGAATCCCCTTCATCAAGGCCGGGTAGTCCGGCAGCGACACGACATGGGTCACCAAGGGGCGCAGGTCGAAGACGCCCCGATGGATGAGGCGAATGGCCTGAGGGAAGGGATCGCGCAGTTGCGCTGACGGGGACGAGTTCACGATGCTGAAACCGCCCAGATGCCATTTGGTGGAATCGAAGACCGCCCTGTCGCCCTTGATCCAACCAAAAAGGTTGATCAGCCCGCCTCGCTTGACGATATCCGTCGCAAGATCAAGCCCCGCCTGGCTGCCCGACGTGTCGATGACCACGTCGAAGCCGCGCCCCTTCAGTTCTTCTGTAAGCGCGGTCCGTTCGACGACGGCGGCGTTGAATGTTTCCGGCGCGCCCAATCGGGCCGCGAGATCGAGGCGCGACTGGACGATATCCACCGCCACAAGCTGATCCACCGGCATGTGGAGCAGTCCTTGGAGGATGAGTAGCCCCATGAAGCCGGTTCCAATCAACGCAACGCGGTCGCCGGGGCGCAGACGGCTCAGTTCCAGACCTGTTACAGCGCACGAAACCGGCTCGACGATCCAGTGTTCATCGGCCAGGTCGGATTCGGGAATCTTGTAGACGCGGCTGGCGGGCAGGTTGCGCAGTGTGGCGAATCCGCCGCCAGCCACCCGGTCGCCTTCTTTGAGACCCGTTACCCCGCGCCCCACCCGCGCCACGTAACCAACGCCCTCATGTCCTGGCGGCGCCATGGGGTGCATGTGATTGCCCCATTTGGCCGTGGCGATGTCCCATGAGCAGATGCCGCACGCTCCGCCCTGCACCTGCACCTCGTTTTCGCCGGGGTCGCCTACGGTCGTCTCGATCAATTTGATCTCACCGTCGTCCAGATAACCGATTGTGTTTGACTTCACTGGATGCCTGTCGCTTTCTGGTGAATGGAGAAATGAGAATGAAGAATATGGAAGTGAGAGCGGAGTAATCGCCGCGCAGCCTCCCCTGGTCGTCACCGTCCTGCATGTTGCGCCAGGAAACGGGTCACTGCCTCCATGTACGGCTCGAACTGCTCGCGGTGGATGCTGTGGCCCGCGCCAGGCAAGTGCGCCATCTGGACATGGGGCAGCAGCGCCCTGAACTGGTCGGCGGCTTCGGGGCCAACCAGGCCGCCCAGCTCCACGTCGGCGGTAATCAGCAGCGTAGGACACGTGATGCCTTGCACCAGGGCGCGCCAATCCGGCCACGGCGCATCGGCGCGATTGAGCACGTTGAAGCTCAAGCGCAGCTTGGATTCAGCCCACGGTCTCAGTTCTGCTTCGGACCAGCCAGGCGAGGCGGCGCGCTGTTCTGCGATCAATTCGTCAGGCAATTTGCGTTTGAGTTCGGTGATCCACATGCGCATTTGCTTCTGCCAGTCGGCGTTTGGCGCAGCCGGGGCCGGCTCCACCCAAAAAGCAGGCGGATCTTCCAGCAAGGCCGCAGACACGAGATCGGGGTAGCGACTGGCGAGGACGATGGTGGTCAGCGCACCCATGGAATGGCCCAAAACTGGCGGGCGTTTTAGCCCCAGCCCGGCGATGACGCCGGCCAGATCGGCGGCGTGGTCGTCGTTGCCATAGCCGCTTTCCGGCCCGGTGGACCGGCCATGACCGCGCGCATCGACCATCACGATGTCGTAGTCTGCGGCCAGGCGATCAGCCACGGGCGTCCAACAGAGACCATCGTCAGAAAAGCCATGGGCCAGCAACAACGGCGGTTTGTCGCCGCCAGTGCGCGTGTAGTGCAATTTCATGCCGTTGCTCTCGATAAAACTCGATTGCCAGTGAGACATTTGTTTGTTCTCCAAGTTTTTTGTTCAAGAGATAGTTGATGAAAAACGCCGCGTATCGTGTACTGCAACTCGGTAACCATCCGATCTGCTCATCCCCGTCCCAAATAGGGCATCTTGGTCGCCATGATGGTGAGAAATTGCACGTTTGAGTCCAGGGGCAGGCTGGCCATGAAGGCAACTGCGCGTCCCACATGCTCTACATCCATGGTCGGCTCAACCATGACGGAACCATCAGCCTGAGGGACGCCGTGGCTCATGCGCGTTGTCAGGTCAGTGGCGGCGTTGCCGATGTCAATCTGCCCGCAGGCGATGTCATATTTGCGGCCATCAAGTGAGGTGGACTTGGTGAGACCCGTAATGGCGTGTTTGGTGGCGGTGTAGGGCGCCGAATTGGGGCGCGGCGCATGGGCAGAAATGCTGCCATTATTGATGATGCGCCCGCCGCGCGGCGTCTGGCTCTTCATGATGCGAAAAGCCTCCCGAGTGCAGAGAAACGCGGCCGTCAAGTTGACCGCCACCACCTGCTGCCACTGATCCAGGGTCAGGTCCTCCAGCAGAACGGGCGGGCTGCCCATGCCGGCGTTGTTGAAAAGCACATCGAGCCGCCCGAAAGCCTCCACCGTTCTGGAGAAGAGCGCGGCCACCTGCGCCGGATCGGTCACATCGGTGGGCGCTGTCAAGGCGGGCGCCCCGAGCGCCTCCACCTGACCAGCCACAGCGCTGAGTGGGTCGAGACGACGCCCGGCCAATACCACAGCAAATCCCTCGCTCGCCAGCGCCAACGCTGCGGACCTGCCGATCCCTGTGCCGGCGCCCGTGATGAGCGCAACTTTGTTGAAAGTGGTCATATGAGATGAAACTCCGTTTGGCGTCCATGGAGCCAGCGCATCGCGCCGCCGCTCAATACGGCATCTTCCTCCAGGGCGATGCGCACGACCTGTCCATCCCATTCCGGGACAGCCCTTGTCACGTTGAGTTCAATCGAATAGCAGGTGTCGTCGAAGAGGGGATAGTCGCCGCGGCCCGGCACTCCTTCCTGATGATCCCACAGGCCGATGACCGGGCCGGCTGCGTGACCGTGATAGCCGATGGGATGGCTGTAGATTTGCGATGCAATGCCTTCGGTCTGAGCCTGTGTAAGCGCCAGTCTGAGCACATCATTGCCCCTGCGCCCCACCTGCATGGCCGCCATGTGAATCTCTTGCAGCCGGTTGCCATCAGACAGAGCAGCCTTCAACCCGGTTGGCGCATCGTTCTCACCTGGCTGCAACACGTAAGCGTGCTGTTGATGGTCGGTTGCCAGCCCCAGGTAGTAGAAGCCCACGTCACAGTGGAGCAGGTCGCCCGGCAGGATGACCTTGCGCGGGTCGCCGCCTCCCCCGCCGGCCGGCTCCAGGAAAGTAAGGCCAGGCGCCTGTATCTCGACGGATGGCTGAAACCAGGCGCGCAATCCCAGATCATGCATGGTCTGGCGAAACCACCACACCACGTCGTCTGTGGTCGTGATGCCTGGCTGGATGACCCGGCTGGAAAAAGCGTCGGCGATGAGCGCGTGTCCCAGCTCGACGATGCCGGGGTAGACGGTCAGCTCCGCCTCAATGCGTCGTTCGAGCCAGCCGACGCACAGGCGCTCGGCGCTGCACACCCTGCGGGCATAGGTGCGCCCTAGGGCCTCGACGATGCGGCCGTGCTCGCTGTGGCTCAACCCATCGCCAAAGGGGAATTCATCGGCATAGTTGAGGGCAATCTGTTGGGGCCGGCGTGCGGCGACGACCCGTTTGAGAGAGGCGAACTGATCTTCTTGTTCTGGATTCCAGCCCTTTTGATAGAACTCACCAAAGTCATAGCGGTTCAGGGTGAGCCGTTCGACTGAGCCATCCGCCTTGCGGCTGAAGACCAGAATGGTGCGTCGCCGCGCCGCCATGGAGGGTTCGGGCAGCAACGTCATGATCACCGGGTCTTCGTTGTATTCGCGCGCGGCGACAATCCACATGTCGCAGCCAGCGCGCTCCATCAATTCGGGGAGTAGGCTGTCAAGACGTTCTTTGAGCCAACGGTTGCGCACCTCCATCTGAGCGCGCAAAGGGAGCAGTTTGGAGCGGTAAGAATGAATCATGGTTCTGGTTGGAGAGGCTGTGGCAAGCCGTTCGCGCAGGTGCGCGCGTCGGCTCTGGTTGATTCTGATGCGTCCAAGATCAGTGACCGATGGTCATTCCGTAGGGGCTTGAACGGCGGCGGCAAAACTTCGCTGGTACAGAACGATGACTTTGCCGCCGTTCAAGCTCCTTCAGCAAACTGACTTTGAATACACCCGATTGATTTCCATCAATCGGAATTATAGTAGGATAGCGCCATTTCTCCAACCGGCGGCGCACCTTCAAGACTCAAGCCTGACATTGACCTCTAGTACACGTGGGCGGAAGAAAACCAATGATTGTCATTCTGAGAGACTTATGCCTCGGGCGGCATCGACGCAGGCGAGAAACACCGCACTTGTCATGC
>CAZLMM010000037.1:0-59803 GCA_964560495.1 uncultured Caldilineaceae bacterium
GTGCGAACAGACGATCCGAAAGAGCGGATACTGAAATTGGCGCAACAGGCCGCCAACACCGAACAGGCGTACAGGGTGCGAACAGACGATCCGAAAGAGCGGATACTGAAATGACTGATTGAGCTCCGTTGCAACGCAACCAGGTTAGGTGCGAACAGACGATCCGAAAGAGCGGATACTGAAATTTAACTGGGATCTATATGCCTATGGGCATGACATCCAGTGCGAACAGACGATCCGAAAGAGCGGATACTGAAATCCGAAAGCCAGGTTTGGGTTGGCAAGCCAGCAGTGGTGCGAACAGACGATCCGAAAGAGCGGATACTGAAATCCGTCGTGCATTTTTCGAGGATATTGTCTATACCTGTGCGAACAGACGATCCGAAAGAGCGGATACTGAAATAAGCACCATCGCACCGTTCTGCCCCTGTGGCTTGGTGCGAACAGACGATCCGAAAGAGCGGATACTGAAATATCCGTAAAATGCGGGATAGTCGGTCGCATTCGTCAGTGCGAACAGACGATCCGAAAGAGCGGATACTGAAATTGGTTCCGATTGACTATTACAATCGCACCATGGCCAGACCCTTCAAATGAACCTACCAGGGCAAGTCCCTTGTTGTCTAAATGACAGGATATTTTGGGCCTCGTGTACTAAACTGCGGTTGCTTTGAAACCAGGAGTTTTCACAGTTCAAAAACTCCTGGTTTCAAACAGAGCGAAGTATAGGTCTGCAAAACGCGCAATGGCCTCATCCGTTTACGCGCTTTGCAAATCACTTCGAATTGTCGCGCTACTACTCAGGCTTTTTGGAGAAAAACCTGGTTTCTGGCTGAGTAACTACTTGTCGCGAAGAATGTAGACGCCCTCGCTTTTCACGACGGGACCATCGGGTTCACACGGAAGGTCCTCCAGATCATCCGCTGGCGTTGCAATATAAAGCGCTTTGCCGTCTTGGAGTTCTCCTGTACCGCTCCCTCTGTGGATGACCAGGAAGCCGCCATCCGCAGTTCCCACCCCATGACCAGGAACAACCCAGCTCGATTCAGGGTATGCATCCGGGAACACAGTTACATTGACGGTGAGGTAGTTGTGATCTGGATCTGGGATCACTTCAACCTCACTGCGCCCTATGCTGAGCGGTTCATCAGAAATGATTACATTACCGTCTGGACAGGAGATGTCATAGTCCACAAACCCTATCGCTGAAACTTGGGGGGCATCCAATAGGTCCGACACGATGACTCCCTCAAGCCTGACGACAGGACCTGACGGTTCACAGGGCAGGTTCTCCGCATCAGCAAGAGGGGAGACATGAAAGATGATGCGGCTGCCGGCCAATTGCCCCGTGCCTTCTCCGCTGTGAAAGACCTCGAAGCTGCCATCCGGTGCATCGAGGCCCCAACCAGGTGCAACCCATGTGCTGCCTTCGTAGGCGGAGGGAAAGAATGTTGCATCCACGGTGAAATCCTGCGCATCCGCCTCTTGAAAACCTTCGACGGAGCTGGCGCCTGCAACAAACGGCGAATCTGACAACACCAGATGGCCGTCAGGGCATTCTACATCAATGGCTTCAAACTCAACTGCGTTGTGTACAGCCGCTCTTGTGGTTGCGGCCGTTTCTGCACCTGATTCGACTGAGGTTGGTGCAGTGATTGGCTGACATGCACTGACCAGTAGCATCGCCAATGGTACGATTACGAACAAACGGCGGACATTGCGTGAATGGTTCATCATCTTCTCCTTCTTGATTTCCACATGAATCGGCCCCTTTGACAGGTCAAATTGTCGAACGGCAAAAGAGTACCAACCCATCGTCAAGAAAACGCAAAGAAGACGCAATGGAATCGACTCAATTTCGTGAATTTGTGGTCCAAGTTGTAGAAGCTCTGTTGTTTGGCCTCGTTCAGAATGCTATAATGGACGCTCAGCCTACGGGGAGACGTGTTCAGAGGCAGAGACACCCGATCATGGGAAAATTGGTCATTTCAGTCATGGGCCCATTTATGGCATCGCTCGATGGTTCGGCGCCGCTTGGCTTCATTTCCAGAAAAGCCCAGGCGCTGCTTGCCTATGTCGCCATTGAGTCGGCGCGTCCTCATACACGTGACGAGTTGGCAGGATTGTTTTGGCCTGACTTCTCGAATTCGTCTGCACATGCTTCCTTGCGCAGCGCGCTTGCCAACGTGCGTCAGGTGATCAGGGATAAGCAAGCGGAACCTTCTTTCTTGTTTGTGACGCGTGACGCTATCCACTTCAACGTGGAGAGCCGTCATGAGTTGGATGTTGCGATTCTCGATATGCCTCCAGTGGTTGACACACTGGACTTAGCCCAAGTCCACCAGCTTGAGTGTGCACTTGAGCAGATTCAGGGGCCGTTGTTGGCCGGGTTCTCCATGGCAGATAGCCCGGCGTTTGAAGAATGGCTCTTGTTCAAGCGCGAGTACTATGGGCGACGCCTGTCGGAACTGCTCTGTGCGCTTGCGCGCTATCACCAGCAGCGATCTGCTTATGCGCCGGCGTTGGTGCATGCCCGACGCTGGGTGGAGTTGAATCCGTGGCACGAAGAAGCGCATCAACAGGTGATGCGACTGCTTGCCTTGCAAGGGAAGCGTGGTCAAGCGCTTGCCCAGTTCGATTTGTGTCGCCGGGTGTTGAAAGAAGAGCTTGACGTCGAACCTGGCGAGGCCACGATGGAGCTGGTTGAGCGGATTCGCCGCGGTGAGCTTTCCGATGCCCCAGAAGTCAAGCGCCCGCGCATTGCGCCCCATCGACCGTTGCGCCCCTTGATCCCCATCGTTGGGCGCAAAGGTGAGATCGCCCAGTTGATCGAGCTGCTTGCCGACCCGGCTCGGCGCCTGATCACCATCGCTGGTGCGGGAGGAATGGGAAAGTCGCACCTGGCGATGGAGATAGCTGCCCTTCAGGAACACCATTTCCAACATGGCGCAGCAATTGTGCCGTTGGCTGGTTTGCAGTCTCCCGACGGCATTCCTGCAGCCGTTGCACATGCGCTTGATCTCTCAATTTCCGACCACAAACCGGTTGCGGAGCAGGTCAAGGATTATTTGTCCGGCAAGCACCTGCTGCTGGTCATGGATAACTTTGAGCATCTGTTGGAGGGTGTACATTTTGTCGAAGAATGGCTGAAATCTTCCCGGCAATTGGTCATTCTGACCACCTCGCGCGTCCGACTCCATGTTCAGGGGGAACAGCTTTTTCGGTTGGACGCCCTCTCTTTCCCAGTGAACATCAGTTCAACCAGTTCTGACCTGCGAGTCGATATCGCGCGGTATGATGCGATTACGCTGTTTATTCAGAGCGTTCAAAGGGTAAAGCCGCACTGGAGACCAACCGCTAACCAGACAGATATTCAGCATATTTTCCGTATTTGCCAATACCTGCATGGTATGCCGCTCGCGATCGTGTTGGCAGCCGCCTGGATCGAGAGCCTATCGCTGGCTGAGATCGTCGCAGAACTTGAACGCGGTCTGGATATTCTCCACACCGAGCAACCTCTGTTGCCAGTGCGCCATCGAAACATCACGACCGTGTTCGAGCACTCGTGGCGGTTGCTTACGGTCGAGGAGCAGATGGTGTTCGAACAATTCTCGGTGTTTTGTAGCGGATGCACCCGCAGCGCCGCCGAAAGCGTGACCGGAGCGACGTTGGCGCAACTCTATGGATTGACGAGTAAGTTCTTCCTCAGCCAGAGCATCGAAGAGCATGGAAAGCACGCGCCGCGTTTCATTGTGCATGAATTGCTGCGCCAATTTGCTGCACAGAAGCTGAGCGAACGACAACAGCGTGAGCCAGACCCGCATACGCTGCACAGCGTCTACTACGCGGGCTATCTTGCCAGCCGAGAGAAAGACCTCAAAGGACGGCGTCAGGTGGAGGCAATGGCCGAAATCGAAGCTGACGCCGAGAATATCCGCGCTGCGTGGCAATGGGCTGTAGACCATCACTCTCTCGATCTCGTTGCCCAGTCAGCGCATGCGCTGGGTTATTTCTATGCATGGCGTGGGCGTTACCAGGAAGGGGAAGCGATGTTCCAGTACGCGCTCAGTCGACTGCCCGCACCATGCACAGGCGAAACAGTTCGTCTGAGGATCTGCCTGTTACGCTGGGCATCCCACTTTTGCAGCCTGCTGGGCAAGCACAGCCTGGCCGCCTGGATGCTTCAGCAAGGGTTCAGTCTGCTCGAATCCGACATCGTTCTTCGACAGGAGCTACAAATCGAGCGTGGCGCGCTTCTCTTTGAGCAGGGGCGACAGGAACACAACGTTGAGAGAGCGCAGCAGTGCCTTGTCGAGGCCTGTGAACTCTTTCGTACGTCCGGGCATCGGTGGGAACTGGCAGCCAGCTTGCATCAACTGGGGAGGAAACTCACGAATCAACCCGGCAGAGATGATCTGGGGCAGGCGTCCTACAAGGAGGCCCTGGAGATTTTTCTTTCCCTGGGAGATCGATTCGATGCATGCGATCTGATGGCGGACATTGCTTTCTCTGACATGTTGCGTGGGGAGCACGCGCGAGGCGAGACGTTGGCAGAGCAAGCCCTCGAAATTGCCCGTGAATTGTCGAGCGTCGTGCGAATTGCGAATTGTACCGCGGCCCTGGCCCACGTCATGATGTTTACAGGCAGATTCATGGATGGCTATGCCCTGGCTGTGGGAAACTCAGTCTGGCTCCGTGACCTCGGCAGCCAACCTGCTCTGGCAAACTCAATGCTCGCCGAGGCCGGCGCACTACTCCTTAGCGGACGCTACGAAGAAGCCGCCCACGTAACCAGTGGTGCACTTGCGCTTCTCGCAGACGAAGATACCGACGACACTCGCAAGAGTTACGGACTTTGGCGCATGGGTGACGTGATGCTCGCACGTCACGCTTATGCAGAAGCGCGCCAGCTCCTTGTCAAGAGCGTCGACATCCATCGGCGGATGCGAATTGAGGGGCGATTGCAAGATGTTCTGACAAGTCTGGGATCTGCGGCGTATTTTCTAGGCGATACAGTTCTGTTGCGTCAGTGTCTCGCCGAGACGATCACGCCGTCCGCTCACGATCGACTTTGGTATACTGCCATCCGCTCGATTCTGTTGGCGTCACTCGTAGCAACAGCCGAAAACCAACCTGCGAGGGCCGTGGAGCTATATGCTTTGGCATCAACTTTTCCTCATGTTGCAGAGTCGGCCTGGTATGACGAGGTGATCGGCAGGCAGATCCGGCAAGCATCTGCCCATCTACCTCAGGAAACCGTGAGTGATGCTGAACAACGCGGGGCGAAGCTCGACCTATGGCAGACAGTTGCGGAGATTGCTCTCCAGTACTGCGAAACGCCAACACTCTGAATCATCAATGATCACTTTTTTCTTTCAACCCATCCAAGTGCAGTAACAACTCAGAGGTGACAGTCACTTCACAAAGCGACTGTCACCTGAGAAAAGGGAAACAAAGCAACCTGGGATGGTGTAAACGGCTATGACTGGCGTAAGATGTAGACGCCGCGCGGCGCAACCGTCAGCAGCGTCGATTCGGCCCGCTCACCGGAGAGCAGATCCGTGAAGGAGCCTTCCACTGCTACTTCGTGCGTGGAACCGGTGTGGTTGAGCACAAAGATCAGCCGTTCATCGCCGCGGCGGCGCTCGCACACCTCCACGCCGGCGCTCGTGGTGAGACCCGGCGTCACCTGCGCCAGACCCAACAGCCAATCGGCCAACGCCTCAAAGAGCGCCTCGTCGCCAAAGGTCGCCACATAGATGGCCTGTCCTGCGCCAAAACGGTTGCGCGTGACGGCTGGCGCGCCGGCGTAGTAGTCCTGTGTAAAGTGTGCAATCGCCTCGGCGCTCACGGGCTTCACCACATCGCACCACACACGGGCGTGGGGTCTAATGTCAGTCAGCGTTACTTCTTCGCCAAAGCGGATGGGCTGGCCCACGCCTTCGGGCAGCGAATCATATTCCTCGACCTCGATGCCGCACACGTCCGCCAGCAGACCGGGCAGCGGCGTCTCCACCACGGCGTTGGCCTCATCTTTGACGCCCGTGCGCGGCGTGACAACCAGTACGCCGCCATTGGCTGTAAAGCGGCGCAGCGATTCTGCCGTCTCCGTCCCCAGCACATAGAGGGCCGGCGCAATGACCAATTTGTAACGGCTCAGGTCGGCCCCAGGAGAAATCACATCCACGGCCACATTGCGTTTGTGAAACGCAGCGAAGAGATCGTGACAATGCTCTGCATAGTTGAAAGCGGGGTTATTGGCCTGAATTTGGAAGGCGAAGCGCGTGTCGTAATCCACCAGCAGGGCAACATCGGCCTCGACCGTTGCACCGGCGATGGCGTCGCCAATGGCCTTGATCTCTGCCCCCATGCGCTTGATCTCCTGGTAGCGGCGACTCGGACGGGCGTCGTGCTCCAACAGGCCGTGCCAATACTGTTCCGTCCCAAAGCGCGCGGTGCGCCAGCGGAAAAAGATGATCCCGTCTGCGCCGTGGGCGATGGACTGATAGGCCCACAGGCGCAGCTCTCCCGGCCGCGGGGTCACGCTGACGATCTGCCAGCCGCCGGGGCCGCCTTGCTGTTCCATCACCCAGAAGTTTTTGCGCTTCAACCCGCGCATAGCTGCATGAGCCAGGGCCGCCTCGGCGGGATCGACCTCGGCTTTGAAGGTCCACTGCATACGCCGATAGTTGTCCCAGCTCACGAAATCCAGGTCGGCGGCCAGATCGAAGTAATCGATCCGGTCATAGCCAAAGCCCATGAAGTTGTGGGTGATAAAGTGATCGGGGCAGAGGCGGCGCAGAAGTTCCATCTGCTCGGCCTGGAATGCCACATAGGCGTCGGACATGAAGCGGTGATAATCCAACGCCAGGCCAGGGTTGTGACAGCCATCCGCCCAGAAGGTGGCGCTGACCAACGGCGCAGGAATCTGGGACCATTCGCTATAGGTGTGGCTCCAGAAGATTGTTCCCCAGGCGGCATTGAGCGTATCGAGGCTGGGATACTTGCTCTGCAACCAGCTCTGGAACGCCGCTCGACACGAAGAACAGTAGCAGCGGTCGCCGAACTCGTTGTCCGTTTGCCAGCCGATGACAGCCTGGTGGCGGGCGTAGTGTTCCGCCATGGCCTGGGTGATGATGCGCGACCGTTCCCGATACCCGGCGTGGGTTGGGCAGTATGCCCGGCGGTTGCCGTAGGTGAAAGGCATGCCCAATTCATTGACGCGATAGGCGTCCGGGTGCATGGACATCACCCAGGGCGGCGGCGAGGCAGTGGGCGTGCCCAAGATCACCTGCATCCCATGTTGGGAGAGGATGTCGATGGCACGGTCGAGCCAGGCGAAATCGAAGCGCCCCGGCTGCGGCTCCAGCCGACTCCAGGCGAACTCTGCCAGGCGCACGGTGTTGAAGCACGCCTCCTGCATCATCCGCGCATCGAGGGGCCAGCGTTCCTCCGGCCAGTGTTCGGGGTAATAGTCTACGCCAAAAGAAAACATGATCTTGCCCCTTTCCCATGAAAACATTAGGGTGCATTCAAAGTTAGTTCGCTGTAGGGGCATGAACGGCGGCGATGACACTTTCCTGTCACAATGAGCCTCTGCCGCCGCCGTTCATGCCCCTACGGAGTGGTCACTCGTAACTGATTTTGAACACACCCAAAACATTATCTGTGTTGTTGCATTAGATTCGCCAATTGGTCTGAAAATATCACATATGGGTATGTCAGATCGTCTCCATGTCTCGACCCGATAAGATCACTTCGAAGCGCGCCTGGAAGAAGCGAAGATACTCCGGTTCGTAGACCATGCGCAACCCCTGCACGCTGGCGCGGTCATCGTAAACCGCCTTGACCGATTCCGCAACCACATCCATGTGGGCCTGGGTGTAAACCCGCCGCGGGATGGTCAGCCGCACTAGTTCCAGCTTTGGGTAGCGATGGTCGCCGGTTTGGGGGTCGCGGCCGGCGCTCACGACACCGCGCTCCATGCTGCGGATGCCGGAATCGAGATAGAGCTGGGCCGCCAGGGTTTGGGCCGGAAAACGATCCTGCGGGACGTGCTCGTAGATGCGTCGGGCGTCCAGAAAGATCGCGTGGCCGCCCACCGGCTGGACGATGGGAATCTCCCAATCCGTGAGCAGCTCGCCCAGATAGCGCACCTGGCCGATGCGCGCTCGCATGTGGTCGTCTTGCAGCGCCTCAACAATGCCGATGGCGACAGCCTCCATGTCGCGACCGGCCATGCCGCCGTAGGTGTGCAGCCCTTCGTAGACCACCACCAGATTGCTTGCCTTTTGGAACAGGTCCTCGTGATTCATGGCCAGCCAGCCGCCGATGTTGGCCAGGTGATCTTTTTTGCTGCTCATCCACGCGCCGTCGGTGTACGAGCAGAACTCGCGCAGGATGGCGGCGATGGGCTTGTCGGCGTAGCCTTCCTCTCGCTCCTGGATGAAGAAGGCGTTTTCAGCCATGCGCGTGGCGTCCAGGTAGATGCGGACGCCGTAGCGGTCGCACAGGCTGCGCAACGCCCGCACATTCGCCATGCTCACCGGCTGACCGCCGGCCATGTTGACCGTGCCGGCCAGGCTGACGTAGGGAATCTTCTCCGCGCCGACGCGGCGGATCAGACTCTCCAGCTTGTCCAGATCGATGTTGCCTTTGAATGGGTGCAGACTGGTCGGGTCGTGGGCCTCGTCGATGATCACATCTACGAAGCTGCCGCCAGCCAGCTCCTGGTGCAGGCGGGTGGTGGTGAAGTACATATTGCCCGGGATGAAATCGCCCGGCTTGATGAGCGAGCGGCTGATCAGATGCTCTGCGCCGCGTCCCTGGTGGGTGGGCACGAGGTATTTGTAACCATAATAGCTCTGCATCGCCTCTTCCAGATGATAGAAGTTGCGGCTGCCGGCGTATGCCTCATCGCCCAACAACATGCCTGCCCACTGACGGTCGCTCATGGCGTTGGTGCCGCTGTCGGTCAGGAGGTCGATGTAGACATCTTCGGAGCGTAACAAAAAGGTGTTGTAGCCAGCCTCGGTCAGCGCTTTCTCGCGCGCCTTCCGGTCGATCATCTTGATGGGTTCCACCATTTTGATCTTCCACGGCTCGGCCCACGAGCGCCGCCCAAACTGCTGCCCCATGGTCTGGGGTATGACATGTTGTTCCATATGCGTCCCCTTGCACAACGGTCAAGAAGAATGGTCGATGTTGAATTTGTGAATTGCGAACTGGTGTCGCATCGCGCTCATTCACAATTCATCATTCCCCATTGACAATTCACAATCCATCCAGCGCCTGTTCCAGGTCGGCCATGATGTCTGCCGGGTGCTCACCCCCCACGTTGAGGCGGATCAGGTGACCCGGCACCTGGGCCAGGCTGCGGCCCGCGTCGCCCTGCTGTTGGTGCGTGGAAATGGCCGGAATCGTAGCAACGCTCTTGATGCGCCCCAGGTCGGTGGCGCGCCAGATCATCTGGAAGCGGTCGAAGACGCGCCGCGCTGCCGCCGGGCCGCCCTTGACCGTGAAGCTGAGCAGGTGACCGTAGCGGTTGACCGGCGCGCCGTAGTCGTCTTCGCCGTCCGCCAGCCACATATCGCGCCGGGCGATCTCATGTCCGGCTGCATCGGGCAGACCAGGATAGAAGACCTGCTCCACGCGTGGATGGTCGGCCAGGGATTCGGCGACAGCCTGCGCGCTGCGGCTCAGACGGTCGACCTTGCCGCGCAGCGTGCGGATGTCGTTGAGCAGCATGAACGCGTTGAAGGGGCTGAGGCTGGGACCGTGATCGCGCAGAGGCAGCAGTTTGACATAGCGCGCAAAGTCGGCGCGCATCTCCTCTGCGCCAACGCGACTGGCGATGTTGTGGCGCGCGCTGACGCCGCCGGCAATGGCCAGGCCGCTGCTGCCCAGGGTCTTGCTAAGGGATTGAACCACGACGTCCGCGCCCAACTGGATAGGTCGCAGGAGCGCTGGCGTGGCGATGGTGGCGTCCACGATGAGCGGGAGATCGTGGGTGTGGGCCAGATCGGCCAGGGCGGGGATGTCGAAAACGGCCAGGCCGGGGTTGCTGGGCATCTCGCCGTAGACGAAGCGGGTGTGGTGGTCGATTTTGCTGGCCCATTCATCCAGGTTCAGGGGGTCGCGCACCCAGCGCACCTCCACGCCGCGTTCTGCCTCAAAACGCTGGCTGAAGAGGGTGAAGGCGCCGCCATAGCACTTGGCGCTGGCGACAAAGTTCATTGCTCCAGAGAGCGAGCGTCCATTGCTGCGCGCCGTATCTGACGCTGCAGTCAGGAACGGATTGGTCGCCATGAAGATGGCCGCCATGCCCGACGCAGTGACCGTCGCGCTCACTTCACCGGCAAAGCCGTAGCCCTCCAACAGAGCCAGCGTCTCCTCCAGGTAGTAAACCGTGGGGTTGGCAATGCGCGAGTAGGCCCAGGCCGGCATGAGATAGGCCAGCGCGGTCTCCATGTGGTCGCTGTTCTCGAAGTGCTGTGATGTGCTCAGCGTGGCCGGCTCGATGATGCTGCCTTGATTCGCCAGCGCAGCCTCCATGTTGTACAAGCCATGAACTGCAATGGTATCAAATTTCCGCCCGCGCATGATCGCCCGTTGTTCCGCCTCTGCGGCAGCCATCTTCTGCCCGCGGAGCACATACGCCTCCACACCGCCCGCCTCAGCAATTCCCTGCATCTTCTCCTCCTTTATACTTCGCTCTGTTTGAAACCAGGAGTTTTTGAACTGTGAAAACTCCTGATTTCAAAGCAACCGCAGTTTAGCCATTGATCATTAGCAATTCACCATTTACTATTTGCTATTTACCATTTACCATTTTCTTCTTGCTTCTCATTCTTACTTTTCACTTTTCACCCTTCCCTCATCTTCCACCACAGGCAGGGCAGTCGTCGTCTTCACCTCGTTCAAAACCAGGCTGGTGTGTATGCGCGCCATGCCTGGCAAGGGCGTCAATCGTTGTACAACGAAGCGTTCCAGGTCTTGCCGATTGCGCACCACCACCTTGAGCAGATAGTCGAACTCGCCGGTGACATGATGGCATTCCAGCACCTCGGCCATGTCGCGCACGGCCAATCGAAAGCGTTCTACCTGCTCACTCGTGTGCATCTGCAAGGTGACGTGAATGAAGCAGATCATGTCGAATCCCAGGCGATCATGGTCGAGCAGGGCAACGTAGCCGCGGACAAACCCTTGTTCCTCCAGGCGGCGCACCCGGGCATGGACGGCTGGCGGCGAGAGATTGAGCCGCCGCGCCAGTTCGGCATTGGCCAGGCGGCCATCTCGCTGTAGTTCGTCAAGAATGGCAAGATCAAGTGCATCCAGGGATGTCATGCTGAATGATTGTAATAGAAAATACTTGAAAAGTCAATAAGATTTCGTCTATTGGTGAAAATTACGAAGAAATGAAATAAAATCACGGAGAAAGATGACATAGATTCATCATCATCGGCTTTCTCAATGATCCTACAGTGGATTTGTTCACCGGGGCGCGGTCGTGACCAGCGGCAGATGTATACGCCTGGCGGGAATGGCAGCGCCCAAACCATGACGACTGGCGCCCTGGTCGAGTCGGACGACCTCAAGCGCGTATTTGGCGCGCTCCACTATGCCATCCACCACGGCGTAGTCAGCGCCAGATGACTCGCCGGCGTGCTGCGCTGCCACCACCGCAACCGGCGTCCATTCGCCCTCGTCTGCGCGGCGATAGAGGGTGAAGCTGCTCACGTTTGTCTCGTTGACCGTGCGCCACGCAACGACGACTACGCCGTCCAGCGTGGTCACGGCGCTGTCGGCCAGGTCTACGCCCGTGGGGCTGAGGGCGGCGACTGTAGCAAAGGAGTTCGCCGACGGCGCGGCCAGAGGCGGTTGACCTCCTGCGCCGTCCAGATCAGCCTGGCCACCAGTGATCTGAACGACGTTGCATGCCTTGCCAGCTGCATTGCAGGGCGCTTGTCCAGGCAGGGCAGAGGTGTCGACCAGCGCCTGAAAGGGGACGACGACAGTGATGGCCGCGCCGGGCGCAAGTCCGCCGACTGGGGCGACGTTGCTCCACGTGAGCACGCCCGCGGCTGCGACTGCGGGAGGTGGACTGGCCGGCCGCAGGGCGGAATAGGCCAGGGCGCTGGCCGGGTAGCTGTCATACAGCGGCAGGGTAGTCAGCGTAACGCCGCCTGTGTTGGCGATGCGCACCGTAAAGCTCACCACCTGCCCGGGCCGCACCGGGTCGAAGCCCTGCAACTGTTTGATCAGGGTCATGTCTACGTGAGCAACGGCGCGTTGATAGGCCGCCCACGCATCGATCCGTCCCCAGCCAAAGGTGTTGTTGGGCATGGTCGTCCCAGCATCGCCGCCGCACCCTTCACTTGAATAGAGCCGGACGGCTGACTGGCGGATGATCTCTTCGATGGCATCCACCTGGCCGGCCAACGATGGATTGGCCGAGATGAGCAGAGCAACCAGGCCGGCCACATGGGGGCCGGCCATGCTCGTGCCCGACCAGCCGGCTGCATAGCCGCCGCCGCGCACGCTAGAGCGGATGAGCGAGCCGGGGGCCACGATGTCCGGCTTGCGTCGCCCACTGCCATCGATGCTCACCGGGCCGCGGCTGCTGAAGGTGGAGACGTCATCGCCGCTGGTGGTGGAGCCAACCGTGAACGACTCATCGTAGATCGCCGCAGGATCGACAACTGTGCTGCAACCTGGGCCGGCGTTGCCCGCCGAATGCACCGTGACGATGCCGGCCGCTCGCACATTCTGCACTACTGTCAGCAGAGCGTTGGGGTCCGTGCAGCCTTCATAGGGCGGACAGCCCCAGGAGTTGTTGATCACGTCTGGCGCCAGGGCCGGATTCGGGTCGCTGCCGTCCATGCGGGTGGGCGCAATGAACCATTGATAGCACTCGGCGTAGCTGGCCGGCGTGCCAAAGCCCCGATCCATATTGCGGCAGCCGATCCACTTTGCCTCCGGCGCCATGCCGATCTGATTGCCCAGGCCGTCGTCGCCCACCATCGTACCCATGGTATGGGTGCCGTGGTCGTGGTCGTCGCATGGTGCAGGCGAGTCGCCCGGGCAGAAGCCGGTGCTGCTGTGGATGGCGTCGTGCCAGGCGTAATCGTGATTGGCCGCGCTGCCGTCCCAGCCCCGATAGCGTTCTTTGAGCGCCGGATGCGTCCATTCATAGCCCGTGTCTTGACCGGCGATGACGACGCCCTGACCGGTAAAGCCGGAGGCCCAGACCAGCGGCGCACCCACATGGCTGATGTTCCACTCGACGGCGTTGCGTGCAGCCGCTTCCAGTTGGTCGGCGGCGACGATGGGCGCCGGCGCAGCCACGCGCGGATTGGCGTAAATGTGGGCCACATCGCGCCGCAGGGCCATCTGCTCCACGACGCTTGCGTCTCCCTCTGCCAAGACCATGTTGGCGACCCAGAACGGACGATAGGTCACGCCCAGTGCATCCAGGGCCCGCAGTAAGGGCTTCTGTGTGGCCGCAGCATGGCTGACGAGTGCTGCATGAACATATGCGCCCTTTGCGGTTTTGGTGGACAGATTGGCGACGGACCCGAGGTCGGCTTGCTCAGCCAGAAAGATGAGAAACTCAGCAGGCTCACTTTCGGCGCGATCCAGAACCCAGGCATCCACCTTGCTGCGCCATGCCTGGTCTGGTGAGGGAGGCGCAGCGCTGGCCCCGGTTGCAACGACCGAACAGAGGACGCACAGAAGGGTGACGAGGGCGCAGCGCAGCAAGTTGACCATGAAAACTACTCCAGGCTCCTCATGATCGACCCCCGTCTGAGATTCAGGATGGTCAGCGCCAGGGTCATGACCGCGCTGAGTGCAATGATGATGCTGATGCCCCAACGTTCCGAAAAGACGCCGATGCCCAGGTTGCCCAGGGGCATGAAGCCCATAAATGTGATGGTGTAGAGGCTCATGACGCGCCCGCGCATGTCGTCATCGACGCGCGTTTGCAGGAGTGTGTTGACCAGGGCGAACTGGGTGAGAAAGCCAATGCCCAAGAGATAGGCCAGCAGCAAAGAAAGAGGGAAGATGGTGACGTAGGCGAAGGCAAAGAGGATGAAGGGGTAGATCAGGGCGATGAGCACAAGGGCTTTGCCGCGGCCTCCCCGGTCGCCATAACGCGCAATGGCAAGTGAACCGGTGGCCGCGCCCAACCCGGCTGCCGTGTTGAGCAGCCCGAAGCCTGTGGCATCGACCATGAGCACCTTGTCTGCAAAGGCCGGCAGCACCACGCTATAGGAGACGCCAAAGACGCTGACGATGAGGGCCTGGAGGATGAGGGATGAGAGGTCGATGCGTTCCTGGACGTAGTGAAAGCCCTGTTTCAGTTGTAGCCATGGTCGAGTCAGTTGTACACGCTTCTGGGGAAGCGGCAGCTTCATGCTCAAGAAGGCAGCGATGACGACCACGAAGGAAAGCCCGTTGAGCAGAAAGCACCAACCCGCACCCACAAAGGCCAGCAAGATCCCACCGATGGCCGGGCCGATGATGCGTCCGCTGTTGTAGATGAGCGAGTTGATGGCGATGGCGTTGGACAGGTCTTCCTTGCCCACCATCTCCACGACAAAGGCCTGGCGCGCCGGCGCATCGAAGGCGTTGACCACGCCCATGCAGACCGCCAACGCCATCACCTGCCATACTTCCACCATGTCGGAGAGGGTCAGCGCGGCCAGTATGAGGGCAAAGAACATGGCTGCGACCTGGGTGCAGAGGAGGATCGTACGCTTGGGATAGCGATCCACCACGACGCCGGCCCAAGGCGAGATGGTGAGCGCAGGAATGGCCGCGGCAAAGCCGACCAGCCCCAACATCAATTCCGAACCGGTCAATTGATAGACCAGCCAGCCCTGGGCGATCATTTGCATCCAGCTGCCAGCAGTCGCAACGAGCATTCCCCCAATGTAGAGGCGAAAATTGCGATGGCGTAGCGCGCTGAACATGCCGCGCTTGCTGTGCTCTGTCGAGGCGACTGCACCATCTGTTCCATTGGGCGCACCTTCCAGCGGGACTGTTGCAGCCCGGTTCGGCTGAAGCCGGCCAAATGGAAACAGAGCTGCGGCGCGTAGACTTCTCATGACTTACCTCGATTGGATTGGCGGGGTGAGCGAACCGGGGAGGAAAATCGGACGGAGCAGTTCCATCGCCTGGACCACGACCGCGCGCTCGGCTTCGGAAAGCGCCGCCACCATCTCGGCCAAACGGCTCTGAACGCGCTCCAGAACATCGTCGAACATGGTCTTGCCGGCGGCGGTGAGGGTAAGGCTGACGCGGCGGCGGTCCGCGACGCTGGTCTCTCGGCTGACCAGACCCCGTTCCACCAGGCCATTCACCAAGATCGACATGGACGAGAGAGTGAGGCCGATGAACTCTGCGGCGTCGGAAAGGGATGCGCCCGGATGGCGGTTGATGTAAGCCACCGTGCGAAATTGGGGCACTGTCAGGTCGGTGAGGCGCTGGCTGCGCATCTCGAAGCGGATGGTCTGGATGACGATGGGCGTGACATCCAGGATTTCATGGGCGCAGGCTTGCGGCGTGGCTTCCATTTGGCTCGCAGAAAAAAACAGTTTGACAAACAAACTATTTCTCAACTATAGCCCGTAGCACCGAAAGTGTCAAGAATGGATCGAATCGTTCGTATTGAAAGTGCGGTTGCTTTGAAACCAGGAGTTTTCACAGTTCAAAACTCCTGGTTTCAAACAGAACGAAGTAGAGTGGGGTTGACAGGGTCTTGGAGCACGAAAGGCGTGAAAGGATGTAGTCTCAATCCTACGACTGCACAGCGCGATGGGCGCGTTGGCTGCATTTGAGGTTGTGGTTGTCCAGGTGTCGCCAGAAGTAAACGATCTGCGAGCGGGGACCGACTCGTCTTGTGCGCAGTACGACAATTCCTCCGCAGGAGGGGCAGCGCGCCTCGGTGGGCGCTTGGGCAGAGGCTTCCAGGAGCCTGCCATCGGACGATCTGGCGAATTGCATAGGGCGGCCTGTCGATGGGTGTGCGCTGGTTGTTTTTGCATCCGTCAGTCTACACCATTTCTTGGGAATCAGCGATTTCAACAGAGCTTAAACAGCCTTCCCTGGGAGCGCGGGCGTCTCGCCCGCTGTTGCCAGCATCACTAGTCTATAACTTGTCTATAACTTGCATAAATCCTTCAGGAATCGTCGGGTTCGATTGCAGAGACCGTAGAGCGATTGATCAACTCGCCCTATGCTTCACGTTTTGATGACCCTTGCCAGGAGTGCTACACTAGCGAGTGCAATGCCCAACCCAAAATCAGGAGACTGCCATGCCGCCCAAACCGCGCTTTGCCCTCTACATGCAGGACAAACACCCGCTCGGCTACGAGCTGGAAATGGCCGAATACGCCGAAGCCCACGGCTTTAGTGAAATCTGGCAGGCGGATACCCGGCTGGCGCGCGACTGCGTGGTCATGATGTCGGCCTTTCTCACCCGCGCCAGGCGGCTGCGCATCGGCTCGGGCGTGCTGCCTATCTGGACGCGCAACCCGGCGGTTATCGCCGCCACGTGGAGCACCATGTGGGAGCTGGGCAAGCAGACCAGCAACGAGCCAGACGCCGCGTCACGTGTGATGCTTGGCCTGGGCGCGTGGTGGGAACCCATCGCCGGGCGTGTGGGCGTGCAGCGCGTCAGACCATTGCAAGCCATGCGCGAGTATGTGGAGGCGTGTCGTCAACTCTTCACCATGGAGGAAGTCACCTACCAGGGCGACTTCGTCAGGCTCGACCGGGTGCGGCTGGATGTGGTCTTTGGCGACACACGTCCGCGCGACATCCCCATCTACATCGGCGCGACGGGCGACAAGATGCTGGAATTGAGCGGCGAAATCTGCGATGGCGTAGTGCTCAACTATGTGGTGTCGGTGGATTACATTCGACGGGCTGTGGAGTTGGTGGCAAAGGGCGCAGCCAGGGCTGGCAAGAGCATCGAGCAGATCGACCGCCCGGAGCTCCTCGTCTGCTCCATGAGCGACGACGACCCCCAGGCGGCCATGTTTGAGGCCAAGAAGTTGGTGGCCTACTATCTTGCCACCGAGCCGCACATCATGAAGGCCAGCGGCGTGCCAGACGACCTGATCGCCCGGGTGCAGGCGGTCATGGGGTGGCCAGCCACTGAGGCTGAATACCGCGCCGCTGCGCAGGTGATCCCCGACGATACGCCGCGCATGTTGATGGCCGTGGGCACAAGCGCCGAGTGCATCGACGCAGTGCAACGCTACATCGACGCCGGCGTCACCTGCCCCATTCTCTACCCCATGATGGACGACATCAAGCCGGTGGTGGATGCCTTTGCCGAGGCGTATTCGCTACGGGTGTAGTCGGAAGCGGGAGGACAGAGACGTCAACCGACTGGCAGGCGGCGAAAATCTTACGGCATTGTTTCCATGGGCGCATAGACCGCGTCAGTCCTATCCAGGCGGCGTAATGCAGCGCCTGGCGAATGTCCTCACGCCCCCCATTTACCTTTACGTGCACTGTTCGCTCTGGCGCGCAGTCACTTCTGCAATGTGTTCAACCCCTCAGCGCCGCGTCGACCTCATCCAGATGTTCGTTGCGGTGCATGGCGCGCTCGACCCAGCGCTGATTGTATCCGCCCACCTGCGCCAACAAATCCGGCGACAGCTTCTCGAGCCGCGCATCCAGCGCCTCTGCGCTCTCCACGGCAAGCCGGGCCGCATCGCCCGGCGGGATCGCTGCCCAGAGCGGCAGCGAGAGGTCGTTGACAACAATGTCAATCGACGGGGTGGGCAGCCTGCCGTCGCGTTCCAGACCGTCCAAGCTGTGTAGCACCCGTCGATCCCAAAAGGCCAGGTGCACCAGGGCAATTGCGACTGTCCAGTGTTCCCCAACCGGGCGCTGCAATTCCTCATCGCTCAAGCGCGCAACCAGGCTGCGCATCCGTTCGGTGGACGCGCGGTTGCGTGTGGCAAATGATCGATCCTGTGTCATGTGATCATCCCTTGATTCAACTTGCTTCGATGACGCCATTTTCCACCATGCTCAGCCACGGCGAGTCGTCGATGACGAGGGGCAGGGCCACACGCCCACGGCGACGGCTCGATTCGTAGCTGGCAAAGATCAGTTCCGTGGCCGCCAGCGCGCGTTCGCCGGACAGCTCGGGCGTGCGCCCGGTCTTGAGTGCATCCACCAGGTCGAGGATGGCGCGGCTCACCCATTCCAGGTCGCCCTGGGTCTCGCCATGCTCCACTTCGCGCCAGCCGGGCTGGTCGCCGCCCAGATGACGCACCAGTGTGGGCCAGCCGCCCACCTCCAGCGCGCCGTCGCTGCCGGTCACGCGCACAATGGCCTTGCCGCCCGTGCCGTGACCTGTGCGCAGCAGACCCTGGACGCCGTTCTTGTACTGAAACCAGCTCAATCCCTGCCCTTCAGTGAGCAAGCCGAAGATCTTCTTGCTCCCGCGCCCCTCGATCTGCCCCATCACCCACTCCACCGGCGTCTCGTCGTTGAGGAAGTTGAGCATGTCGAACCAGTGGGTGCCCCAGTCCATGAGATTGTCGCAGGTGGCTTCCATCTTCTCCAGGCTGCCGATGGCGCCGGCCTTAACCATCTCCTTGACCTTGAGAAAGGGCCGGCCAAAGCGACGTTGATGGTTAAAGGTGAGCTGCACACCTCTCTGGCGGCAGACCTCCACCATGCGCTTTGCTTCGCCAAAGGTGGGCGCCATGGGCTTTTCGCAGTGGATGGCCTTGACCCCGGCCTCCGCCGCGGCGACCACCATAGGCGCGTGCAGGTGGGGCCAGGTGCTGACGCTGACGATGTCGAGCTGCTCTTGAGCTAGCATCTCGTGATAATCGGTGTAGATGCGTTCGCCGCCGTGCTGCTCTTGAAACGCCTGCGCATTCTCCACGCTGATGTCGGCCAACGCGGTGATGACGCAGTCGGGCGACGCCTTGTAGCCCTGGGCGTGGGCGTGAGCCATGCCAAAGCCAGTCGCGCCTTCGCTGCGCCACGGTTTGCCAACGCCGATGAAGCCAACCCTGAATGCACACATGATTAGACCCCCAATCTTTCGCGCAAATAGTTGCGGCTGATGATTGCGCTCTCCAACGGCGTAGGCAGTTGGGTGACGTCGGTCTCCACGATGAGCCAGCCGGAAAATCCAACGCCTTCCAGAATCGCAAAGATAGCGGGAAAATCGACAAAGCCTGCGCCCAGTTCGGTCCAGATGCCGCGCTCCGAAAAGGTGCGATAGTCCCATCCGGCGGGCGCGCCTTCGTTCAGCACGACCTGGTTGACATCCTTCAGGTGCATGGTCTTGATGCTTTCAGCGTAGTCGCGACAGAAGACCACGGGGTCGGCGCCGGCCCAGGCCAGGTGCCCGGTGTCGGGGCCGAGAAAAACCACCGAGCGATCCACCCCAGCCAGCAGACGATCCATCTCCTCGCGCGTCTCGACCACGCTGCCCACATGGTTGTGGAAACAACTCGCCACCCCTTCCTCCAGGCTGATCTCGCCCACCCTGGTCAGCGTGCGGGTGAACTGCTCCCACTCGGCGTCGCTCATGCCGTCTTCGGGAAGCACGTGGCCGGAGACCTGGGCCCTGGTCAGCCCGCGTCGGGTCACATAGGTGGTGAAGCCGCCGGTCGCCACGTACATCTCCGTCAGACCAAGCGTGCGAGTGTAGCGCGCAAAGGCCCGGGCATTGGCCAGAATCTCTGCTTCTTGCTCTTTGCGCCAGAACTCGGCTGCGAAATAGCCAGGCGCCGGCATCAACCCAAAGCGTGCGTAGAGGTCGGCCGTCTCCTGGGGCGAGCGTCGGCCGCCCGGCCCAGCCGGCGCGCCGGCATAGCCGGCCTGGGCGATCTCTGCCAACACCTGCTCCTCGGCTACATTCTGCCAGGTGATCTGGCCGCAGCCGATCAATACATCATTCATCCTGTTCTCCTCTTGTGATGGTTTGATAAAATCAGTTACAGGCGGTCATACCTACAGCCAACGAGCTTTGAATGCATCCGTCTGATAAGCGGCCGGAGGCGTACAGCCGCTCTCAAGCCGTCACTGGAAGCGTATGCAGCTCTTGTCGCTGGACGTCCAATGAACGAATCATCTGTTGCACGAGACGCACAGCGTCTTCCGTAAACAGCACCTCGTTACATTGCTGGCAAATCAGCGCCGGAACATCGTCGATGATCAGGTGATATCCGTTGCGGTTGACAGCATAAGTCGTTCGCCCGACCACAAGGTGTCCATGACAACTAGGACATTCCATAGACCCTCCTTATTGACCCCGTCTGATACGAGTCTTCCAGTCATTGCGCCAACGTGATGAATCCGGCAGATACACGGTGATGATGGTCAAGAACTCACTCTTCGGCGAACATATCACATGAATAGGCCGTCCCCGAACACCATGACCAAGCATCAAATAACTATGTCCGCGCACATCCTCTGGGTAGTCTTCAATGATGTCGCCCCAAGCAATGACGTTTCGCACCTCATCTGGTGTGATCAGCTCATCTGCCGCGTTCATTGCATCAAGCGCGTGGGGTAAGTACAAGATCCGCTTGCGAGCAGATTGATGAACCGTCGCAAGAAAACCTGCATCCATGACAGGCCTTTCCATTTGCTGACGCACACAAGATTCTGGCTGCTCTAAGCTGGCGGCCCAGCAGCGATGCGCGCCAACATTTCGTCATGGGCGCCGCGCGTGCCAAAAATGCACTCGAACCACCAGGTCGCGCCGGCGTCGGCGTATTCGCTCACCAGACTATTATACCCCGGTTGGGATGCGCCGTCGATTGCCACGTCGAAGGGCGCGTCGTTTATCCGCTGCCGATGGATCGCCGCAACCTGGCCGGCGATCTTCTCCGGCGGGTTGGCGACATTGAGCTGCTCGTCGATCGTCCCCATGATCCAGCCGTCCCAGCGTGCGGCGCGACGCAGCGCCGCCTTGCTGTCGCCGCCGATCCACACTGGGATGCGCGGCTGCTGCACAGGCGACGGCGTCAGGCGCACTGCATCTGCTGTGTAGTGCACGCCGTGATGGGTTACTTCTTCACCCGATAGCAGGGCGTTCAGCAGCGCCAGCCCCTCGTCGAGCATCGCGGCGCGCGTTTTAGCGTCGGTCGGCTCGCCAAAGGGCGCAAAGTCGAAATCCACGCCTGCGCCGGCGCCAAAGATTACCCGCCCGTTACTCATCTGATCCAGGGTGATGAGCGTGCGCGCCAGCAGATGAGGACGATAGCGCGGCACAGCCGCCACGCCGGTGCACAGCTTCAGGCGTTCAGTCGCCATGGCCGCTGCCGCCAGGATCAGCCACGGGTCGCCCACGCCATAGGGGAAGACCACATGATCCCACACCCAGATCGCTTCCCAGCCGGCTTTTTCGGCCGCGACTGCCAGCTCGGCAACCATGCGTGGGTTGGCATACGGGCCAAAAGGCACAACCTCGATACCAAATCGCATACTTTCCCCTTTTCGTACTCGCTTCCCGACTCATCCACCCAATCCTCGCCATTCTCCCACAAGCCGCGCCTCTGCAACACTCCATTTGGGTAGCTCTGTGCCTCTCATCTTGGTCGAAGTAGCGCGCCGATCTCTTCATGGATGTAGTGGGCAAAAGCCTTACGGTCGAGGGTCGCGACGCGCCAATCGTCGAAATCCTCGCGATATGCCTCCAGGGCCGCAATGACGAGTGCCCGATGCGCCTCTGGCAGAATGCCCAGCGCCCATACGCCGCCCTCATCTTTGGACATCACCTGCCCTGTACGTAGATAGCTCAGGGTGCGGCAGGCGTTGAGGATGGAGTAGACAGGCGGGACATGCTCGGCATAGATGCCATAGTTCGGGTGGAGCACGTCGGCCATGACAGAGGCCAGGTAATCTCGTTGGGGTGGTTCGGGGAAGACGGTGGCGATGGGCCTGCCGTACAGCGCAATCCCACGTCGCCGCGTTACCGTGACATGGGCGGCCAGATCCGGGTCGCAATGCTCTTTGTCGTTCCAAGAGCGCCAATTCTCGCTCTCCAGCTCTGTGCGGTAGCCCTTGCGCCAGTCTTCGCTGAAGTGTAAATCGAAGGGTGTGGGATGTCGCCACGGAAAAAGATGCCCAATGGCGAGGAAGGAAATCTCGATGGGGGCAGAAGCGCGCGATGTATCCAGCAACAGCTCCACCAGCGCCCGTTTGGTCTCGACTGTCATGCACTCCAGCGTCACGACCAGCAAGTCCATGTCGCTGCGCAAGAGATTGAAGCAGCCCATGGCCAGGGAGCCGTGGAGATAGACGCCGATCATCTCTTCGCCAAGGATAGCGACTGCGCCGTCGATGAGTTGCTGCACCTGTCGGCGCGCCTCTTGCGGGCAGTTGTCCCAACCGTACTGGGTCATAGAGTGGCCTTGCGATGATGAGGTTCTGGACAGGATCGGCAGGATGATCAGGATAAAGGCCAAACGCATCAATCCTGTAAATCTTGTTTATCCCATCCACCGTAACCATCATGGCGTGCTTACGGATTCGATGGTGCGGCGGTGCTCCTGGAAGTGCTCGTAGGTGTTGCCGATCACCCAGTCGAGCAGGGGCCGCTGTGCGGGGTCGTCGTCATAGCGCGCAGCCATGACCACGTCGAAGTCCAGGCTGTCGAGTCGCGCGATCACCTGGCGGTGCGCTTCATTCAGTTCAGAAAGTACAGTCTCTAACGACTTATCCTTATTGCGCTGGAAGATGAGCGCATTGATTGCGGTTTCGTCCAGGCAGTTGAAGCTCTCCTCGTCCAGCCCAAGCACGTCGTGGGGCGCTTCGCTGCCCAGGTGATAGCGCACCAGCCAATTCTCCCAGGCGGCCAGGTGCGCCAGGTTGTCCTTGGGCGACCAGCCGCTGGCGTCGGGCGTGGTCATTTGCTGCGGAGACAGGCTACGGATAGCAGTCATCAACGCGTCCCACTCGGCGCGGATGCGGGTCAGTAGTTCGGTCTTGTCTTGCGGGGGGCGGCTCTCTTGTTGGTCGTCCATTGCCTGGCTTCCTTGTGCTGTAGATGGCGATAGATGTTCAGAATCACGACTCACCCAAACAGCCCGCCCTGCTCCGGTCGTTCAGGATAGGCGACGCCCATGTGGGCGTAGGCGGCGCGGGTGGCGATGCGTCCGCGCGGGGTGCGGTCCAAAAAGCCCAATTGCAGCAGATACGGCTCCACCACGTCCATGATCGTGTCTGCCTCCTCGCTGATGCTCGCCGCCAACGTATCCAGCCCGACCGGGCCGCCGCTGAATTTTACGATGATGGCCTCCAGGACGCGGCGATCCAGGTCATCCAGCCCCAACCAGTCGATGTCGAGCATAGCCAGTCCTTCTTGCGCGACGGGCAGGTCGATGCGGCCATTGGCGCGCACCTGGGCGTAGTCGCGCACCCGGCGCAGCAGGCGCAGGCTGATGCGCGGCGTCCCGCGTGAGCGGCGGGCGATCTCCTGCGCCCCGTCGGTGGTGATTGGCATCTCCAGCAGAGCAGCCGCGCGCATGACGATCTCGCGCAGGGCTTCGGCCTCGTAGAAATCAAAACGCTCCACCACGCCGAAGCGGGCGCGCAGGGGCGAAGTGAGCAGCGCCAGCCGCGTCGTCGCGCCCACCACGGTGAACTTGGGCAAGCTCAGGCGGATGTTGCGTGCGCCCGGCCCACTGCCCACGACGATGTCCAGCGCGAAGTCCTCCATCGCGGGGTAGAGAATCTCTTCCACTGCACGGCCCAGGCGGTGAATTTCGTCGATGAACAGGATGTCGCCCCGCCGCAGATTGGTGAGGATGGCGGCCAGATCGCCGGCTTTCTCGATGGCCGGCCCGGCGGTCACCTTCAGGTTGGCGCTCATCTCGTGGGCCAAGATATGACTCAGAGTGGTCTTGCCAAGACCGGGCGGGCCATAAAGCAGCACGTGATCGAGGGTGTCGCTGCGTTGGCGTGCGGCATCCACCAGAATCTGCATTTTGTCGCGCAGTCGCTCCTGACCGATCATTTCGGAGAGTGAGCGCGGCCGCAAGGCATAGTCGATTTTCTTTTCGCCCGTCTGCTCTTCTGCGGAGATGACGCGCTCGTCGGGCGTCTTGCGCTCCCCGGTCTGGCGATTGATGGTGCTGCGTTCGTCGGCCATGGCTCTCACTGGGTATGCACGTTTGTTCTATGCCTGGATTATATCAGAGAGAGCGCACCGCGACAAACGGTTTTTGACCATTGTTTCAATTGCTGATATAAGCTGTGCATTCTTCTGACTTATACGGTATAATTCATTCTTCGGGCGTTTGCCTTGGTCATTTTCCAGCGCGCCTGCCGGTTTTCAATCGATCAATGAGGTGGAATGTGGCACAACAATTGCGTGAGCAGTTCATCGGCAAAGAACAGAAACGACTCAAACAAGTGCAGGCGGAAGTAGAGGAAGAGCTTCTTCGCCTGCGCGAGTCGATGCAAACAGAGGTCGATGTGGAGCCTGACGAGGGCGACGCAGAGATCTTTGAACGTGAGAAGAATGCGGCCCTGATCGCTGTGTTGGAGCGTCGCTCCCAGGACATTGCCGCGGCTTTGCAGTCAATCGACAATGGCACCTATGGCACCTGCGCTCGCTGCGGCAATGCCATCGAAATCGAACGCCTGGAAGTCAAGCCGGATGCAACGCTGTGCATCACTTGTCAGACAGAAGTGGAACGCATGGCGAAGCGCAATCGACCCACGCGCCAGGTGCAGTGGTGATTTCGCCATCTCAGGGAGGTTTGCTTTGGTGTCATTTCCAAATACTTTTCCTTCTACCCATCCCCTGGCCCAGCACAAAGTCAGCTTGCTTCGCCACAAGGCAACCGAACCAAAGAAGTTCCGTGAGGTTGTGCGCGAACTTGCCACGATGCTGGTCTATGAAGCAACCCACGATGTGCGCCTGACGCCGCTTCCTGTGGAAACGCCGCTCACCCGGACGACAGGGGCGGCCATGGCTGAAAAGGTGGGTCTGACGCCTATTTTGCGCGCGGGGTTGGGCATGGTGGAGGGCGCCTGGGAATTACTGCCCCAAGCGGAAGTGTGGCATCTTGGCCTCTATCGCGACGAGCGCACGCTGCGCCCGGTGGAGTATTACAACAAGCTCCCGATTTCGCCGCGGGTCGATCTCTGTCTGGTGCTCGACCCTATGCTGGCGACGGGCGGTTCGGCGATTGCGGCGGTCGATGTGCTCAAACGATGGGGTGTGTCGCGCATCAAGTTCGTGGGCGTCATCGCTGCGCCAGAAGGGATTCGCGCGCTCCATGCCGTGCATCCCGACGTTGCCATCCACGTGGCGGCTATCGACGAGCGGCTGACGACCCAAGATGATCTCTTTCCCAGCGGCTACATCTGGCCCGGCCTGGGAGACGCCGGAGATCGTCAGTTTGGCACGGGGTAGTAGCCGAGGGTTGGTTGGATCAGGCGTTGGCGTCTTGAGGTTTAAGGTCTTAGGAAAGAGCGACTCCACTTCCTCAAGACCTCACCACCCCAGAACCATGCCATTTTACATCTTCAAGAATCACAGCCTTCGCGCACTCAAATGCGCCTGCCCGTCGGCGTGATAGCTGCTGCGTACCAATGGCCCACTCTCCATCCATCTGAATCCACGTCTCTTGCCCTCTTCGCTCAAAAGGGCGAACTCGTCTGGCGTGTAGTAGCGCTGGATGGGCAAGTGGAAGCGGCTGGGTTGCAAGTACTGACCAATCGTCATGATGTCCACGTCGTGACCGCGCAAGTCGTCCATCACTTGCAATAGCTCATCCCAACTTTCACCCAATCCCACCATAACTCCTGATTTGGTCAGCGCCTGGGCATCCATCTGTTTGGCGCGCCGGAGCAGCTCCATGCTCCGCATGTACTTGGCCTGGGGGCGAACCGTCTTGTAGAGCCGGGGCACGGTCTCGGTGTTGTGGTTGAGGATTTCCGGGTGCGCTTCCATGACGTTCTGAAGCGCGCTCCAATCGCCGCGAAAGTCAGGGATGAGCACTTCAATGGTGCAACCGGGGCAAAGCTGGCGGATCCAGTGGATGCTCTCGGCAAAGACCCATGCGCCGCCGTCGGGCTGTTCGTCCCGGTTGACGCTGGTGAGCACAGCGTGGCTGAGACCCATCGCCGCCACCGATTCGCCGATGCGGCGCGGCTCGTCTGGGTCGAGCAAGCCGGGCCGTCCGGTCTTGATCTTGCAGAAGCCGCAACTGCGGGTGCATGTGTCGCCCATGAGCAAGAAGGTTGCCGTGCCACGCCCCCAGCATTCGCCGATGTTGGGACACATGGCCTCCTCGCAGACGGTGTGGAGTCGCTGGCCGCGAAAGAGGTCGCGCAGCTCGCGATATTTGGGACTGTCGGTGGGGCGCACGCGCAGCCATTCGGGTCGTCGGCCCCGGGTGAGGTTCGTTTCGTTGGCGGGCGGCGCTGGTTCCAGTGTAATGACGCCAAATGGCGTTTGCTCCGCCGCTACTTTTTTATCGGTAGTCAACTGCGAAATCACCAATCCACATTCCTGGTACATTCATCAGCATCTGTTGTCTTTCTCAATTCTACCACGATTTGCTCAACGCTTTGTAGCCACGATCACGCCGCTCGCCCAATCCAGCTTGATCAGGACGAAATCGCGGCGGGCTTCCAGCGCAGCGATGAGTCGAGGGACTTTGGGCGCGTGGTCGGGCGGCCAGTTGGGTTGGGGCAACAGGTCGTCGATGACATAGAGACCGCCTGGCTTGAGCGCCGCCAATGCTTCGTCCAGATGAGTGAATTTGCCCGGCCACGAATCCGCAAAGATGAGATCGAAGCAGGATGGCGGCGCGTGGAGGAGATACTCGCCGCCATCCTGCACCAGGAAAGTGACCCGGTGATCGTCGCCCAGCCACTGTCGGGCCACTGCGACGACGGCGGCGTCGTTGTCGATGGAGGTCAGGCGTGAGCGGCTGTCCATGCCATCCAGCAGCCAGGCCGCGCCGACTCCGGTGCCTGTCCCCAGTTCCAGAAACGCGCCCCCCGGTTTGCTGGCTGCCAGCGTGCGCAGGAGCGAACCCGTTAGCGGCTCCGAGGACATGGTGAAACCCAATGCTTCTGTATCGGACAGAATCGAGGTCAGGATGACAGGTGGGGTCATGATTGAACTTTTTTGAGTGTATGCGTCGCCTGCTCTCTTTACGGAGGACATGGCGGCGTGAGATAGCTGGTGGCGCCCGAGTTGGTCTCGACGGTTTTGTCCACGCCGGGCTGGGTCAGGTCCAGATAGACGGCGACGATGTAATAGGCTTTTCCGCACGTTGGCGTCTGCGTATCAATGAAGGAGCGCGCCTGATTGTTGAGCACGGTTTCGTTGGCAATTGGCAAAAAGTCGCTGCTGTTGGCTGGCGCGCGATAGATGCGAAAACCAGAAATGTCCTGTGTCTGGGCAGGATTGTACTGCCATGTGATGGTGACTGGCTGGCTGGCCGTCAGACCGCCGCTGTAGACAACGTTGCTGGGCGAGTCGGGCGGCGCTTTTTGTTTGAGTTCGAGTTTGATGGTGCGGCTGGATTTGCTCAAGTTCTGGTCGTTGAGCGGGTTGTTGATGGCCGTCAACTCGAACCGACTGGCCTCCAATGCCACGATGCTGATCAAGTCGCTGGGCAGCCGTTTTTCATAGGGGATCGACGCGCCTCCCGATTCGGGAATCTGCAGCAGCTCGGCGGAAGTGGCATTCGTCGATTCCCACACGACATCCACAGGCACGCCTGCATCCACAGTGTAGACATCCAATCCTTGCACCACGCTGCGCTCTACTGGGAAGCCAGCCAATTTGCTGACGATCTCGAATTTGTTGATGAGCGGCAGTGGAATCGGTGTAGCTGTGGGTGGTTCGGGTGTGGCGGTGGGCGGCGGCGGCGACGTGGGTGTGGCCGTGGGCGGCTCATTGACCTTCAGTTCCACCGATTTGCTGGCCGCCGGTTTGCCATCCAGCACGACTGTCATCACAAAGACGCGACTCTTGTCCGTGGGCACCGAAATAGTATCCTGTTTTCTCGTGCTAGAAATGGTGAATTCCGGCGCAGAGATGAGGATTTCGTCGGCATCGCCGATGATGGTCCAAGTCAGCGTTGCCTCTGTGCTTTCCCCGCGCACCAACTCTTTGGGCGAAAGTTCCAATACCTGGATGTTGGGCGGTTGCGGCGTCAGCGTGGGCGTGAGGGTGGGAGTTGGCGTCTGCGTGGGGGTTGGCGCCACGGCCACCACCGTGCTGACTGCCCGCGCCCGCGCCGCATTGGGATCGGTCGGATCTGTTGAGCCGCCGGGCAAACGCACCGTATCCAGGATGACCGTGAATTCACCTGCGGTGGGAACCGCTGCAACGATGCGACCCTGGGGGAATTCGAGGGGCGCCTCTGATGGGTCCAGCCCCGGCAGGCGCAGCACGCTGCGATCCGATCCGGAAATTGAGTAGCTGACAGAAATGCTCTGGCCGGCCACTACCTGCAATGGTTCCACCAGGAAGAGGCGGATAGCCGGCGATGGCACCGGGGTTGGGGTGGGTGTCTGCACCTGCACCCCGGTCACCGCAGTCGGCTTGGGCGCGTCGCCCGTCCACAGGGATGTGTTGGAGATCAGCCGATATTGGACTGCATTCTGCGGCTGGAAGACGAGCGTCCCTTTCGCTTCGGGCAGCGGAATGGTTTCCACCACCTGACCATCTTGCACCTGTTCCAGCGCCAATGTGTCGCTGGCGTTTGGCCTATCCACATCCCAGCTAACAACCACTGGATTGCCGGCCACCATGGTATCTGTGCTCACTGTAAACGAGCGGATGATGGGCACGTTTGCCGGAATGACGTTGACGGAGATTGGTCGCTCCACCGTGCCGAGGCTAGAGATGAGCGGCAGACGCATCATCCAGTTCTCGATGCGCAGGATGTAGTTGGTAGGTCCCAACAGTCGACCTTCGCCGTCGAGATTGGGCGGCGGCATGATGCCCAGGCTGCCGCTGCGCACCACGGCGGGTTCTTGAACGATACGGTCGCTGCCCTGGCCGTTTTGCGAGCGCAGGTAAAGAATCTGTCCATTCGATGTGCGCCAGGTGACCGTCACTGGCTCGCCGGCGCGCACCGTCACTTCGCCCAACGGCTTCACTGTCTCTGATCGCCCCAGGCCAAAAGGCAAGAAGGAGCGCATCACGTCCATGTAGCCCCCTGCGCCTTCCGCTTGATCGACAGCGGAAAGGGAGGTCTGTATCTGGCCGCTGATCGCTTCTTTATAAGTGTAGCTGACGCTATTGATGCGCGGGGAAAGGATGGCGATCAGGGACGCCACGATCAGCAGCGCGACCACCAGCAGAATCCAGCGCCCAAAGAGCGGGCGATGGCGCAGCTCTCCCTGCACTGGCAGGGCCATGATCACACCCTCTACGGGCGTGGCGACCATACGCAGGGTGTAGGTGTGTGCGCCTGCGCCGATGATGCGCCGTCGCAACGGTGTGACCCGCACGGGAACGGCTGACTCTTCGCCTGGCCCCAGGCGGACTTCACGCGTGCCAAGAAATGTTTGCGGCGGCGCCAGGAACTCGAAACGACAGGCCGATTCGCCGTCGCTTCCCTCAATGCGGTAGGTGACCGAGCTGTTCCCCTGATTGTGAATGGGCAGTGCAAAGTCGGCGAATCTCTTGCGATAGGGCAGCGTCTGGCGCGCCGGCTCCAGCGCGTCCACGCCAAAGGCATAGAAGGGATTTACCACCAGCGTGGCAGCCTGTCGGGCGCGGCGATCCGGGTGGGTGGGAGAGCGAACCGCGAAGGCAACATGATGCGCCCCGGCCAGTGTGGTCGAAAAACGAGGCGGCGTGATAGTGATGGTGACGACTGCGCGCTCGCCTTCATTCAGATTGACCACGGCCGGCTCAATGTTGACCCAGCTCTCATCCACCCAGCCTTCAATGCGCACTTCGAACTGGCTGACCAGCGAGCTGCCGTTGATGATGGTGAGCTGCCACATGGCCGTCTGCTCCACCTCCACAGTCTGCACCCGGTCGGTCAGTTCTGTGACGATGACTTCATCCAGTTCTGTGTGGATGGGCGGCCCGAGGGTGGGCTGAACTGCCGGCCCAGCCAGTGGGATCACAGGGGCAATGGGCATCGTTGTCGGTGCAGCGGTCACAGCGGGAACGGTAGCCGCCAGGGGCGCAAGCGGCTGTGCAACTGGCGAGGCCGGGGACTGGGCCGGTTCGTCAACGCCTTCCAACAGCACAAGAGCATGGCTGCCAATAACGATGTTGCTGCGCGGGTTGATCTCCTGATGTTGAAAACCGGCAAGCGGAACGCCGTCAATGCGCACACCGGCGTTGTCGGCCAGAGTCATCAACACATAAGGTTTACGTTGATGGTCGATGGTCGCGGCGAAGTCTGCAACTCCAGAGTCCTGGAGTACGAGATCGTTGGCAGGATGGCGCCCGATGTTGGTGACGCCGCGACCTGCATCGAGTGTGTGGATGTGAACAGCGCCCGATGGGGCGATGATTTCTAGCTGATCGCTCACGTGTGGTTCTTTGTCATTTCCTGCTAGCCAAATCCACGCTCACGTCATCCACCTGCGCAGGAACGGCTTCCTGATCGGCGGATCGTGAGTGCAGACGAAAGGAAAGCCGTTTTTCCTTGCCCAGGCGTTTGAGTGCAGTGACATGCACATCCACCTGAAGCGTCTCACCGGCAGGCACCGAGGGCGTCTCCACCCAGGGCGAAACGGGCTGCGGCGCCGTCTGTGCAACGCCATTGCTTGCAGCCAGCCCATTGGCGCTGGGCGATGCGCCAGGCGCAGGTTGTGCAGGCGGCAGCGGCGCTGGTCCAGTCTGGCTGGGCTGATTCGGCGCCGCCTTGGCGGCTGTTTTGGTTGCCATGCTGGCCAGCTCCCGGCCAGCGCCAGTGGTCTGCTTCACTTCAGTCGTCGCCATGGCCATCTGCGTTTGGGTGTGTCGCACCATCATCTGGCGCTGACGCAGCGCGCCAGCCGCCTGCTGCAAAGGCAAGGCGAGGAAATTGGGCAGGAAGGACGACAACCCATTGAGCAGCTCAACTGCTACACTGGCCGTGTACATTGCGCCGCCAACGCCTTGGGCCACGGATTTTGTTGAAGTAGCCAGGGAGGAAGCCCGCTGCGAAGCTGTTTTGACAGTGGCGGCTGGCTGTTGTGTGGTCGGCTGGGGCGTTGCTGCCGCGCCGGTTGCTGGCTGAGCGATGAGCATGGCGTTGCTCTCGGCGCGCATCATCACCGGAGGAGGGAGCAACATACCATCGACGCTGAAGCGGAATGCCATCGTCCCTTCAGGCTCTTCAGCGCGCAGGTGATATCTGGTTGCGGCGTTGCCAGCATTGGTCAGCAAGATGCAAAATGCAGGGGCATCATCAACTTGCGCCGCAGGTCGCGCCCGGCGCCGCAGGATGCCGCGGAGGATCGCCGCCATCAGCCACAACAATATCAGGATGAGTAGCACACCCGCGATCCACGGCCACCAGGTCGAAAACCATGTTGCCACGCCCGTCCCCCAACCGCCCACCTGGCGGAGAAAATCCGGCTGAGACGCTGTATCAATGAAATTCGACCCAGGCGCGGCGGGCGCAAACTGAAAGATTGTTCCGTCATTCAGCACCGAATAGCCCATGTTGTCGCGGGCGCGCACCACAAGCGCATAGCGTCCTGGTGTGAAACGACTTGTGTCCACATCAAACCGAGCTGGGCCGACCGGATTGGAGACCAGCCCGACCAAACTTGAGCCGACAAAGGCCTCCACGACCGTATCGCCAAAGTAGGTGGCGATGGCTGCGGTAATGGTTGCTGTATCGCCGATGGTGAATTCCTGTCCCGACACGGCGACATCTAGCGTCAAGGGGGGGACAACAACCAGTGAGGCGTCAGCCTGGCCGACGTTGCCAGCCTGGTCTGTCACAACGACCGACAACGAATGCGGCCCCGGCGCAGTCTGAGTGGTATCCCAGACCATGCCGCCCACCATCCTGTCGGTCGAGGTGATGACCTGGTTGCCGTCCAGGAGGAAAGTTACAGAGGTGATGGGCGCCGGTGAATCGGCTTCCACGCCCACGAAGATCGCGCCGCTGACTGTCTGCTCCGGGCTGGGTGGACCGTCGCCCAAGCGGGCGATGCGCACCTGTATGGGCTGGGCTGTGGAGACGAACGGCGTTGTTATGGGCGCGGAGCGTCCGGCGAGGGCGATGGTCAATAGATGCTCGGCGTTGTCTGCAGGGAGCTGGGACGTGTAGCTAAGTTTATAGGCCTGGCGCAACACCGAAGGCAGTGTTTCCAGGTGGCTGCTCAGTTCGATTGGCAGGGTAGTGAAGATGCGCCGCCCTGCGCTGCGCTCGGACAGGCTGCGCAGTTCGGACGAAGCGATAGCGTTGGCGCCATAGCCCAAGACATCCACGGTGGCGCCCGCTGCAATTGCCTCTTCTGCGAGTTCAGTGACCGTGGGAATGACAGCCGGCGCTGCGGGCGAAGCAGCCAGGTTGTCTGCCCGATCAGCAATGAGAATGACCGACCGACGACCATCGGCCTGATCCGACATGAGGTCGAGCGCTTCTTGCACACCCAGATTCACTGCGCTAAAGCTGCCACCAGAAGGTACGGTGGCCAGGGCCTCTGTGAGACGAGCCTTGTCTCCGGTGAAGTCCTGGATCACTTGCACATCATCGCCAAAGACGATCACAGCCGCCCGGTCATCAGGGCCAAGACTGCCAATGAAAGTGGAGGCGGCGCTTTGGATCGCGCTCCAGTTGGCCGGGTCAGTGGATCGATCCAGAACGAGAGCCGTCAGCAGCGGTGTGGATGTATCACCGGTCAGCGTGATCGCGCTGCTGGGGGTCAACAGACCTTCTTCCACCAAGATGACATCGCCGGAGGTCAGACCCGGAATGGGCAGCCCGCTTCCTGTCAATGGGTGCAGCCGGGCCGAGACCAGGGGAAACTGGCTGCTATCAATCGACGAAAGCAGCAGTCGAGTCTCGGCTTCTGGCGGCGTCTCCTGCGCCCTGGCGGCCGCGCCAGAGAGCGTCAATAGAATAGCTGCCGCCAGAACCAACAGAATGCGCCGCGCCGCGCCCTCCTGTGCTGGGCATCGCCTTTGATTGAATTTGCTCCGCACCCTGCGATTGCTCATCCCACATCCGTTTCCAATCTCATTCGATCATGGCGAATTCCCCAGCAAAGGCTGCCATGTTTACTTCACTGCCATCGATCCTGGCGCAGGGGGCGCCTGGCGGGCGGATGAGCAGTCACGCCATTTGTTGGTCAAGCGGGACGACCCGCACCTTGTGAGCATAGAAGGGGGCGATATTGATCGCCTGAGCAATGGCCGCTGACTCGCCTGGATATGCGTCGGGCGCAGTCACGACAAAGGTAATCGTCTGTTCACCGGCTGGCGGCAGCGGCTGACGAGGGTGAATGAGCCGGAACGAACAGCGCTTCTCTACCTGGGGAAAGAGAACGGGGCCAGGCTCGATCTGGATGAAGCGAGTGTCCCACCCCTGCACTTCAACGACAAATTGCACCCCTGCCTTGTCGCCCGCATTCTTGATTACCACCACTCCATCCAGCGGGGTCTCCAATTCCAGTCGCGTCATGGGCAGTTCCACTCGCGCCTGAATAAAGTTCGACGTCTGGGCGCCGCCATAATAGACGAGAGTATAGCCAGCCAGGATCACGCTGTCGCCGTCGCTCAGCTCCACCGACCCGCGCGACGCCAAACTTTTGGGCGTGTTCATACCGCTACTGGAGCGCACCTGGGTTTGCACCTCGGCGCTGCTCAGGTTGATGACGCGATAGCCCAGGCGGTTGACTGTGGACGGCACGAACTGAAGATGCCGCGCCACGATTTCTGGTTCAGGCAGCACAATGTCTACGCCGGTCTGGCTGCCCACAAAGGCGATGGACTGGTTGAGCTTGAACTCCTTCCGCCACCCGTCACGATTGATCACCTCGATCCGGCTTTCCTGGGCCATGTCTGTTCCCTTATTTGCGCCGGCTTATGGCGTATTCTACCAGATTCTCGCCCCACTCGAAGGCGTTGCGGATTTCGGTGCGCGTGGCGGGTCGTACACGGCGTTTGCCTTGCCAGATACTGCCATAGTCAAAGGAACTGAAGATTGCTCCATCACCTACCAGAAAGCGCGGCGTCCCCTGCGTTTCGTAGCCGTCGGGCGGCATGGCGAAAAGATGGGGGGTCTGGAGCAATCGGTGATTCTGGGCCGGTGGTTGCAGGGAGACGCCCATGGAACTCATCAAATCAAGAAAGGCTTTATCGCCATCGGGTTCTGCGCTCAAGCCGTCGCGACATGACTCGTAGAAGATTGTCCCACCCTGGCGGCGATATTCATAGAGCGCAGTCATCTGGTCGGTTGTCAGGCGGAAGACATGCTGCCCCACCAGATAGATCAGGGAAAAGCCCTGCAAGGTGCGGTCCAGGACCGGTTGCGTCTCCACCAGGATGCGCCGCCCGCCCATACGCTGGATTGCGTGCGCCAGGTGCGCCATCCCTGTCGCCGCGCCCAGGTCGCGGCCAGTTGCCAGCGAGATCACCGCGACGGATGCAGCTTTTTGCTCTGTCTGGCCGATGACCCTGCGAAAGCGCAGATCGATCTCATTCAACGCGGGTAGGTCGGCGTTGGCGGCGTTGGTCACAGGCGCGCCGCCCGATTGACGGCGTATGCGGGCAAGCTCGATGTGGGGCGTCTGAGGCAGATTGAGCAGCGCCTCCAGGGCATATTCGGAATAGATAAAGCGCGGCGCATCTTCTCCGCTGCGAATGGAATCAACGCGCGGCTGGCTTTCGCCATACGAAAGCACAATGTACACCTGTCCTTCGATGGTGCGCAAGTCGTAGGCGCGCTGTTCGGGCAGAACGATCGTGCGCCCCAGCGGGTCGATGGCGATGCCCGGCTGCACATAGACCTGACGGTCAGGAGGCTCGCCCGCAATGACTTCCAGACCATAGACGATTCCCGCGCCATGGGCAAAGCGCGTGTGAATGCTCAGCAGCATTCGGTGATAGTCGTGAGATTCGTCCCAAACATCGGCTGTGACAGCCATGCCGTCGAAGGCCTTGATGCGTTTTTGTGGATAGAGCCTTAACACTTCATTGGTGAACACTGCATACCTCTATTCATCCATCTCATTTTGCCGAGTTGAAGTCAAGGGAATAGGTGACATGCGCCGGCTTTTCAGCATCGATGATGGCGCGAATCTGCTCGCGGCGCACTCGTTCCAACCGTTCTTGCTCTTCGGGACTCACTGCCTTGCCGCCGACCGTCTCTGGCACAGGCGGTAAGCGCAATCGCACAACAAAGGTGTGAGGCTGATTGGCTGACCCCAGGGCAATGCCATGCCCCAGCCGCGCTTCGGGGCCAATGGAGAAGTTTTCCGCGCGGTGTTCCACTATCTCCACTGCGCTCCTGGTCAGGATCTCGAGCAGTTCCTGCAATCCCTGGCGCGTCCCGCGCTTGCGATAGAGGTGCACTGCTGAGGATAGCAGGTTGCGACGGTTCTCCTCCGGCAGATCTGGATACCAGGCGAGATTGAATCTCTCGGCCATCCAACGCGTCATTTCCATGGGGGCCATCCGGGGGTTGAAGTAATCATCTATGCCGCTGGCCTGCATCTCGATGGGCGCCCAGAAGCTCTCGAAGAGCATGAGGAAACGACCCATGAACTCGTCGCGCTCATAAAGGGCGGGCAAGTATTGCAAGTAGCGCGATTTGGGAAAAACCGCCACCGCTGCCGTTGCTTGAACCGCGCCGGCCTGATCGACGCCCGTGGGCAAGAATGGCTCGGCTCGTGCAGTGCTGACCAGCCAGTAATCCGCGCCGGGCCAGCTCGGCGAATCCTCCAACCACAGTTCCTTCACGGGCGGCACAGTCATGCACGCCTCGAAATCATAGGCGGCGCCCACAGTTGTCTTTTCCACATACCACACGAGAGTGCGACGCTCGATGCGCCTGGCGCCGGTAGAGCTCTCCACCTGTTCGCGAGCGACCGTCAGATCTGGCGCAACGCCCTGGGGGGCATCGCTCGCCCTCACCAGACGAACGCCAATGGGCAACTCGACGCGTAAGACAAATCCGGCGACCGGCTGCGCAACCTCCACCCGTGCGAAGAAGGTCACATCTTCGCCGGGATAGCGGCGGTAGAAATCGGCGGCGTAGAGAACGCGTAGCGCCGAGTTGACCGTGACGGCGCCGCCGCTGGCTGGACCAGGGCGCCCCGTCGGCTGATCTGGGCGCGTCAAAGATGCCAGCGCCTGGGCGGCGGCTTCGGCAAGCGAAACGCGCTCTTGCACGCCGCTGCTCTCTCTTCCTGGGAAAACCCCAGTCAATTCGCTCTGCTCCGCAAGGCGTGTCTCGCTCACAATGTCACCAATTCTATCTCGTGCTCAAGCGAACAGAGGAGTGTATCCGCAGAAGTTGTCAGGGCCGGCGACTGGATCACGGTGAGCTGACGAGTCGGCGTCTGTGGATTGACCAATGAATCTGCGAAGGCTTCCAGCTCGTTCTGCCGCCGACGCTCACGACTCAGGTCGACGGGGCGGTGGCTGATTTCCACGTTTAAAACGTGCTTGACGCCACGCACCTGCTGAATCAACGCAAAGAGTTCAGCCACATAGAGCGGTTTGCCAAAAGGCCAGCCTTGCCACGGCGTCTGTCTTGCTTCCGCCGCACGTATTGCGGCGATGGCTTCGTTTTCCACCCCTGCACTGTTGAGGGACAGAGGCGTAATGAAACCGTTGAGGGCGTCCAACACGCGCTCGACGACCAGATCGCTGGCGACCAACTCGCTCGCAACGATCTGGGCCCGCACCTTGACGCCCACGTAACTAGGCGCGCGCACCTGGAGTGTCGTGGTCAACAGGCGATAGCGGTCGAGATACTCCTGGACTGTGCGCGCCAGCGTCGGATCGATCTGGAGTTTGGTCAAGTCCCCTGCCCGCACAGCCTCGGCAGCAGACGGCACAATCAGCAGTTCGAGCATCCCAGAGGGCAAACGGGAAGGGCTGGTGGTGGGCGTCAAACATTTGACGCGCGCCACGCTGCGGTCTGCCTTGAGGGCCAGGTCTTCGTAGTCCTCGACGGTCACAGCCCTTTCTTGGGCCCGTAAATCGCGCCGGGCGCGCATCTTCGCTTCTTCCAGCGACTCTTGATCCCGTCCGCCGGAAGCCGCCGCCATGTTGACCACTCGATCAATGTAGGGCACCGCTGAGCGCATGACATTGATGCGACCTGCTGGAACGTTGCCCTGCGCGCCGCCGCCAAAGCGGTAGCGGCTCATGCGAATGCGGCGTCCGACTTCGGGGGTGCGTCCATATTGGCGGACGGAACCATTTGGCTGACGGATGGCGGGGCCGAGGCGAATCTCACCGGTGGCCGTATCCAGAGAGAAATGACGGTCGAAGCGGTCAGAATCGCCAAAGTCGCTGACCCGCTGCCATGGGACATAGACGAGCTCACCATTGACTACTTCCTCGATTTCGACCGTCTCGCCACTGCGCAAGTCGAGAATTGGCGCAGTAGAAAGGCGAAACGCCTGCGCCGGGTCGCCGTTGCTCACCCCCAATTCTTCCTCGCCATGAAAGACGGCATTGGTCGCCCAGGTTGTGGCGCCCAAAGACTCGGCGGAGACCCGGCGGATGCGCGGGGAGTGGGAATAGAGACCCTGCTCGGGAGTGCGCTGCTCGAAACGGCAACGCAGCCAGAAAGCACGCAATCCGTTCACCTGATCTGGCCGAGTGGAAAGGGGAAGATAAAAAACGATGGAGCCGAGTTCATTGTTCAGCCCCCCGGTGGTGTCCCGTTCTTCATCCAGCGTGCTAGGGAGCACTTCGCGCCAGGCCCCATCGCCCACGGTGACTTCCCACACCAGAGGCGGGTTGTCGCGGCGCACCCCCACAGCTTCTGTGCGGTCGCAAGCAAAGGTGAGGCGCAAGATGTGTCCGCTCAGGTCATCCTCTGGGTCGAAGCCGATGTAGAAGGTTGCGCCCTGGGCAGGCGGATCCGTACGAAAGGCGCGAAAGACGTCGATGCCCTGGCGCTCGGCATAGTTCCTGTGAAACTCTTCGCGTGTGCGCAGGTGACGCAGCTCGGGCGGCGCAATATAGAGCGTCTCATCAGTGGTGAAGATGACCTGGGGGGCATTGGGCGTCTCTTGGGTCGCCACTTCGGTGCCCTGGGGCACGATGACGCGCATCTCGTCCTCTGGCGTGAGGGGCAGCGGCGCAGCCAGGCGAAAGGTGAGACGCGCACGTGCGCTACTGGCTGGCTGAAGTTGAACGCCCATCATATCGAGAAAGCGCAGATAATTCTTCTCCGGCACCCTGTTGAGGCGATAGACCATCAGCTCAGTCATCCAGGCAAAGAGTTCGATGAGGGTGATGCCTGGATCGCTCAGGTTGTAGTCGGTCCATTCGGGGCAATAGCGCACGATGCGTTTGCGCGCCTCGTCCACCAGATCTTGCTGAAAGCGTAGATCGTCCAGATTCACATCGGAAAGCGCCATAGTTCACACCAGTTCACTCATCAAAACCACAAACTAATAGACAACACAAATAGACTTCGTACATTGCGTAATACCCTGACAAGCGCTAACCACGACCCATTCTGACGTCTTACTCTTCGCCCATCAAGAAAAATGGATAGATGATGCTTCGCGAATCATACGTATCCTTGATGGTGTAGTGTATTTCCACATCCAGCGCGCCATCCCCGGCGCCGTCAGCGACGATAACATCGTCCACGTTGATGCGCGGCTCCCAAAAGGCCAGCGCCTGCTCCACATAATACTGGATGAGAGCGTGCGTCGCCGCATCGTTGGGAGCAAAGACCAGTTCCCACACTCGACAGCCAAACTCGGGGCGCATGACGCGCTCACCTGGCATGGTCTCCAAAATGATGAGGATCGACTGTTCGATATCTTCGGCCCCAGTGACCAGCGTAAGCTGACCGATGGGATTCACCGTCAACGGGAAGGATAGCCCTTGCCCCAGAAACTCTTTGCGCGCATCGATCATACAAGACACTCCAAATTTGGACTAACTAAACGCACTGGCCGTCCTCACCCAGAAACTCTTTGCGCGCATCGATCATACAAGACTCTCGACTTCTATCGTCATGGCCCAATCAACACAGTGGGAACGCCCATAACGATCGTGTCGGGCGGGCCGACGCAGACACACATGTCCCCCATCCGGGCAGCCGGTTGTCCGCCGATGAGTACAGTCGGGCTGCCTGGAGGCAGGATGGGTCCGCCCACATGGGGAATGGGCGGCACGCCTGGCGTCTGCATGGGGCAGGTGTGCATGTCGCCCACCCGCGCGGCCGGTTTGCCGCCGATCAAAACCATTGGGAAACCCATCACCACGGCGCCGCCGTGGGCGGTCTGTGAACCTAATGTCGCTGCTGGTGATCCCATCTTCTGTACGCCTTTCCGCCTAAAGCAATGCGAGTTTGAGACCAGGGGATTCGCAGCGGTTCGAACATCATCCGCAGATTGCGCCGATGACACAGATTGATGCCTGTTGTCTGCGTCATCTGTGTCATCGGCGGATCATCTCCAGAAAATTGGCGTCTCACAAATTCCTGTTTTCTGAGATCCATGACTTTATACTTCGCTCTGTTTGAAACCAGGAGTTTTTGAACTGTGAAAACTCCTGGTTTCAAAGCAACCGCAGTTTAGTTGATCATCACCGGGTTGCCCTTGACGGTGGTTGGTCCGGTGGCTTGCACCTGAAGGACTGACGCCTTGACTGCGCCGGAGCCGTTACTCTCGACCGAGAACGAGCCAGTTCCTTTGACAGTCACCGCCGCTGGCGACTCGACATTGCAGCCGCCAGTACCCTTGGCGTCGAATTTGCCTTTGGCGTCGATGGAGATATTGCCTTGGGCGCTGATGGTGATGTTGCCGCCCGCTTTGATAGTCATGTTGCCGCCGGCCTCGATGGTGATCTCATTCAGCTTTGCGTCGAAGACGATCTTATCCTTTTTACCCTTGTCGATGATGGTGATCATTGGTGCGCTGGTGCTGTCGTCGAGGAGAATCTCGTGACCCTCTCTGGTGCGAATGACGCGCTGTACGACGCCTTTATCCAGATACTTGTTCACCGAGATCGGCGGCTTATCCTTTCCGTTCCACACGGACCCCACAACATAGGGTCTGTTGGGGTTGCCGTGCTCGAAGGCCACCAGTACTTCGTCGTTGATCTCGGGCATAAAGAGGATGCCCCGCTGCGGACCAGCCATGGGCATAGCCACCCGCGCCCAGTTGCTCTCTTCTTGTTCGCTGAGCCAGGGGAATTTGACTTTGACGCGCCCCAGATCATCGGGGTCCTTGTTCTGGGTAACGATGGCCGACACCACGCCGTCGATGCGCGGCTCGGCCTCTCGCCCATTTTCATTTCCAAGCAGATGATGAATCGTGTTGGGGCGACGACCGTTCACCGTGAAGCTGGTGTAATAGCCATCTTCTGTATAGATATGACTGGCAGACGTGACGAAATACTTGCCGCTGTACACCTTGCCCATTGACTTGATCGTGATAGTGACGCCCGCTTTGATGTTTGGATTGCCCGCGCAGACGCCTTCCGCCTCCACGAATTCCCGATTATGGTCGTCAATCAATCCCACACTCATGGCCTGTGCATCGTCTTGGGCCACCACGCCCCCGTTGATGACGTAGTCCTTTGCGTTTCCTGCCCCCAGGCTTTTCACCTGGCCGCGAAGCGTACTCTCGCCAGACATGAGATCGCCCGTTGTTCCCTTTTGAGACGTACCCACAATCGGCTTCTTGGTGTTCACATCCCAACCTGCGACGACGGCGTTGCCCACTTGTCGCTGCGCGGAGACGTTGACGCGAAAAGAGGCCAGGTCGCCTTCGCCGAAATCGAGGGTCGGGCCTGTCGCGCGCTCATTGTTTGCCTTTTTGAAACAAAGGCTGCCTTTTTCCATATAAAGATCGAAACCAATGCGATTCGCCCGCGCCGTCAGAAACTCCATATCGGTTTGGTTCCATTGGATGAGATAGTCGTGTTTTACGGTACTGTTATCGACCGACGCCTTCAGCCCGGCCTCAGAAGCGATCTTGCTTGCTATCTGCGAATCCGTCTGTTTGAGAAAAGTGCGCGTCTTGCGCCCAAAGTGCAGGCGATGATTCTTACTGTATCCGCGCACGAGCAACATCGTGTCACCCGTCGGTAGGAAGGTCGGCTCCAGGCCGGTGACCTCTCCTTCTATCAAGATGACTGAACTTGTTGCGCCGCGACCTTGAACCGATATGTTGACGGCTGCACCGAGGGCGAACGTACCGCTTTCGATCAGGTCGAGCTCTGGGTCCGCAAAACGCAACATGAACATATCGGGAATATGGAGGCTCTGGTCGACCACCAGTTCCACCAGGGCAGCGGCATAGACTAGAGACAATGGTGAACCATTTACATTAATGATGGGCACATCGACATTTACAAACGGCGGCATCCCATTCACCCACCTTATTTTTCAATCGCAATAGACCAGCACGACTACTCCAGCGGCGTCAGTTTGAGCACCTGCCCGGCCGTCAGGCGGGTGGGATCGTCGATCCCGTTCGTATGGGCAATGTGGCGCCAGGCGCTGGAGTCGCCATATTCCATATGGGCGATCCAGTCCAGCCGCTGCCCATGTTCCACGATCCAGGTGCGCCGCGGTTCGCTGCGACTGGTGGGGTTTTGCCCGGCCAGTTGTGCATCATCCATGGACTGTTTTAGGCTGATCGTCACTTTAGCGCGGATGGGTGCGCCGCTGGGCAGGAACATTGTGTATTGCTCGCTCAGTCCGGTGATCACCGCAGCGAAGCCTATGTAGCTGCCCCATTGGACCTTGACCCACGGCGGCTCACCCTGTTGGGTCTTCTGATTCTTGTCCTTGCTGTCCACCATGGCCAGCTTGCGCAGATTCTTGTATAGCTCGAAGACGGGCTTGCCATCTTGGCTCGAATCAAAGGTCAGGGTGATGTCCATGGTGTGGGGCTGGCCGCCCTGAAATGTTCCCTTGTCCGAGTTCCTGCCGCCGACGGAACGATGGGTATAGGCGTTCTTCTTGCTTAGCGTAAAGCTGTCGGGGTTGAACTGGCAGACGAACTTGTCGTCGCTGCTGGTTGACAACTTGAAATTGCCGCCACTGTTCTTGTTGGTGATCTTGGTAATGGTCAGTTTTTCTAGCGCCATATCATTTCTCCTGCTCGTGATGTTTCCATCATGACACTTCTTCTAGCCCAATGGTCGCCGTTCCCGCTCCAAGGCAATCAACCGTTTGATCAACGGGTAAACCTGACGCGCCAGGTCGTTGAGCAACTGTTCTCGGTTTCCCGTTTTTCCCTCTTCTTTTTCCTGGTCGCCTTCATTATCTGCGCCAGTCGTCACTTCCACCGTGGTCGCCGTTGGTGTGGTATTGGCGCGCTGAATGAACGGATATGCTGCCATGTGCGAGACTTGCGGCGTATCCGTCTTCTTTGCGGGCGCCGGTTTGCGCTGGATGGAAGGCGAAGCCAGCGGCAGAACACCGCGCGACCGGCTCTGTGTCCCACCTTTTCCACCATTGGCGCTCTCTGGGCGTTTGGCAGCGCCGGCGATGGCGCGGGCTACATCTGGCGCATCCAACTGGGGCGGAATGGGGATACCTGGCCAGCCTGCCCCTTGCGATGGCTCGTCGCGTTTCCTCGCTGTCTCCACCCGACCGATTGGCAACGTCTCGTTGTCGTCGTTTTCGTCCATGAGTGTGCGCTGGATGACGGGAGCTGCTGGGCTGGAAGCCATCGGAGTAACGCTTCTGGGCGGCGCTGCACCTACAGAGGGAGGCGCAGAGGCGCCGGGTTGAGCTGCCAGCGGCGCACTCACCGGCGCTATCGGCTGCATGCGTAACGGCTGGGCCAGCGGAAGCTGTGCTGGAAGTCGGCTCCTAGCGCGCAGAGGCGCATGGGACGGGTGCGCTATCGGTCGCTGGGAAGTGAGCGGAAAACCGTCAATACGTGCTGTGGATGCCGAAAGCGGTGGGGGGTGGTCCAAACCGGATTCACCTGGGATTGCAGCGGCCAATTCTTGGCTCGACGGAACAGGCGGTTGCGGCGGCTGCAAACCGGCAATGCCAGGGGGTGCGCCGAAAGAACCAACATCAGCCCCAGCAGACCGATTCTCGACAAAATGGATACCTTGATCGGTGTTATGGGGTGCGCCGAAAGAACCAACATCAGCCCCAGCAGACCCTTGCGCCTGTAGAAAGGCGTCGCCGCTTGCTGTGGGGGACGCCTGCGGCTGTTGCAATGAGCTGTCATCACGCGCTTTGTCAGCGGCCAGTGAGTCGGCGGCAATTCCCTGCTGGCTCTCGCCGCCTGGCCGGGTGATTGGGCCCGGCAATGTGGGTCCGCCCGAAACACCCTGCGCGCCGCGTCCTTTCGTCGGCAAATCTGCCTGCGCTGCGTCTGTGTTGGGCGGCGCCGCGGCAGAGGGAAGGGGCGGTTGCGCAGCTATCGGAGTCGCCACGGGCGCTCGCCGGTGCGACTCGATCTGCGGCAGATTTTCGGGCGTTGCAGACGCTTTGGGCATGCTGGCTGTGTGACGCGCGTCGCCGAGAGGCGACGCTGTTGCTGTGGACGCTGCGCTGCTCGCCTCCCTGATCGACAAGGTGGGCGCCGCTGGCGCGGCAGGGGAGACGCCCGGTTCGTTGACGGTTGGCAGGGGCTGCGGAATCGCTGGCGGCGCTGGCTGCTCTGATTGTTCAGTGAGTTCGCGTTGTGTCAACGACGCGCCAGAGGGGTTAGATGGAGAGGCAAGAACACCGGGCGAGGTGCGGCGGGCTGCTTCCTCCATGTGGGCCAAAACGGTAGCGCGCGGCGACTCTGACTCTCTGCGATAAGGGACAGTCTGTTCAGCGCGCCCCGTTTGGGCGTGACCAGTCGCAGCGTCCCCTGGTTCTCCCGCGCGGGTAATCGCCTGCGCTGATGGTTGTGCGCTCTGCAATGGCGGCTGGACAGAGGCTTGCGCTGTGTCGGCCACACTGCGTTTCTCGGCAGGCGTCTGCGCGGCGCCCGAACCCGACGCCGGTTCAGAAAGCGGTCTGTCTGGAGCCAGACGTTGGGTTGAGCCGGTGAGGAAATCGCGCGGCGCAAATTCGGCTGACGCCCTGTTTGCGGTGGTCGTCAGGGTCTGATTCGTGGCTATCGCGGGAAGCGACGCGCCACCGGCTGCTTGCGGCCAGCTATCGGATACACGCTGCGCCGATTCCTCGTTGCTCTCGGCGGACCGGAGCCGAGCGGCAGGCTCAGCGGCCAACTGCTCGCTGACAAAAGGCGAAATCGTCTCTTCCACTCGCGTCGATGCAGGCTCGAACAGGAGTCCTGGACCTGAATCCACTGCCCGCAAGGTTGTCTGCGTCTGCGGTGCGCTTCCGCCTGAACCTTCGATATGCCCGTCTCTTGTTTCAGAATCCGCCCGCAAAGTCATGTGCGCCTGTTGCGCGCTTTCACCTTTGACGACAACCTGCTCCCTTGCCCGCACTTCTCCAGGCGCGCTCAGTTCTGGCGCGGCAGGCAGAGATTCCCCGTCGCTCACTCGGGCGCGTTCGTCAACGGGCTTTTCTGCGCTGCGCCCGTCGCCTGCCTGAGCGACGTCCGGGCGGCTTTCCACGGTGATAGCTGCGGCGTTGCTATGCGGTTCGACCGCGGCGACGAGGCCAGTTTGCCCTGTCTGCCCAATGTTGTCGGCCAAAGTCACGATAGCCTGCGCCGGCGTGACCGCGACCGGGGCTGATGCTTGAGGCGCACGCTGGGACTCCATGCGCGCATCTGATGTGATTGTTGCGCCCGACGGATGCGGCAATTGTGTTCCATCAAGGAGAGCGACCTCACCCGGCCCAATCTGCGCTGGGCGTTGTGGGGCGACGACAATGGCGTCGTTGGCAGCGCGTATCTGCGCCGGCTTGACAGGAACAGTCGTCGGCGCTACTTCAACCGGAACAGACGCCATGTTTTGAGCATCGCCAAGTTGTTGAACATCGCCGCTCTGTGCCTGTGTCCCTCTTGCCAACTCCGCCAGCGGCTCCACTGGCTGCGCAGTCTCAATCGCTGCGTCCAATCCACCGTGCGTCGGCAAGGCATCCTGCGCTGGCCCTGCGCCTTTTTCGGCCACTGGCTGAGCCAGCGCATTTGTGAATGGGGCAATGGGTGCAGCCGGGGCGACAACCGCGGCCGTAGGCGCTTCATCCAATCGTTTCACTCTGTCGGGCTGGACAGATGGCGCGGTTTCGAGGCTCCCATGAATGGCCGCCTGCGCCGTTGCGACCGCCTGCGGCGCAGGCGAAGAAATCGAAGACGATGCGATTTCGACGCTTTGAGGAGTGGCTGCCTCTTTGGGAACGGACAGGCGTCCTTGTTCCGCAGGCAAAGGCGCGCTTTCGATGCTCAGGGGCGGCTCACCGGCGGCCATGGTCGGCGTAACTGCGAAAGCCGGTAGCGTCAGCCGACTGGCTGGAGCCATTGCTCGTGGCGGCGTCTCCGCTGGAGCCTTGGGCGCGCTCACAGTGAGATCTGCCGGGTCTACGTCGGGCGGTGTTTCACTGTCGAACAGGGGAGGCGTTTCGGCGGCTAACCCGGACGCAGCGATGGGAGATTGGCGCTCCGTGACGGCCCGTCCTCGAACGGACGCGATCGGGATCGGTTCGCCAGTCGTCGACGCCTCATGGTCAGACATGCTGCGGGTGACATCAGGTGGGGCCGCGTCGGTTGACTCTTCTCGACCACGAGCGAATCTGCTCGGCTCGGTCTCCTGAGTCGCCGCAGGTGCAGCCGCATCATTGGACTCCTGCCACCCGCCCTGCCCCGGTGCGACGCGGGGCGCTACAGTCGGCGCAGGATCAATAGCTTCTTTGGGCGCTGGCGTCTCTTGCCCACCGAAAAGGGGGAGCGCCGCGTGGGGCGACCCTGCAGAGAGAGAAGATCCTTGTTCCTTGCCGGAGGCGTCCTGTCCGCGAGGGGAGCGCGGCGTTTCGGCGACCTGGTTAAGAAGATGAATACTCTCTGGCGCTTGGGCAACAGGCGCGCTGCGAGTGTTGACGCCCGACGGACGCGTTCGATCTACCTGGGCCGCCGCAACAGGGCGGATTTCCCGGTCCTGGCGCGAAGTTGTTGGGGACGCCGCGTCTGGTGTACTTTGGGTAGTCGGTGCGGCTGGCTGCGTAGCCTGCAACGGCGATTCCAAAACCGGTGTGGTTAGCGCTGGTCTGCTATCAGCCTCAATAGACCTGATCGCAGCGACCGGCGCATCCACCGTCTGCGCCGATTGAGGCGGCTGTTGGTGTTGGTCAGGAGGAGTAAGCGCGGGCGTTGACGACTCAGAGGTCGCCTTATATGCAACGTATGCAGACGCCGCCGGATCGCTTTGGTCCACTGCTGGCTGGTCGCTCATGATGGCGGCAACCTGCTGCGGCGGCGCCTGGGACGCGGACTCGTGTAGGATCTCTGTGCCAGGCTTAGCGGTTCTTACTTCCGCCGGTTCAGCTTCAGGAGCGTCCATGATGAGGACATCCGGCGCTGGGACAGCGTCGGATGCATCGTCCTGGCGTGGTTCGCTGAACGCCTGCATCGGACGATGGTCCGGTCGCGATGGCGCGACGACTTCGCCGCGCGCCGCTTGGGCTGAGATGGTCGATGGTTCGCTTTGTCCTTCACCGGGGTGGGCGGACGAGCTGATCACCTCGACGCGAGAGAAGGCGCGCCAGCGATTCAACTGCGGAGGACGTGCGCCGCTGGCTGGGTTTGCTGCGGGTGGCAGACGACGCGGGGCAGGTGGCGTCCCCATTGCCTGGGTCAACGCGTTATCGACGCGGCGGTCGAGTTCCTGCACCGAGCTGGCCGCTGTCGGCAAGACAACGCTGGGCGGCTGGCCGCTCTCGCGCTCCTCTTTGGCGCGGCGAATGCGTTCTTCCAGAGCAGCGACTTTGCTCTTGGTGATGTCCCAAACAGGCGTCGGCGGCGCAGGAGGGGCGTCTGGAGGCGGTTGCGTTTGCACCGTCGTTTCGTTTGTTGTCTCCGTCGCAGGCGTGGACGCTTGCGGCGCGCTTACAGTGGACATCAACGGTGCGTTCTCTGGCCCGGCGAATGCTATTGGTGCAAAAGGGCGGGCGCTGGGTTGTGCAACGCCCGGGGGCTGCGCGCTTTCGCCCCTGGCGCTGGTTGGCAACGCATCTTGTTGAGCAAGGGCTGCGTTGGGTCGCGGCGACTGGGGGGGCGCTGACCGGCGACGCGCTGCCGGTGCTGCGTAGCTCCCCAGTCGTTTGACAGGCAGCGGCGACGCCGGCGCAGCTGCTGACGGCGTCTCAGTTCTTTCATTTCTGGTGAGAGAGGCGCTCCGGCCCAGACGCAACCGCGGCGCTGAAAACTCGCCAGATGACATGGGGGGAGAGTCTGTCACAAAGGCGACCGGCCACTCGCCCTCGGGCGGCGTCAACCCCGGCGTGGAAATCGGCGTCGCCAGATCGTTCCCTGGGCTTCCACCGTCGAGCGGCAAGGGGGCAGGCAGCCAACCAACGGATTCTCCAGCATAGGGATCATCTTGCGCCAAGTCAGCTCCGTCCTGCGTTGCGACCTGCTCCTGAAAGCGGGCGTTGAGCGCAAGGCTCTGCCCATGCCTTGCTGCAAGCACGGCGCTGTTCTGTTCCAACTGCACAATCTGGCGCAGATGGGCGGGCGATTGATTGAAAAGCGTGGGAGACGCGGACAGACGCAGGCGATCGATCAGGCTGCGGGTCGTCCGAGCAGGCGGTGCGAGCATGGCCCATTGGGAGACCCAAGGAGAGACCTTCGGCAGCACGCGGCGCAGTACGGCGCTGGAAAGAAGCGATTCCGCGCCAGCGTCGACGGCAACGGGAGTGGGCGCGGTGGAATCGACCACTGCGGGTCGTGCATGTCGTCGATTGCTCATGGGCGTGCGTTCTGCCATAGACAAAATCCCTGGGCGCAGAACAGCGCCCACCCCATCAACCGTTGCTTACCTTGAACTTCGTGAACGCGATTTCCAGGCTTTCGACCGCTGCCTCATTGCTGTTGGTGTCGAGCGTTGGACCAGACCACTGGGTGGGAAAAGCCTTTTCCAAGTCATAACGGCGCACGACTTTGTCAGTGTAGGGCACCATCTGCAGGATGGAGACCTTGCGCTCGTCATACTTCCCTTTGTCTGCGCCGTCAATGAACCATTGCCACAGCTCATCTGAATGGGCAATTCCCCGCCGAAGGGTGATCTTGCTATAAGAGACCGGTCCGTGGAGCCAATGCTTATAATCGTTGACGCCGCCTTCGGCGAGCTCTTCGGACTGACGAGTGACGCTCAGACCGGAACAACCAATAAAACTGGCTTCGATAATGTCGTCGACTTCGACGTGAAAGGCATAGGCCGGCACCGGGTCCACGAGGCCATCGGCGCGCTCGAAAATGGTTGGAACAGGAAGGTGAGAACTGATAGGCGGCATAGGCGATCCATCAATCGTGAACGAGCAGCCTCAAAATCGACCGGCAAGAGAACGTTCTCGGTTTCTGCGCAAGTCATCGCGCAGAAGATCATAGACTTTTTGCGCCAACCGCTGCATCTCGGCGGGCGTCAGGTTGGGCAAGCTTAGATGTTTATCAACGAAAGCGCGCGCAACTGCTGCTTCGACGCTGACAAGCGTCACAGGCTCAGCGCGCTCATTCTCCGATGTCTGATTCTGTTTGGGCATAGACTCCTTGAGTCAGCCTGCTGTTAATGCCTGCGATCTCCTCCACCCAACGACGCCGGTCTTCGTGCTCCAGGGACAAGATGTCGTGAAGCGGCCAGTGGAAGTGATAGGCGATATAGGCTACCTCCTGGTGCAGGCGGTCTATGGGGTAGCCTTCAACCCCCCCAGGTCGGTCAGGTCCACCTCGATGACTTGACGACATTCGGGACAGGCGATCTGCACAGTGGCGACGCCTTCTTCGTTGATTTGCCGATAAAAGGTCTGTAAATAGGCCAGGTCTGCGGCAAAGAGCGACTCGATCACCCCTGTCGTGATGGTGGTCAGGTCGCCCAGCCGTGTGATGACGCGTGACAGAAGAATGATGGTCAGGTAGGCCGGATTGGCTCGCACCCGCGGGTCGCGCAAGGGCGTGATCTCATCCAGCGCTGTCGCCAGGCGCATCACGCCGTGTTTGTGAACTCTGCCGCCCGGCTCCACAAAGCCACGCGGCAGAACAAACGGGAATTCGGTTTGCAGGGTCATATCGTCTACACCCCGATCATTTCGGCTCGTTCGTAGACGAGAGTCAGTTCTTCAAGCAGGTAGTCGTTGTCGTCAGCAGCCAGCTGTCCCACAGAAAATTTGGACGGCCAGGCGTTGAAGAGCGTCCACATGAGGCGCGGGAAGTAAGACCGGTCATACTTGAAGACCGACACGGTTGCGCGCGCCAGGTTGAGTTCGCCATAGACGATCATTTGACACCAAATCCAAAAGGAGAGATCAGTGGTCATCCCGCGTTTGAAGGTCATGGTGCCGGGCGTCAAGCGCCCAGGCAATTGCTGACTCTGAGGGCGACCTGTCTCGCGATTGAAGGTCTTATACTCGATTGTCTGAAATTCCAGGCTGATGCCGCTGACCTCCTTGAAATAGCCCGAAAAGGTGGAGCCGCCCAGAACGGCCACATTCACCGAAAAGGAGTAACTTTGCAGCGGGTCTGTCTCGAAAAGTGGCATGGCGACGCCTCTGATACATGCAGACGAACGGGAGATTCAGAATCGAACAAGCCCAGTCGGTGGAACAGCGGCGAAGTCCATATGCTGTGCAAGGGACTCCACCGCCGTTCCACCCGGCTACGGATGGCCTCTCACCTGCATTAGCCGCGCAAGGCGATCTGACCCTTGTCGTCGCGGGTGATGCCTTCGTGGACGATGGTCAGCTCCTCGATGGTGTAGTCGTTGCTATCGGAGCTGAGCGAGAGAGCGCTGATCTTGGACGGCCAGGCGCGGAAGAGATTCCACACCACCACCGGCGTGTAGGCGCGATCCAGCATGGTGATGCTCACATTGGAGCGCGCACTGTCGATGCCACCCTCGATAACCTTCTGTCGCCAGTCCCACATCCCCAGGTCGGCGGTCAGGCCGCGTTTCAACGTGATGTCGCCCCAGGTCAGGCGACCGGCTGTCTTGGCCTCCACTTCTTTGCCTTCCGGCGTGATGTATTTACCGGTAACAACCTCGTTCTCTGAACCGAGACCGTCAATCGAGGTGAAATAACCCTTCAGCCCACTCACATCCACGAGAAAGGTAAAACTCTGCAAGGGATCAACTGCAGCCATTTGCGTACCTCCTTGAATTCAAGTAATCAAACAATCCGATGCACTCAAAGACGATGATGGGGTCAAGCCGGCTCTTCGCCCGACCATTGGCCGATGCGGAAGATAATGAACTCAGCGGGCTTGACCGGCGAGATGCCAATCTCAATGAAGAGTTGGCCCAGGTCGCGCACATAGGATGGGTTCAGTTCTTCGTCGCATTTGACATAGAACGCTTGGCCGGGCGTCGCGCCGAACAACATCCCCTGGCCGTACAACCCCATGAGGAAACCGCTGACATCGCGGCGCAGGCGCGCCCACAGGCGCTGGTCGTTCGGCTCGAAGACGGCCCACATGGTGGAGATGCGCAGCGTCTGCTCAATCATGTTGAAGAGCCGCCGCACGTTGAGGTAACGCCACGCTGCATCGCTGGCCAGCGTGCGTGCGCCCCACACGCGATAGCCCATGCCGGGGAAGAAGCGGATGCAGTTGACGCCGTTGGGGTTGAGCGTGTCCTGCTCACCCTTGGTCACGTTGTAGGCGAGGCGAGTGGCGCCGCGGATGACCTCGTTGGCGGGCGCTTTGTGCACACCGCGTGACGAATCGGTTCTGGCCCAGATGCCTGCAATGTGCCCTGACGGCGGGATCAAGATAGGCTGATTGGTGGCCGCGTCCATGACCTCGATCCAGGGGTAGTAGAGCGCGGCGTAGCTGGTGTCATAGCCGGCTGTGTTCATGCGCCAATTCTTGATCTCTTGGGGGTTCATGTCGGGCGGCGCGTCGAGAACCGCCACCCGGTCGCCCATCTGCTCGCAGTGGGCAATGAGCGCAGTCTGGACGGCCTTGATCAATTGCAGGTCTGTCTTCTTCTGACCGGGCATCTTGGCCATCAGGTCGGGAATCGCCACGATGCTAATGTCATCGTACTGGGCCAGCCCTTCCAGACCCGTGCGTTCCAGGGCGTCGCCCTGATAGGCGGAGTATTGGGTCGGCTCCATGAGCGCTGGCTGGATCGCCAACGTCTGCTCCTGGGTGCGAGGCGTCAGCTTCGCCAGGGGCGCAGATGGGTCGGTGATGAGCAGGTCCACAAAGCTCGACCCTTTGTTGTTCGCATAGGCGACGTGCACCTCTGTCTTGCCGTCCACCTGCATTTCGGTCAGCCGGACATCGCGACGAGTTTCGATGACCTTCCATTCGCCGCTCTTGGACTGCTTTTCCACCGCCATGTTGAAGGACGGAACGTCGCCGCTTGCGCCGTCGCTGGCTGCAGCCGAAGGCGCTGCAGTTTCAGCAGGGGCGGCGCCTTCGGCTGGCGGCGCATCGGTGGCGCCTTCCTTGCCGCCGCGCCTGGCGGGGGGAGTCGCAGGCGGCGCTTGCAGCCTGGCCGGCTCGCTGCTTTCGATCTTGACCCGCAGCGATGCGCCATCAAAACCAGCTTGCTTGGCGCGCACCAGCAAACGCGCTTTCCCATCCGCGCTGAGCAAGGTGTTCTGCGCTTTGGGGATGGTGCGCACGCTCAATACATAGCAGCGGGTGCCGCCATTCAAAAAGAAGCCGTAGACGGCCTGGGGCAGATACGCGCCGGGCACCAGGTCGCCAAAGCGTTCACGATATTGTGACCAGTTGGTGACGAAGACCGGCCGCCCCAGCAAATTCTCGGTGACCATCTCGCCATCCACTTCGCGCACCAGATCGGCTTTCTCTGTGAAGCCGATGAAGCACGCGGTGGAAGTGCTGACGGCCTCGATTGGTCTGGGGCCACGATTCACTTCCTCCACATATACACCAGGTGACAAATACTCGGGCATGTTCTCCTCCTGAACTGTTGCTGATGATCCTACCTGCTGCTGATTCTGCCTGTACTTCTCTCAAAACCGACAAAAACGCGATGGGGGCGGGTTGTTTGCAATTGTCAGGCGCCGCTGACTCGTCCATGCGGCGGAGTAGACCGCCATGAAGTCGAGCGGTGTTGGTGCGCAATGGAGGAGCAGCTATTTATTCGTCGCTGGACGAGACCTTCCCATCTGGCTGTACCGCAATTCGATGCCGCGCGTCATGGGCGCTTCAGTCATCGCATATGGTTGCATCATGATGGTGGCGACGATGTCTATGGAGGGACGCAGTTCATTATCCAGAACAGACCAGAGATCGCCGGGGGTGAATTGGGTGTCGTATTGAGCCAGTTTCAAGGGCACGCCAACCTCTTGTCCCGGCATGTACTGGGCAACGATATCGGGTGGCACAGCGCGATATCGAAAGAGCGCTGCCAGGACGCGCGCCAGAATTCGGTGTTCATCCAAAGGGTCTTTGGCCCATGCGGTGATCAGGTAAAAGAGATCGAGACGAACCGGATGGCGACCCAATTTCACCGGGTCGCCGCTGTTCATGCGGTCGATGGCAGGTTGAGGTGAACGCAGTTTGGAGTTCTCACGAATGTCGCGCAAGAACATGTTGAGCGTCGGTCTACTCAGGCGCGCAGACCACTCGCGCTTGGGCATCTCGAAATCGATATCGATCTCGTTGTCTTGCACAGGCATTTCGCGGATCAAAAATTCGCGCATTGCGTCATCGAAGCCGTCAATCATATTCGCGGTGTTGAATGAATCTAGCGTCGGGGCTGGTGAAATTGACCAAGGTGCGTTGAGATTTGTGCTAAATCAGGCGGTTGTCACCTTGCCAGAGACAATCTGAACGCCAACAATGCCTGAAAGTCAGATAGGCGTAAAGTGTAGCGCATTCATTGTGATCGTGTCAACTGGCGTTTTGCCGATTCAGGAATTCGAGATGAGACGCGAACTCCAGCCTGACAATTGGCCGCCCGCTCAAGGAAGATTCGCCGCGACCCGCCGCCGCGTCTCCTCGAGCAGGTCCTGCACCTTGACGGGTTGCCCGCTGCGGCTGCTCTCGATGGCTGCAAAGATCAGCGCCACCGATTGTAGATTGTCTTCGATGTTGGTCGCCATAGGCTCTCCGCCATCCAGCCAGTGAACGAACTGCTCCACCAGCCAGGCATTGGCCCATTTGGGCTGTTGCAGCAGAGCCAGCCGCGTTCCGTCGAGCTCGCGGGCGTCGGCGTGCATGCGCGTCGGGTCGTACTGATGGACGAAGATCTCCCGGCGGTCCATGACAAGCGTCGCACGCTCGCATTCGGCGCGAATGTATTCCCGCCCCCAGCCGTTCAGCCCCACGGCGTTGGTCTTGGCGCCTTCATAGAAGGCGCGCGCGCCGTTCTCGAAGTGCATCATCACGTGCCCCTGCGAGTCGCCGCCATATTCACCCCAGGCAGGATTCCACGTCTGGGCGTAGAGCGTGTCGCACTTTGCGCCGGTCAGATCTGCCAGAATGTCAAGATGATGCACCGCGCCCTCGATCATCAGTGTGTCGGCGATCTGATGGCGAAAGGCTGCGCCCCAGGCTCCGAACTTGCGCATATCGCAGGTGAAGCGGCAGACCAGGTAGTCAAGCGCGCCGTACTCGCCGGAACGCAGCGCGGCGCGTAGGGTCGTCTTGTCCTGATCGAACCGGTGGCTCATGGTGACGCCCATCTTCTTGCCGGCGCGGCGCACCTTTTCGGCAATGCGCACGGACCCTTCCAGTGTATCGGCGATGGGTTTCTCGGAGAGGATATGCATGTCATGACGCAGCGCCAGATCTACCACCTGCTCATGAAAAGCCGGCGGTGTGACCACGGTGCAGAAGTCGGCGGGATGCTCGGCAAAGGCGCGCTCCATGTCGGTGTAGCAGCGCGACGCATCCAGCCCCAGGTAGGTCTGGGCGTTTTGCAGCGCCTGCGGATTGACGTCCACAGCGGCAACCACTTCGATCAGCCCATCGGCCACATTGGGCGGCAGAAATCGTTCACACCAGGCGCGGCCATGACCGCCGGTCCCCACCTGGATCATTTTGAGTGGCATAGTTCGTATCCTTTCTCAGAATCGGCTTGGCGATCCTACTGATCTCTAGATTGGCAGCTCATATCGCGTACCATCACGAGTTACGAGTTACTCGTGAATTGTTTATCCGGCGAGCAGCTTTTCAGCGCATGGCGTTCCACGGCGCAAGACTGCCCACTTCGACCGAGACATAGCCGCCATCGCCCACGCATGGGCCGAGGATCGCCAGCAACCTGGCTGGCCCCTCGCCGGCGTTGAACGAGGCGTGCACCACATCTGCCGGAATGAACACCCCATCGCCCGGCGTCAGGATGCACTTCTCCCTGTCGAGCCACTGCTCCACGCGGCCCTCCATGACGTAGATGACCTCTTCCTGGTCCGGGTGCTTATGAAAATTGTGGCCCTTGCCCGGGAGCAGGTTGACCTCGATGACGGTCAATGCTTGTGCGCCGGTGGAATGGGGGCGGCTCAGCCAGGCCAATGCGCCCCAATCCAGGGTTTCCCGTTCGGCGTCGGCCGCGAGAACGAATCTGCCTGCCATTGTTTTCTCCTTGCGTTGGTTGGATGCTCGTGAATCGCTGAAAATTGCGCCGTCAGTATAACATATCAGGCCACATGACCTGCTGCGGACACCATAAACGACGAAAATTCACACAGAGCAGCTCATCGTCTTTCTCTGTGTTCTCTGCGTCTCCGTGTGAACCTATTTTCAGAACAAACTGCAATCTGGACGATGATGAATTGGCAGCGGAGTTCAGCGCAGCAGCTCAGATTGCGGCTGTGCTTGCCAACCTGCGATGGGTGATTCACGCCGCCCTCGTTGCCGCAAGGGAAAACCGTAGTTCAGATATTGCTGCTCCATGAACCGTAGAAAACTCTCCGTCTCCGTGCCGATAGGTTTCCCCAATTCAGCGACCGCCCACTGAGTTGGCGGTGACGTGCAGCCAGCCGCGACCGCAGGAACAGCGCGCCAAGACGCACACGAACCACGAAAGCGGCAAACGGTTCACACTGCGGTCTTCGTCCCGCCGCCGTGTTGCGTGACGCGCGGGCGGAACCGCATCTTCACTGCATGACGCATGAAGCTATTGTCAGTTGCCTTGGCTGCCCACACATACGCCTCACCAGGTTGCAGATTCGCCAGTTGTCCTGGTTGAAGGTCACTGAGAGCCGTCTGAGCTTGCTGTACATGCTTGAGCCACTTAGGCGAGTTGAAGCGATGCAAAACAACCAGGGTTGATAACTCGATAATGGAAGTCGGCAGCGACGGCGGGTCTTGGGACGCGATCAAGATCGAGACACCCTGATGGCGCATCTGCCGCACGACCTCTACGATGTAGCCAGCCAGTTCATCATCGTTCATGTACTTGTGCGCTTCATCGAAGACGATCAGCTTGTTGAAGTTCTGATCGCGTCCGGCGTTGGCAAAGATGTTGAGCATGACCACGAACAGGCCCAGTGCTTCCTCTTTGGTGATCAGTTCGTCCCGCAGATCGACGATGACCAATCGACCAGGGCGCAGGACACCGGCCAACCGGTGTGCGTCGTTGATGAACGGTTCGGCAAAGTCGAGGCGGGTGCTGACCAGCAACTTCTGGTTGTCGCTCAGATCAGATGCTTCGATGGCTTCACGCAGTCCCTCAAGCGTGAGCGCTGCGCGCAGGCGACGCATGATCAGCGTGACCTGCTTCATGTACATTTGATCGCCGAAGACGCCCATCAGAAACTGCCAGTCCTTGATGGTGATCTCGCTTGAACTGAACAGAATCGGTTCGACCTGGATTGAGGGGAATTCAGCGCGACGATCAGCGACTTTGTCGGCAGAGGTGAGGATCAACACATCATCAAGACGGCCCGGCGTTGCTCCATACAGATCTTGCAGCGTGCGTACTTCCTCTACTTTGCTGTTGGGCGCAACCATCGATACGAACTCTGGCGGGTAGTCCTGGCTGGCATGGTAATGGAAGATCACCGAAGCAAGCGGCGACGGCAGCAAGTTGGCGCCGGGGAAGGATTGCGTTGCCATCTCCACCACTGTGCCGACGGTGTAGGACTTGCCGCCACCCTGCACGCCAAAGATGCTGATCGTGTTGGTGCCGTTCAGGTCAAGGGCAACAACCTTGTTGCCGTAGCGCCCAAGCACGCCATATTGCTTTGTTGGTTTGGTGTCACCCAACAGAATATCGAACGCAGGCCCTGACACTGCTGCAGCACGTTGCTGTGTGGCCGGCAGTGGTGAGGCAGAGCTAGACGGCGCTTCGGGGACGAACAGCGGCTGCTGCATGACTTGCGTTGACGACGCTATGGTCGCGTGTGGTGGCAAGGTAGATTCCACCAGCTCGCCGGTCATCGGCATAGACAGCGTCGTGGGCTGAATCGGCGGTGCCGGCGGCAACTCAGGCGGTATGGGTGAGGCTGCCCCTGGTTGCCCTGAGCCACCGGGGGGACGCAGCGGGAGATTGGTCAGCAGCGCTTGAATGCTCGGCGTGCGGAGTCGCACGAGCGTGACGTCACCCATGCTGTCGAGATGGATTTCGTCGGCGCCGTTCTCCTCAAATGACAGATGGACAACCAGCCCCTGACAGCGCACGTCAGGCTGGAACTGGGCGGAGGGTTCGCGGAACGCAGCGTTGAGCGATTTGTGCCAGCGGAACTGGTCATCGTCGCTGTGAATCTCGCGGTAGCACTCACGGAATAGCTGGTACTTCAGCGCCTCGCGGCGCGCCTGACCAAACAGATCGAGACGTTCCTGATCCTGGCGGAAAATCGGCGTCACCACGCTGAGCGTGGCGCGCAACTGATCGACCGCCGGCCCTGTCAGCGTTGGCTGGCGGGTTGCGCCGGCAAACCGCACTTGCACTTCTTTCTGCGCCTGCTCGACCGCTTTGGCCTCGATGATGTCAATGATCAAGTTGCCGTTTTCAGCCTGGCGCAGACCGATCAAATCGGCGCGTTCACGGCTGGCAGTTTGCATCGCCAGCCATTGGCGCGCCAATCCGCTGTCCAGAGACGCGACCAGGGCGCCGGGATACTGAGTCGTGTACCAGTGCGCCGCCAGCACGGTGCCGATCAGCCCTTTCCGCTGCTTGTCACGCTGCGCACCGGAGAGGCTGTTGGCGCGCACGGTGCTGAATAGGCCACCTGCTGCGATGTGGCCGTATTGCTGCATCAAGTGTACGAGATGCGCTTCATCGGGAGCAAGGTTGTAGCGTTCGCGCAGCATGACGGCAAACTGGTTCACCGAACGCGATGTTGCGTGCGCCCAGACTGCCACCTCACGGCGCCCCTGCAGTTGCTCGACCAGCGGCACCGCAGCCTCAGGCGCATAGCCGAGTAGGGTGCGATCCGCCACCGCCAGCCACCGGGTGCTGCCATTGCGCAGCAACCCATTCAACGCCCCGATGTCGGCGCCGCTGCCAATTTGCACCTGAAAAGACTGATCTTCCTGGAGATCGATGGCCTGATTGAGCAGCGTGTGATAGTGGGCAAAGATGCCGCTTTGGGCGTCCGAAGAAGGGGCGATTGAACCCCGCTTGTACGCCTCATCAAAGGTGTACTCGTAGGTGATGACCAGCGGGCTGACCACCAGATGGCGATGGCGGTTGCTCTTGGTCAGGTCATAGGAAGACTGGTCGAAGCTGTAGGTGATATGCACCGGGCGCCTGGCCAACGCTTCAATCACTGCATTGAGCGAATCGCACTCCTCCAGGTTGAGGCTGACCTTACCGTCCAGCAGCAGTTCAGCGACGCCGCTGTCCTGCCCCTCGAACTCCATTTCAGCGAGATGTTCCAGCACGTTCTGGGGACGTGTGCGATAGGCGTCGATGACAACCTGGGTTGCCGGCCGCCCGCGCAGGAAATCGCGCACAGCGCGCAGCACGTCCGGCACATAGGGCGGATCGATCAAGGCCAGGCGGATGTGCGGCTGGCTGTAAGGGGCAAAGGCCAGCCAACTGCGCAGGAGATCGCCGAGAAAATCGACGCCGTCGCTGCCCAGATAGCGGTTGGTGCGGTTCTCGTAGATTGGCAATCCCTCGAAGGCGCCGGCCAGTGGCAGCGTAATCCGCCCCAGGCGCGTATCCTTCACGGCGACAAAGTGGAGCAGATGCGGCAGCGAGGGCAATGCCTCAGCCAACTGACGCTGCTCCAGTTCCGTCAGATGCGGACCGGTCTTCTCCAGGATCGTGCGGTAGCGCCACAGATGCAGCGGATGGAGCGGCGTCAACAATGCCTTCCACCGCACATCGTCCTCGGCGTGCTCGCCGGGCGTCGCCACAAAAACAACGTCCAGCCGCAGCAACCCCTGCAAGATCGCGTGGTAGGCGTCGGCAAAACGGCTGTTCAGTGCGCCCCGATGTGTAGTCAGCAGTTCCAGCAGTGCGGCATAGGCATCCAGATAGCGATCCATGGCCTGCCGCGCCTGGTCATCGGTGTAGAGCAGACCGATTGGCTCGGCGATCAATAGGTCGAGGGAATCGGCCAGAACCGCGCGGGCGGACGCAAACGCATCCCAGGCCGCACGCAGACCCGGTGATGTCTGTACCTGCCGGTCGATATTGGTCAGCAGCCCCACCATGCCGGGGCGATCACCGACGGTGGCCGCGGGATCGAATGCTTCGGCCCTATCGTCTGGCTCGAACCGTTGGATGACATCGCGCATACTGTGCTGTTCGGCGCGCAGAATGCCGCCCCACGCATCGCTGCGGCAAAACGCGGCCAAAAAACTGCGGATCGTGCGCGTCTGCGGCTTGACGTTGGTCACCAGTGGGCGTCCGTTGGTGAGGGGTTGCAGGGGTTCCTCGTCCACCGGATCGTCTTCACCGGCTTCGCCATCGTTCATCTGGCTACGCACCAGGTCCACGTAGGCGGCGACGGCGGCGCGATCGCTGCCGCCTACGATGCGCCGGGCAAGTTCAGTGTTGAGTTCATTACCGCGTAGGCTTGATTCAATCAGTGCAGAGATTGGCTGTGGTAGATTGCGGAGGTAGCAGTGCGTCTTGTCTTGAACCGGCTCTGTGCAGATCTCCAACAACAATTCAAAGGGGGATGGGAGACGATTCACGGACTACCTCGTGCTTGCAAGTAAATGAGTGTTCAGCACCAGCCGTTCGCGGTGGTTATGAGCAAAGACGAAAGCAAGATCGTGGAAATCAAAAACAGCATCAGTGGCGTGAATGACACTGTGATGATTGGGGCACAACAAAGCCATGTTCTCCAGATTGTCCGAGCCGCCCCGTGCCAGATAGATCAAGTGGTGAGAATGACACGCTTCAACACCGTAGACCAGCATGGGATCGAATCCACAAATTTGGCACCGTCCACCATACATCTGATGCAGTTGGCGACGAAGAGTTCTGTTGCGTGAAGGCTGCTCAACAAGTTGATTGATGCGGTACTCAGCAATGGCAGTTGGATACTCACGAATCAACTTCTTGACAGCCTCACTATCATACTGCAATGCGTCTTCGAGTTGGTATTCTGGGAGAACTTCATAGGCTGCGGTTTCAATCGGCAATGATTCACACCAGAGATCAAGTAACTGGGAGTCAACTTGGCTCAGGCCACGCATA
>CAZLMM010000038.1:0-54009 GCA_964560495.1 uncultured Caldilineaceae bacterium
TTCGGTACGTTGCCACCATCGGGGCAATTCACTCAACTCAACCGCTTATCACTCAACCATAGATTGGCAAAGATATTGTCTTTATAAACTTTTTGTCTCTTCAATCCAGCGCTTTACAGCGTTTTTGAAAAGATTTCTTTTGGAAGAGAATTCGGCAAGGTCAGCAAAAGAAATTGTGGCGCGTATGTTGGAGTTCCACTCCAGCAATCCTGTCTCATCTGTAAACAAGTGAGGCGCCTTTTTATCTTCTTTCGGTTTCGCACCCGTGTGAAGGATAAGCGCCACCCTATCTTTTTTGTGAAGCAAAAGTGTCATCCGGTCTTTGCCGTTAAAACAAAAAGATGGCGCGTTCCATTTGATGGTTTCAGTCAAAGTGGGGCTCGCTTCGAGTATGGCTGCAAGTAACGCTTCAACAAGCGGCTTTCGCTCATCCTCGAATTCAGATATAAATTCCTGATGTGTCTTGATCAAAAGTCACCCTCTAATTTTGGATGGAAACGCCCAACGGTTTGATTGGCCCGAGGGCTGGGCAAGTTGGGTGGCCGTAGACTATAATTGCGTCTAGCATTTATCCCACTCCTGATGCAATGTTGTTTGGCGCCACAGCGAGGGCGGCACCAATTCCAATATTATAGCATAGCGTATCCAAATATCTGGTTGGATTAAGCCGCCCAACGCAGCAGTTCTCAATTTGAAGAGATTGAGAATTGCTGGTTGCCAGCAATCCGAATTGACCTCAAGGGGGTTTTGCGGTAGAATAATAGAACAAATAATCGAGTGAGTGTCGGCGTCTGCGCCCTCCCCAACCGATTTCCAAGCCTGCGTCAATCTATTACTACCAAGTGCAAAGAGGAGGAATACTGCCATGTTCAGTCAAATCATTCTTATCGGTAATCTCGGCAATGACCCAGAAATGCGCTATACGCCGACCGGCGTTCCCGTGTCGAGTTTCAGCCTGGCGGTGAACAAGAGCTGGACGAATCAGGAAGGCCAGCGCCAGGAGAAGACCACGTGGTACCGCGTCAATACGTGGCGTAAGCAAGCGGAAACCGTGTCTCAGTACCTTACCAAAGGGAGCAAGGTGCTGGTCGTGGGTGAACTCGAGGACGCACGCGCCTACACAGATCGCGATGGCAACCTGCGCGCTTCCCTGGAAGTGACGGCCCAAACAGTGCGGTTTCTCAGCGGGCGCGGGGAAGGAGGCGCCCATGATAGTGGATCATTCCAAGCCGCCCCTGCCGGGGGCGGCGGCGAAGGACCCCATCTGAGCGACGAAGAGATTCCATTTTAGCAGCAACCACCAATGTGCGATTGAGAATCGCACCTACCGTGATTCGACGTAGGTGCAGCTCGCACCCGCACGAGTACGATGAGCTGATCCAAAGGGCGGGCGCGAGACCCGCCCTTTGCGCGTCTTTGGAATGCGGTGTTCACAGCGATTTGCAGTACAATGCAATCGACAGACCAACGCTGGCCTGTCGATGATCTGCAAGGAGCCAGCCATGAGCGACAACCCCATCAGCGAAATCGTCGAAGCCATTCGCCAGGAAATGACAGCCATCAACAATCTGCGCGACCAAACCCTTCAGCTGAGTCGCGCCCTCACCCGCTCCTGCGCCCACAGTATCCGCGCCATCCATCGCCACGAATGGGAGGAGGCCGCCGCCATGCTGGCCCAAGCGCGCGCCGACGCCGCCGCCATGACCCAACCCCTTGCCAACACTCCTTCTGTGCTATATGCTGGCTACACGCAAGACGCCCTCAAGGAACTGGTCGAGGCGCATGTGGTCTTTGCCGTGACCCGCAGCGCACCCCTGCCCACGCCCCAGGAGATGTTCGCCACTGGCGCCACCTATCTGCGAGGCCTGAGTGAAGCGGCCAGCGAGACGCGCCGCTTTGTCCTGGACCTCATGCGCCAGGGACGCGTGGCAGATGTACTCCCCCTGCTGGAATTCATGGAAGAAGTCTACAGCCAGTTGGTCGCGGTGGATTTTCCCGACGCTGTCACCGATGGGTTGCGCCGATTGACCGATGTGCTGCGCAACGTGTTGGAGCGTACCCGCGGCGATGTGACGCTGGCCATGCGCCAGGAACAGATGACCGCCGCTCTGCGCGATTTCGAGAGGCGACTGGACGCCGATCTGGGCGTCCAGCTCTCCGGCGGCGCACCATCTGTCGCCTACGAGGTCTCCAATGAAGAATGACCAGTCGTTGGTGCGCGCCAGCGACATCTCGGCCTGGGTTTATTGCAACCGCGCCTGGTGGCTGGCGCGCGTGCAAGGCGCCGAGCATGAACAGCCCCAACAACTGGAACGAGGCGCGACTGCGCATGAACGCCACGGGCGCGCTGTACTGGCTGGGGAGAAGGCGCGCCAGGTGGGGCTGATCCTCATGGCCAGCGCGGCGCTCTTTGCCACATTCGCCGTCATCCTGTGGCTTTTCGCCTGAACAGCACCACCCCGCGCACGCCATGGCCTTTTTCCGCCGCCAGACCCGGCCACAACCAGAAAACCCACCTTTCCTCCCCTCGCTGACCCAAAGCGCGATGGAATGCCTGGCGCGCTCTGCGGCAACGCCGCCGGCTGAGCAGACGCTTGTTGGCGAAGAGCGTAGCGTCTGGCAGCCGGAATCGTGGCTGATCCAACGCTGTTGGGAGTCCCTGGCTGATGCCGGCGCTTGCCCAGAGGCGCTGGCGGTCGTCGCTCTCCACACTTCCGGCCAACAACTCGCCGCCATCCGGGCAATCCACCGCCTGGCAAAACAAGCCGGCGACAATCAGGAACAATCTCGCGTGGTCTGGAAGGCGTTGTTGCACGCTGGCGGCGAGCTCTTTCATCCACTCTTGAGCGGTCCAGTTGAAAACCTAGTGGAACGACTGCTCCTGGCAAGCAGCGCCTCATCCCTCTTGCACGCCGAACGCCTGGCGCTCTCATTTCTGGAACGCCTTGACCAGATTCCTGGCGCATGGGAGCGCGTCTTCGTCTCCCCCGCCGAACGTATGCGCCTGGCCGAAACTGCCGCCCGCCTCGGCAGCCATCCCTTGACCAACATGCTGGTTGGCAACGCGCTGCGGCGCTATGGCGACGCCGGGGCGGACTTCTTGCAGCAGATCGCCGAACACGTGGACGCGACGCCAGGCGCTGAGCACGGCGGACGGGCGGCGACGAAGCTGCTCCAGCGCAGCGTGGATGCGCTGCGTTACGGCATGTTGACCACGCTTCATTCCCAGCGCGTGGCGGCAATTGTGTTGGCACGCGCTGGCTTGGTCAACGAGACCTTGCAGCACCTGACCGTCATCGCCAACATCCAGGAGGCGCGGCGCGAGGCTGGCATCTCTGCCCGCTCTGACGACCAGAGCCTGCTGCGCCAGGTGAAGCGGCCACGCGCCAACTCTGACATCGACTTCCAGGTCTACACCCTGCGTGAGGCTGTGCGCCTGCTGCCGCTACAACAGACGACGCGCGAACAGCGCGCAGAGATAGCCAACCGGTTGGCGTCATTGGGCATTTTGAGCGATGGTTGGACGGCCGCCGGCGCGGCTTCTACGCTGGTGGATTTGGGAGCAGTCCAGCTTGCCATCGATGTGGTGCAGCGTATCGATCCCGAAGACCCCACCCGCAGCGAGGGGGTGATCGCCCTGGTGCGCAGCCTGCTGGCCATCGGCGAGCTGAATCTGGCCCAGCGGCAGACTGATGCGGCGGTGGGTTGGGTGCGCAGCCTGAATCGTCGCAACCCAGAGCGGGCGCTCATCTGGGGCGTCGCCCAGGCATATCTGGAGTTTGGCTATCCACAACGGGCGCTTGAACTATTGCAGCAATGGCGCATCGAAACAGGATTGCGCCAGCGCTTGACCACGCTCTTTGGGGCGCAGATGAATGACGACGACCTCCGCCTGAAACGGTTGCGTCTGCAAGCGCTGCTCAGTCTGCGCAAGGGCGCATACGACGGTGAGATCAACGCCCTGACCCAGGAACTGCGCACGGCAGCGCCGCGACTCTTGGATGGCGATGCGCTCATTTCATTCTACGCCGATGGATTGCTGCGGCCCCTCTTGGCTGCCGGGCGCATACACCAAGCATGGGCGTTGCTACCCGAGATCTGCGCTGCGCTGGCCGTGGGAAGCGGCAGCAAACACGGAGCACGCGTGCGAGAGATCAGCGTTCTGTTGGCGCGCCAGGTGCGCCTGGAGGCAGCAAGGGGTGAAGAGTCCAGCATGAGCCGCGAACCGCTGACGCGCTTTCTATTGGAATTGTGGCGTCGCGATGTGGAGAAGGGAATCTGGCAGGTGGTGCACAGCGTCGAAGGCGCCATTCCGCTGCTGCTGGCGCTAGAGGGGCCATCGGCGCTCGTTGCGGTTGGGGAAGCGGCCGCCGGTGGCTGGGGAAAGACGAGAGAATGAGTGATTAAGCGTTTAACGCTATACTTCGCTCTGTTTGAAACCAGGAGTTTAACTGTTCTTTGGCGAACTTGCGGCTGGTGGGAAATGGTAAATGGTTGATGGTTATTGGTTAATGAATAGTTGGTGCAGGAGTGCGTCTGCTGCGCTGTAGGGGTCGAGGCGGCGCATGCGCACAGCTTCCACCATTCCATCAAGGCCGTCGGCGGGCATCCTGGCAGCGATGCGTCGATTGAGTTCAGAGCGAATGATGTTCTCCAAGCCATGAGCAATGCGCAACTGTTCGCGCACGGCCAACTCGCCTGAATCATTTAGCCAGGCGCGATGATCCTCGATGCGCACACGCAATTCCTCCACGCCGCCACCCTCCGAGGCGACCGTCTTGAGCACGCGCACTTTCCAGCCGCCGCCTCGCGCTTGCTCCGACGGCGTCTCCACCTTCAAGAGCTGGCCGTGATGACGAATCAACCGCGGACTATCGCCCTCGATTTCGAGCATCATCTCCAGGGCGCGCAGCGTGCGGTCAACGCCGGGGCGGTCGGCCTTGTTGACCACCAGGATGTCGGCGATTTCCAAAATGCCGGCCTTGATGGCCTGCACCTCATCGCCCAAGCCGGGCGCTTCCACCACCAGAGTCGTGTGGGCCGTGCTGGCGATCTCCACCTCTGCCTGTCCAACACCCACTGTCTCGACAAGGATGCGGTCGAAGCCGGCCGCATCGAGCAAGGTGACGACATCGCCGGTGGTCTTGCTCAGCCCGCCCAGGCTGCCACGCGTGGCCATGCTGCGCACAAAGACGCCAGCGTCGCCGCTAAGCGCACGCATGCGCACGCGGTCGCCCAGGAGCGCGCCGCCGGTGAAAGGGCTGGTGGGGTCGATAGCGACGATGGCGACGGTCTGGCCGGCGCGGCGATAGGCCTGGGCCAACGCTGTGACCAAAGTGGATTTGCCCGTACCGGGCGCGCCGGTTACGCCGACGATGTGACCGCGCCCGGTGTCAGGGAAGAGCGCAGCCAACAGAGCCGGCGCGTCGTCGGTCTGATTCTCCACATGGGTGATGGCGCGCGCCAGGAGTAGGCGATCGCCTCGGCGCACCCCGTCAACCAGGGCTGACACGCGGTTCGACGCCACCGTGGATTGACCGGCCGTCACGCCGCAACCTGGACCTGGCTGTTGATGAAGTCGATGTACGCCTGGGACGGTGTGCCGGGGCCAAAGACGCCACTGACACCAGCCTCTTTGAGGCGAACAACATCTTCTTCAGGAATGATGCCGCCCACAACCACGACGACGTTGTCCTGGCCCTGACCGCGCAACAGTTCCACGACTTTGGGGCAAAGGGTCATGTGTGCGCCGCTCAGGATACTCAAACCGACCACATCCACATCTTCTTGCAGCGCGGCCTCAGCGATCATCTGGGGCGTCTGGCGGATGCCTGTGTAGATCACCTCAAAGCCAGCGTCGCGCAACATGCGCGCCACCACCTTGGCGCCGCGGTCATGACCATCCAGACCTGGCTTAGCGACCAACACGCGGATTTTGCGCTCATTCATGGAGAGAAGCTCCTTTGGGTTTGCAATCTATCATCCAAAAATTTTGGGGCTTGCCAATTTTGCTGGCGCCTATGCTTTCCCATGGACTGGGCCGGCGATCCACAAGCCGGTGACAGTTTACCACGCATTCTCCGCCCGCGCATGTGACAAACGTCAACTCTTTTGTCCCGCGTTGGCGACAGGGACAAAAGAGACCCGACGGAAAATTGTTACTTTGCTGCGCTCATGGCCTGTGTTATAATCCGCGTCACCTAATTGTCGAGCGCCCTGCGTCAACGCTGGCGGTTGCCCCCGTTATTTTGGCTGGACGCATGTCGGAGCGAAGTTTGGAGACAACTATGATCGAGGTAACCATAGATAGCATCCGGGTGAGTTTGATGTCTCAAAATCGCATTGTTGTGTTGAAAGAGGAGGATAGCGAACGCTTCTTGCCTATCTGGATCGGCCCCTTCGAGGCGGATGCGATCACACTGCAATTGCAAGGCATGGAAGTCAACCGACCGCTGACCCACGACCTGCTCAAATCTGCCATCGAGTCGCTGGGGGGTGAAGTGCTGCACATCATGATCAGCGGTCTGGAGCGTAACATTTACTTTGCCCGCATCGTCATCGATGCAGACGGCGATACAGTGGAGATCGACAGCCGCCCCAGCGACGCCATCGCCCTGGCTGTGCGCGTCAATGCGCCCATCTATGTCTCCGAAGAAGTGATGGAGCAGGCCGGCCTGCAACCGGAAGAAGAGATGAGCTTGGGCGATAGCGAGGCGCGCGGCGAGGGCAGCGCCGCCGATGAAGACCTGGGCGCCTTCAAAGACTTCGTCGAGGGACTCGACCTGGACAGCCTGTTGGGAAATCCGTGACAGGCGCGCTGCGAGTAGGCGTCGCGCTGAAGGCGAAGGCGCTCTTGCATCAGAGCTTCGTTTCTACGTGGAATAGACTCGCTAGCGGCCAGCCCCGATAACCAGATGACGGTGAACCCACAATCCAGAACGGCGACGCTGCCTTTGCAGCATCGCCGTTTTTTGACAAGCGAGATCACTTTTTTCGGCTCAAAATGATTTCAGAAGATATGGACCTTCCCGCCAAGGCAATTCCAGCCAACCTGGAAGCAGAACGCGCCGTGCTCGGGTCCTTGCTCATCGACCCAGATGCGATCACCAAGATCAACAGCTATCTGCGCCCCCAGGATTTCTATCGGGAGCGCCACTCGCTGCTCTACGAGGCCATGGCTGCCCTCAACGAACGTCACGAGCCGCTCGATTTCGTCACGGTGGTGGACGAACTGGAGCGCACGGGCAAACTCGACCCAGTGGGCGGCCCGGTCTACGTGGCGGATCTGATCAGTTCGACGCCCACTGCCATGTACGTTGACCACTATGCGCGCATTGTGGAGCGCACGGCAGTGCTGCGCCGCCTCATCAGCGCGGCTGGCCAGATCGCCGAGTTGGCCTACGATGAGAGCCACGATGTGGACGAGGTGGTGGATCGAGCCGAGCAGATCATCTTCGGCGTGAGTGAAAGCCGCATCCACCGTGACCTGACGCCCATCCGCGCCATCATGGGGGACGTCATCGAAAATATCGACTTCCTGGCGCGCAACCAGAACATGCTCATGGGCGTGCCCACCGGCTTCGCCATGTTGGATCGTCTGTTGGGTGGGCTGCAGAAGAGCGATCTGATCATTTTGGCTGGCCGGCCGGGGATGGGCAAGACCAGTTTTGGACTGAGCATCGCGCAGAACGCGGCCAAGCGTTACAATGCTCGCGTGGCGCTCTTCAGCCTGGAGATGAGCAGCGAACAGCTCGTCCAGCGTCTGCTCTCTATGGAGACGGGTGTGGATAGTCATCGCCTGCGCCTGGGCGCCATTGAGGAGGAGGAATGGCCCATGCTCATGGAGGCGGCCAATATGCTCTCCAACACCAACGTCTTCATCGACGATACGCCGGCCGCCAGCATCACGGAGATTCGCACCAAAGCGCGCCGCCTCTACAGCGAGCACGGACTGGACATGATCCTCATCGACTACATGCAGCTCATGTCGGGACAGAACAGCGGGCGCAACGAAAACCGCCAGCAGGAGATCAGCCTCATCAGCCGATCGCTCAAGGCGTTGGCGAGGGAACTCAACGTGCCGGTCATCGCCTTGAGCCAGCTCAGCCGCGCCGTGGAGAGCCGATCCGACAAAAAGCCAATGCTTTCTGATCTACGCGAAAGCGGCTGTCTGGCTGGTGATACACTCATTCACCTGCCAGAGTGCGGCGGCTATGCATCATTACGTGAATTAGCGGGCAATTCTGGTTTTCTGGTGACAAGCCTGAATCCTGAGACGCTGAAGTTAGAAAGATCGCCAGTCACAGCAGCATTTGGGACAGGTACAAAACCTATCTGGCGAATCGAAACGCAATTGGGGCGCGCAGTCAAGGCGACGGCTAATCATCGCTTCCTCACCATACACGGCTGGAAAAGATTGGACGAACTGACTGTTGGCGAGCACATCGCTCTGCCACGTCAATTGCCCAACGGTGCATCTTGTTCGATGACCTATGAGCAACTTGGATTGCTCGGTCATTTACTTGGAGACGGATGTGTATTGCCGACTCACGCAATACAATACACAACGCGCGAGCGCGATCTGGCAGAACTTGTGGTTCACCTTGCAAAGACAGTATTCGGAGATGCGATTACGCCCAGGATCCGTCAAGAGCATCGGTGGTATCAGGTCTATCTTGCGGCGACAGAGCACTTGACGCGTGCTAGACGCAATCCCGTCTCTAGCTGGTTCTATGAGCTAGGTATTGCCAACTTACGCTCCTATGAAAAGCATGTTCCGAGCCGGGTCTTCGAGCAATCCACCGATGGCATTGCAACTTTCTTGCGCCACTTGTGGACAACAGATGGCTGTATCCGCATGACATGGGGCCGATCGCCACGGCCAGCAGTGTACTACGCAACAAGTAGCCAAACGCTGGCCGAAGATGTTCAATCGTTGCTCCTCCGCCTTGCAATCAACGCACGAATCAGGAGAGTAGCGCAAGCTCTCAAAGGAAGGGATCAGTTTCATGTCATCATTGGCGGCCAGGAGGACATCCTTCGGTTTTCCCACTCTGTCGGCGTTGTCAGTGAATACAAGCAGCAGTCTCTCGAAGCCATTTTGGAGTGGACAAAGGGCAGGCACCCTAATACGAATCGCGATGTCATCCCAAGAGCTGTTTGGCGCACACTCGTAGCGCCAGCCATGGCGAAACATGGGCTATCGACGCGTGAGATGCAGGCGCGACTTAACATGGAGTACTGTGGCACGAGTCTATACCAGGCAAACCTCAGTCGAGATCGTATGAAGCGCGTTGCTGATGTTGTTGGACTGCCTGTTCTTTCTCATCTTGCCGAGAGCGATGTCTATTGGGACAGAGTCAGATCTGTCGAGTATGCAGGTGAAGAGGATGTCTATGATCTGACCGTGTCAGACAATCACAACTTCGTGGCCGGCAACATCATCGTACACAATAGCATCGAGCAAGACGCCGATGTAGTCCTCTTCATTTATCGCGACGACTACTATGACGAGGACAGCGAGCGCCAGAACATCGCCGATGTGATCGTGGCGAAGCATCGCCACGGCTCCACCGGTTCGGTGAGCCTCTACTTCCGCAAAGAGCTCACCCAGTTCCGCGACCTGGAGATGCAACGCACCGAGTTGAGTTATTGAACCAAGCGCCATGCCACGTAAATTGACAGGCTTTGTCGGCTTTCCCGACACGAAAATGAAACCGGTGATCATCCCCGACCTCTTCTTCACCGAGCTGCTGCCGCAGATCGACGATCTGGCCGAGCTGAAGTTGACGCTGCATTGTTTCTGGCTGCTCAACGGTCAAGAAGGCGAACTGCGCTATGTGCGCGGCGACGACCTGCGCGGCGACGCAGTGCTCCTCGCCAGCCTCAATCAGGACAGCGACCTGCGCACGCCTCAGCAAGCCCTGACCGATGCGCTGGAGCGCGCGGTGGCGCGCAACACGCTGCTGCGCCTGGATGTGGAGATGGAGACAGCCGCCGGCAGCGATCAGACTGTGTGGGAAGACTGGTATTTCGTCAACACCGTGAAAGGTCGCCAGGCGGCAGCCATGATCCGCCAGGGGCGCATCCACGAACTGCGCGCCATTGCGCCTGATGAAGCGCGGCTCAAGGTCGAACGCCCCAACATCTTTATTTTGTACGAGCAGAACATCGGCATGTTGACGCCCCTCATTGCCGACCAACTGCGCGATATGGAAAAGAACTATCCGCCCGACTGGATAGCGGAAGCCTTCGATATTGCAGTCGCAAACAACAAGCGGGCGTTGCGCTACATCCAGGCTATTTTGAAACGATGGGAGACGGAGGGCAAAGAAAATGCTGAACAGCCTGGCCGAGATTCTCCAGAAAACCGGCGTCGACGCTACATCCCCGATGAATACGCAGACATCATCATTGGCTGAACGACCCAGCAACAGATTCTTGGCGGCGCGTCCGAACACGCTGAACCGCTCAGCGCCCTGTCCCATCTGCGGCGGGACAGGCTTCGTCATGCCCGATCTGCCTTTGGGTCACCCGGACTTTGGCCGCGCTGCGCCTTGCACCTGCCGCGCCCAGGAGCGCGCTGAACGCCGTCTGCGCGCCATCCACGCCATGAGTGGACTCGAGGCAGTGGAGCACATGACCTTTGCCACATTTTTGCCCACAGGCAACGGCCTGCCGCCCGATCGGGCGCAAAATTTGATGAGCGCCTATCAGACCTGCGCCGATTTTGCCGAAGAACCCCATGGCTGGCTGCTCCTGACCGGCGGTTACGGTTGCGGCAAGACCCATTTGGCGGCGGCCATCGCCAATCACCGGCTGGAACTGGGTCAGCCAGCCATCTTCATGACAGCGCCTGACCTGCTCGATCATCTGCGTTCAGCCTTCAATCCCATGAGCGAGCTGCCCTATGATGAGCTGTTCGACCAATTGCGCAGCGCGCCTTTGCTGATCCTGGACGACCTGGGCGCCCAGAGCAGCACCCCCTGGGCCCAAGAAAAGCTCTTTCAGTTGCTCAACCATCGCTATAACCGCCGCTTGCCCACAGTCGTCACGACCAATCAACGGCTGGAAGAGATCGAGGCGCGGCTGCGCAGTCGGCTTCAGGACATCGACCTGGTGAACCGCGTCGTCATCCTGGCGCCCGATTTTCGTTCGGGCGCGTATTCATCTCAGGGCGACCTGAGCTCGCTGGCGTTGCACCGAGATCAGCGGTTCGACAACTTTGATGTACGACGCGGCGACCTCAACGCAGAGGAACGCGCAAATCTTCAGCAGATCTTTAATACGTGCCTCGAGTATGCGGCTGCGCCGCGCGGCTGGCTGGTGCTGACGGGCGTCAATGGCTGCGGCAAGACCCATCTGGCGGCTGCTATCGCCAACGACCAGCTCGAACGCGCCCATGCCGAGGTCATGTTTGTCGTTGCGCCGGACCTGCTGGACTATCTGCGCGCATCCTTCAGCCCACAGTCAGCCACGCCTTATGATCGGCGTTTCGATGAAGTCAAACGGTCACCCATTCTCGTGTTGGACGACCTGGGCACCGAGAGCGCAACAGCCTGGGCAAAGGAGAAACTCTTCCAACTCCTCAACCACCGCTACAACGCCAATCTGCCCACAATCATCACCACAACCGTCTCCGCCGACAAGATCGACCCCTGGCTGCGCACCCGCATGTTCGATGCCGCCCGCTGTCAATACTGCGCAATAACAGCGGCAGGTTACCGCGGCAGTCGCCATCTCCAGGCGGCGCGCGTCGGCGTCAAGCACATCAAGAGCGCAAAGTGACCCAGATCGACAGCCCGGAAGCTGAAATTACGCCGGGAACGCCAGGCCCGTCCGTATCGGAAAATGAAGGTAGCGCCGGAGGTTCTGGGTTGGGGCGCAGCGCCAGCGTGCTCGCCCTGGGCAACCTGGCGGGCCGCATCCTGGGTTTGGCGCGGGAGATGGTCATCGCTGCGCTCTTTGGCGCCAGCGGCCAGGTCAGCGCCTTTCGCGTGGCGTCGCAGGTTGCAACGCTGCTCTACGATTTCCTGATCGGGGGCATGCTGAGCGCAGCGTTGGTGCCGGTGCTCAGCGAGACCCTACGGCTGCGCACTCGCGTCGACTTTGTACGGCTAGTGGGCGTGTTGATGGGCGTGGCAAGCGTCGTTTTGGCCGGCGTGACGTTGCTCCTGCTCCTGGCCGCGCCCCTGGTCACGCGCCTCATCGCAGGCGGTTTCGTCTCCTCTGACCCAGACCTGGCCCAGCTGACCACGGACTTGATCCGCCTGATTGCGCCGGCTGTGTGGCTGTTGGGCATGAGCGGTCTATTCATGGCAGTGCTCTTTGCCTTGCAACGTTTCACCTTTCCTGCTCTGGCCGCTGCCGTCTTCAATGTGGGCGTCATCGCTGCAGGCGTCTTGTTAGCGCAGCGGTTGGGGATCGCCGCTCTCGCTGTCGGCATTCTGGCTGGAAGCGCCGGCCAGCTTGGCTTGATGGCCTGGGATGCGCGCCGTTCTCAGATGTTGGCGCGTTTTCACCTCGACTGGCGTCACCCTGCCCTGGGCAAGATCGTGAGGCTTTACGCGCCCATCGCGCTAGGGCTGGCGGTGATGCTAATGCAGGTGGGGCTGGATCGCCGTCTAGCCAGCGGAACGGGCAGCCAGAGCATCGCCTGGATGGCCGCCGCGACGACGCTACAACAGCTGCCCCTTGGGTTGATCAGCGTGGCGGTTTCGCTGGCTGCGTTGCCCAGCCTGAGTCAATTCTTTGCCGTTCGTGATGAATCCTCGTTTCGCGGGACGTTGGGGCGCGGGCTGAGCATGGTCATCCTCTTCATTGCGCCAGCCGCCGTGGAACTATGGCTGCTCAGCGAGCCCATCGTGCGTCTGATCTTTCAGCGCGGCGCATTCACCACCCAAGATACAACTCAGGTTGTGGACGCCCTCAACATCTACGTAATCGGCATGCTCTTTGCGGCGGTGGACTTTCCTCTCAACTATGCCTTCTATGCGCGCAACAATACCTGGCTGCCGACGCTGGTAGGCATCGCCAGCGTCGGCGTCTACACCGTCATTGCCTTGTTCCTGGTAACTCCGTTGGGCTTTCTGGGCCTTGTGTGGGCGGACACCGCCAAGCAGGCGGCTCATGCGCTGGCCATGGGCTTTTTTGTGCGCCGCGCCATCGGCGGAGTGGATGGACGGTTGAGCCGCGGTTTGGTCAGCACGGCGCTTGCTTGCGGAACAATGGCGTGTGTGATCGTCCTGGTGGAATGGTTCCTCAGCCATGTCGTTGCGACTGACAGCCTGGGTGATCTTTCTCTCATCGTTGTTGCCGGCGGGTTAGGTCTGGCCGCCTATGGCGCTGTGTTGTTTTCCATGAGACACGATGAAGCGTACCAAGTTTGGCGTCGCATTGCAGGCCGACGTATAATCCAGTGATGAATGAAACTGGTGTGCAGAAGGGATTAGATGAATGACCGCAAGCAAAGGAAGACGACGAACGACGTCCAAGGCTGGGGCTGGCGAGCCGAGCAACTATAGCCAGCTATACAAGAGCAGTGCGGCCGGCGCGGCAGTAGTCGCCGTTGCGCAAGTGGAGCAGACGCCTGTTGCAGAACGAGGCTCTGAGAGTGTGGATTGGAAAAATGAGTACAGCTATGTGCTTGGCGATTTGCGCAAACTGTTGATTGTGACAGCTGCGTTGATCCTTGGCATCCTCGTGCTTGGGTTCTTTCTCTAGTCTACTCAGCTTTGAATGCAGCCGGCCAGCGCACATTACCCGCAAAAAGCATGACAGATGCGTGCAACGCCCAACAGAGCCAGAAATTGTGAACAAAGAGGAAAAGAATCGTTGTGGCAAGGAGTGTGATAGTTTGATAGAGGCGCAGCGAGGCTGAAGGCGCAGCCAGCAGCGCCTCTGGCAGAGCGATCAGACCGGCCAGCCAGATTGCGCCATAGCTGGCTTGGGCGCTGCCACCCCCAATGGACAGGATGACGGCAAGGAGGGTCGCCCGCAGGAAACACCAGTGGAACTCTTCCGCTCCGGATGCTAGAACGCCGAAGACGCGGTCCGCCAATGTGATTCCGTCTTTAGCACTTTGTGAGGGAAGGACGGGTCTTGCTACGAGTCGAGCGTCACCGTTCGTTGCATGAACGACAAACAGAAGTCCGCAGACTGCGGCGATCAACCCCACTCCCAACGCCAGCCCATTGCGCCAGTCGACTCCGGTCAGCCCCATAAGTCGTGGAGAGACGCCGCCCGCAACCAATCCTAGGTAGGGAATGGCGAGCCAACGGGCAATAAGAGCCAAATTTCGCCAACGCACAGAAACAAAACGCACGCCAAACCAAAAGAACGCGCCGAAGAGCAGATCGAGCGCCAACCAGAAGCCCTCGCTCATAGGGGTGATGATCTGCCACAGCGCATCCGTTTCGTTCATGGCTGAAATTGTAGCACATCCCGCATGTCAAGTCGTCGCATTCTCATCTACCTGGTGATCGCTTTTCTGGTGCTGGCGGCCATGCGCCCACGTGAAACATGGCGGCAGGCGCAGCAGATGTGGTCTCAACGCGGCTACCTGATGGCAGTTTTGGTGACGACGATTGTCATCTATCTTGTCTACGGTTTGTACCAAATGTACCAGCAGGGTTACTTTCTTTGGGATTGAGATAAGGGCGACGTCTCAGTCCATTGGCCTACAAAAAGTCGTCATTGCTCTGATCAGCCATCCATATTCGGAACGGACAGGAAATTCACTGCGTCCCTTGCCACAGAACCTGCGCATCACGATTGTGCAGCTAGAAGGCTACGGGAATGGTCGAAATCCTCTTCGTGTTGGCGCTTATAGGCGCTTTGGGCGGCGCCGCGAGCGGCGTGCTCTGGAATGGTTATGAAGGGCTGCTATTGGGTGGCAGCATCGGGTTGGTGAGCAGTGTGCTGTGCTGGGCGCTGCTTTACGCACTCGCCAGAATCTACACGCCGCAGCGCCTAGACGCCCACATCATCGACCATGACAACGGTTCGCCGTCGTAGTCCATCGCCTCTCCAACACACAAATGAAGTGAGAGTCTCTCGAATGAGCACGCACACCGATCTTCCTCTCTCGTTTGCCGATGTATTGCGCGCCCAACGCACGATTCGTCCCTATCTTGCACCCACACCGCTCCATCGCTACCCGGCGCTGGATGCTGTGGTCGGCGCAGAGGTTTATGTCAAACACGAAAACTACCAGCCCATCGGGGCTTTCAAAGTGCGGGGCGGCGTCAACTTCATGGCCCATCTGCCCGAGGAGCAGCGTGGCCGCGGTGTAGTGACGGCGTCCACCGGCAATCACGGGCAGTCGATTGCCTATGCAGCGCGTCTTTTTGGCATGAAGGCTTTCATTGTGGCGCCCGAGAACTCGAACGCGATCAAGGTCGAAGCCATGCGTAGCCTGGGCGCCGAGGTGATCCTACACGGAGAGGATTTCGAAGCGGCCAAGCGCCATTGCCGCACACTGGAGGCCGAGCACGCTCTGCGCTTCGTCTCTTCGGGCGACGAACCGCTATTGATTGCCGGCGTGGCCACCCATACGCTGGAAATCCTGGAAACTCAACCCGACATGGAGATGATCATCGTGCCCGTGGGAGGGGGTAGCGGCGCGGCCGGCGCCAGCCTCACGGCCAAGTCAATCAACCCGGCGATACGCGTTATTGGCGTGCAGGCCAGCGGGGCGCCAGCGGGCTACCTGACCTGGCGCGAGCATGAGCAACGCAACGCAGCGATCCACACCTTCGCCGGCGGTCTGGCGACAGGCGAGCCATTCATGATGCCCCAGCGCATCATGTGGCGGTTCATGGATGACTTTGTGTTGGTGAGCGACGATGAGATGCGCGCCGCCATGCGGCTCTATCTGGAAAAGGCCAAGACCCTGGCCGAACCTGCCGGCGCGGCCCCGCTGGCCGCCGCGCTCCAACAACCAGAGAAGGTTGCCGGTAAGAAAGTTACGCTGATCCTCAGCGGCGGCAACGCGTCGCTGGAGGAATTGCGCCAATGCATTGGTTGATCGGGCATTGGTTGGAAACCGACGCCTGTAACAACAAAACCCGCAAAGCGGGTTGAATTCACACCGATTGCGGTTCACAATTCGCAGTTCACCATTAACCGTTGGATACTCCCGCAGCGGCCAGCGCACCGTCTACGATCGAGCGCGCTTCCGCCTGAATGGCACGCAGGTGTTCTTCCCCCTTGAAGCTTTCGGCGTAGATTTTGTAGACATCCTCGGTGCCCGATGGCCGCGCGGCAAACCAGCCGTTGGCTGTCACAACCTTCAGTCCACCAATGGCTGCGCCGTTGCTGGGTGCTTGGGTCAACCTGGCCGTAATGGGGTCGCCGCCCATTGTTGTCGCTGTCACCATGTCGGGCGAAAGGTTGGCGAGCGCCTTCTTCTGGGCTGGGTTGGCCGGCGCATCCATGCGCTCATACACCGGGCTGCCGAAAAGCGTCTCGAGCTTCTGATAGTGCAACCCCGGGTCGCGCCCGGTGTGAGCTGTAATCTCTGCGGCCAACAGATTCATGATGATGCCATCCTTGTCGGTGGTCCACACAGAGCCGTCGCGCCGCAAGAAGGACGCGCCGGCGCTCTCTTCACCGCCAAAGCCGAACGAACCATCCACCAACCCATCCACAAACCATTTGAAACCAACAGGTACTTCGGCCAGACGGCGCTGCAGGTGAGCCGCCACCCGGTCGATCATGGAGCTGGAGACCAGCGTCTTGCCCACGGCGGCGTCGGGTCGCCAACCCTCGCGATTCTGGAAGAGATACCAGATCGCCACTGCCAGGTAGTGATTGGGATTCATGAGACCCACGCTGGGCGTGACGATGCCGTGACGGTCGGCGTCTGGATCGTTGCCAAACGCGATGTCAAAGCGGTCTTTGAGGTCGATCAGGCTGGCCATGGCGTAGCGCGAGGAGCAGTCCATACGGATCTTGCCGTCGTGGTCCAGCGTCATGAAACGAAACGCGCCGTCGATCTCTGGGTTCACGATCTCGATGTCCAACCCATATGTCTCTGCGATGGGGCCCCAATAGGCCAGGCTTGCGCCCCCCATGGGGTCCACGCCGATTTTGAGGCGCGCCGCAGCGATGGTCGGCAGGTCGATGACGTGGATCAGATCCTGGACATAGGGCGTCACGTAGTCGCGCAGGTGGACGCTTTCAGCCCGTAGCGCGCGTTCGTAGGGGATACGCCGCACGTCGCGCAGGTCGTCGGCCAGGATTGCATTCGCTCGCTCCTGAATTGTCTTGGTCGTCCCCGTGTCAGCCGGACCGCCATTGGGTGGATTGTACTTGAAACCGCCGTTGTCGGGCGGGTTGTGGGATGGCGTGATGACAACACCGTCGGCCAATGCAGAACGTTTGCCCTGGTTGTGGGTGAGGATGGCGTGAGAGATGGCCGGCGTGGGCGTGTAGCCGCCATTTTCCTGGATGACCACATCCACATCATTGGCCGCAAAGACCTCCAGCGCAGTGGCTTGGGCCGCTTCGGAGAGTGCATGGGTGTCCATCCCCATGTAGAGCGGGCCGGTGATGTCCTCCCTGCGGCGATACTCAGCGATGGCCTGGGCGATGGCCTGGATGTGGTCTTCGTTGAAGCCCCGTTTGAGCGACACGCCGCGATGGCCGGATGTACCAAAGGCCACTCGTTCCTCCGGGTTAGCAGGGTCAGGATGGCGGGTGTAGTAGCCCGACATGAGCAGCGGCAAGTTGACAAGCGCGTCGTATGGAGCAGGTTTGCCGGCCAGAGGGTGAACTGACATAGAGTCCTCCGAAATGTTGTGGTCGTGAATGGTCGAGCGGGCTTGCGCCCATGGCTGCGCATCAGTGAGCGTCATTGTAGCACATTTCTGGGTTGTCAATCCGATCGCCGTGACATATAATAACGACAGCTGACCTCGACATTTCGCCAACAAGCAGACAACGTGTCGTGATCCTTATGTTGACGCCATCTGAACGCAGCGCATTAGTCCAAAAGATCGCCAATCTGCCAGCGCAGTTGGAACAGGCGGTGTGCGAGTTGACGCCCAACCAGCTCACCGCGCGCCCCCTTGCCGGCGAGTGGAGTGTGGCGCAGAATGTGCACCACCTGGCCGATTCCCACATGAACAGCTTTGTGCGTATGAAGCTCGTCCTCACAGAGGACAATCCCACCTTTAAGCCATACGATCAGGATGCCTGGGCGGAAAGCGCCGACGCCGACCATGCCAGCGTCGGCGAATCGCTCAGGTTGCTGGCCGGGCTACACCAACGCTGGGTGCGCCTCTTCGAGAGTTTGGCTGAGCGCCAGTGGCAGCGCGCCGGCATCCATCCTGAGTATGGACGCCTGTACACAGTGGAGGACATTTTGAGCATCTACGCCGACCATGGCGAAGCGCATCTCGACCAAATCGCCCGCACATTGGCGGCACAAGAATTGCCAATCTCCCGTGCGTGATCAATGTCCGAGCGCACTTCAGGATGGCAGAACATATTCGCGTTTGCGGTGAGCCTTTTCCATCAGCGTCCATGCCCTCAATGGGACATGACGCAGAATGAAAATCCCTCTGTATTCCTTTGTGCTCTCTGTGGTAAGTGACTTTCAAGATTGGCAAAGGGGAAGTGTTATGCAAGCAATGGGAATCGACATCGGCGGCAGCGGTGTAAAAGGAGGAATCGTCGATCTGGAAAGCGGCGAAATCGTGAGCGAACGCTTGCGTCTCGACACGCCCAGCCCATCCAAGCCAGAAGCCGTGGCGAGCGTAGTCGGCCAGATCGTGCGTAGTCTCCATTGGGCAGGTCCCATCGGTTGCACCTTTCCTGGCGTGGTATATCATGGAGTGATTCAGACCGCGGCCAACATGGATGGCAGCTGGCTCAAGGTGGATGCCGTGACGCTTTTCGAGCGCGTCACGGGCTGCCCGGTGCGTGTACTCAACGATGCAGACGCGGCCGGCGTAGCCGAAATGCAACACGGCGCAGGTCGCCATCAGATGGGCGTTGTCGTTTTGCTCACCTTTGGCACTGGCATTGGCAGCGCAGTCTTTGTCAATGGTCACTTGCTGCCCAACACCGAATTTGGACATCTGACCATCCGCGGCAAGGATGCCGAGTTGCGCGCAGCCGGGCGTGTGCGCAAAGAACAAAACTTGAGCTGGGAACAGTGGGCCGAACGGGTCAACGAATATCTGGCGGCGTTGGAGTTCTATCTCTCCCCTGATCTGTTTATCATTGGCGGCGGTGTGAGTAAACGCTACGACAAGTTCATGCACTGTCTTTCGACGCGCGCACGCATCGTCCCAGCGCAACTGCTCAACGACGCCGGCATCATCGGCGCGGCCATGCATGTCAGCGACCTGGCCATGCTCAATACGACCGCCAGCGTAGATGACGTTCCCTATGCTGAACCCGAACCGGGCGACCCAGAGATGTTGCTCGCCGCCATGAACACGCAATTGATGGAGCTACGAGCAGACACGCCAGACTATGCAGCGACCCTCGCTTGATCAGCAGGTGACTTTCTTCTACACGCACGATCTGTCCCGCACCGGGGATTTTTACGAACGGGTGATGGGATTACCCCTCGTCCTCGACCAGAGGGTTTGTCGCATTTATCGGGTCTGCGATGACGCCTTTATTGGCTTCTGCGAACACCTTCAGAGACCGACCGCCATTGCTGGCGTCATTCTGACCCTGGCGACCCGCGAGGTGGATGCCTGGGCCGCCTATCTCACTGCCCAGGGCGTGCCTCTGGAAAAACCTCCTGTCTTCAACCCCGAATACAACATTTACCACCTCTTTCTGCGCGACCCCAACGGTTATCTCCTGGAAATCCAAACTTTTCTCGATCCTGCCTGGCCCGCATAGATTCTGCTGACATTCTATTTCACCACAGCGGGCGCAGAGAGCGAGGAAGGATCGAAACCGCGCGCGGCCTCAGTCGACTCTTTTCCTCTGTGAACTCTGTGGCAAGGCCAGCCACAATTGGGGCGCGGCCTTGCATAGGCGATTCTTCGGTCAGTCGATTTGCATTCAAGTTCCATATTATGTATAATTATTTCATATTATGAAACAGAGGATTTTGTCATGAATGCTTTGTCGGCGCAACCAGAAGCGCTCGCTGTCATCGAGGCCTATCCAGGCGCGCAAACCGTCTCTCGCGCTGTTGCGCTGCTCAAGGCGTTCAACGATGCTCAGCCAGAGTGGACGCTGGGCGACCTGGCCCAGCATGTTGGTCTGCACAAAACGACGGTGCATCGACTGCTGGCGGCGCTGGAGGTGGAAGGCTTCGTTGCACGCAGCGGGGCCAGCGGCGGCTATCGCTTGGGGCCAGAGATCATTGCCCTGGGCGGCTGCGCCATGCGCTCCAACGACCTGCGCACGGTCAGTCGGAGCGCATTGGAAGAACTGGCTGCCGCAACCGGGGAAACCGCCACACTGGAGGTATTGGCCGGGGAACAGGTGGTCATTCTCGACGAAGTTTCCAGCCGCTATCTATTGGGGCTGTCACAGGACGTAGGCGCGCGTCTTCCCTTTCACGCAACGGCGACAGGCAAGCTTCTGGCTGCTCACCTGGACGCGCCACGCCAGACCCAGTTGTTATCGAAAGAACTGAACCGATTGACCCTGCATACGGTCACGCAACCAGATCGGCTGGCTGAACAACTGCGCCAGATTCAGCTCGACGGAACAGCTGTGACCAACGGAGAACTTGAAGCAGGCTTTGTCGCGGTGGCGGCTCCGATCGTGGATGCCAGCGGTAGAATCAGCGCGGCAGTCAGCGTCGGCGGCCCAGAAACTCGCCTCTCCGGTGAAGCTCTCGAATGGGCTATCGCGCAAGTACGCCTGGCGGGGCAGGCCATCTCGCGCCAATTGGGCTATCGGGGTGGATTGAACGGATCGCGTGGTTCAACCGACAACGTTACCTGACATTGCCATTCGCCCAACGGCGAGTTTTTCACCAGACGCCATGGGGGTGGAGTGCGCAATGAGAGATGAAGCGTCCAAAGACATGGGTCATTGTGCGTCTATTGTCGTAGTTGCTGGGGCAAGCTCTTTTCAGATTCGGAGGCAATCATGTTGGCAGCGACCACAAAAACAATCACCAAACTGAACACGCCAGGCTGCAAAGCGCGCGCCATCCTGGCACGCGACCGCAAGGTCGTCTCCCACGCCTATGGCCGTGTGGCGGATTTCGTCATGTCTCATGGCCGCGGCAGCGAAGTTTTCGATGTTGACGGCAATCGTTACCTTGACTTTGTCTCGGGTATTGCGGTCAATTCCACCGGTCACTGCCACCCCCACGTGGTGCGTGCGATTCAGGAGCAAGCCGAGAAATTTCTCCATATCTCCTCCGACTTCTATCACGAGAAATGGGTGGAACTGAGCGAACGCCTGGACGACATTGCGCCCTTTGATGAACCGGCCGTCACCTTTTTGGGCAATTCGGGAACAGAAGCTGTCGAAGGCGCGCTCAAAGCCGCCCGCTATCACACTCGCCGCCAACGCTTTGTTGGCTTCCTGGGCGGCTTTCATGGCCGCACCCAGGGCGCGCTCAATTTCACCGCCAGCAAGGTCACGCAGCGCCGGGGCTTTGCGCCTTATGGCGATGTGACACACATTCCCTTCCCCAACCCATACCGTCCTGTCCTTGCCATGCAGCCCGGCGACGAAGACTATGGCGACACTGTGGTGAACTTTCTGGAGCAAGTCATCTTTCGCACGGCCCTGCCGCCCACCGACGTGGCGGGCATCCTGGTGGAGCCGATCCAGGGCGAGGGCGGCTATGTGGTTGCGCCGCCCAATTTCTTCCCGCGGCTACGTGCGCTGTGCGACAAGTACAACATCTTGCTCATCGTGGACGAAGTGCAGAGCGGCATGGGACGCACGGGGCGTTGGTGGGCCATCGAGCATTGGGGCGTGGAGCCGGACATCGTTTGTACGGCCAAAGGCATTGCCAGCGGCATTCCCCTAGGCGGTTTTGTCGGTCGCGCCAGCGTCATGACCATGCCCATGGGCGCCCACGGCAACACCTATGGCGGCAATCCCATCGCTTGCGCCGCGGCCCTGGCCACCATGGATGTGCTAGAGACTGGCGGCATTCAGAACGCGGCCATCCAGGGCGACTACCTGTTGGAACAGCTCAGGCGCATGGCTCAACGCCACCCCAGCATGGGCGACGTGCGCGGCATGGGGTTGATGATCGGCGTGGAGTTTGTGAGCGACAAGGCAACCCGAACCGAAGCGCCTGAGTTGCGCAACCGGGTGGAGGAGATCGCCTTTGAGCACGGTTTGTTGCTCATGGGCTGCGGCTTCAGCGCCATGCGCATCATCCCGCCACTCATCGTCACTCGCGGCGAGGTGGACGAAGCCCTGTACATCATGGAGAGCGCGATCTCGCTGGCAGAAGCAGAGGTGGGGATGTTAGAATAGGGGCAAAATTTTCCGAAATTTGTATAAACCCGGAAAGGATGCACCCTGTGATCTGGCTTTTTGTTCCATTCAGCGCGTTGTTGGGCTATCTGTTGGGGTCGATTCCGGTTGGGCTGGTCGTCTGTCGCCTCTTCGGGGTGGATATTCGCACCGTGGGCAGCGGGCGTACAGGCACAACCAATGCCTGGCGTGCAGCTGGCCTGAAGGCAGCCATTCCTACACTCATCGGCGACGCCATCAAAGGCGCAGTGGCAATCTGGCTAGTACGCTGGCTCTATGGGCTGCTCTTCCCCGAACTGAACAGCGCTGTGATGGGGCCTGACGAAGCGGCCATGCGTCTGGCCGTGCTCCAATGGTCGTCGGCGTTGGCCGGTGGCTTTGCTGTCATCGGCCACAACTGGTCGATCTTCATGGGCTTCAAGGGGGGCGCCGGCGGCATCACCTCTGCGGCCACGACCATGGCCCTCTTTCCCCTGGCCGGCGGCATGGTCTGGATCATCGGCGCATTTCTCATCTGGTGGTCGCGCATCGCCTCTGTGGGCACTTTTGCAGTGGGCGTGAGCGCCTTTGGCGTGCTGCTCATGCTGGCGGCTAATGACCTGGCGCCTTGGCCCTATGTGGCCTATGGTGCGATTGTCCTCTGTTCGGTGCTGGTTGCCCTGCGCCCCAATCGAGAAAAATTACGCCTCCAGCAAGAGCGCGTGATCAACCGCTGGTGAGGCGGTAGGGGCTTGAACAACGGCGAGTCGTGTGTGTCGAAGCGCAAACCTCGGCCGCCGTTCAAGCCCATTACGGAATAGCCACCCGTAACTGATTTTGAACAGACCCTTTTCTTGTCAATGCTCCGGCAGTCTCTCTCATGCCGTTGGGCGTGTTTCGACCAGAGAGATCTCCGCGGGCTCGTGCACACGCTTCCCCAACAGATCGATTGTCAACACAGCCAAACCGCTCGAACCAACAAGCAGAGCGTAAGCCGCCCATGTCAGCCCGTCGGGTGCGATCACCGACTGCGCACGCAGAGCCTGCCAGGTGAGCAGGATGATCAGCCCCAGATAGCAGAGGCCAGCCGTCCAGACCAACGCTGTACGCTGACGTTGGGACCAACGCCGTCGCGCCCAGGCATGGGTCAGCAGCCAGCCTACGATGGGCAAAACCTGCATCCCGTGCAAGCCGAAAAAGTGAGGCACGCGCAGGTCGCCGCCTTCAACGCTCCACCCCACAAAGGGCAGCCCCGGCCCGCCATCCGCTACGCCCACGCTATGTGCGCCAGCTACGGTCAGCGGCGCGCCATTGCGCAAGGCCTCCATCTGTAAAGGAGTCGGCCCCATGGTCATAAGATAGGCGACGAGCATCCCGACGAAGGAAAGCAGCACTCCCCAGCGGACACCCCAGGCGAAGACCGGGTCGGGCAGCTTTTGCATCAGCAGCCAGATAGCGAGAATCAGATTCATAACCGCCAGCAGAGTGATCAAAGCACCCATGGTCGAAAAGACCGCCCCATCGAAGGATGTGGCGATATTGAAGTGACTGGTCGTTCCCCGCACCACCTGCATGATGATGAGACCGATCTCGATAATGAGCGCGGCGCCTGTCACGCTGCCCACTAGGTTCGTCCAGCGGCGTCCGCGCTGCACATAGCTGAGCAACCAGAGAAAGGTAGCGCCGTAAATAGTGGCCGAGATCAAGAATTTTGTTGGCTTGATCCAGCCGTTGACGCCAGTGATGATCTTGGGATCGAGAAACATGGCGACCAAAACCGGCGGAATCAGCAGCAGATTCAGGGCGATGGAGATGGTGAGCAGCCGGTTCACTGACCAGGCGCGGCTGATCAAACGAATGATGGCGCTGGACGGACGAGCAACAACTTGGGTGTTCATGGTTTCTCCTGTAATTTCCATGATATTTGACAACGTGTTCCCACAAAGGGTGTAAAAAAACACAGTGACATTTACATACGACGCAGCGTCGCAGAGGTTGCAGAAAACGTACTGACCTGCCCCTCAACAGGGTTTCTTTTGCCCGTCAAGGCTCGCACACCCAGGTAGAGCAGCAGGCCGAGGGGACCAAACATGAGGATGAAGAAAAGCGTCGGTGATGTCAGCCAGGCGCTCACACCCCGTTGATGGCTGTCCAAATAGACCCAACGACCGACAAACAGGTCAAAGGCCAGAAAATGAACCCAAGCGATGGTTGCGCCTTCAGGCGTGCCCAACAGCGCAGCGATCCCTGCCAGGGTTGGGCTCAAGAGCGCGGGGATGAGGTTGACCAGTCCTGGCAGGATCAGCAGCGCATAGAGCGCCGCCGCGGGCACAACGATCCAGATGGAGGAGATGATCCGCTTGCTCCAACGCCAATGGGGCAAAAAGATCATCAGCAACCAGAAAGGCATCACCAACAGATTGCTGAAAGAAAAGAGTGTGTCCATGGGTCTCCTGTTCGATCATGTGTATTGCGAGTATTTCTTGCATCTACAAACAGTCTTCTGTTTATGAACTACGTTCGGTTTTTCGTCAAGTAATATCCCGACGGGTCGGTCGGGACAACGGTTGATCACCAAAACACGAGACGATTACCGAACATTGTTCGGAATTATATATTGTGTTTGGGCGCTTGTCAAGACCCAAATTCAAGTAAAACGATCAAACGATCTGGGTGGATTCAAAGGGAGTTTGCTGTGGAGACGTGAACAGCGACGAGATTATTCATCTCAGAGCGCAAACTTCTGGCGCCGCCGTTCACGAATGACTTTAATGGGGCGCGTGCTCCATGGGTGGCGCAGAAGCGGTAAAATCCTGGGAGACGCGTGCAGCGTAGTCGCCGATGAGCTGTTGGACGCGCTCGTGGCTGTGGGAGGCGACGATGAAGCCTACGTGGTGTTTCTTGCGCAACCGCCAGACAAGTTCCGGGTCGTTGTATCCCGACGTGTTGGGCCACTCCTGTCGGGCCAGGGAGACGAGCAGGCCGGCGTAATCGCGGCGCTGGACGCCAGGCGCGTACACCTCGCCGCGCGCTTGGGCGATCTCGACCGCGGCCCATTCGCGCCACAAATTGATGCCTGTGGCGTGCTCCACCATCTGGTCGATGCCAGCGCCGCCCACGCGCGCCGCAATCTCCAGAAAGTAGAAGCGACCATCTTCATAACTGCGAATGAACTCGGCGTGGGTGACGCCGCGGTTCATGCCCATCGCGCCGATGACCTCCCGATTGATAGACTCCAACGCCTGGTCTTCGGCGGATTCGTAGGGCACGGTGCTGGTGGCAAAGACGCCGCCGCCGTGATAGACGGTCATGGGTGGCATGCCGTATTTGTTGGTCGAAACGAAGACGACCTTTCTGTCCCACACGACCGAATCCACATGATAGACATCGCCTGGAATATAACGCTCCAGCAAGAAGAATGACTGACGGTCGCCCAACTCGTTTAGCCGCGCCCAAAGCTCATCGGGATGATGGATCTTCTTGATGCCCATGGCGCTGGCTTCGCCGCGGGGCTTGAGCACCCACGGGCCGGGGATACGCGCCAGATAGCTGCGAATGCGGTCGTAATTGAGGATGTGGACAAATTCGGGGATGGGCACGCCGCGCGTCTGGGCCTGCACCCGCATAGCCAGTTTGTCGCGGAAATAGCGCGCCTGCGAGCTGGTCATCCCCGCCATACGCAGGTGCTCGCGCAGGTCCGCAGCGGTCTCCACGTCAAAATCATCCAGCGCGACAATGCGGTCGATCTGGCGGTCGCGCGCCAGATAGCTCACTGCATAGGTCGTGTCAGGCTGTTTGGAGAGACCCGGCACTTGCAGGTAAAAGAATTCGTCGACTGCGTCACGGGCCCACTCCTCGTCTTTGAGTTCTTCCACGGTAACAAGGATAACGTGTGCACCCAGGCGCTTGGCTTCCTGGAGGAAAGGATTGCCTTTGAAATAGCTGCTCATGCAGAGAATCGTCGGCGTTATCATGCGGTTACGACCTTTGTAGTAAATGAAATGGGTGTATTCAATGTTCGTTTGCGACCACTGTAACTGATTTTGAACACATCCAAATAGATACCAAGAGCAAAGAAGTGGTGACAAGTATAGCCGAGCGCAGCGCAGAAATGGAAAACACTGCCTCGCGAATCACAGGATCTGCTTCCCCAGCAGTGACAGGATCAGCTCCACCGCCAGTTCCGCGGTGCCGTTGCCCTCGTCGAGGATGGGGTTGATCTCCACCACATCCAGCGAGGAGACTTTGCCGGATTCGGCCAGGATTTCCATGAGCAGGTGCGCTTCGCGGAAGGTCAGCCCACCCGGTGCAGGCGTGCCAACGCCAGGCGCGTCATCCGGATCGATGGCGTCTATGTCAAGGCTCACATGAATGCGTCTGACGTGGTTGAGACGCATGAGCGCCCGCCGCGCCACTGTCGCCATACCAAGCTCATCCACGTCGCGCATGGTGTAGATGACTACGCCGCTGGCTGCCAGACGCACCTTCTCCTGAGCGTCCAAGTCGCGCACGCCGATCATCACCACATCGCGCGGGCGCACCTTTGCCCCAGGATGCCCCAGATTCACCAGTTCGGGATGCCCTTCGCCCGTGAGCGCAGCCACCGGCATGCCGTGGATGTTGCCCGAAGGCGTTGTGTCAGGCGTATTGAAGTCGCCATGCGCATCCACCCAGATCACCCCCAGGCCGCTCACCGTGGACGCGCCGGCCACCGTGCCGATGGCGATGGAATGGTCGCCGCCCAGGAAAATGGGAAATGTAGAACCGCCAGCGCAGGTTTTGGCGACTTCATAGATGGCGCGGCAAACGGCGACCACATCGGGCAGATGGCGCAGACCGCCTTCGCCCGACTCGGTCCACTGATGGGCGCGCACCCGCTGCTCATCACGCACCGGCGCAGCGATGTTCCCGGCGTCCTCCACGCGATGACCCAGGCGGGTCAGTTTCTCGAATAGCCCGGCATAGCGCAGCGCGCTTGGCCCCATGTCCACCCCGCGACGTTGCTGTCCCAGATCCATGGGGACGCCAAGAATGCGGATGTCGTGGGTCTTGGTCATGGAGACGCCTCCTTGCGCCGGCTCAACGCATGACAAAGGGCAAAAACCTGCGGTGGCTGGGTGTGTAGAGCAACACATTCTCATTCACGCTGACGAGCGTCGGCTCGACCTGATCGACGGTCAGTTCCTCCGGCGTACGCACCCGCACGGTCAGTAGCGTTGCAGGCGCTGCCAGCGGTTCGGCGTTCGCCATGCCGATGCGCAGCAGCGAAGCCGGTTCCTCACTCCAGGCCATCATCCAGTCCGCTGTCGCTGGCGTCGGGGTGATTTCCACCAACGACCAGTCGCCCACGCGAAAACGAAGCGCAAGATCAACGCCATACACTGGCGCGGCGACTTCGGTCAGACGCAACGAAATGACTGCGCCGTCGGCCTCGGACGCAACTTCGATGGTCAATGGCGCGTCGGCGATGGCGACCGACATGGCTGAGAGCGTCGCCCCGCTCCAGTTGCCCGAGGCATCGCCCATGAGCAACGCGGTATAATCCTGCCCACTCTGGTGAGCATCCAGGTTGGCATAGACCCGGCTGGCCGGATCAAAGCGCCAGATAGGTCCGCTGGCAGGGAATTGGAGACCGGTCTCTTCCACGGAACGGCGCAGGATGAGCGACGCGTCCGCAGCGGTGATGTCGCCGCTGCCTGTGACATCGGCTGCGCTGGCGGCGTAACCGACGAGCAGCGCAAGGCCGACCGAATGGCGCAGCGCCAATGCAGCATCGAACGCGGTGACGCCGTTGATCTGATCTGTCTTGGCAGGTGTGACAGTGTGCGCGCCGGTTGGCAGAGCGGACAGTGTGTATGCGCCGTCAGCGTTCGTGAGCGTGCTGGCGGAAGAGCCGCCGCTGGCGGTCAACGTTGCGCCCACAACCGGTCGGCTGCCCTGCCAAAAACGCACATGACCTGAAATGTCATAGAGAAAGCCGATGGAGAACGAGCCGCTGTCTGTCTGGGCCATTGCGCCGCCATGATTGAGCAGAGCATTGACGATGGTCAACGCGCTGCTGGCGCCCTGGCCGCCTGTCGCCTGGAAATGGAGCAAAGCAAGTGAACCGCCGACTGCCTGGAAGAATGCAGGGCTGCCGTCGGTCTGCGCTGCTGCGCTGCTGATTGCATGGAGCGTCAACCGCACTTGCCCCGGCGCGAGCGCGCTCGTCGTCATCAGCCAACCGGCGCTCAGTTCGCCCGTCTCGGCGCTGAGAAAACTGGCTATAGCCGGGTCGAAGGAGACAGTGACGTCGGCGTCTGCCAAATCGCCTTCCATGTCCTCCGCCAACAGGGGGACGGCGGCGATTGCGCCCGGCAGGGCAGTCGCTTCGGGCAGGCTTAGCTGCACCACATCGCGCACGGCGACCGTAGTGGAAGCAACGGGTGACGCGCCGCCATCGTCGTCAGACACGCGCAGGGAGATCGGGGCAGTCATCGCCCCAGGCAGGGTTGCGGCGCTGAATACGGGCGTCGCGCCGGCGGTCTCGAAGACGCCGTCATCGTTCAGATCCCAGGCATAGCTCAAGGGGTCTCCTGCTCCGCCTGGATCGCTGCTGGCGCTGGCGTCGAGGGAGACGCCGCCGCCCTCATCGACTACATAGGGGCCGCCGGGATGAGCAGTGGGCGCTGCATTGGCGATCTGCACCTGGCTCGTCGCTGTGTCCGACGCGCCGTCGTCGTCGCTCACGCGCAGAGTCACGCTCACCGCGCTGGGACCATCCCGCCCGGTCGCATTGAAGATCGGGTTGCTGCCTGCGGCCTCGAACGAGCCGTTACCGTCCAGGTCCCACGCAAAACTCAGGTTTGCGGGAAGATCATCCACATCAATCGCTACGCTTCCCAGAGAGATGCTTCCGCCTTCCGCGGCCAGGTATGGCCCGCCGGCGTCTGCCTGGGGTGGGTCGTTGACCGGCGTGACTGTAATGATCACGTTTGCGCTGGCCGCGCCGCCCAACGAATCGGTGGCCGTATAGGTGAACGAATCGACGCCGTGATAGTCTTGCGCCGGTGTGTAGACGAAGGAACCGTCCAGCGCCAACACCAATTGGCCGTGCTGCACACCCTGAGCCAGCGTCGCAGCCAGACTGTGCCCATCCCCATCCAGGTCATTGGACAAGACGCCGGCAACGCTCGTCCTGGTCAGTCGATTGTCTTCTGCGATGTCGTAAGCGTCATTTGCCGCTGTGGGCGGGGAGTTGATGACGACCGAACCATGGACCAGGCTCACCGGAATGGACCCTTCGTTGAGATCGCCTTGTAACAAAGTCAGCGCGCTCACCTGGGCAGAAGCAAGCGCCTGGAAAGAGATGGTCAGCACGTTGCCGCCGTTGCTCAATGGCAGACTGCCTGTGGCGAGACCGGCCCGGATCAACCCCGGCGTTGCCAGGTTGACCGCGCTGATCCACGCGCTGTCTGCCGTTGCACTGCCCTTTTGCACGCTGACAGGCGTCACGGCGGCCGGGTCGTAAGCGATGCGGATGTCAAGGCTGTAGACCGGCAACTCTGTGGGCGAGAGCGTCAGGACGACGCTCGCCTGTGCGCCCGGCGCAACAGCTACATCGCTCAAAGCAAGTTCTGCGCTGCCTTCGCTTTGTCCTGCCAGCAACATGATGCGGTTGCCGGTGGGTGTGATCTGCACGGCCGGCGTCGTGAGGCGTCCGGCCTGGTCTGCGGTGACGACGCCGCTGGCGACCACTGCGCCGCCGGCGATAGCTTGATTCTGCCAGTAGTAGGGCGTGTCGGGCTGCACAACGAAGTGTTGCAACCGCCGCGGTGTGATGGAAACTGTCTGGGTGACGCCCGTTCCGCAGGCGGGCGCGCCGTTGCCGGCCCCAGTTGCGCACACGCTCACCTGCCACTTCTGGACGGCGTCTAGCGGCGCGCCATCCCAGGGCAGCCAGGATGAAGACCACAACAAGGTATGGTGAAACGCGCCCGTCGCCGTCGGCGGCAAGGCAGGGTCGCTGCTAGATTGTCTGAAGGCAGGTACACTTTCGTCGCGCACTGTTTGCAGACCAGCGAACGGTATGTTTGCGGCGTCAAGATAAAAATTGGGCGCTAGCCCGCTGTATGCACCCCAGTTGTGACCGTCATTGCCCACACGTGCAGCCCAACTTTGACGGCTTTCCTCCAAAACAGGGAAAAAGGGCGCGCCCTGGCTCGACCAGACAACCGATGTATCATTGACGCCGAAATCCAGATTGAGGGGCGTTGTGCTCTCCGCGACCCGATTCGCCAGATCAGCCTGGAAATCCTGCCAATCCCACACGCCGACATTGGCGAAGGGCTGCAAGTGATCCGCCCAGCCGTTGGGTGCGTCGATATCCACAGGCAGATTGAGGGTGCTGGACCCCCAACGTGCGGCCACATTGCCCGTCCAGCCGCTGAGCGTGCGGAACTGAGTGACTGGCTTGCTGGCATTGGCCGCGGCAAAGATCTGGGGATAGCGCAGCGCCAGCGCCACCGTACCGCCGCCGCCCATGGAATGCCCGCTCACGTAGACGCGTTGGCTGTTGGCAGGCGGCCCAGGTGGATGGCGCAACAAGTGATCGATCATCTGCAAGACACGCTGCTCGGTGTAATTGACGATCACATTCCCCGCGCTGGGCGATACGCCGGCGCGGTAATTCCAGTCGCGGGCAAAGCCAAACCACCAGCTCTCACCCTGGTCAATGGGCGTCAGAATGTAGGCGCACCACGGGCCGACGCGACCTGTGGTGGGGCTATAGCCGTTGCCGGCCCAGGCGTGAAGCGACACGAAAACTGGCAGCGTTTCTGGCAGCGCTCCGCCGCAGCGCGTCGCGTCCGGCAGATAGAGGGCGTAGTCGTAGGCATACTGCAACGCGCCCGCCACGCCGTAGTCCGTACTGATCAGGCCGTAGTATTCGTTGTGCGGGCCGGGCGCATGGAAGGAGGGATTCCACACCCGCAGGTCCATATACTGGATGTAGACCTGCCAGCCATCCGCCTGGTTGCGAATGAGCACAGGCTGAGGCGTCGCCAGGCTTTCGGCGACGGGGCCGGCGCGATTGCCCGCAGCGAAGTCGATTGTGTTCTCCACGCCTCCGGCTACGGTCGTCACGGCGTAGTAGGCGTCGCCAGCGTCGAAACCGCCAAAGTCTGCGTCAGCCAGGGTCCATACCAATAGCCCGGTCCCTGCATCCAACTGGGGAGCAAGATCGGCGATGATGTAGCGTTCCGTATGTCGAATCGCCCACGGCGGCGACGAGTAGGTCTTGTAACGATTGGCGAAAAAGAGCGCCGAACCTTCTGGAACTTCATAGAGCAGCGTGGCCGCCGCCAGATTCGCAGCATCGATGGGCGCCGTATGGCGATAGACGCGATAGCGTTCGCCGCTCAGTTCGCTGCGCTCCTGCCACGTGAGGAAGGATTGCCCGTGGCGATGGATGGTAGCCAGGCCGGTCGGCTGGGCTGGGCTTTGAGCGTTGGCCGATTTATGGCCCATCGCCAACAGCACAATGACTGCCAACAGCAACCAACGCGCTATCGTCAGACGAACAGGCGCCCAGTGCGGACCCAGTGATTGAATCATAGGAGAATGCCTCCAAAACAAGATATCGTCTCAATATTTCAGGGTGCAGACACGATCTATCGTGTCCGCATGCTTGACGATCCCCAGGTTATTGAGAAGGTAAAACAACAAACGTTCAAAGGGATCAGATCGCATCACTGCGACTCTATCATCTTCCCTGGAAAGCGTCAACCGCCCGGGGCTGACTGGCTTCACTTAGCGCACGTGGTCGTTTGACACCCTTTCACGCAATGTCCTACAATTCTTGATGCTCAGTCAACGTCCAACCATTTTCCCAGAGAACTGGATACTCCTATGCTCGGCAAGACCGCAATTGCAGCCATCCTGCAAGCTGAAGGCGTGGAATGTTTTACCTGTTTTCCCGACAACGCCGTCATCGACGCAGCAGCCAGCCTGGGCATTCGCCCGGTCCTGGCGCGCACAGAACGCGTGGCAATCAACATGGCAGACAGCTATACACGCATCAAAAACGGGCGCAGCATCGGTGTCTGCGCGCTCCAGTATGGCGGCGGCGTGGAAAACGCGTTTGCTGGCGTCGCCCAGGCCTATAGCGACAACACGCCGATCTTGCTCCTGCCTGGCGGCTACGAACGCGGCTTACAGGGGTCACCGCCCAATTTCCAGGCCACGCGCAACTATCACGCGGTCACTCAATGGGTGGAGATAGTCAATCAGGCGAATCGCCTGCCCCAGATGCTGTCCCGGGCTTTCACGCTCCTGCGTAACGGACCTCTCGGCCCGGTGATGCTCGAGACGCCCACCGACGTGATGAGGGAAGACCTTTCGGTCGACTTCTCGTATACGCCAACGCGCCGCTTTGCCTCACAGGGCGATCCGCAAGATGTGAAAGAAGCTGTGCGCATTCTGCTGGCCGCTGCCAATCCAGTGATTGTAGCGGGACAGGGCGTTTTCTATGCAGAAGCGTGGGAGGAACTGCGCAAGTTTGCCGAGTTGGTGCAGGTTCCCGTCATGACCACCCTCAACGGCAAGAGCGTTTTCCCCGACGACCACCCTCTGGCCTTGGGCGCAGGTGCGCGCGCCCGCCCGCGCACAATCGACCATTTCCTGAAAAAAGCCGACGTCATCTTCGGAGTCGGTACGAGCTTCACCCGTTCCGTCTTTATCGCCGCCATCCCCCTGGGCAAGACCCTTGTGCAGATCGTCCACAACGCGACCGACATGAATAAGGACTACCCCATCGCTCATGGGGTAATCGGCGACGCCAGGAATGTGCTGCTTCAATTGACGGAAGAGGCCAGGCTGCAATTGGGCGGCGTGCGGCGTGATGGAGCTGTACTCTGTCGCGAGATTGCCGAGGTCAAGACGGCGTTCATCAAGAAATGGCTGCCTCGGCTGACGAGCGACGATACGCCCATCAGCCCCTATCGCGTTATCTGGGACTTGCTCCACACAACCGACCGTCGGCGCACAATCGTGACCCACGACGCGGGCAATCCCCGCGACCAGATGACCGGCTTTTTCGAGACGCTCATTCCCCATGGCTACATCGGCTGGGGTAAGAGCACCCAACTGGGCAGCAGCCTGGGTTTTGCCATGGGCGCCAAGCTGGCCGCGCCCGACCATCTGGTCGTCAACGTCATGGGCGACGCCGCCTTTGGTATGGTGGGCATGGATTTCGAGACGGCAGTGCGCATGCAGATTCCCATTCTCACGGTGATTCTCAACAATTCCGCGTTCGGCGGCTATGAGAAATACATGCCGGTCTCCACCGAACGCTTCGGCAGTAAATACCTCAGCGGCGACATGGCCGCCGTCGCGGCCGGTCTGGGCGGCTACACCGAGCGAGTGACCCACCCGGCTGAGATCGTCCCAGCCCTACGTCGCTGCATCCAAGAAACGAATCACGGCCGCCCTTGCTTGCTGGAAGTGATCACGCGCGAGGAACCTGTCTTTCCTCTGGGTCAAGACGACGAATAGCACTGGCAAAGAAAGTTGGGAGAACGCAGAGAGAAGCTACGGTCGCAGTGCTCACACCGGGCTTTGTATCAATGAGGTCGCCAATCGCGCCATGATGTTCATCACACATATCAATTTTGGGCTGATACGGGGTGTAGCGACCCCGGTTTTTGGAGAGAAAAACGGACAATGATACTGAATGACGGTGTCAGGCAGAGGCTGCGGTGAGAGCCACTGGGCCTCGAACTCGACAGGCGTCAGGTAACCAAGCGCATTCACTCTGCGCTTGTGCATGTAAACCTCGGCCACTTCGTGGCCGAGGTGGGAATAGGCGTCAGCATAGCTCAAGTAATGAGACAGGTCAACTCCCTCCTTTTTGATAATGCACATGAGGCGCTCCGCTCTGCATAGTCGTTCTGCCAGGCCTGACCGACTTCAGCCATGCTGTTCGCAAAGCGGGCGCACAGCGCCATGGCAACGCCGGCCTGCTTCAGTGTGGCGATGTAGGTTGCGGCTGCATACTGGACTCCCTGGTCGGAATGATGGATATGCGGTGTCTGTCCATTCACCAAGGCACGCTGCAAGGCAGAGAACCCCACCGGGCCGAAACTGGCGACAGGGGTTTTCGGGTGGCGTCCCCCGGCTTTTGATCTCTGGCCTCTGGTAAACGCTGGGCGCTGGCTTCTCTGTAGGGGGTGTGGGGGAGCGCAGCATCCCCCACAGGTTACCGCCGCCGTAGGCGGCCGAAGTCGCTTCCAACGAACCATCACCAGCAACGACGCTTCGCTGCTGATGGAGAGCGCATTGGGGGGAGGCGTGCTTTACCGATAGCTCTCCAGCGTCTTCTTCACCACGGCGCAAAAGGCGTCGGCTGTGGCGCCGTCGAGCACCCGATGGTCATAGCTGAAGCCCAGGGTGGTCATGGGGCGGAAGCTCAGAAAGTCGCCCGTGTTGGCCTCCAGGGGATGTCCCTGGCTGATGACGACCGCGCGCTTTTCTACTGCGCCTATGCCCAGAATGCCCACCTGGGGCTGGACGATGACCGGCGTCTGGAAGCGACTGCCCGACGTGCCATAGTTGCTGATGGTGAAGGTGCCGTCGGCCAGGTCTTCCTGCTTGAGCTGATTGGCGCGCGCCTTCTCGGCCAGCTCGTTGACGGCACGCGCCAGCCCCATGAGGTTCAAGTCGCCGGCGTTCTTGATCACCGGCACGATCAGCCCGCCCAGGCCATTCTTGTCCATAGGCAGGGCCACCGCCATGCCGATGTTATAAACGCGCTTGAGGATGACGCCCTCATCGCTCCATGCAGCGTTGGCTGCAGGTACAGCCTTGAGGCCGGCAATGACTGCCTCCACGAAGTAAGCCGTGAGCGTAAGGTTGACGCCGGCCGCGGCGAACTCCTTTTTGTGCGCAGCGCGATGAGCCAACACTGCGCTCATCTCCACATCCCACATGGTGGTGACATGGGGCGCGCTGAAAAGGCTCTGGCTGGTGTTGCGAGCGATGGCGGCGCGCATGCGGCTGTGCTTGACCAATTCCTCGCCCGGACCAGGTTGAGCAGGCGCGGGAGGCGCTACGGGTTTCGCTGCTGGCGCGGGGCTGGGTGCAGCGCCGACAGGCGCCGGGAGCGGCGTCGACGGGATCGTGACAGCGGGCGCGGGACGCACAGGCGCGCCAACGGGCGTCAGGAAACGCCGGGCGACAGATACTTCCTTGCCGGCGTCGCGGCTCGCCACAAAACTCATCACATCATAGCGGGTGAGCGTGCTCAGCGGGCGACCCTGGGCCACGGCGCTCAGATCCACGTTGTTTTCCGCCGCCAGCCGCCGCACAGCCAATGGCGCCGAATCAGCCAGATCGTCTGGCAGTGCAGCCGCCGCTGCAAGGCCAGAGGGGCGCTCGCTGGTCGCCAGCACATCGTCTTTGGTGATGCGCCCGCCAGGGCCGGTGCCGGTTACTTCGGCCAGCAGCACGCCTTTGTCAGCAGCCACGCGCTTGGCCACAGGCGACGCCTTGACATCTGCATCGCCGGTTGGCGCGGTCACAACAGCAGGCGGCGCGCTGACGGCGGCTGCCTGCACTGTTGGCGCGGGCGCAGCAACATCGGCAGATTCGCCTGCCGCGCCGATGAGAGCCAGCGTTGCCGTGATTGGGATGATCTCGCCTTCCGAGCCAAAGAGCTTGAGGAGCGTTCCAGCAATCGGCGCGGGGATTTCCGTATCCACTTTGTCGGTCGCCACTTCCACCAACACTTCGCCAGCCTTGACGGCGTCGCCCACCTTGAAACGCCAGCGGCTGATGGTTACGTCGGCGATTCCTTCGCCCAAATCTGGGAGTTTGACTTCAGTCGCCATGAGAATCCTCGATCACGATAACATTTCCAGCACGGCTGCTTTGATGGTGTTCTTCCAGGGGAGCACCTCTTCCTCCAGCGGCTTGGAGACGGGCACGGAGACCGGCGCCATGCCCAGCCGCCGCGCCGGCGCAGTCAGCAGGTGGGGCGCTTCTTCATAGATGCGCGCCACGATTTCGGCGCCGATGCCGCAATTGGACTGGGATTCGTGCACCGCCAACAGACGCCCTGTCTTGGCTGTCGATTCATAGACTGTTTCCATATCCAGCGGCGTGATGCTGCGCAGATCGACGATTTCAGCGTCGATGCCGTGTTGCATCTTCAGTTCCTCGGCAGCCTCCAAGGCCTGGAGTAGCGAATAACTGAACGCAGCGATGGTGATGTCCTTACCGGGCCGCTTGACGTCTGCCTTGCCGATGGGCACCGTGTACTCCACATCGGCGTCGGGCATGTCCCCGCGGGTGAAGTAGAGCATCTTGTGTTCCAGGAAGAGCGTCGGGTTGTTGTCGCGGATGGCAGAGATGAGCAGCCCCTTGGCGTCGTAGGGCGTGGCCGGCGCTACGACCTTGATCCCCGGAAACTGGGCAAAGGCGCTCTCCACGGCCTGGCTATGCTGCGAGCCGTAACGCTTGCCGCCGCCGTGTTGCCCGCGGATGACCAGGGGCACGTTGAGCAGACCGCCGGTCATATAGTGCATCTTGGCCGCCTGGTTGAAGATCTGGTCGGCGCACACCAGGAAGAAATCCATGTACATCAACTCGATGATGGGACGCATGCCCACCATGGCCGAGCCAATTGCCATGCCCATGAAACCCTGTTCGCTGATGGGCGTGTCGATGACCCGCTTTGGGCCGAATTCATCGAGCAGATTGCGCGTCACCCGAAAGAGGCCGCCGTAGTGCCCCACATCTTCGCCCATGAGATAGACGCTGGGGTCCCGGCGCATCTCATCCTTCATCGCCTCGTTGATCGCTTGGATATATGTCGTCTTGCGCATATGGTTTCCTGGAAATTCAGGTTATTTTATCGTACTCGTACTCGTGCTCGCCGCCCGCCCTTCACGGCGCGTACACATCGGTGTAAGCCTCGCTCAATGGAGGCCACGGACTGTTCTGGGCGAATTCCACAGCTTCCTCGACTTCGGCTTCGACCTCGCTGCGAATACGCTCCAACTCAGCCTCGGGAACGCCGCGACTCTTCAGACGTTCAGCCAGCACCACCAGCGGCTCATGGCGGCGCTGCATCTCGATCTCCTCGGAGCTGCGATAGGTCTCCAGGTCGCCGGCCATATGCCCGGCCAGGCGGTAGGTGATGCCTTCGATGAAGGTGGGGCCTTCGCCGGCGCGCGCCCGGTCTGCTGCTTTTTTCACAGCCTGATAGACATCCTCCACATCGTTGCCGTCGATCTGCACGCTCTCCATGCCATAAGCGCGCACAAAGAGATAGATCTCGCTGACCGAGGACGTGCGGCTGATGGGCGTCATCTCTGAGTAGCGATTGTTCTCACAGTAGAAGATCACCGGTAGTTTCCACTTGGAGGCCATGTTGAAGGTTTCGTGCATCAACCCCTGGAAGATGGCGCCATCGCCAAAAAAGGTGATCGCCACGCGGCCATCATCGCGCAGCTTGCTGGCCAGAGCCATGCCCGCGGCATGGGGCACCTGTGCGCCGACGATGCCGTTGGCGCCCATCAGACCTAGGCTGGGATCAACGAAGTGCATGGAGCCGCCCTTGCCTTTGGCGAAACCGTCGGCCTTGCCCAACACTTCGGCGATGGCGCGCTTGGGGTCCATACCGCGCGCCAGGGAATGATGGTGGCCGCGGTAGGTGCAGGTGAGATAGTCGTCTGGCTGCAATGCGGCAGCCATGCCCATGGCTGCGCCCTCATGCCCGATGGCGGTGTGCATGGCGCCGCCAATCTTGCCCGATTCCGCCAATTCGAGCAGCGACTCCTCGACGCGGCGAATGAGGAACATACGCCGGTACATCTGCAAGAGCTGCTCCGTGGGCAACACGCCAGAGGCGTAATCTGTGGCGGCCAGCGAAGAGGGCGCATCCGTGCGCAGTGAGGGTTGCTCCATAGAATCAGTCCTTCTTGAATGCTCCTGTCGAATCGAGCGTAATCGAATGGGCAGTATAGCACAGCTTTGGCAAATGCGAATGAATTGATCTTCCCATTCGGCGCATCAGTTGCCCGATTGTGTGTCCTGTGGGAAAATCAAGTTTGTGAATGGCGGGCGCAATTGAGTGATTGTGATGGGTGATTGAATGTGAGTGAAGCAAGTCCGAATAGGGAAGAGTCATCTGGATCGTCTCACTCCACCCTGGACGAAGTGATGTTCAAGTTGTTAGGCGCGATCGACGAGGGACAGGTGATGGCCGCGCGCCAACGCGTGACGACGTTGCGTGCGCAATACCCCACTACCAGTAATGAAGCCCTGGTCGATATGCTGATTCGGCGCAGGTGCATCGACACCGGGTTGATCGGTTTCGCCACCTCGGCCCCGGCTCTGCTTCCAGGGGCCGGCTCGGTCATTGCCATGACGGCCGGGCTGGTGACAGACATACGCAAGACCATGGAAATGCAAAAAGAGATGGCATTGGAGATCGCAGCGATCTATGAACGGGAGCTGACGCCAGCCGACCGCCGTAACCTTCTCATCCTAATCAGCGGGGTCGATACGGGCAACAAGCTGATGACCAAGGCGGGCGCAGACCTGGCTGTCAAGGCAGCCGGTCGTCTCTCGTCTCGCTACGCCTTGCGCGCCCTGCCGATTGCTGCACTGGGTGCATCAGCAGGCGTCAATGTCGTATCCACATATCTGATTGGCCGAAGAGCGCAGGCATACATGCAACTAGATCCTGACGCTGTGAACAACTGGCAGGAGAGTCTGCGCACGTTGTCGGGCGTGGACGAGCGCCAAATCATCGGCATCTTGAGTGAAATTTTGGTTGGCGCCAGCGCGCTGTTGGGCGCAGGCGCTCATAAGGTGCAAGATGCCTTGATGGGCGCTGGCCGCTCAGTCGTCACCCTGGCGCGGCGGACTCCACGGTTGCTGCCTGGACCGCGTCGTCGGCCTGACATTGAACCGCCCCAATTGAACGAAGATGCACCCGATCAATGACAAATCCAACAGTCACTACCTCCACTGCAGCCGTCCATGCTGGCGAGCGTCGCTTCCGCAGCCACGACAGTCTGACCGTGCCCATCGTGCAGACCGCGGTCTACACCTTTGAGAGTTGCGAGGCATTGGCGAACTTCGCCGAGGAGCGCATGTTTTGGGACGAGCCGGAGCGCGAGGAATACGGGCGCTATGGCAATCCGACCGTGCGCGCGGCGGAGGCCAAATTGGCTGCGCTGGATGGCGGCGAGGATGCCATCCTGGTGAGCAGCGGCATGGGCGCGGTCACCGGCGCTCTCCTGTTGTTGCTGCAAACTGGCGATCATCTCATCCTCACCGACGAGTGTTATCACAGCACGCTGGAGTTCTGCGAGCGCTTTTTGCCGCGCTTTGGCGTAGAAGTGAGCGTCGTCGGACATGGGGATTACGAAGCGCTGACCGGAGCGATCCGTCAAAACACCAAGGTCATTTTCTCCGAATCGCCAACCAACCCCTTCATGCACTGTATCGACCTGGAACGGCTGGCGAGCATCGCCCGTCCCCGGCGCATCAAGACCGTTGTGGATGCCACTTTTGCCACGCCGGTCAACCTGCGCCCGCTGGAGATGGGCGTCGATCTGGTCATCCACAGCGCCACAAAATACCTGGGTGGTCACAATGACCTGATGGGCGGCGTCGTCGTCGGCCCGTACAGTCTCACCACGCCGTTGCGCCAGATGCAGGCTCTGCTGGGCAATATCGCCGCGCCCCATACAGCCTATCTCATCCTGCGTGGGGTGAAGACCCTGGCCCTACGCATGGCGCGCCACAACGCCAACGGGCTGGCCGTCGCCCAATTCCTGGCCGACCACCCCAAGGTGGCGCGTGTATGGTATCCTGGTCTGGCGCGCCATCGGGACCATGCTCTGGCGACCGCAACCATGTGCGGCTTTGGCGGCGTGGTCAGCTTCGAGGTACGCGGCGGCGTAGAATGCACCCACCGTTTCATTGACGCCCTCAAGATCCCTGCCATCGGCCCCAGCCTGGGCGGCGTCGAGAGCATGGTCAGTCCTTTGGCGCTCATGGGATATGCCAACGTTCCGCCCGAAGAACGGGAACGTCTGGGCATCCGCGATGAACTGGTGCGTTTGTGCTGCGGCATCGAAGAGACCGCAGACCTGCTTGACGATGTGCGCCAGGCGCTGGAGCGGGTCTGAGCCAGATGTAGAGCGATTTAGTAACTCATGCTACTCAGTTCTCCTGGGAACGCTGGTATCTTGCCATCTGCCGCCAAGATGGCGGCGCTCCCAGGTACGTAATGTCTCTTGGTAAATCGCTCTACGATTTCCGGCGACGCGACCTTGATGCAACAGGTTGCCAAGAATCAACGCCATGAAACAAATCCAACCCAATCATCCCCTCGTTCCGACCACCGGAACTGCCCGCCGTCTCTCCTTTCTGCTTCTTGCCATCGCCCTCATTCTCTCCTGTGTCATGGGCATGGGGCGCAATCTGGCCCATGCGACTACGCCGGATGATATTGTGAGCCAGCCGGTCGCCGGCGTGGAGATTGAACATCTCGCTCAGACGGGCGGCCCCATCTCAACTATGTTGCCCGGCGGTGGGATGTTCTATGTTGGCGCCGGGACCAACGTCCTAAGTGTGGATGTAACCAGCCCCAATCATCCCATCGTTGTGGCCAACAGCGAGAGCTTCACCGACACGGTGCGTCAGCTTGCATTTGGTAACGGCCATCTCTTTGCCGCCGTCGGATCCGCCGGCCTGACCGTTCTCGATGCTTCCTCATCCACCCAGGTGCAGATCGTCAGCCGCACCTGGGCAGGGCGCGCCGAAAGCGTGGTCGTGCAGGGAAACACGCTCTATGTCGTAGACGGCTTGTACGGTTTGCGCGTCTTCGATGTGACGAACCCGGTTGCGCCGCTGTTTGTCGGGGGAACGCCCACTTTGCGCGGCGATGCGCCTGCTGCCCTGGTCATGGGCAGCCGCCTCTTCATTGGCCGCGGCTACAGCGGCATGGAGATCATCGATATCTCCAATCCTCGCCAACCACAGCTCCTGGAGCGGCGACAGCCGGGCAACGCCATCAACAGGCTGGTTGCGGTGGGCGATGTTTTCTACGCTGGGGGCGGCGGCTCCCAATGGAAGATCTTCCGTCTGACCGCAGAGCAGGCGGTGGTCGAGGAAAATGAGTTCGAGGGCTATTTCAATGACGCGGCGGTGATGGGAACGACGCTCTTTACAGCCGAATGGTTTGGGCTGAGCATGTACAATGTGGCGAATCCCCTTGCGCCTGTCAAGATCGGCGTCTTCGATCCATCGAACAGTAAAAACGTGGATCGCATCGACCGCTATCAACGCCTGACGGCTGGTGACAACAGGCTCTTTGCGCTCAATCAGTTCGAGCAGGTACGCGTCTTCGATGTGCTCGACCAGAAAACGCCCGTGCAGCTTGGGTTGCTGGAGCGTTCGCCGGGCAGTCTGCGTTCGGTCATTGCAGAAGACGACGCCCTGTGGACGCTGGAAGACCAGGCGCTGCGCGTTCACAGCCTGCGCTCACCCACCACGCCGGCCGAAGAGAATATCTTTCTCCTTACCACTACCTCGCAAGCCACGGAGATGGTCAAAGACGGGTCGCTCATCTACATCGCCGGTTTCAACGGCGTGACCATCGTGGATGTCGCCAATCGCCGCGCTCCCCGGCTGATGGGCGCAACGGACATTGGCGCTGTGGCCTACGATCTGGCGCTGACTACCGGATTGGCCGTGATCCCCACCTACCAGCAGTGCAATGTCTTCGACGTGAGCGCGCCAGCTGCGCCTACACGCGTCGCTCAATTCGACTGCAACAACACGGGTTCGGTGATCGCCGCGCACCGCGGCCATGTCTATCATCGCGATGCGGCGGGCGATCTGAACGTCATTTCGTTGCTGAACCCATCTGCGCCAACACTGGTGGGTTGGCTGCCCCTGGATCAGCCTGTGCGCGACCTGGCCGTACATGAATCCAGGTTGCTCATCGCCGTAGGCGCAACCCTGCGTATTATGGATTTGTCGAATCCGGTCGCCCCGGCGGAGTTGGGGCGCTATGTCAACGATGGCGCGGGATTCGTCAACATCGTCGGGGTGCACGATGGAATCGCCTACCTTGTGGATGCGGCCAACAACCTGCGCGCCGTTTCCATCGCCAACCCTGCCCAGGCCGATCTAGCTGGCGTCATTGGGATTTCGCCACCGCTGATGGAATTGGCCGTGACAGGCAGCTATGGGTATGCGCGCAATGGGGCCGACGGATTGACCACACTGTGGCTGGGAAATCGCATCAGCCAGGAACTGAGCGCCGACACGCAGAGCTTTGCGCCTACAGCGGACATCGCCTATTCCTTTGCCCCAGGCGCCTTTGGCGCTCCCGCCGACAGTTCGACTCGACTGACATTTGCCCACATTGAGCCTTATCCTGGTGAGACGCCGCTTCCCCAGGGGATGACCGCCCTGACGCCGGTGAGTCGGCTGCAAGTCCACAGGATGATAGACAGCCTGCTGATCACGCCAACTGCGTCGGTAACGCTCACGGTTCGTCTTCCCAATCTGGCAATGGCTGGCGTGCTCAGTGATACAATTGCGTTGTATCGCTGGACTGAAGGAGGTTGGCAGACGTCGCCTACTTCGGTCGACTTCCAAAGCGAAACCTTGACCGTCCCGCTTGACCCGGCCATGCGGTGGCAGGTGATGGCCGTCAGCGCCTACCGCATCATGTTGCCTATCGTTGCGCTGCCACCACAGGATGTGCGCATCACAGCAGTGGAGGCGACCCAGGCAATCCAGACGCCCGATAACAATGTTACGCTTGCCGCCGGCAAGCCGACCCTGCTGCGCGTCTTTGCCGTGACCAGCGACAGCCAGCCGCAGAACGATCTTACCCTGACCATCGAGGCCAGCCGCAACGGGCAGTCTGTGGCCGCGTCGCCGCTGACGGTGGGGCCCTGGGCGGTCTTCCCCAATCCGGCGCGCGGGGAGTACAATCACAGTTTCAACGCGCTGTTGCCGCCGGCCTGGCTCACCGGCGACATCTCACTGGCGCTGACTGTGGATGCAAATGGGCCCGATGCAGACCTGGCGAACAACACGCGCACGATGACGCTTTCTTTTCGCTACGTGCCGCCCCTGGACTTACGCCTGGTGCCCATCGAGTATGTGGACACAGTGACCGGCGTCACCTACCCTGCCCGAACAAGCGAAGCGGTCAGCGACTTCGTACTGCGCACCTATCCTGTGGGGCAGCTCAATCTCTCTATGGGCAGCCCGCTCACTTTTCGGGGCAACCTGCGCCAGATCAACGAGGTCGTGCGCCTGTTGGGAACAATCGAGGCGCTCAAGAAGAGTGACGGCGCGCCGGTTGCCCAGGTCTATTATGGCTTGCTCCCGGCCGGCGGCTTTCCAGCGGCGGCCGGCGGCATTGGTTATCTGGATCGTCGCGTATCCCTGGGCTACAACGATGGCGGCGTGGCGGCCCACGAGATCGGCCACAATTTCGGGCGCAGACATGCGCCTTGCGGCAATCCGGCGGGCGTCGACCCCAACTTTCCCTATCCCAACGCGTCCATCGGCCAGTGGGGCTTCGACACGGCGACCTACCTGCTCCAATCGCCTGAGACGACGCGTGACATCATGAGCTATTGCGGGCCTAAGTGGTTTTCCGATTACACCTATCGTGCACTATTGGAAGATCAGATGCGCCGCGCCAGCCTGACCGGCGCGTCCATTGGTCCGGGGCTGCTGGTGCGCGCCCGGCTGGATGACGCCGATGCGGCGACGCTCCTGCCGCTCTATGCGCTGGACGCTGCTGTTCTGGATGAAGAAGAACCGGGCGACTACACGATTGCTCTGTTGACGGGCGATGGTCGTTTGTTGGCCGAACATGGGGTGAGCGTGGCCGAAGCCGAGGATGAGGGCGTGCGCGTGCGCGCCATCACCGCCATGATTCCCCTACCGGCTGAGGATGCAGCCGTGATGCAGATCCTCCGCGACGGTCAGGTGCTGGCCGAACGCACATTGCCCGGCCAGGTCGTCACCGCGGCCGGGCTGACAGTCCAACAGGGGGAAAACGAACTTGCGCTGCGCTGGGAAGGTGGCGGCGAGCCTGTGCTCTTGCGCTACTCCCACGATGGCGGCGTCACCTGGACCACTCTGGCTGTGGATGAGGAAGACGGTGCGCTTGCGCTCGATCCGGATTGGTTGCCTGGCGGTAATGGCATCTTCCAGCTTGTCCCCGCCGATGTACTGGGAAATGAGGTTTCTGCGGCTGCCAATGCGTCCATCACCCTGCCCGACAAACCGCCCCGCGCCTGGATCACCGGCCCCACAGAGCCTGCCGCCGGCCAACCTGTGATCCTGTTCGGTCACGGCGACGACCTGGAGGACGGCGTGCTGGACAGACTATACTGGGAAGTGGATGGGCAGACAATAGAGGCGGGTCAAACTCTCCAATTGACCGACCTGACGCCGGGCGACCACCTGGTGACGCTGGAAGTAGTGGATGTCCATGGTCAACGTGCTGTGGCGGAGCATTGGGTGAAGATTGGGGAGGAGAAATAGAAGATAGGAAATAGCTCATTGCAACTATCTCCTATTTTCTCTTTCTTGCTATTCCGCCAGCTGATGTAACAGCTTGCAGTACCCCACTTGCCCCTTCTCGAAGTTGGCAATGCGGAAGAATTCATTGGGCGAGTGTTGCAGCTCATCTTCCAGGGCAAAGCCAAAGCTCACGGTGTAGACGCCCAGGGATTGGAGGAAGAGGGTGCAGACGGGCACGCTGCCGCCGGAACGTACATAGTAGGGTTCCTTGCCGTACATCTCTACCAGCACCACGCTGGCGGCGCGGTTGCCAAAATGGTCGCGCGGGGCCAGGTAGGGCAGCGCGCCGTTCTCGCCCACGGTCACAACGACGCGTGCGCCGGGCGGCGTGTTGCGCTCGATCTGCGCCTTCACCAACTGGCCAATTTCGGCCGGGTCTTGATCCGCCACCAGGCGACAGGTGATCTTGGCATGAGCGGTGCTGGGGATAACCGTCTTGGTGCCGGCGCCTTGGAATCCGCCGTAGATGCCGTTGACTTCCAACGTCGGGCGCGAGGTGGCGCGTTCGTAGGTGGTGAACCCTGCTTCGCCGAAGAGGGCATCCACACCGATAGCCTGCATGTACTCATCTTCATTCCAGGGAATGGCGGCCATGAGCACGCGGTCCTCGGGCGTCAATGGACGTACACGATCATAGAAACCTTCCACAAGCACCCGACCATCGGAGGCGTGAAGCGAATCGAGGATGCGTATCAACGCATGGATGGGGTTCTGGATAGCGCCGCCGAACATGCCCGAATGAACATCGCGATTGGGGCCAGTCACATCCACCTGGAGGGCGCACAGCCCACGCAACCCCTCCATGAGCGCTGGCTGATCCTCGTCCCACTGGCCGGCGTCGGCGCTGATCACCATGTCACAGGCGAATTTCCCCCGATTGGCTGCAATGAATGGCGGCAGGGTCGGGCTGCCGATTTCTTCTTGGCCCTCGAAGAAATACTTCACGTTGACGGGCAGCCGCCCTTCTGTCGCCAAGAGCGCCTCGCTGGCCAAGATGGGGATGAGCATGTTGCCTTTGTCATCGCTAGCGCCGCGCGCGGTAACGCGGCCAGCGCGGACGGTTGGCTCGAAGGGTGGGTTCGTCCATAGGTTCAGCGGGTCCACGGGTTGTACGTCGAAGTGGCCGTAGATCATCACTGTGGGTTTGCCGGGCGCGTGCAGCCAGTCGCCATAGACAACAGGATGGCCGCCAGTCTCCAGCATCTCCACGTGCTCGATGCCGGCGGCTTTCATGCGCGTCATCACCCATGCGCCTGCCTGACGCACATCCGCGGCGTGTTCGGGCAGCGCCGAGATGCTAGGGATACGTAGGAAGTCGAGCATTTCATCGAGAAAGCGATCCTTGTTTTGAGTGAGATATCCCTGCCAATCGGACATGATGAAGAAACTCCATTTCTGGTTGAATTTTTTATAATCGAACAAGGTCGTCCACAATGCGCTCGAACTCCTCGAGTGTGCCCGCAGAGACGGCTTCGCGCAGTAGCTTTTTGAGGAGCAACAGATCGGGCAAGTTGCTGATAAAATCGACCAATTCTTGAGGAACTTCTTTGAAGCGCAAACTGAGCACATCGACGACATTCTCGCGTGCGGTTTTCAGACTGCCCTGTTCGAGACCCTCTTCGCGACCCTCTTCGCGACCCTCTTCGCGACCCTCTTGCTTCGCCAGGCGCTCGATGCTGGTGACGTAACGCATTCTCTCTCCTCCCTCGTAACGACGAATCTCCTCACGAAAACTGAGTTCCAGCGGCGGCGACAGCGCCAACACCCAGTCGATGAAGCGAAAGAACTCCAACACATCCTGCCGTTCATAGCCGCGGCCATAGAGCAGCTTCACCAGGTCGATCTTCCAGCCCAGACGGTCGGCCGGCTTGCGGCGTGTGGCCTGGCTCTTCACATGCGCCATAACCACGATGGCAAAGGGGTTGGGGTTGGCAGCCAGTTCCGCCCATCGGACCGCATAGTCCAACAACTTGACGGTGGGGAAACGCAGCCCCATCTCGCTGCCCCAGCGACCGTACCGATACTCTTTGGGGCGCCAGGTTCTGGACTCGTCGGCCAGGATCGCCAGGCTGACCACCTCCTTGCCGTGCAGGTCGAAGATGCGATAGTTGGAGACGAACATACGGCGGGCGAAGCTCTTGTCCACCTGGCTTTGCACTTCGATGTGAATCAGCAGCCACACGGCATCGCCGTTCTTCAGCTTGACCTCGACCAGCTTGTCCACGGTGTGCCTGCCGATGGTTGCGTCGCGCTGGCTTTCGTGGAGTTCGGCGTCGCGGAAGGTGTAAGGCGTCTCCCAGTCGATGTCGGCGGCGATGGCAGGAAAGAAAAAGGTCATGAACTGGGGAAAGTAGCGTTCAATGATTTCTTTCCACGGGCTGTCGAAATCGACGCGTTCTTCTGTCATGGACGCAGCTCTATCCTGGGCCATCTGTACAGGTGCATTATACTGCGGTTGCAGAACAAAGTATAGCTGGCAGCGTTGATCAGCCAAGTGGATCATAGTCGCACCATGAACCGCCTGTCAATTCTGTTCATGGATCGGGTGTGTCCCAGATTATTGGCGAGATTCCCAAACTTGGGGGCAGCCACATAGATCAGCACTCTCCGACATTGGCGACGACGGGCAGATAGACAAAGTTCGTTCCGATTGGAACGGTTGGCGAGAAGGCAGGACTGGCAAAGAGCACAGACAGTGGCTCGCTCCACGAGCCAGGATAGCGATGATTGGGGAAGACGCCCCCCTGTCCTTCGATCTGTTCGGCGCGCACCCGACCGCGGAACTGGTAGAGAGCGTTGCGGCACGGCGCAGTGAAAACGACGCTGCCAACTCCTACGCCATCCTGCACCAGAGTGCGCCAGACGCCGCTGATGGCGTGTCGTGCTTCGATGTCCACGAGAGCCGTGTAATTGCCGCCAGGGATCGCCAGGATGTCGGCGCTCAATGAACTCGTCCATGCCACGGGCAGAGTCAGCGCCTCGGTCATGGTGGGCAGCAGAGACATTGTGATAGTTGGCGCGCGCATAACGCTGAAGGCGTCAATGTAGCCGTGATTGCCATGCCACTGGAAGGGGCTGTTCAGCCTGGCGAAGATAGTCAGCGCGCCGGTCACCACAGCGGTAGCATTGACGACGGAGTCGGCGGCCAGTTGCGTCATGACTTGGGTTACTGTCGCGACAGCGCTCGTCTGCAAGTTGACCCAACCGATGCGCACGCCATTTGGTCGCGCATGGGGAGCGCGACTCTCCACCCACTGAACGGCGTCCGCCTGCGGGTCGAGGCCGCCGGTCGGGTCAACGCCCACCATTTTGGCGATATAGGCGTCCGCCGGACAGTCATTGGCCGTACCGCCACACAAGCTCAAGAGCCAGCCGCTCACGCTGTAATCTACGCCGACGGTCGCACTGATGCGTTGATAGAGCACCGCATCGAAGGGTTTGCCTGGCAAAGGCGGCGTCTCGATGTCGCGGGCAAAGATCACCGCACTATCGCGACCTTCCAGCCGCTCCACATGGCTGGCTTCGGAGGCGCATGGGTCGGTCGGGTTGCTTTTGCCATGGGCAAAAATGCGGGCGCTCTGCACATCGGGGTCGCCGACCAACGAGGCATAACTCCAACCTCCGGCGATGTGGACGACGCTGCCCGTCGGCGTGGTAACGGTGTAGACGCCCTGGTCGCACTCGAAGCTGGGGTTGGTAAGAACAGGCGCGTCGTCGCTGATGGTTGGCGTCGTAGCGAAGGCAAAAGCTGCACCCATGAGCATCAGCAGCGCCAGGCAAAGTCCGGCCGCGGCGGCAAACGATACTGTCAGGCGGCGACGCCTATTCCTTGTATCCATTTTTCTCTCTGAGCCAGGCAACCAAGCTGAACAGACCGCAGCGTCCCTGTTCGGCGCGATGGCTAAAGAAATCGTGGGTAGCGCGCGCGGTGTCGATGCCGCTGATTTCGATCTGCTCTGCCGGCACGCCGGCATCAATCATCTGTTGGGCGTTGGCGCGCCACAAGTCGAAGTGGGGTTTCTGCTCCTGTCCATAGGGATAGGTGAATAGGACGTGAGCATTGGGCAGTCTGGCCTGCGCCATCTCGACCACCTCATGCCCTACCTCATAACTCTCTGGGCCGATGCTCGGCCCAATACAGGCGATGACATCTCTTGGCTCAACATCATAGCCGGCCTGCATGGCCCACAGCGTCGCCGCCGCCGCGCCGTTGACTGTACCGCGCCAGCCGGCATGACAGATTGCCAACACATGACGCATTCGGTCATAGAGCAATACGGGAACGCAATCGGCAAAAACTAAGCCAAGGGGTAGCCCAATGGCATCTGTCGTCAGCGAGTCGCAGCTGTTCTGCACTCGACCGGCATCCTGCCAATCGACTTTGGCGACGCCCGTGCCATGCACCTGTTGACAGTAGGTGAGGTGGGCAGCGTCGAAGCCAACAGCCTCTGCCAGGCGACGTCGGTTTTCCAGGACACGTTCCCGTGCATCGCCGCGGGTGATGCTGAAATTGAGGGTGTTCCACGGCTCTGGACTGACGCCGCCGTGACGTGTGGTCACGTGGGCGCTCAGCGGCAACCCGACCAAGGAATCGAAGGTGTAGGTAATGACGCCGTTGGCGTGGGTGACGCGTTGCATGTGGACAGGAAAAGGACTCATCAGGGAGTGCGGATGCTACAGATGGGGCAAATAGAGGCGGATTCCTGTCCAGATTCAATCCGATCTATTCGCCCAATCTGCGTCATCCGCGTTCTTTCCTCAGATCTACAAAACGGGGATCAGTTCGGCGGATTAATGTCATAGTTGAATGAGTCGCCCGCCGCTATCTCAAATTCATCGTTCAACTCCAACCCCGTCGGAGTGTTGATGGTGATGCTATAGCGGCCAGGGTCGAGACATTTCTGGCCGCTTTGTGCTTTCGCTACAGAGAAGGTCGTGTTCCAATTGTCGCCGCGCCGAGTGAAGGTGATGACAAGCTCCGAGCCGACCTGGTTCTTGAAGGTGATACAGCCTTGGCGTGCATTGCCGCTGGTTTGCTGGCCAGCGATCTGCGGTTGCGCAGTCACCTGGTCGCTGGCGTCGGGAATAGCGGCGCAGTCGCCGTCGAGGGTGACGAAGCGGGCCGCGCCGGAAATCCAGCCTTGCTCGCCATCTTCATCTTCCACCAACAGCCAGGCACAGTTTTCCACCTGACCAATGACATTGAACGATGTGTCGGCGCTGACAGAAGCGATCCGTTGGTAGTCCGTACCGGGGCCGGCGCGTACGTTGAGTGTGTCCACAATCACCGTCGCTGTCGCCGGCTCGACTTCCTCCAGGGAGGCTGGAGACTCTGGCGCAGACTCCTGCCCAGCGCCCAGGGTCAGAGTGAGCAGCAAGGGCTCCAGCGCAGCGATGTCGTCTTCGCTAGGCATATAGACGTACATCACTACCCCAGTCTGGTCATTGTCCACCGGCTGCAAGGCAAAGGTGGCAAAGAGTGAGCCTTCGATATCATTGCACACGGTCCAGAAGTCGTATTTGCCGACAAAACGCTCATCTTCATAGTCGTAACGCTGGTCGTAGGTGCAAAAATCGGAAAAGTCGAAGCTGTCCAGCACATCATCGACGCTTGTATTACCAATCTCATTCGGGATAGCGACCCACATTCCAGGCGTTTCCCAACCGGAATTGAAATCGTCCAGGCTGGGGGAGGCAGTGAGAAACTTACCCACAACGTCGCCGTCGGATTCCCAATCGCCACTCTCCACATCTGCCCAATCGTTGGGCACAGAAATCGTGATGAAGCCAGCATCATCGCTGATTTCAGTGAATCCTTCGGGATTCACTGTCGGTTCGACCGCTTGCGCCGCAGATGCAAGATAGAAGCTCTGCAACAACACATCGAAGGCGTCGATGTCCGCCCCCTCGATAGCCACATAATCGATCCAGAAGAGGTGGTCGCCCGCGTCAGGGAGGGCCAACAAGGTCGCATAGACATTGTCTTCGCCGCCGCAGTTGGTGTAGATATCATACTTCCCGGTATAAGTGATGCCGTAGATGGTGTGAGTGTGCTCCTGGCGTTCCTCAAAAGTGCAGGAATCGCTCATGTCGAAGCTGTCGAGTAGGTCGTCGATGTTCAGATCCGTGCTCGGATCTGTCATCGTGCGCACCGTCAACCCGGCAATATCCCAATTCTCGCTAAAGTCCTGTGCATCACTGGAGATGGTGAGTTTGTCGCCCAGCGCTTCGCCATCTTCGGTCGTCCATTCTTCTGCCGCAACGTCATCCCAATCAGCGGGTACGAGCGCGCTAAAGGATGGTTCGTTCACCAGAACGTACTCATAGTCCAAACCGCTTACATCCACCAACTCAAAGATGTCTTGAAGCCCGGCGTTCTCTTGCGCCATCTCCACGTAAAACGTGTCAAGGAGATGATCGACGGCCGCGATGTCTGCATCGCTGACAGTATACAGCTCGATGCCGATCATGTAGTCGCTAGTTTGGGGCGTCAATACAGCCACCAACGCCTGGGTGTCGCTATCGCCGCAGCCTTCGTATTCATCGTAGACCCCGCGGTAGAAGCCATCCTCACCCAGTTCCGTGCGCCCCAGATACTTGCAATCATCTGAGTAGTCGATGGTGTCGAGCATGTCGGTCGGCTCGAACTCCTCCTGGGCAATGTCAGAATAGCTAAAGATGACACCGGGGATATCCCAGGATGAAAAGAAGTCATCAAGGTTCGGAGTGGCGATCAATTGAACGCCCTTTTCCTTGTCGCCGATCTTCCAGGGCCGTTCTTGCACCTCAGACCATACCTCAGGCGTTTCCATGTGGATTGTCCCGCTTTCGTCGCTCAGCGGGACATAGACGATACTCTCTGTGTCGCCGGTCGACTCGGCAGTAATCTCTTCTCCCTCGACCTCAGCGGCGATCGACTGAGCTGCAGCCAGTGGTCGTCCATTCATCTGACCGGCGAGTAGTTCATCAGTGTCGGGGCGATAGATAGTGATAGCGAGCACATCACGGCTGGGGTCATGGCTGCTGATGATGTCGCAATAATCGGTCATCAGACCGCCGCCGCCCACTGAGACCCCTTCCAGCTCAACGATGATGTCGCCCGGCAACACGCCAACGCCATCGGCCGGCGAGCCAGAATCCACCGAATAAACCCAGATGCCGGAAACCCCATCATCAGTCTCAAAGGCTTCGCCATTGACGCCGATAGAATCGAGATCGTTGCCAGCTGCCAGTTGCTCCACAATGGGGATGGCGATATCAGCCGCGATGGCGAAGTACTGGTTGTTCTCGTCATCGCCGGCATAGTTCACGCCTACAACCTGCCCATCCTCGTTCACCAATGGCCCGCCTGAATTGCCCGGATTGATCGTCGCATCATGCTGGATCACGCGGTCAACGGAGGCCCAGTTGCTCTCCCCGTCAGCGCGCGCCTTTGCCACAATGCCACGCGTCATGGTGAATTCAGGATCGCCCAGGGGAAAGCCCAGGGCGTAGACATCCAGGCCAACCCGTATCGGCCGCTCATACCAGGTGAGGTAGGGATAGCCGCTGCCTTGTAAGTCGATGACAGCCAGATCGGAACACTCGGAGACGCCCAACACGCGGGCATTGACCGGCTTGTCTTCGCCTGCGATATAGACCTTGAAAAGCGCGCCTCCAGAGACTACATGATGATTGGTTACAGCGATGCCCGATGGGTCGATGATAAAGCCGGAGCCATAGCCCGGCTGATTCTGCTGCATCCCTTCGCTGGGGTCAACGAAGGCGCCGACGGCTTCGATCTGGATGACTGCCGACTGTGCATCCTCCAGCGTATCAATGGGCGCAGGTTGTGCGCCTGTCTGCGCAACCCCGCCGCCTCTGGCATGATGGGCATAGACCGGAACAGTGACGCTCAGGGTCAAACTCAAAGTAAACAGACATGCAACCAAGAGACGAATCGACAAACGTGGCGCAGACATAGGTTCCTCTCCTCCGTAGAGATAAAGGGCTATTGTTGGGTTGGAAAGATGATATGGCTCTCAATTCGGCCAATGTACAACGAAGACCCAGATGAATTGACAGGATCGGGCTTGACTCCGTCAATTCATCAAATTTACCTTCGGGAGCGCTGAGCGATGCTGATGTAATAAAGCAGTTGCAAGACAGCGGTGATGGCGGCAGCGAGGTACGTCAGATAGGCGGCGCGTAGAACGGCGCGAGCGCCCGTGCGATCTTGGTCATTTTGCAATAGACCGGCCTGAGTGAGCAGCGCCATGCCGCGTCGGCTGGCGTCCATCTCAACGGGGAGGGTCAACAGGGAGAAGATCACCATCAAGCTGAAGAAGAGCACTCCCAGCCAGATCAGTCCGGCGAGCTGCATAAAGATGCCAAGAAAAATGCAAATGTAGGAGGCGATTGGGCTGAAACGCAAGGCGGGCAGCAGCATGCTGCGCGCCTTGATGAGCGCCGAACCAGTCTGATATTGCTGCACATGCCCCAATTCATGGGCGGCGATGGCCATGGAGGCCACAGATGGTTGGGTAACTGTGGTTTGGGACAGGCGCACAATGTTGGCGCTGGGGTCGAAGTGGTCGGTCATTGCGCCGGCCACAGGCTGCATCTGCACGGGATTGAGCGACGTGCGCTCGAACAAGGTCCGCGCCACGCGGTCGCCGGTCAACCTGGCAGTGTTCGGCACTTGAGACCACTTGGCAAACGTAGACTTGAGGTAAAGTTGCACGCCAAGCGAAAGGATGAGCGTTGGCAACGCAACCAAAAGAAAGTAATTTGAATCGAAATAGAACATGGTCAAAACCTCTTGCCATTCCGGCTCACTGGGAGCTTCAACTTAATCGTCAAGCCATGCCCTTCTCACATATCCCGGTCATGACGTTGTTGCCGCATTATGCCAAAAAAGGCAACCATGTGAGTATATCACACGTCCGATGCGTCAAACAACGTTTTGCGTTCTGGGATCGGAATGCGGCCGCGGTCATGTGA
>CAZLMM010000038.1:54109-59728 GCA_964560495.1 uncultured Caldilineaceae bacterium
TGGAACGAGTTTCGCTGGTCGGCGGACTGAGTCTGTTACTTTGGAAGATAGGCCTGCCATAACAAACGCGTATGCCGAAAAAGACCCCCTGCGGCGCACCATGCTGCTCGATGATTTGCATCAGCTGTGGCTCGATAACCTGATACTCCGGCGACTCAGAAGATGAATCCCGCCTAAACGGCCATATCGTTCATACGCGGTGCGGAGAAATTCTGGAACATCGATCCACCACAAGCTGTAGTCTACACCCCATTCAATCGACTGCCAACAACGGCGGCGGCCCATCTGGATTGCACTCTGGACAGGGGCAACAAGCGCGCAAACTGGAAAATGGATAGATGCCGGTGTTGTGTCCGTCGCTCCAATCGAGACGAATTGCGTAGTTGCCCACCAGTTGTGCACCTATCACTTCTGTGCTTGGCAGTGGTCCACTATGCAGCCGCAGCGGGTCGCTGTCGTCAGCAATGGCGCGCCGCTCCTCGCGGCATGAAGCACAGGGACAGTTGGCCCGCAGCCAGCGCAGTTCAAAGTGACTGGCATGTCCATCTGTCCACTCTATTCGCAACACGCCAGCCGCCCGTTCAATCGTAAGATTTCTTGGACGCCTGGAAAGGGTCGCTTCTGTCGCCATCCGTTGGCCTCACTCGCCAGCTTTATTTTGATTTACCCATGCGGCCAGAAGCTCGACCGGCAGGGGAAAAACAATTGTGCTGTTGCGCTCGGCGCCAATCTCCACCAACGTCTGCAGATAGCGCAATTGCAGCGCTGCCGGGTTCGATTGAATGATGGCGGCTGCCTCCGAGAGTCCCTTCGCTGCCTGGAGTTCACCGTCGGCGTGGATGACCTTGGCGCGTTTACCTCTCTCTGCTTCAGCCTGAGCCGCCATGGCCCGTTTCATGGTTTCGGGCAGTTCAAGGTCCTTCACCTCGACAATGCTCACTTTCACGCCCCAGGGTTCGGTTTGCTCATCAATGATGCGTTGCAAAGTCTGGTTGATCTTGTCGCGCTGGGCCAGGATGTCATCGAGTTCGCTCTGGCCAAGCACCGAACGCAGAGTCGTCTGGGCAATCTGCTGCGTCGCCACATAGTAGTTGTTGATGTTGACCACCGCGGCCACCGGGTCGAGCACACGGAAGTAGCAGACTGCGTTGACCTTGATAGTCACATTGTCGCGGGTGATTGTCTCTTGGGCTGGCACATCCAACGTGATCGTGCGTAAGTCTACAATGACCATACGATCGACGATGGGAATGATGAAAAAGAGGCCAGGCCCTTTTGCTCCCTGGATGCGACCCAGGCGGAAGATGACGCCGCGTTCGTATTCCGCCACAACTTTGACCGCCGCGCGCACCACCCAAAGCAGCAGGAGCAGGACCAACACGAGTAGGATGAGGGTGAGTAGGTTTTCCATCATTTTATCTCCTATGGTTTCTTCTTGGACTTTGTCCTGGTCGAGGCGCCCTACTGGCCGTCTTTCAAAACTGGATCATCAAAAAGTCCATGAATCGTCAACGCGCCCACGTCCGTCCGGCTCGTCACTGTAGACGGCGTAGGTCTGCAAGGGCGTTGCAGCGAATGCCTTCAGGAATGCCGCCGTCGCGCCAGAGCTGACGACCGGCCCGATCGTCAGCGTGCGCCATCCAAACTCGCGTGCGCCTGCCAACGTCCTGCGAAGTAAGGCTCGCCCCAAACCCATGCCGCGCCATTCAGGCGCAACGCCGCCCAGTAGCACGCGGCCAGCGGCGACAGAACTCCGTCGCCGGGTGCGCAGCCACCAACGTCGCCAATACGAGCGACCACCGCGTGCTCGCCGTAGAGCACGGCTACAATCGGCCTGAAACAAGATGAAACCGACCGGCTGCTCTCCAACATGCGCCAACCATCCCATCAAAGGCGCTACTTGCCAACTACGCAGAATGAAGTCCATCTCTAGAGCATCGGGCGTAGGAAAGTCGTCCTCTTCATATACACCCTGCACCAGAGAGAGTAAGTCTGTTGCCAGGCGATGGGGCTGGAATGGTGTGATCTCACAGGAAACAGCATCCTTCCACCTGTCATCAATCGAGTCGTGCTGGGTCTTGTTGGCAACAGATAACTCATACAAGCGAGTCGTGAGGTAGGGTGCGAGGAGGCTCTCGAACATTTCAGGTAGATAAGGCGGATTGTAGGGCGTGTGGAGAGGCGGCATGAGATTGAAGTGATCCAGCAATAGACCAGCGCCGCAACACGACGCCAACCCAGTCGGGCCGAGCAATCGAACGACGCCATGTTCTGCCGCCTGCTCCCATGCGGCAGCCACAAGCCTCTCCAACGCTTCTTCGTCGTTGACACAGTGGAGCATGGCGAGATGGGCTGTCCCGTCGCTCCGGCGTGGATCAACGAGTATGACGCAAGCAGCTACACACCGCTCATCGAAGGTCAACCCAATCGGGCCGCCATACCCAATGCCGGTCAGCGAGCGCCTCACTGCGGCTTCGAGATGGATAAGACAGGGTTGGCAGCGAGCAATATGGGGTTCAGTGTTGCGCACCAACGCATCATAGCACCAGGTGTACAAGGGTGGTGTCCAGCGACGATCCTCTGCATAGATGTTCCACCAATGATGCAGGAATGAGCGCCTTGCCCAATACCCCTGGGCAATGTGAATGGAGTAGTTGTGATAGCTGCCCATCGAATGGTCATTTCACTGCGCTCAGGCCAACGTCAGGACGACCATACACTTCACATGATAGCATCTGATGGGGGAGGATGGAAAATCGCGTCGGAGCGTCACAGCAAAGGGAGTGCAATTGTCGGCGCATGTATGTTGGATTGTTAACAAATCGAGCGTTTCGTAGGGCGCCGACCATGAATCTGGGGATAACCCTGCGGAAAAGTTTCACCATCAGGGGAAAAGTGATCAACTGAATGTGGACAAGTTTGTCGGCAGTTTAACGAGTCATTAGCAACGCAATTTCCAACCTTAAAGATAAGGGATTGTGTTTCTACATCGCAGGCAGTATCTCGCGCAAGGCGTCTTGCAGCACTCAATATCTTGCGTAGCACAGACGTTCGCAACACTGAAGTTGACAATAATTCATGGGTTTTAGGGTGCTACTGCGTCCTGGCCAGGTTGCCAAACATCACAGCATTTGGTAGACTAGACCCAACAACAGTATACGAATTTTATCAAGTGGCGCATCCCTGAAACGAAACAATAGGCAATTTGGGCGTCACTTTGTCCATTGAGTGCACCTTGTGCATTCTCCTCTTTGTTCGCTACTCCTCTTTATAGCGAGCAACACACGAATGCAAAGTCGTAAAGCAAATTGGCGCACATCATTTTGCGCCCGGGATCGCGCGTGCCTTCTTCATAGACGCATACATCGTTGCAAGCACTGTTCGGTGGCTCTGATTGCCCCGCGCTCAAGCAAGGCGGAGGTTTCTGGATGGATTCTGGTCACTTTCCATCGTATTCATCGTCGGCTCATTTTAGTTCGAGAAGTCAAACAGATTTTTGGGAGGGTGCCAATCGACGCGCATCGGTCGCACAATCGGCCAAAGTTGAGACTCGCGTTGGTCCAATCGCCCGTACACAGACAGGGTCGCAACCACAGCCCCCGTCGGAGCGCCGTCTTGAACCGGCGCAAGCGGCGGCGTTGGGAGAAAGCGTCGCTGTCGATTTGGGGCGCAAGGTGCAGGGCGAGCTTGATCCAGCAATCGGCTCCGACGCTCTACTCCAATCAAACGATAGGTTCTCCGAATACCCTCCTATTGACCCGCAAGCAGCCTGGCAGAAGACGCTGAGCGAACTTCAGCTTCAGCTTACCTCCAGCACCTTTCACACTTGGCTGCACGGCACCTGGGTGGACGCCTATGAAGACGGCGCATTCTACATCGCCACTGACAACCCCTATGGCCGCGATTGGCTTCAACATCGTCTGCGTGTGATGGTCAAACGCACACTGAAAAATATCGTCGGTCATATGGTGGAGGTGAACTTCATCGTGCGACCGCGGCCAGCCGTCGATAGCCCTGCGGTGGAGACAACGCCTCTCTATCGACCACCAGCCAAGACGCCAGCGGCAGCCGAACCTGCTCTGTTGCAGCCGCCGGTGCGCACAGAACGTGCTGCCGGTCGGCGTTCGCCGGTCGCCGATCCCCAACTGAATCCGAACTATACCTTTGACACCCTGGTCGTCGGCAAACATAATCAGCTTGCCTGGGCGGCGGCCCAATCGGTCATCGATCGACCCGGGCAGAAGTTCAATCCGCTCTTCGTCTATGGTGGGGTCGGCCTCGGCAAAACACATTTGCTCCACGCTGTTGGGCATGCCCTGCACCAACGGGGATTCGCCACCTACTATTGTTCCTCCGAACAGTTCACCAATGAACTCATCACTGCAATCCGCTCGCAAAGCACAGAACAGTTCCGCAATAAATATCGCGCCCTCGATGTCCTGTTGATTGATGATATTCAGTTTATCGGCGGGAAAGAGAGTACACAAGAGGAGGTCTTCCACACCTTCAATCATCTTCAGACAGCGGGTAAGCAGGTTGTGTTGAGTAGCGACCGTCGTCCCCACGCGCTGTTGAGCCTGGAGGAACGCCTGCGCAGTCGCTTTGCCGGCGGCATCGAGGTGGATGTATCGCAGCCAGATTTCGAGACTCGGGTGGCGATTTTGCAGTCCAAAGCCATGCAGCTACACATGGCTGTCGACATTGACGTGCTGAAAGTGATCGCCGAACGGGTGGACAGCAATATCCGCGATATGGCGGGAGCGCTCAATAACCTCCATCTGCAAGCGCAACTTCGCCATAGCCCACTGGATGTACGTCTGGCTGTCGATGCACTTGAACAGCTGGCGCCGCACCGCAGACCTTGCTCGGTCGCAAAGCTGATAGAAATCGTTGCCAGCCACTATCAACTGAGCGCGGATGACCTGATCGGCTTGCGCCGCACCAAAAACATCGCCGACGCACGCCATATCGCCATGTATCTGCTGCGCGAGGAACATGCTCTCTCCCTGCCGCAGATCGGTCGTCTCCTGGGCAACCGAGACCACACAACCGTTGGTCATGGCATCGACAAAATCGCTTTAGAACTGGCCAACAGTGAGTCGCGTCGTCAAGAGATCGGGACGCTCCGCGAGAAGATCTATACGCCATATATCGGTTGATGATCACATCTTTTCGTTTTCTTTTGCATTTATTGTTCACTTCAAGTAGACTTAGGTTGAATGCTACAGTGGTTTGAAAGAACACTGACTGTTACAACGATGCAAGTCCCATCGTGGGGTGCATTTCAAATTGGGGAGCGGATTTTCTTACAGGCATGAGATCGGCAGCGAGTTTAGGTCGTCTCCCTTCTCAGAGGCTTCTCCGCCACCCAACGCTCGGCTGAGCTCGCGGCGAAGCCTCACGCCCCACCTGCGAAGTGCGCCCCTTTGTTGGGAGAAGGCTCGCCAAAACGTCAGTGGCAAGACCAATAGAACCAGTCGATGCCTGATTGCCCGGTGAACGGTAGGATCCCACAATGAAGAACGAAGGTCGCCAGAAAGCACTTGAGTCAGCCCTGGCGAACCTGAACAAGAAATATGGCGAAGGGGTGGTGATGCGGCTGGGGGATGCGACCAAGCT
>CAZLMM010000039.1:0-58340 GCA_964560495.1 uncultured Caldilineaceae bacterium
CTTGATCGCTTCACGGACGTGCATCTGTGTGGTCACTGTCTGTTCTCGCCGCGTCGTGGAAACCAACATGATCTCGCCGATACAGTCTAGCAAGGGAGGTGCGATTGGTCAAACAAGAGGTTGTGGGTGCATCCACATCTCCTTTCCGAATGCGGTGTTCAACCTGTAAGATGATCATGACAGAGCGCAGACCGGTCGTGTCTGCGTTCTGTCCGTGAATGAGCGCGGCGTTACCGTTGCTGTTGAGGAATGGGGCGAGCGCTGCAGCAAATAGATGGGCAGGGAGACCGACCGCTGAGAAATGCAATCCGCGATGGCCTGTTCAATATTGCCAAAAGAGGCAGCGTCGGAGTTTGCCGTGAAACACACCGAACTGAGCGAAGTGAAGGCGAAGAAACTCCGTTGACAGCCACTCGACAAGTGGCTGTCAACTCGATTGCGTGCGTCAGTGGTGGAACTTCTGCTTTCCGCCGGACGGACTACTTCTTTCTCTGGAACGCGACATTATACATGTCGAGCGATGGAATCGAATAGCCATCTCCTGTCCATTCTAACTGATACTCATTTTCAACTGTTCCACTGTAGCCGTAGTTCTCTTCGTAAGCCACGAAGTTAAGATTCTCGAAATCAGTCCATTTTACAAAGAGAATCGCGTGTCCTTGAGCGCCGCTTTCCTGATCGTTGATTGCGCCGCCAGGTGGGAGATCATAGGGTTCGATGTTCGTCGAAAATTGCCAGAGTCGGGTTGTGTCTGGTGATGTGCCCAACTGCCATGCGAAACTCACAAAGCCGCTACAATCGCAGCGATAAACAATATGGTTCATCGGCTGATCATCTGGATTCTCTGGATCGTAATAGGGCAAGTATTGATCTACCCAATGGCGACCTCTTTCCACGTGAAACTTCCCCTGATTGCACAAAAGTTACGCTAACGGGTAACGATTGGTAGGTAAACTGAGATAATCGATAGATCGGGGTTCGGGGCTATAACAACATCTGTTGCCGTCGGCGTAGAGGTACTCGTAGCTATTGCCGGTTGGGTAGGTGTAAAAGTCGGTGCCCTTGTGGAAGTATTGCTTGGTGTTGGCGTCGGCGTATTGCTTGATGTGGGCGTAGGTGTATTGGTCGGCGTCAACGTCTTGCTTGGCGTGGGGGGTGGTGTGTATGTCCGCGTTGGCGTCCTAGTCGGCGTATGTGTTGGCGTGGCAGTCGGAAGTTCGATAGTAGTCGATGCATCTCCCTGGTTGTTGGTTGGCCATTCCTCCCAGTGATTGGCGTGATCGACAGCGCGAGAGCGGAAGAAGTAGGTGTGGCCAGCGATGCCTGTGAATTCCCTTGATGTAATGCTCGCATCGAGCACCCAATTCGCCCATACGCCATTTGTTCCGTCTCGATATTGGACGTCGTAAGCGCGAACGCCGCTCAGGGAATCGCTTCCTGACCAGTTAACGATGAATCTCGACGGAGAGATGGCGGGGAGTGTTGTCACCGCAGACGAAGGCAAGATGCGGTCGATTCCCAAACCCCATGCGGCGGCTCCCGTCCAGTTATTCGCCCAGTCGAATGCCCACAAATAGAATGCGCTTCCGACCTGGTCGGGTAGATAGTTCGTGGGAAATTCCCAGTTCCATCCATCTGAACCGTCGCGATCCGCTCCCAACCACACCCACTCGGACGCCCCCCAGTTGCTGTCGTGCCACAGGAATTCGACACGTTCAACACCGCTTTGATCGTCGCTGGCTGACGCTGCGATTGTCACGCGATCGGAGTCGAGCCAATCGCCGCTGCGTGGGGCGATGAATTCAGCCAAACGTGGATCGGCATGATCTCTGATCAAGCGTATCGAATAGAAGTAGTCGGCACCGCCCTCATATGGATGAGAAAATTCCCGCACCTTGAGATAATAGATTCCTGCGTGCGGCAATTGATAGCCCAGGTGCGAATCGAGACGCCCTGAGTATTCGTCGTCGTCTATGGCAAGAACTGTTGAGCCGTCGCTGTCATACAGTACAAGATAGGCGTCCAACAGTGAGTTGGCAATCTGTGCATCGATATCAATGACGACTCTGTCGCCTGTTGCGCCAGTGAAGGCATAGTAGTCCTGGTCGCCTGTTGGGCAGATCTTGGAGTGGAGCGTCTGCCCATAGGCAATCGCCGTAGCATAAGCAGGCGCGTTGTTCGGCTCATTTGTATCATCGGCGCACGTCCAGCTTACCTTGGCCGTGGCCCAGCCGTTGGTATCGCGCATTTCGACGCGAATTGGGTGGACTCCTGCCGCCAGAGGGATATCGATTGTATCTGTGCGACAGCAAGTGTCCCATTGATCCAGTCTTAATTCATCGTCTATCCAGATCCGCATACCATCATCGTGTGTGGCACTAAAGCGATAAGTGGCTGCGCCAAAGGATACGTCACGCGTCCAGCGCGCCGAGAAATCACCGCTCACCACCGGGTCGGGGGTGTCGTTCTGCCACTCGAAATTGATTTCTGGGTCATCGCGTACCAAGACTGGGTTGCCAGAAAGGTCCAGCGTGTTGTAATACTCCCCCCACCAGCCCAACACGGGCTGCCATGTGAATGTTTGTTCCCACACATTGTTCGACTCATTGGATTCTGCAATCAGATTGTCCGGATCTGCGACGAATTTCAGAATGTGTTCACCGTGACCATAGATCGTCTCGCTCCAATCGAGAAAGGCCCAGGTTACCCCTGGCTCCACATTGCTGGATAGCAACGCATGGGCTATCAGAGCGTCATCGATATAGAAATCACCAAATGTATTCGCATTTGTTGGCGCATTGCCTGCATTCGTCACGCCCCAATCAACGTAGGTGAGCCTGCCAGCATATAACGTGTTCAAGGTGAACGTATCTCGCACCGAAGATGGTGTAATGGGATATTCCCATCCCGGCCAGCGTGACGGAACGAGGTCGGGTCTGGGCGCTTCGCAGATGGGGGTGGTGGCGATTGCTGTGTTGCTCATATCAGATTGCACACCGCCGCGATAAGCGCGAACCTGGTAAGCATATGTGGTGTTGCAGCTCGCGTTTGTATCCTGATAGGCGTTTGAGTTGATGCCAACTTCCGTCAGGAAGGAGCCATTTCGATAGATTTGATAGCCTTCTTCATTGCCTGAGTTGTCGCTCCAGGAGAGATTCACCTGTGTGCGTGATGCTGCTTGTGCGGTGAGGTTCGTGGGGGTCGCCAGTTTTACTGTGAAGGTCCAGGCATCGCTCCAGCCGCTTTCGCCTGCTCCGTTGCGCGCCTTGACGCGCCATGAATAAACATAACCTGCCCACTGCGCACCCAAGTCTTTTGATACTCCGCTTTGCCAGCCAAAAGTGAGCGTCCCGGCTGGTCCACCCCACACCTCGCCATAATACTGATCGCCAGTTGCTGACCAAACAAGATTGATGTTCGCATTTTCATTGATTGCTGCGCCGTTTCCTGGGCTTTGCAAGGCGGGTGCCGGCGGCGTCTGACTGCGTTGCTGTACGCGGGCGGAAGACACGGCGTTGTTCAGACCATTGTCGCTCAAATCGCCATCGTCGCCGCTAAAGGTCTCACAACGACCCTGGTAATTGTCGTGCTCGCACAGAACTGCTAATACATTGCCGCCTACCCTGACTGAGGATGCAACATCGTTGCCCAATCCACCTAACGCCCCGGGATTAGGGTAATCGCCGATGTTGAGAGTGACGCAGCTCCCATTGTTATTGCGATGAGGATCATCGAACAGGGCGATTTGATCCGCGTTGTTGTTACAGGATGGAGGCGGCGGGCTGCAATTGAAGTTCTTGGTGATATGACGAACGCCGCCGGGAGAATTCGCCTGATTGCCAGCTCTGTCCCAAATGTCCAGGCCGATTTCCACCGGGCCATCGGGGACGCCAGCGTCGCACAGATTCCAGTTGAAGCCAAATGGCGAAGAGGTGAAATCCGGACCGATCTGTCGCCAGCTTCCAGCATAGTTGGCCGTAAAGTGAGCGTGGTCGAAGCCGCTTTGGTCATCAGACCCCCAGCCTTCCACACGCACAGAGCGGTCGCTGATGACCGCGCCCTCGTTGGGGCTGGTGATGCCCCCAGTGGGTGGGGTTGTGTCGCTGCCGCCGCCGTTATTATCTGATGTGAGCTTGCTATCTTCTCCACAGCGAAATGAGCCATCACTTCGTAGACACGATTCCTTTGTCTGGCCGTCTTTTCTCATGTACCCGTGATAAGTACGAGCGCCGTTCCCAATTACCCAACCAGAAAGAGAAGTTCCATCAATGGGTTGCCAGACATTTTGATATTTGATCCCAAAATGTTGATGTACGCCATTAGCGATACCCCCATAGCACGATGGATTCCCAAGTTGCTGACCTTGCTGAACGTCGATATTATTTCCTATTCGATTAGCAATGTGGCCGTAGACAGTGAGCCAGCCAGTCGAAACATTACCATCGCGATCATGGTCGAGTTTGAGCCAATTTTCCTGGTAATCTACTGTTTTGCCTCCGGCGCTGGCGACTATCCAGCGGTCAGCGGCTACTGCTGGGCTACAGCCTGAGTACCCAATTGGCTGATAATCAACCCCCGACAACGGATAATCGCCGGATCCGTCAAAGTTGTGCGGACCGCCAGTGTACCACCAAGTATCACCACCGGTCCATGGCAATTTGAGTGAGGGCAAGCTGAGGCTGCCGTCTAATTCCGCCAGTTCGGTTTCTGGAGGATGTGCGGCGTTGAGGTATCCTTCGATCGGGTCGCCAAAGTAGCTGATATAGGTGTCAGCAAACTCGGCTTCCTGGGAACGTCTTGTGTCCTCCCAAGTACCTCGATCCCTCGCATCAATTGCAAAGAAGGATCGAAGCGCATAAGTGGCGGCGTTGCCTGCGTTTAGGTTAATCGAATCGCTGTTAGCCAATTCAATTTCTTGGGTTGCTATGCCCCCATAGTATGTGTAGAACCCTTCAAACAGCCGTCCTGCCGCTTCTGTCGCCCACCGAGACATATACAATAGTTCTTCCTCACTCCAATCTTGAGACACCGATGTTGAAAGGACGCTAAATCTGTTTTCCAGCAATGTGAGCAAGACCGACGGACTGACGCCGGCTTGCTCTCCTAGAAAAGCGAGCATAGAGGCCGCAGATGTAGTGTAGCCGTCTACGACAGATAGATCGACTGACAAAAGTGCGCTGTCGATGCTTGATAGAAAATTTTCAATGTCGTGCTGGCCGCGTGGCAACCCTGATACGAATTTCTCATCAGACATCAGGAGTGATGGATAACCTTGCTCATTTGCCTCAATCCAAGCCTGTTGGGTGACCATGCGCGATACGCCAATAATGGGCAAGTACGAGTTCGCGCCAGTAATAGGCTGGATTGCGTCTGGGGGAAGTGCAAATACTGTCGCTTTATGCTGGGACACATTTGTATCGGTCAATACAGTGGAAACAGGCGAATGCGTCGAAGTCGAAACGGCTAATTGTGCAAAAGATCTGGTTTGGTGCTGTCCTACTTCACTGAACTCAGCTACGCGACTACGAAAGGCCTCGCGTTCCTTCATAGGAATGAGCAGATCAGGAACCAGATCGAGCCACTGAAAATACAACTCACTGTCCCTTGGCGTGAGGGCCTGCCAATCGCCATTGGGTAAGCGCCGCACTAAAATCGTCAGCGGCGTAGCGACCGTCTCATCGCTTGTTTGCACTTCCACAATGCCATATCCCCATTCGCCCTCTACCACGATTTCGGGCGGGTGCGCAACATGGAATTCTTCGCCATGCTCCAGCAGCTTCCTTAATGCGTCTTCGATTGCTTGGCGAGCATGCGCCCTCTCGACCTCATCAGGCAGATCGCCGGGCAGCGGCGGCAGGGGAGGATCATTCACTGCCTGCTGATTTGTCAGCCCCAACGGTCGCTTGTCGGCGCCCAACGCGGCACGCACCTGGACGGAAGCTGCATTGGGCAAGAACCCGATAAGAAGCAAACAGCTTGCCAGGATGGCTTGCAGCAAATCAACTCTGCGCATATGATCTCCTCATTGAGTTCCAGTCGACGAGATGCTTTGGGCGAATCTCATTACTGCATATGCCATCAATCTGGGGACCAAATGTAACCTTTTCCGCCACATATAGGACAGGTGAAATCTTTTCTGCCAAGCCCGCCGCAATGCGGGCAGATGGATCCATTCCATGTGCGGCCGGTACCGCCGCATGGATTGCACTCTCCTTCGATGCGTCCGGAACCGCCGCAATAGCTGCAAGAGTGATAGCCGCGTGATATACTTTGTCTGCCGGATCGAACCATTGCTTGTCTTTCTGTATTCATTGTTGATTCTCCTGACATACTCAACAGGCTCTATCTTGACATCGTTATGGGTAAGTTGGCGTAGTCACAAGCGTCAAGCAAATGAGCGCATATTTGCCGCTTAATGAATCGCTCTGTGGTGAGTTTCATGCGCCCGTCAGTGGGGAACAGTTGTTCATTCGATCCGCTGGTAGAGCCTGCAAATGTGATGAAGTGCGTCCCGTAAGAGATACCGAATCCTCCATCGGGTGCATAAACCCATACCTCCCATAAATACTCTGTGTCAAAGCCGAAGCTATCGGGCAAGGTGTGCAATGTGTAGCTGTCTACGTAACCTAAAGGCGGATCGGTGTAGAAGTATGCATCGCTGTTCAAATCATAGAGATCGAATTCATAGCTGTCCATGGGCGTAGCTGTACGCGGCGTCCATGTGAACGTGGTGGGTAATGTCTCAATCGCATTAGAGCCAGGCGATTGGAGGGCGATCTCGGCAATGTCAAAGTCACCGCCGTGCATCTTATCACCCACCTCATAGCTATCAATGTCGATGCTATACCAAAGCCAAAGGTACACTGGATTGGATACGTTTCCCCCACTGTCGCTGTTTTGATAACGTACGTAATATCGCTGACCAGATGCAAGCGCAGGCGGATCGACGAAGAGATATGTTCCATCGGACTGTGTGGTTGCGGCATTCACAGTTGACCATGATGAGCCATCGTAGAAGCGCAACAAGAGGTTGATGCCAGGGATTGGCTCACCTTGATGGGTTACCTTGCCATAAATGCCTGGCTGAGAGGGCGCCGTAGTTGTGTGCATAATCACCGGTAGATACACACGATTTGCGCTTATGTTGACTTCGCCATCTGCCACTGTCACTCGATAGCCGTCATCGGGAATCTGGCTAATTGGCGTGTTCCGATCGCCCGGAAATAGTTACCGAGAGTGCGCACTTCACCAGAAGAACTTTTGATCAAGTCATCAGTTGCAACAATTGCTTTTTCCCACTGCCTAGAGTTAATCAACGCAAGTACAGCTTCCACGCAATTCTTTCGGTCTGAGTTGACAAACCACCGTATCAAGTTTGTTCCGAGGGCCACAGACGCCACTGCCATCTCCACTCCAGTTGCTTCTTGTCGCGTGACAATCTTGCTCCCTGTCCAGAAATCATCCTCAACGCGTGTAACATACTTTGGTGACATGTTTTAATATCTCCTTATTCATCGACAACGCTCTCGAACCGTCGTTCACCTACTTTTCATAAGACGCCCTCGGGGGAGAGGGCGTCTTGATGTGGGGTCGCGCTGTTGGGGCGGCGGAGAAGGCCGTCCATTCCGGCTATCTGCCGGATAAGCCATACGTCTGGCAGCGCCAATAAGGCGAAACTATCTCTGTGTTCTCCGTGTTTCTGTGTGAGCCTGTTTTTTTGAACAGAATACGCCTGCTTTTGGGGCCTGTATTGTTCCTTAAAGTCCCCAAATTGCGTCCTGCACCTTACAAAAATGAATGATTCCCTTGCTCAGAGGGCAAATTATGGGACATTTCTAACTACTTTCTCTGTGTTCCTCTGCGTCCTCTGTGGTTGACTGCTTACCACTCACCCCGGTCGCCGGCTGATGAACCCCCGCTCGAAGGCGATTTCCGCCAGGCGGTCATGACGCACATGGCGCTCGCCGTGGGGATCTGGCAGGCCGAAGTGGTGATAGATAACCGTAATGTGATTGCGCACCGTGCTGGCGGCGCAGCCCAGGCGACCGGCGATCTCCCGCCGCGACGCGCCGTTGACAAAGAGGGCAAAGACCGCCACCATGGTTGGGTTGGGTGTGCGGCGATGGTTGGCTGAGACCAGCTCGCTCCACAATTCATGAAAACCTTCCCAGCGCAGACGACCATCCAACAAGTATTCCTCCAGCACCGTGCGCACAGGTTCTTTGCGCACGCCATCCAGAACATCCATGGGGCTGACACCCAACATGCGCAGCAGGCGCCGCGAGTGATTGCGACGCTGGGGGTCGGCGTCGAGCACATAGCGGCGTAAGGCGGGCGCGCCCTCGCGCCGCAGCCGACGCAAAAGAATGCGCTCGCTCGTATCTCCGCAACAGGCCGCCACCGCGGCAAACGCGCACACCTCGGCGACGAGGGCGGGATGCCACCAATGGGGGAAATAGTCGATGCGCCGTCGATCCATCCACCCCAGGGAGCGGGCAAGCAGTTTCAGGGCAGTCGTCTCGTCGCCCTGGCGCAAAGCGACCAACGCCTGGTACAGGCCAATCGCATACACAGAAAGCTCGTCGCCTGACGCCGTGTAAAAGGTGCGGGATTCGTTGAGTAGCGACTGCGCCACAGCCAAATGCCCATCGAGGATATTGACGACCGCCAGAAAGACCTTGAAGCTCATCGCCTGACCCAGATCGCTCGTTTGCAGAGCTGATTGCACCAGGGCGCGCGCTTCACCCAGGCGGCCTTCCAATGCACGCAGCCACCCCATCTGTACATCCAGCCAGGGCTGGTAGCGGTCATGGCTCAGTTTGTGGATTAGCTCTTGGGTTTCTGCATACCAACGCCCGGCCTCTTGGAAGCGCCCCAACCCGCGCAGCAAATTGCCTGCCAGGATGCGGGCGTAGAGGCGGTAGATGCGGAATTGCTCATTGTCTGCCAGATTGCGAAAATCTTCGGCCAGGCGCAACGCTTTTTCCAGGTCGCCGTGATGCCAGGCCAGATGCAGACGCAGATTCACCAGGCGGGCCTGGGCGCTCTTGCCCAGATCGCCATTGTCCAGGCAGCGAGCCGCCAGATCGACCCAAGAATCTGCTGCGCTCAAGTCGCCTACTTCACAGGCTGTTGTGGCCAGGCGCGCCAGAGCCCGAAACTGGCCAGCCACATCGTTGGCCTCGCGGAAGATGCGCAACGCTTCCGCCGCCGTCTCGTTGCTCTCCTGGAGCCTGCCCATGTCGGGCGCAAGTTCGGCCAGGCGCAGGAGGTATTGCCCGCGCGCCAGCGGGTCTTGCACCAGACCGGCCGAGATGAGCGGGGCAACCTCGTCATAGAGATGATAATAGGCAGTGCGGAAGTCCTCGTGACTTTGGCGCACGCGTGACATTTCCAGCGCGCACACCACCGCGCGTCCATAGTCGCGTTCTGTGTGCATGAAAGAAAAGCGGGCGCGCTCCAACAGGTTGAGCGCCTCAGTCGCCTGACCGCGGCGGGCGTAAACCATCCCCTCCACGAAGCGCAGATAGGCGTCCTCCTCGAATTGGCGAGTGGGAAACGCCGTGAGCAACGACTGAACCGAGGGGAGGGCGGCCCCGTCGAGGAACATCTCGATTGACTCGGCCATGAGACAGCTCGCTTCCTGAAACCTCTCGCCTTGCAAGAGGGTGCGCACCTCGTCGAGCGCAGCCTGGGCGGCGCCGGATTGTTCGACTGTTGACAACATTTGCGTCCCTCTCGATAACAGAGACGCTCTCGGGGGAATGAGCGTCTCTTTGAGCAATCGTTCCAAAAGCAGCTCACTCCCGGGGAAGACGAGGTGAGTTCGGTCAACTTGACCTGTGCTACAGTCTATACTGCGGTTGCTTTGAAACCAGGAGTTTTCACAGTTCAAAAACTCCTGGTTTCAAACAGAGCGAAGTATAGCAGTTCCCGACTATCGCGCGACTATCATATTCCTATCATCTTTCGCGCGCTTTCCAGACGCGGAACGCCGCTGGTCATAGGCGTTAGGGACAGCGGCGTTCCGTATTCAACAGGATGTATTCAAAATCAGTTACAGGTGGTCATTCCCTACAGCAAACGTACTTTGAATGCACCCGTTTGAGTGACACTGGGAGGGCGGCGCTATGCTACAATCTCAACAAGAAGGAGTGACCATGCTGCAAGCCGCGACTCATTATTGATCTCTAGACTGACAGCTCATATCGCCGACCATCACGAGTTGCGAGTCACTCGTAACTCGTGATGTATGGATCGTTTACCTGGCGAGCAGTAGATGGACAGCGAAGCGATGATTCATGGTGGAGCATTCGACCACTCAACGCTTGACCGCACGTTGGCGATGCTCATGCGCCAGCCGGGGCGCGAGCTGGCCAGCCTGGCAGTGGTTCTGGTCAAAGCCGACCAGGTTGTCTATGAAGGCTACTTCGGCAGCCGCTGGTTCGACCCGGCGAACCAGGAGCGAAGCCTGCCTGCAACGCCGGCGACAAAATTTCGTGTTGCATCCATCTCCAAGCTGGTTGCCAGCCTGGCCTTCATGCAGTTGGTGGAGCGAGGGCTGGTCGGGCTGAATGACGACGTGAGCGACCTATTGGGCTTTCGCCTGCGCAATCCCCACTTCCCGACGACGCCCATCACGCCGGCCATGTTGCTCAGCCACACCTCTTCCCTGCGCGATGGCAGCCTTTATAGCGCTGCGCCGCCCCACACCCTGCGAGATTTCTTTCACCCTGGCGGCGCGCTCTACGAGAACGGCGCACACTTCGCCGCGCCCCACGCTAACCTAAAAATAGGCTCACACGGAGACGCTGAGAACACAGAGACATTTTCATTGATGATTATGCCCCGCAGGAGCATGGACACTGACATGACTCATGCGCCGGGGCGTTTCTTCTCTTATTGCAACTTGAACTTCGGCGTGCTAGGCGCGATCATCGAGCGGGTTTCGGGCGAGCGTTTCGACCTCTATGTCCACGACCACATCCTGCACCCCCTGGAGATCGACGGCGGCTTCAATGTGAATTTGCTCTCAGACGAGGGTTTCGGGCAGATCGCTGTGCTCTATCGCAAACAGCGTGACGGCGTGTGGACGCCTGACGGCCCGTGGGTCGCTCAAGTGGATGACTACCAGGGGAGGCGTCCGCTATTGCGCCTGGACGACTATTCTATTGGGACGAACGGCACGATTTTTTCACCCCAGGGAGGGCTGCGCATCTCGGCGCGCGACCTGGTCAAGGTCATGCGTCTGTTCATGCACGGCGGGCGCTGCGGCGACATGCAAATTGTCCAACCGGCGACTATGGCGCAGATGCTCACGGTGCGTTGGCGCTACGATCCCGCTGCGCCCAACGGCGACCCTTACAACGGACTCATGCGCGCCTGGGGGCTTGGCCCGCAGCGCACCACCGCTGTACGGGACGCTCTGGGCGGCGACCGTCATATCATCGAAGGGTCGCCCCAGTTGTGGGGTCATGCCGGCGACGCCTACGGCCTCTTGGCTGGTCTCTGGTGCGACCCGTCGATCCAGAGCGGCTTCATTTACATCATCGGTGGCGTGGGCGCCGACCCAGAAGCCAATCGCGGCCGCTACTCCTCGTTCTACCGTTGGGAAGAAGAGATCCAGACAGCCATCATCGACTCTGTATACACCCCACTCGATCTTGATGCGTCCCTCACGCGGGGGGCGTCTCTTCGATGATCTCGTAGCTGAGGGTAATGGGCGCGACCTGACTGAACATGGCCTGGGCCGGGCAGTAGGTCTTTTCCGAGAGCTCCATGGCGCGCTGCACCGCCGCGGGATCGATCCCCTGGCCGCGCACGATGTAGTGGAGCGTGATAGCTGTGAAGATTTTGGGGTGGCCGGGGGCACGGTCGGCGTGGGCGCGCACCTCGAAACCGGTTACCTTCTGACGCTTCTTGTTGAGGATGGAGAGCACATCCATCGCCGTACAGCCTGCCAACCCCATGAGCAAAAACTCCATGGGGCGTGGGCCATCATCATCGCCGCCCACCGAGGGATCGGCCCCCATCGTCACAGTAAATCCGCTATCCGCCGACGCATCAAAGGTCATCCGCTGGCGCCAAACTACTTTTGCATCCATACCTATCTCTTTCTACTCTTTCGTGCGCGTACTCTTGCTCACACTCGAACTTCCTCGCCGACTCACGGTCAGCGTGTGGTCCTCACTCCTCAGCCACCGCCTGGGGCGCAGGCCGCAGCGTTAGTGAGGGCGTTTCCATTCGATGAGCTACCCTTGACCGCGAAGGACGAGAACTGTTTCTGCACCTTCGTCCCTTTGCATTTGGGACAGGTCACTTCCTGCGCCCCACCGCTGCGCACGAGGTGCTCAAACATCGTCCCACAGCGAACGCACACAAACTCAAATAATGGCATAAAATCAACTCCTTCTCAGTGATTGGCTCAACGATCTTCAATCAATCTTGAACATACCCTAGTGACTTCATGGCTTCGTGGACGCTGAGGTGAATGCGCTCCCGTCCCAGCAGATCAACAAAACCGATGTCCTCCAAGCGATCCATCACCGGCCCCTTCACATCGGTCAGATGCAGTTCGATGCCTTGACGGTCGAAATCCTGCGCCAGGGTCGTCAGCATTTCCAGCGCGCTCACGTCGATTGCGTTGATCGCAGAGCAGATGAGCACAATGCGACGCGCTTGAGAATTCTCCGCCGCCTGGGCCATGATGACGTCGGCCAGCGCGCCAGCGTTGCCAAAGTAAAGGCTCTCATCGATGCGCATGAGCACCACTTCAGGCCATGTTCGCACGCGATAACGTAGTACGTTGCGATAGTGCTCGCTAGAGTTCACCCGGCCAACGATGGCGATGTGTGGCTTGCTCGTGCGCCAGATGAACAACAGAAGAGACGCGGCCGCGCCCACAAGAATGCCCGTGGCAATGCCGAGCGTCAACACGGCGATGAAGGTCACTGCCAACGCAGCAAAGTCGCTCTTGCTGTAGCGATAGACGAAGCGTGTTGTCTTCAGATCAAAGAGATTGGCGATGGCAACGACGATGATCGCAGCGAGGGTCGCCACTGGCAGATTGCGGAAGAATGGTGTGAAAAAGAGTACGGTCAGCGCAATCAATCCCGCTGTGACGATGGAGGCCAGCCCCGTATTCGCCCCTGATGTGAAATTGACCGCCGAGCGGCTCAGACCACCCGTGACTGGATAACCGCCAGTGAAGGATGCGCCCAGGTTGGACGCCCCCAGCGCGATGAACTCCTGATCCGAATCGATTGTTTCGCGACGCTTGCTCGCCAGTGACTTCGCCACCGAGATGGCTTCCATGTAGCCGACGATGGCGATGGCTAGAGCTGGGGGCAGAAGCGACGTCAGCGTAGAAGGATCCAAGGTGGGCAACGTCAAGCCAGGCAAGCCCGCCGGCACATTGCCCACCACCTTGACGCCCGCCGCTGCCAAATCGAATGCCTGCACCAGAATGATGCCCAGGATCACAACCACCAGAGGCGCCGTGCGCGCCGCCAGCGCGGCAATCGCAGCTGACACGCCCATCCGCTGAAGAAGCGGGGCGAGGCGGTTGCGAAAGAAGAGCAGAATCCCGATGCTCAGCACGCTGATGGCCGTCGTTTTCCAGTTAATGGTTGAAATGTTCTGCGCCAGCAGCGTCAATTGCTCGAAAAAACTCTCTGTGCTGGGAATCGTCACGCCGAGCAGGTTCTTGACCTGGCTCAGACCGATGACCATGGCGGCTGCGTTGGTAAAGCCAACCAGGACGGGCTTGGAGAGAAAGTTCACCAGGAAACCCAGGCGCAGGAAGCCCATAAGCGCCTCGATCAGCCCAACCAGGAAGGCCAGCGTCAACGCAAGCTGTAGATACTGCGGGCTGCCCGCAGCGGCTAACGGCGCAAGGGCTGCGGCCACCAACAGGGAATCGATGGCGACCGGCCCCACGGAGAGCGTCCGACTGCTGCCCAACAGTCCATAGATCGCCAGAGGCGCAATGCTGGCATAAAGTCCCACCTGGGGGGGCAGCCCAGCCAGCAATGCATAGGCCATGGCTTGAGGCGTCAGCATCACCGCCACGATCAATCCCGCCAGTAGATCGCCGGCCAGATCGCCGCGGCGGTAAGCTGGTATCCACGTCAGGAAGGGCAAGTAGCGCTTGATGCTGAAAGCAGCTTGCCGCGCCAGAGGCAGGGTTGTGTGGGGCGAACTGGTGAATGCCATGCGATCTGTCGAATGATCTGGGCGTGTTCGTAGAGGCGTGAACGGCGGCGGCAAGGGCGCACCGTTGCAGAAAAGCGACTGAGCCGCCGTTCACGCCCTTTCAACAAGCAAACTTTTGCTACTTTTCGCCCGCCGCCTGAATCGGAATGATCTCCGGTTCAGTAGGGAGGAACTGACCCCACACTTCAGCGCCCTCGTTGAGCGCAGTCGCATATTTGAAGCCGGCCGCCTGCAAAATGCTGGCTGCGATCTGCGAGCGATAGCCCGTGGCGCATTGGGTGACAATCAGCTTGTCTTGGGGCAGCTCGTTTATGCGTTGCGGCAGATAGCCCAGCGGGATGTGCCTGGCGCCTCGGATGTGTTGTTCCAAATACTCGCTCCGTCCGCGTACATCGAGCACCGTCAGCCCGTTGCGGCTCATGCGTTGGGCAAGCTCCTCCGCAGTGATTAGCGGCAGCGATTGCGACTTGTGGGCCGCCACATCTGGGCCAAAATAGCCAGGGATATCGTCCACGCCGATGGCGCGTAGGTCGCTGAGAATGGCTGGCAGCGCGTCCAGCGACGGCAGAATCAGATAGAGGGGGCGATTGTAGTCCACAAACCACCCGATCCACGTGGAGTAGGTGTTGCTGGTGGCTGGGATGTTCACTGTACCCGCTACATGCGCCCAGGCGAACTCGCCGCGACTGCGTAGGTCGAAGACCTGGCCGCCGTCTTCGATGACGGCGTCAAGGGTGGCGCGTTCGAAATGGCCGGGCTGCTCCAGGGTGCGCAACAGTGCTGGCCCCTCTTTGTTCACTTTTTTCATCTGGGCGAAATAGCGAGGCGGTTCGGGCTGACCATCCAACAGCCAGGCGACGAAGGCGTCTTCGGCGTCAAAGCGAAAGGCGGGGTTGAAGAGTTTCTCATAGCCGAGCGTGGTGGATGGCACTGCGCCTAGCGATTTTCCGCAGGCGCTTCCTGCGCCGTGTCCGGGCCAGATTTGCAGATAATCGGGTAAATTCTTGAAGCGCCTGACGCTGTGGAACTGCTGGCGCGCGCCGATTTCTTTCGTGCCTTTGTAGCCAGCCGCCTCTTCCAACAAGTCAGGGCGGCCAACATCGCCCACGAAGAGAAAGTCGCCGGTGAAGACGCCCATGGGCCGGTTGGCGCCGGCTGTATCCGTGAGCATGAAAGAGATGTGTTCCGGCGTATGGCCTGGCGTGTGGATGACCTCGATACGGACGTTGCCCACCATCCAACTATCGCCGTCGTGCACCAGGATGACGTTCGGCTCGTCAGCAAAGGCGTATTTCCAATTGGCGTCCCCCATATCGCTTAGATAGATGGTCGCGCCGGTGGCGGCTGCCAGCTCACGGCTGCCGCTGACGAAATCTGCGTGGATGTGGGTCTCGGTCACATGGGTGATGCGCAAACCCTCCTTTTCCGCCGCCTTGAGATAGGGCAGGATATTGCGCATGGGGTCCACCACGAGAGCCTCTCCGGTCTTGGCGCACCCCACTAGATAGGAAGCCTGGGCTAGCCTGTCATCATAGAAATAGCGAAGAATCATCGTTTACCTCCTTTACGTCTCTTACTTGCCTTTCTTTACTGGCAGCCCGTGGGCCGTCCAATCGATAATGCCACCCAGATTATAGACTTCATCGTATCCGGCCTGCATGAGCGCCTGCGCTGCCTGCGCGCTGCGATTGCCGCTACGACAATAGAGAATCACCGGCTTCTCTTTGGGGATACGCTTCATCTTTTGCCCCAATTCTTGGAGGGAGATGTTCATTGCGCCAGGGATATAACCGCTGGCGAATTCGTCCGGCATACGCACATCCACCAGGGTGTGCGGCGCCTTGCCGTCCATGAAGCGTGCTTTGTAATCTGCGCACGTCATCCGCTTGACATTGACGCCGCCGCCAAACAACTGGGAAAGAAAACTCATTGGGAAGAACTCCTCAAATATCCAAAGACCTTATTCGATGGGTAGACCGGCCTGATGCCAGGCTGCAATGCCGCCCAGATCATAGACCTGGAGGTAGTTGGCTTCATCAAGAATCTGCGCAGCCTGGGCGCTGCGATTGCCGCTGCGACAGTAGAGAACCACTGGCTCATCCATGCTGATCTCGCTGAGCCGCTGGGGGAGTTCTTGAACGGGAATGTTCACGGCGCCCTGAATGTGACCGCTGGCGAATTCCTCGGGCGTGCGGACGTCGATCAATTGGTGCTGAGCGCCGGAGGCGACAAATTGTTCTTGATACTCTTGAGGAGCGAGCTTCGCATTGACTTCTACTGGTGCGACGGCTGCGGCTGGTTCCGCCTGTTGCGCGGGCGCCGGCTGGCTGGGACTGCACGCAATCAGCAGCGTCATGGCTGCAAACAGTACAACGACCATGGACGAACGCTGCCAGGAATGTGAATCTGATCGAATGGCGTCTGTGTTCAAAGGAGTGTCCCTCTTTTCTTGATTTCGCTCTCTTTGCAACCAGGAATTCTTGGACAATGAAAACTCCTGGTTGCAAACCAATCGCAGTTATGACGGCGCACGTTTGCATCCGTGCATCGGGTCGGGCTCTACTATACACCCTTTCGAAGTTGCCCAGTTCCCCTCAATTGCTTATGATCAATATAAGTAAAACTTATAGGCGATGGGAGGATGCGCTCAACAACACCATGATCAATCTCTACAAACTCGAAATCTTTACGGCGGTCGTGCAGACAGGCGCAATGAATGCCGCCGCGGAACGACTGCTCATGACCCAACCAGCCGTGAGTCAGCATATTCATGATCTGGAGGCCAGCTTGGGAGCCCGGCTGCTGTGTCGTGGGCCGCGCGGGGTTACACTCACCGATGAGGGCGAGACGCTCTATCGCTATGCACGGGCAATCTTTCGTCTGGTTTCGGAGGCCGAAAACGCCGTCACTGATGTCCGCAACCTGAGCGCTGGACAGATCACCCTGGGCGCAACGCCGGGCGTTGGCATCTATCTACTGCCAGAGTGGATTCAGGAATTTCGCTCAATCTACGCCAATCTGACTGTGGGCTTGCAGACGGGCATTACGTCACAAATTCTCACCGATCTACGTGCGGGACGGATTGACTTGGGCTTTATCGAAGGCGAGCTGGACTCCACCGGCGAGGCGTGGCTTGGCGTGCTTCATTTGGGCGACTACGAGCAGATGGTGATCATCGGGGCGAAGCATCCCTGGCACGGGCGCCAAGAGGTGACCATCGACGAGTTGGGCAGCCAGACGTTTGTCGTGCGTCAGCGCAACAGCCAGACGCGTATCTGGCTGGACGACGTTCTGCGCAACCACGGCGTCACGCCCAAGATCGGCGCAGAGTTCGACGCTATGGAATCCATCAAGCGGGCGGTGGCCATGGGAACGTGCCTGACGATCCTGCCGGAATATGTGGTGAAATCGGAGATCGAACTGGGGATGTTGACGGCGCTTCCCGTGAGTGGGAGGCCGTTTCAGCGCACGCTCAAACTCATTTGGAATCAGGAGCGTTTTTTTTCGCCCATCGTGTGGGCGTTCCTGGAGCATCTGAGTCAACGCCTGGAGGTTCTGCGCCCTCTGGTGGAAAGCCATCATACACTGCGCAAAGAGGGCGTTCAGGCGACGACGTAGTGCACGTGGTCGATACCAGGCCAGTCTTTGTCATTCCGTTCGGAACGGGCGTTCTGCACCACTTGAATGAAACCCATTGAGGGGCAATGGGCGTTCGGGATGAGGTCACTCACCAGCGATTGGCAGCGATGAGCCGTCGCCTTGCACTCGCACAAATTGCGCTGCCACCCAACCCACCCCGTCATCCAGACGAACTTGCAGCCACCTCTGTTCGCTATCTCTACCTGTCACGGTCACGCTGGCTTGCGGCTCCAACTTGGCGATGATCTCCCCATCAGCCGTGGGCGCAGAGCGCACGTTGAGACGGCTGTCGCTGACAACGACGCCCGCCATCTCAGCGCCATTGGGCAGCTCTGCTGGCGGGGTGGGCGTGGCAGTCAGCGACTCCAGATAGACGCTCATGGGCGATGCAACAGGCAACATGGCTTCGGCCAGGAGTGTGGCGACCGGCGCCATGGAGATAGCGCGATCCACAGTGGTGAGATCATCGCTGCCAAATAGCCGCAATGAGTTGGCGCCTACCCAGCCAGCAGTCCCATTGCTCGTAAACACGGCCAGCCAACGCTCGTCTGCAGACCGCCCGGTCACAGTGACAACGCCGCCAGCCGGCAGCGAAGCGACCGAGCGTCCTCCGGGTTCGTCCACTACAGTCGCGCCGCCCGTGGCAATGCCCATGGCTGTTGGAAACTGGGGCATAACGGGTTGCGCCGGCGCACGCCGGGCAGGCATGGCCGAGAGACTGGCTGATTCTGGCGCAGGAGTGACAAAGACCGGTTCAGGAGTGGCGTCCTCCAGGCGAAAGCGGGGTTGTGCAGTGGAATAGACTGGCGAAGGCTGCACGGGACGCACGATGCTGGCTGGAATGGGGGTGGGCGTGCCAAAGGCATCGCCGCCGCAAGCCGTCAGCAACAGCGCCAGGGCAATCAACCAAAATGGAGACAAACCCCATCTTCGCATGAGAGAGAGAATGGACGATTGTTGTTCATTCATAGCGCAGCGCGTCGATTGGGTTCAGGCGGCTGGCGCGATAGGCCGGATAGATGCCAAAAAAGAGACCCACAGCCATAGAAAAGAAGAGCGATGTCATGACCGCGTCGACGCCTACCACCGCCTCAAAGGTCTCGAAGGCAACGCTGATGCCAGTGGCCCCAGCCACTCCCAGAGCAATGCCGATCGAACCACCCACCACAGCCAGGGTCACAGCCTCGACCAGGAATTGGATCAAGACATCGCGGCGTTTGGCGCCCACGGCTTTGCGCAGGCCGATCTCTCTGGTGCGCTCGGTGACGCTGACCAGCATGATGTTCATGATGCCGATGCCGCCCACCAGCAGGCTAATGCCGGCAATTGCGCCCAGAAAAATAGTCAACGCGCTCAGAATGTCGCCAAAGACCGAGATGATGTCATTCTGGCTGATGATCGTGAAATCGTCGCCGTCCAGATAGTTGATGCCGCGGCGGTCGCGCATGAGCGCGGCAATTTCGTCCTGCGCCTCTTCCATCAGTTCCGGGGATTTGATGGATGCGTAAATCACGTTGACCTGATAGTCGCCGCTGACGGTTTTGCTACGAAAGAGGCGGTCTTGGCCCGTGCTAAGCGGCAGGAAAATCGACTCGTCGAGGCTGCCGCCCGGACCGCCGCCACCTTTTTCTTCCATAACGCCGATGACGCGAAAGACTAAATCGTTGATCAACACCGTCTGGTCAATGGGATATTCGTTCGGCTCGAAAAGTTTTTCATAGGTGTCGGAGCCTAACAAGACAACGCGCGCGCGGGAGTCGTAGTCATCCTGGCTGAAAAAGCTGCCGATAGTCGGTTTCCAGTTGCGCACTTCCGAAAAAGTGGGTGAAGTGGCGTTGACATCCGCCTGAACGCTCTTGTCGCCGCGGGAAATGTTGGCTGATCCCAGAAAGAGCGGAGCAACCTGCGCCACAGTGGGCGTGTAGAATGGATCGCTGATGGCCTGGGCGTCGCCGATGGTGAGCAGTTTGACCTGCCCGGCCAAGCGCGGATCGGGCGGCCCATCCTGAATCTGCCCTGGCACGATGATCAACAGGTTGCTGCCCAGCCCGGCGAATTGGTCAGTCACATACTTTTCCACACCGCGACCGATGGACATGAGGGCGATGACCGCGCCCACGCCGATGATGATCCCCAGCATGGTCAGCATACTGCGCAACTTGTTGGCAGCCAGCGCCCGCATTGCCACACGGATCGACTCGATGAATTTCATGCTTGCATTTTCTCCTGCGCTGCATGATGACCGTTCACAGACATGGACATGGCGGCAGTCGCTCTCTCTTCCAGTGGTGCAGGCCGATAGATGCCCGCTTTGGGCTCATGGCGTCGGTCTTGCTCCACCACGCCGTCGCGAATGAAAACCACCCGATGACAATAATCCGCCGTCTCCACGTTATGGGTGACAAAGACGACCGTGATGCCGCGCTCCACATTGAGGCGCTGAAAAAGCTCCATGATCTCGATACTCGTCTTTGTGTCAAGATTGCCGGTGGGTTCATCGGCCAGAATCATCGAAGGCTCGTTGATCAGCGATCTGGCAATGGCGACGCGTTGCTGTTGGCCGCCCGAAAGTTCGTTGGGTTTGTGGTGCATGCGCTCGCCCAGCCCTACCAGTTGCAGCGATTCGGCGGCGCGGCGATGACGTTGTCGACCACTCACGCCCGAATAGATGAGGGGCAGTTCCACGTTGGCCAGCGCAGTCGTGCGCGCCAGCAGGTTGAAGCTCTGAAAGACGAAGCCAATCTTGCGACAGCGGATGTCGGCCAGTTGGTCATCGCGCAGACGGCTCACATCCACGCCATCCAGATAGTACGCACCGTCTGTGGGTACATCCAGACAGCCGATGATGTTCATGAGCGTCGATTTGCCGCTGCCGCTTGGCCCCATGATGGCGGTCATTTCGCCGGGGAAGATGTCCAGGTCAATGCCGCGCAGTGCGTGCACTTCTACATCGCCCATCTTGTAAACTTTTGTTACGCCGCGGATCGAGACGACCGGCGCAACGCTGCCATTTTGCGATTCAGCCATGACGCAACCTAATTTCCCCCGCCAAAGAGCGCGCCGCGCAGCCGTTCTTCGCTGCTGGCAGTAACCAACGCCACTTCATCGCCTGCGTCCAAACCAGCCAAGATCTGGCTCTCTCGTTCGTTGCGCAGCCCCAATTCGACTTCTTGCAACACGGGTTGACCGTTCACCAACTTGTAGACGTAGGCGCGCCCGCTGTTGCGATCAAGTTGGATGTAGCGATTTGGCACCAGAATGGCGTCTTCCACATCGGCAGTGGTGATGATGGCAGTGGCGCTCATGCCAGAACGCAATGGCGCGTCTGTGGCGTCGGGCGTGATGGTCACGCGATAAGCAATGACGCCGCCCACATTCTCCGCCGTGGGCGCAATCTCCGTCACCCTGCCGGTAATCTCCTGATCGCCCAACGCATCGACGCGAATCGTCACCGGTTGGCCGATTTCCACTTGACGCACATCGATCTCATCGACGAAGAGATCCATGTGGAATTGATCGAGGTCGGACATGACGATGGCTGGCAGCCCGCCGCTGTACAGCTCACCGGACAGGATGTTCTTGCGGCTAACCACCCCGTCGAAAGGTGCGGTCAGGCGCGCATTGGCCAGGCTGTTTTCGGCCTGCAACAGGCTCAACTGGGCTTGCTGCACCTGGGCATTGGCAATGTCGATATCTTCCTGTTGCGGCCCTTCGAGCAGGGTCTTCAGGTTGTTTTGCGCCTGGATCAAATTGGATTGCGCCTGGCGCAGGCCCAGCTCTGACTGGGCGATCTGATTGAGCGCGCCAGCAACCTGGGCCTGGGTGGGATCGGGTTCGGTCAGCGCGGACTGAGCCTTCGCCACCTCATAGGCGACGGTCGCGTTCTCCAACTGCTGCGATTGGGGAAGCTCGCCGACATTGGGCTGGTCTTTCACCCGATTGTATTGCTGTTGAGCGACCCTCAAGTTCACTTCTGCCTGGCGCAGTTGGGAAAGATTGACCTGACGTTGGGATTCTGAGGGAGAGGCAAACAACTGGTTATAGGCAGCGCGGGCGCTGTTCAATCCCGCGTCGGCCCCGGCGACAGATGCCTGGGCCACTTCGATGGCAGCCTGGGCAAGCAGGATATCCTCCGGGTCAGGCGGCGCGATCAGCTTGGCAAGTTGGGCCTGGGCGATTTCCAGATTCACCCTGGCTTGGGCCAGCGCCAGCGTCAGGTCAGTGGTCTCCAGTTCGGCCAACAACTGACCTTTCTCCACTGTCTGGCCCTCACTCACCAGCACGTTTTGCACACGGCCCGGGCTGCGAAACGAGAGGGAGACTTCCGACTCCGGCTCAATGCTGCCCGTGGCGCTGACGGTGCTGGCGATCTTGCTGCGCTGGACGCTGGCCGTCTCATAGGCCGGAGCATTTTGCGCCGCCTGCTGCGGCAGGTACATATTCTGATAGTAATACCACCCGCCCACCGCCAATCCGCCAATGATGAGGATGGCAATCAACCACTTCCACATGAGAACCTGCTTCTACTGTACACTCTTCGTGATTGGCCCAAACGACCCACATGTGGGGTGTATCCCAACGTTTTGGCGCCGGTGCAGACATGAGGTCGGGAGCGGCGTTGTGCCAACCAATCAACTGAGTTCGCCCCGCCTCGCACCCTTGCGATACGCGCCAACCATTTCGGTAATGTGCAAAATCGTCGAAAGTCAAAAGCAAACTAACAGTTAATTATAGCAGACATCGCGATTGAGAAAGTAATCACAAATGCTTTGACGCCCATCACTCCGTCGGATTCTGGCCCACGGTGAATCCAGCCAGATGCTCCAGGGCCTTCACGAGCGCGTGATTTCCTTCATGTCCCAGTCCGCGCGCTTGCAGCGAGCGATAAAGCTGGAAGATGAGGCTGGTTCCCGGCAGCGGAACGCCCATCTCATCAGCCGCGCGCAGGATCAGGCGAATGTCTTTCTCTTGCAGGTCGATGGTGAAGCCAGGTCGCCAATCGCGCTGCATGATCTGCGGCGCGCGATTGGTGAACATCCAGCTTCCCGCTGCTCCATTGCGCACAGCGTCGTAGGCCTTCTGCAAATCCAGCCCGCCAGCCTGAGCGAAAAGCAGCGCTTCGCACATGGCCAGGCAATTACCCACCACCAACACTTGATTCACCAGTTTGACCATCTGACCAGCGCCGTGATCGCCCACCAGAGTGATAGACTTACCCATGGCTTGAAAGACGGGAAGCGCCCGCTCGAACTGCTGGGGATCGCCGCCCACCATGATGCTGAGCGTGCCTTTGGCCGCGCCTTCGCTGCCGCCGCTGACAGGCGCATCAAGCATGTACACCTGTCTTTCCGCCAACTTCTCGCCAATGGCGCGGGTGACCTGGGGGCTGATGGTGCTGCAATCAATGACCAACGAACCAGGCCGCACGCCATGGATCACACCATTTTCACCCAGAATCACAGCCTCGACGTCTGGTGTGTCACTCACACAGGTGATGATGATGTCGCTGGCCGCAGCGACATCCGCCGGGCTGCCGCCCACATGAGCGCCGGCAGTCGCCAGTTCTTCGGCGCGACCGGCTGTCCGATTCCACACAGACAGAGGAAAGCCAGCGTTGAGCACGTTGCGAGCCATACTGCGTCCCATGATCCCCAGGCCGACAAAACCGATTCGTTCACTCATCAGTACGTTCTCCTTTTTGGTGGGTTGCATTGATTCAAAAACACAAGGCGATTTGCCAGATCGCCCTGCAACAAAAAGGCGGGCGAGCATTGCTGCCGCCCGCCCTCTCAATTCACACTATCTATCACTGCAAAATGGCGTCTAGCACCTCGCTGGCCTGGCTCAGCACATCATCCATCGCTCCCTGATGCTCGATCACGTCGAATGCAAAGTCCTTGATAACCTTTCCATCGGGCTGTTCTACGTTGCGGTAATCCACCAGGACGACATCGCCTGGCACGAACTTGTTGGCAAGCATACCCTCGCTCAAGGCGTCCTGGATACGGTTCTGAATCACCCGCCGCAGGGGACGTGCGCCATAATCGGGGTCAAAGCCAGCATCGGCGATGGCCAGGCGCGCTTCCTGGGTGATTTCCAGCTTGATATCCTGCTCGGAAAGCTGCATACGCAATGGCTTGAGCTCCAGGTCGACGATCTGGCCGATCTCGTCGCGCGAGAGGCTGCGGAAGACCATGATGCCGTCGAGACGGTTGATAAATTCTGGACGGAAGGTCTTCTTCAAGGCTTCCATCACTTTGGCCTTCATGCTCTCGTATTCGTGCTCACGGGTCTCGGCGTCGTCTCGGCTGATGACAAAGCCCAGCTTGTTAGCGCCCTGAATGACCTTGGCGCCGATGTTGCTTGTCATGAGGATGAGAGTATTGCGGAAATCGACCCGACGCCCCTTGGCGTCGGCCAAGTGTCCGTCCTCCATGATCTGAAGCAACATATTGAAGGCTTCAGGATGGGCTTTTTCCACCTCATCCAACAAGATGACGCTGTAGGGGCGGCGACGGATCGCTTCGGTCAACTGGCCGCCTTCCTCGTAACCAATGTAGCCGGGGGGAGCGCCCACCAATCGACTCACGCTGTGACGCTCCATGAACTCACTCATGTCGAGTTTGAGGAGGGCTTCCTCACTGCCAAAGAGGAATTCCGCCAGCGTCTTGGCCAGGAGCGTCTTGCCGACGCCTGTGGGGCCGAGGAAGATGAATGTTCCGATGGGACGGCGGGGGTCTTTCAGGCCGGCGCGCGCCCGGCGCACTGCCCGGCAGATGGCCTTGATGGGTTCTTCCTGGCCGATCACCCGCTGGTGCATGACCTTTTCCATCTCTAGCAGGCGTTCGCGCTCTTCGCCAGCGATGCGACTGACCGGCACGCCAGTCCACATGGCAACCACTTCGGCGATGTCTTCGGCAAACACTTTGGGCTGATTGGCCGTTTCGTTCCAACCTTCGCGCAGCTCCGCCAGCTTTGCTTCCAGCTCGACTTCCCGGTAGCGCAGATCAATGGCGTCGTCGAAACGCTGGGTGTCGAGGGCGGTGTCCTTTTGTTTCTGAAGTTTCTTCAAGTCGATGAAGGTTTCGCGGAGATTGGCGGCGTAGGGCGCTTTGTACATGCGCACGCGGCTGCCGGCCTCATCCACCAGGTCGATGGCCTTGTCGGGCATGAACCGATCGGGGACATAGCGCGCAGCCAGGTGCGCGGCGGCGTCCAGCGCCTCATCGGTGATGATCAGCTTGTGGTGATCCTCATAACGGCTGCGCACACCCTTGAGGATCTGTATTGTTTCTTCGATGGTGGGTTCTTCGACCAAGATCGGCTGGAAGCGGCGTTCCAGAGCAGCGTCGCTCTCGATATATTTGCGATATTCGTCCAGCGTGGTGGCGCCGATGACCTGCAACTCGCCGCGGCTGAGCGCCGGCTTGAGAATGTTGGCTGCATCTACACTGCTGCCTGCTGCGCCAGCGCCCACGAGCATGTGCGCCTCGTCGATAAAAAGGATCGAACCGCTGGTGATGACTTCTTCGATGACCTTTTTCAGTCGTTCCTCGAACTGACCACGATACATGGTGCCAGCCACCAGGCTGCCCACATCCAGCATGAGCAATCGCTTGTTGAGCAGCGGCTCCGGCACATCCCCTTCGATGATGCGCTGCGCCAATCCTTCCACGATGGCCGTTTTGCCCACGCCCGGCTCGCCGATGAGCGCCGGGTTGTTCTTGGTGCGCCGGCTCAAGATCTGGATCAGACGTTCGATTTCGGTCTGACGCCCGATCACCGGGTCGAGTTTGGATTGCTCGGCCGCCGCGGTCAAGTCATAGCCAAGCTGATCCATGAGGGGCGTTTTGGATTCCTTCTTTTGTTTTTCTTTGGACTGGGCCTGAGTTTGCAGGATGTTGCGCGCGGTCTGGGTGCGCACTCGATCCAGGTTGATGCCCAGGCCGCGCAGCACGTTGACTGCGATCCCTTCGCCTTCACGCACCAGACCGAGAAGCAAATGTTCGGTGCCAATGTAGTGGTGCCCCATCAGACGGGCTTCGTCGATGGCGAGTTCCACGACGCGCTTGGTGCGGGGCGCAAGCGTTGGCTTGCCAAAGGGTGTGCGTTCTCCCCGGCCAACGGTGCGCTCCACTGCGCGGATAACCTGGCTTGGCTCTACGCCCAACTCGCGTAGCACCTTGACAGCAACGCCGTTCTCTTCGCGCACAAGCCCCAACAGAAGATGCTCCGTGCCGATATAGTTGTGATTGAGACGCAGCGCTTCTTCTTGGGCCAGAGTCAACACTCGGCGAGCACGCTTGGTAAAGCGATCCAGTTTGTCTGACATAATTCTTCCCTTAGCTCACAGCAGAATTGGCCGATGCCTTCTGATAGGAGTAAATTACCACAGGGACCGACTACAGCGCCGTAACAATCGTTCCGCTTGATTTGCATAGGATGCATGAACAATGGCGTTCGCTTTGCATCAGCGCGCAGCTCTACTCACACCGTTCATGACCTTACGAACAGGCGCACCTTCTCCCAATCAGCGCACCCTCATTCTAATAACCTCTGTTGCACTTTGTCAACCCAGAAAAAAGTATGACGCAGGTTGGACAAAATGAAACGACAGCCGGAATGAGATTCCCGGCTGTCGTTCTGTGCATATCTTCACTGGCATCCTGGAAGGACGGGTCAACCTTCGGCAACAAGAATGAGTTCGTGCGGCTCGGCCAGCCCATTCACGTGTCCATTCTCGGCTGCGCCATTGGATGACGCCGCATCGCTGGGGGCAATTTGCCAGTCAACTTCGAGCTTCTCTTCGGGAGGCAGCGCTTGTTTCAGGCTCAAACCAAGCCGCCGTTTGTCGGTGTCGATGCGGATGATGCGCAGGTCGTATTCATCACCCTCGCTGACCACTTCTTTGGGATGATTCACCCGGCGATCAGACAACTCGCTGATGTGAATGAGACCCTCGACGCCGCTGTCATCGATGCGCGCAAATGCGCCAAAATTCACCAACTTGGTGATCCGTCCATGGACGATTTGGCCGACCTCATAGCTCTGGTTGATCACATCCCACGGTTGGAGCATGAGGCGGCGCATGCTCAAGCCGATGCGGCGGCGGTCAGCGTCCACGTTCAGAATCTGCACTTTGACCTTGTCGCCCACCTTAACGACTTCGGTGGGGTGACTGACGCGATTCCAGCTCAACTCGCTGAGATGGATCAGGCCGTCTGCTCCCCCCAAATCGACAAAGGCGCCAAAATCAGCAATGCTCGTGATGATGCCATCATAGACGTCGCCCTCCTTCAACGAATCCAGGAGTTGCTCCTTCTGCTTGCGCCGCCATTCGCGCATGGCAAGGCGCTCAGACATGATCAGGCGATTTCGCTTGCGATCGATGTCGATGACCTTGAGCTTGAGCGATTCACCCTGGAGAGCGGACCATCGTTCATCCATACCCTCCCCACCATTTGCGCTGGGTTGAGCGCCGCTCACCAACTGGCTGGCGGGCACAAAACCACGCACCTGACCGAGCTTGACGATCACGCCGCCGCGGTTGAACGATTCAACGTCGGCGTCGAAGATTGCCTGGGTCTGCATCAGATCTTCTGCATAGTCCCAGTCTTTCTCTGCCAACGCCCGGCTGATACTCAGTTGCACTGCGCCTTCTTTGTCCTCTCGCATGACAAAGACCGGAACAGTGTCCCCGATTTGCAAACTGGCGAAATAATCGCTGACGCGCTCGATCTCTCGGCCAGAGACGATTCCCTCTGACTTGAAACCGATATCGATGAGGATTTCATTGGGGCGCTTGTCGACTACGATGCCGTTGCGGATTTCGCCGGATTGGGGTTCCTGAAGAGAGCGATCGATTTCCTCTAACAGGGCGGCCATTGGATGGGAGGCCACCAGGGCCTCGGTGTACAGCTCACGATTCATACTGCGGAAGATTCCTCCAGAAATTAAGATAATTCAGAATTATAGTGCGAGTTCGAGAGCTATGCAAACAGGGGCGCTCTCTGGTGAATAAAATGAGAAAAACCTTACACAAACCCATGGACTTCGGCGCCTGTAAGATTCAAATAGGCTCTCAGTCGCACAAGGCGATCATCTCGATCTCGACCAGGCCATTGCGCGGCAGGGCCGCGACTTGCACAGTGCTGCGCGCTGGCGGCGCGCTGGAGAAGACTTCGCCGTAGAGCGCGTTGACCGTACCGAAATCGTTCAAATCAGCCAGAAAGATGACGGTCTTGACGACGCGATCAAAGCTGCTGCCGCCCGCAGCAAGCACAGCAGACAGATTGGCCAGCGCCTGTCGCGTTTGGGCCTCGATACCGTCTCGCAGCTGGCCGGTTTGGGGATCCAGCCCCAATTGGCCGGAGAGGAAGAGCAGGTTGCCGGCCTTGACGGCCTGAGAATATGGGCCGAGGGCAGCGGGCGCGTGGAGGGTGGCAACGGGTGTACGTTCGGTCATGCTAGACTCCTATGGGATTCGTTGAAAAAGAATTGGATTTTGCGCCTAATTGGGAACGAGGGGAAGACTGCGTCGCATGATTTCGTAATTCTCCAGCGCGCGCCCTGCGCCCAGAGCCACGCAGGCAATGGGGTTTTCGGCCACGTAGGCGGGCACGCCGGTCTCTTGGGTGATCAGTTGAGCCACGTTGCGCAGTTGCGCGCTGCCGCCGGTGAGCACCATGCCGCGGTCGATGATGTCCGCGGCCAGTTCCGGTGGCGTCTTCTCCAACGTGGCGCGCACCGTGCTTACTACAGCCTGCAGCGGTTCACTCATCGCTTCGGTGACTTCGCTGCTGCTGATCTGCATGATCTTGGGCAGGCCAGTCACCTGGTCGCGCCCGCGCACCTCCATAGACCGCTCTTGCTCCATGGGCAGCGCGCTCCCTATGGCAATTTTGATCTCTTCGGCGGTCTGCTCGCCGATGAGCAGGTTGTACTTCTTGCGCACATAGTTGATGATGGATTCATCGAAGCGATTGCCGCCTACGCGCACGCTGCTCCAGACGACGATGTCGTACATGGAGACGACCGCCGCTTCGGTAGTGCCGCCGCCCATATCCACCACCATGTTGCCGGTGGGCGTGCCGATGGGCAAGCCGGCCCCGTAGGCCGCAGCCAGCGGCTCTGGAATCAAATAGGCGGCGCCGGCGCCGGCCTGCATGGCGGCGTCGTGAACCGCGCGCTCCTCCACGCTGGTCACGCCCCGGGGCGTGCTGATCATCACTTTGGGGCGAAAGAGGGTGCGTCGTCCACCGACGACGGCCTGGATGAAATAGCGGAGCATGGCTTCGGTGACCACGAAGTCGGCGATAACGCCGTCGCGCATGGGGCGCACCACCTCGATGCTTTCGGGCGAGCGTCCGAGCATGTCGTAGGCTTCGTGGCCGACCGCCACCATGGTGTTATCGCGGGGGCGGATGGCAACGACTGAAGGCTCGTGCATGACAATGCCGCGACCTTTGACGTGCACCAATACGTTGACTGTTCCTAAATCAATGCCAATGTGTTTTTCGAACATGTCATCTTTTGCATCACTTTCACCAGTTGGTTTCCATTATACTCTGGGGTGAAGTGGGTTTCAAATCGTTTTGGAGAGAAAGTCCATTTGAACGAGATGTTTCGATACTGGCTGCGCACCCCGCGCCGATTCCCGCCAAGTCAAGGCTGCACGTGGTCGTGCTAATTATTGGTCTTTAGTTGACAGCTCATATCGCCGACCATTACGAATTACGAGTGACTCGTAACTCGTGACGTATGAATTGTTTACCTAGCGAGCAGTAACGGAATTTGTAAAGATTGTTGTTGCGCAAACTGAATTGTTCCGAATTTTTTTGTCACCTATACGCCTTTGCGCCTGGTGTATCGATCAGGACAATTGAGCAAAACACATTCTGCCATTCAACAAAAAGGGCGCAGCCGCTATGCTGCGCCCTTGGGTGTGACATTGAGCAAGGAGTTACCTAGCGACCCTCGCCCTCGAAGTGGGGCAGGGCGCTGGAGCGGCGTTGGCGAGCCACCTTCAGGCGGAGGTTGCTCTTGCGAATTTGCATTTCGAGGTTGGCGCGCTGGGCTGGCGGTGGGTTGTCGGCCAACAGCTTTTGGGCGCGATCCCGCGCGTCCTGGGCGCGATTTTCATCGATCTCGTCTGAGCTTTCGGCGGTGTCGGCCAGAATCGTCACCTTGTCGGGACGCACTTCCACCACGCCGCCATGCACCGCCACATACTGCGTATCGCTGCCTTTGTGCAGGATAATCTCGCCCAGATCGAGGAGCGACAGCAGGGGCGCGTGTCCACGGAGGATGCCCATCTGTCCTTCCACCCCCGGCAGCGTGACCATATCTACATCGGCGCTCATGATGCGCCGGTCAAGCGCAACGATATCCACATGGATGGTCATTGACAGTCCCTTTGCTCAGGTTACGACGAGCGCAAGCGCGCTGCCTTCTCAATAGCCTCTTCAATCCCGCCCACCATGTAAAACGCTTGCTCTGGCAGGTCATCATACTTGCCGTCCAAAATCTCCCGGAAGCCCCGCACCGTGTCGCCCACTTTGACATGGCGACCGGGCGTGCCGGTGAATTGCTCGGCGACGAACATGGGCTGAGTCAAGAATCGCTGAATCTTGCGGGCGCGCGCCACGACCATCTTGTCGTCTTCACTCAGTTCTTCCACGCCCAGGATGGCGATGATGTCTTGCAGGTCGCGATAGCGTTGGAGCGTCTGTTGCACCTGGCGCGCCACCATATAATGATCCATGCCAACAATGTTGGGGTCCAAGATACGGCTGGTGGAGCCAAGGGGATCGACCGCCGGGAAAAGCCCCTGATCGGCTAACGAACGTTGCAAGGTGATGGTGGCGTCCAGGTGGGCGAACGTCGTTGCCGGGGCCGGGTCGCTGTAGTCATCAGCCGGCACGTAGACCGCCTGCATAGAAGTGATGGAACCGCGCTTGGTCGAGGTGATGCGCTCCTGCAACTCGCCCATGTCGGTGCCCAAAGTGGGCGCATAGCCCACGGCGCTGGGCAGGCGGCCCAACAAAGACGACACCTCGGAGCCAGCCTGGACGAAACGGAAGATGTTGTCGATGAAGAGCAACACGTCGCGACCTTCGTCGCGGAAATACTCAGCCATGGTGACGCCGGTCAGGCCCACACGCAAGCGCGCACCAGGCGGCTCATTCATCTGTCCAAAGACCATCACTGTGGAGTTGATGACGCCAGATTCGATCATCTCGCGCATGAGGTCGTTGCCCTCGCGGCTGCGCTCTCCCACGCCGGCAAAGACCGAAAAGCCGCTGTGAAATTCAGCCACGTTGTGAATCAATTCCTGGATCACAACGGTCTTGCCCACACCTGCGCCGCCGAAGATGCCAGTCTTGCCGCCGCGTGTGAAAGGGGCAATCAGGTCGATCACCTTGACGCCTGTCTCAAACAGCTCGGCCTGGGTGCTCTGCTCATCGAAACCGGGCGGGCGACGGTGGATCGGATAATAGACATCCGTCACAACAGCATCTTTGCCATCGATCGTGTTTCCGACGACGTTGAAGAGGCGTCCCAAGGTTGCTGGCCCAACGGGAACCTTGATTGGTTCCCCATCGGTCAACCCTTTCATGCCGCGCCGCACGCCGTCTGTGCTGCCCATGGAGACGGTACGCACTGCGTTGTCGCCCAATTGCTGCTCCACCTCGAATGTCAGTACAGCACCGTCATCCATTGACACCCGGATGGCGGAATAGATCTCTGGCAACTGGCCCTGGGGAAAGACAAAATCGGCAACCGGGCCGATCACGCTCAATACGCGACCTTCGTATTGGTTTGACACGTTGGAATCCTCCTCATCAAGAAGTCGGGAACCCCGAACTTGAATGTTTTTCTCTACGCTTCGATTTGTTCTAGCGCCGATTTTCCGCCCACGATGTCCATCAATTCGCTGGTGATGCTCTCCTGACGCGCTTTGTTGTAAACCAGCGTGAGCGTGTCGATCAATTCGCTGGCTGCGTCTGTGGCGTTTCGCATGGCCACCATACGAGCCGAATGCTCGCTGGCAATCGACTCGAAGAGCGCCTGGAGCATCTGCACTTCCACAAAGGCGTAGAGCACACGATTGAGTACAACCTCTGGACTTGGTTCAAAGATATACTCGGGCGCCATGTTCACTGGCGCATCCGTGGGCGGCGTCACAGGCAAAAGACGTTCCACATGGGGCGACTGGCGAATCGTGTTGATGAAATCCGTGTACACCATGTGGACTTCGTCATACCGGCCGGAGGTGAACTCGTCCACCAGCAAACGCGCAACCTGTCCCACGTGCATGGCTGTGGGGTTGTCGGGAAAGCCGGTGAACTCGGCGCGGATGACCGGGTCATAGCGAAGCAGCCAATCCCTCCCCTTGCGGCCAACGGTGACGGCTTCGACTTCGCGGCCAAGCTGACGTTGCTCCCGCATGAACTGCGCGCAACTGCGGATCACGTTGGCATTCAGCCCACCGGCCAGACCGCGATCTGCAGTGATGAGTAAGATGCCCACTCGCTTCACCTGGGCGCGTTCCTGGATCAATGGACTCAGAGATGAATCAACATTGGGAAGGCGTGCAATAAAGGAGAGCACCTCGCGCGCTTGTTGTGCATATGGGCGGCTCGCGAGCACCTGCGCCTGGGCTTTGCGCATTTTGGCGGCGGAGACCGCTTCCATGGCCTTCGTCACCTGAGCGATATTCTTGACAGAACGAATGCGTCGTCTAATCTCGCGTATTTGATTCGCCAAATGTCACCTCCGCAGGCTGGGCGGCAGGGAGCGCATGTGCGTGGATTGCTTCCTGTTCGCCCAGACTCCTCATTCGTCACGCAGGCGGCGCCCACGCCTTGTTGAATTCATCCAAAGCCACACTCAACGAATCGATGATCTCCGGCGCCAGGTCTTTATTGCGCAAGATGGACTGGCAGATCTCCGGGTGGTTGTCATCCATCCACTTGTGCGCATCGGCTTCCCATGCTTTGACATGGGGCACCGTCACCTTGTCCAGCTTGCCGTTGCCCACGGCCCACAGGCTGATCACCTGTTTGTCCAGCCCCATGGGTTGGTATTGGGGTTGTTTGAGAATTTCGGACATGCGGCGGCCACGGTCAAGCTGGCGCTGTGTCGAAGCGTCCAGGTCGCTGCCAAACTGAGCGAATGCGGCCAATTCACGATATTGGCTCAATTCGAGTTTGAGGCGGCCAGCCACTTTTTTCATGGCCCGGGTCTGTGCAGCGCCGCCCACACGGCTGACCGAAATGCCTACATTGAGCGCGGGGCGCACACCGGCATAAAACAGATCCGACTCCAGAAAGATCTGGCCGTCGGTGATGGAAATAACGTTGGTGGGAATGTAGGCCGATACGTCGCCAGCCTGCGTCTCGATGATGGGAAGTGCAGTGAGGCTGCCGCCGCCGAACTCATCGGAAAGACGCGCCGCCCGCTCTAGCAAACGGCTGTGAAGGTAGAAGACGTCGCCGGGAAAGGCTTCGCGACCAGGCGGGCGCCGCAAAAGCAACGAGACCTGACGATATGCCTGAGCGTGCTTGGAGAGGTCGTCAAAAACGATGAGTGCATCTCTGCCCTGTTCCATGAACTCTTCGCACATGGAGCAACCAGCAAAGGGCGCCAGATATTGGAGGGCGGCGGGGTCGGAAGCCGCCGCAGTCACCACAGTCGTATACTCCATCGCGCCATACTTCTGGAGCGTCGCCACCACCTGCGCCACGCTCGATTGCTTCTGGCCGATGGCGACATAGACGCACAACAGGTCTTTGCCCTTTTGATTGATGATCGTATCGACAGCGATGGCCGTCTTGCCGGTTTGTCGGTCGCCAATAATCAGCTCGCGTTGGCCGCGGCCAATGGGAATCAACGCGTCGATGGCAGTGATGCCTGTCTGTACAGGCGTGTTCACCGGCTGGCGCTTGATCACGCCTGGGGCAATACGCTCCACCAGACGGAAGCGATCGGTGTTGATGGGGCCGTTGCCATCCAGCGGCTGACCCAAGGCGTTTACCACACGGCCAATGATGCCGTCGCCGACCGGCACCTGAGCGATGCGCCCGGTGCTGCGCACCAGGTCGCCTTCTTCGATTGCCGTATATTCGCCCATGATGATGACGCCGACATTGTCCGGATTCAGGTTGAGCACGATGCCATAGACGCCTGTGCGCGTGAACTCGACCAATTCGCTGGCCATGGCGCCTTGCAGCCCAGAGATGAGGGCAATGCCGTCGCCGACCTCGACAACCTCGCCGACGTCAATTTGACTGGGGCTGGGTTTGAAGTTGAGAATCTGCTGTTTGAGCAGCGCTGTGATTTCGTCAGTCCGCACAGCCATTGACTTTCCTCCTGGAATGCGTTTGCTTTGCAGCAGACCTGATTAGCGCACAACCGCAGCGAGGGACTCGCGCAGCCTCGCCAAACGGCTTGCCACCGATGTGTCGATGAGCGTATCGCCGATGCGCACGCGCAACCCGCCCATGAGCGATGGATCGACGCGGAAGCTGAAGACCATTCTCTCGCCGTGTTGTTCGGTGAGCATACGGCGTATGTCGGCTTCCTCCTCCGGAGACAGCTCCGCAGCGCTGGTGATCTCTGCCTTGAGTGGGCCGCTTTTGCCGCTGGCCGACTGGACCAGCGTCGCGGACACCTGGGGCAAAAGGGCGAAATCGCCTTCTTGAACCAAGAGCCTGACGAAGTTTTTCACCTCGGTGGGCAAAGCGGCTGGAAGCGCTTTCTCCAATGCTGCGAGTTTGCTGGCCGAGTCTTTGCCGATGTCGTTCAAGATGCCGACAAGCGTCGCATCACCAGCGATTGCATGTTGCACCTGGCCGAGCGCCTCTTGCCAGCGTTCGACCATCGTCTGGAGAATGGCCTGAGCATAGCGGCCTGCCCGCGCCTGTGTGTCGCTCATTTTGTGGCGCTCCTACCATGTTGGGCAAGGAATTCGGCCACAAAACGCTGTTGTTCTTCCTTCTTGGCCAACTCTCGCCCCAGCACCTGTTCCGTAGCAAGTATCGCCAGATCAGCGATCTGCCGATTGGCTTCGGCCAGGGCAGTGTCGAGCTGTTGCCTGGCTTCAGTCTGCGCCTTTATGCGAATGTCGGTGGCTTCCTGTTCGGCGCGGGCGCGTACATCCTGGGCGATCTTCTCTGCGTCACGGGTGGCCTGGGCGCGTATTTCTTGCGCCTCACGCCGCGCGGCGTCAAGAATCTTCGCCTTGTCCTGCTCAGCTTCCTGGGCTGCTGCACTCACCCGTTCAGCATCCTTCATGCTCTGGGCAATGCGTTCTTTGCGCTTCGCCAGCATGTTGAGAACTGGTCGATAGAGAAAGACGCGCAGAATGACCATCAAGATCAAAAAATTGATGATCTGTGCAATCAGCAGGGGCCACTCGATCTTAAATGCCTCAGTTATACCGCTCAAGGTAGCCTCCTCTTTGGCTTGAACACTTTGCTGCTACCAGAATGGGCAACTTTTTGGTGCACTCTCATACCGCCCAACCAGCAGTAGAATGTTCGTGAACTTTTAGACGAACTTGAGCAGCAATGCAATCACCAACGCAAAGATCGCGATCGATTCGGCAAACGCAATCGCGAGAATCATGTTGGTTTGCACGGTGCTGGCAGCTTCCGGGTTGCGCCCCATGGCCTCCATGGCTTTCGAGCCGATCAAACCAATGCCGATGCCTGGACCAATTGCACCCAGACCGATCGCAAGCGCAGCGCCAAGCTGCTTCATCGCCTCTGCATCCATTGTGACAGTCTCCTTAATCCTGTGACGAAAAACGATTCCGGTTGTCTACATTATGTCTACTTTGATCTATAGAGATTTAGTGATGCTCATGACCTTCATCATGATGACCCACGGTCGCCATGGAGAAGAACACCAACGCCAGCATTGTGAACACCAGCGCCTGAACAAAACCCACAAACACTTCAAGGATATAAAACGGTACAGGGATCACATACATGACCAGGAACGCCATCGTGGCCAGCACAATCTCGCCTGCGAAGATGTTGCCAAAAAGACGAAAGCCAAAGCTGATGATGCGGGCAAATTCGGAAATCAATTCCAGTATGCCTACGAAGATATTGATCCCAATCATGAAGCCCTTGCCGCTGGCATTGAAGAATTTCTTGAAATAGGAGCCGCCCAGAGCGCGCACCCCCCAGACTTGCACCATGAACATTGTCGTCAGGGACAGGGCAAAGGTCATGTTGAGATCGGCGGACGGGGCGCGGAAAGTTGGGACAAAATGCACGTCGGCTTCTTCCGCCGCCAGCGGAGCGGCGGTAGAACTTGCTTCGGGCGAAAGGAGAATCAGCATGCCATCCGCCATGGCCAGCTGCGCATTGCGGTTCCACCCATGGGGTTCGGGCGTGCCTTCCTGCTCCGGCGTTCCCTCATCGTGTTCTTCTTCCAGGTGTTCCTCTCCGTGCGTTTGAACGACGCCAATGCTGCCCACACCCGGCACCAATCCACTCCAGTTGGAGAGGATGACCAACAGAAAAATCGTCATCACCCAGGGAAAGTAAGTGCGCGCTGCCTTGCCAGCCACCTGTTCTGCAAGACCGTAGATGTATTCGAGAATCGCCTCCATGACGTTCTGCAAACCATTCGGCACGACGCTCAGGCGTATAACTGTAAACAAAGCCAGGAGCAAAATGATGATATCGACGATGATTGTGGTGAGGATCGAATTGGTGAGCCACCACGGAGCATTGATGCTGATGGGTTCTCCGCCGAGAGCCACGTGAGGCGGTGGGACGGATGGCATCACAAAACTGGCGATGAGGAGGATCAGAAGAACGACAATTGACCAAAACAGGAAAGGTCGCCTACGGGCAAAGCCTGCCATTCGCTCGCCAAAGCCCGGCTTTGGCGCCGCCTGTTCCACTGAGGCGGGTTGGGGCGTTTGCACAGGTGTTTGTTCGGATGCCATGCGCTCTCCCTCTTTGAATGACGTGCAGCGTCTTCACCTGCACGCTGTCGATGTTTATTCCATCTGCCGTTGCAGAACTCGTCATCTTTATACTTCGCTCTGTTTGAAACCAGGAGTTTTTGAACTGTGAAAACTCCTGGTTTCAAAGCAACCGCAGTTTAGGTGACGAGTTCTGTAGCGTTACTCTTGATCGAATTGCTCTGACGGCGCGACCACCTGGATGACTTTATCCATCTCGTGAAGCGCCGCGCGGCTCACCAGAACTGTCGCCAGCGGAATGCACACAATGATGGCGACAATTGTCGCCCAAGGGGCGATGCCAACCAGGTTGTCAAAGCAATACGCCGCTGCCAACGGTGCAATCAGCGCCAAGAGCACGAGCTTTGCCAGGCGTTGTATGCTGATGCGTAGCGGTTGCGTCCTGCTGGGTGGATTTGTCACTTTGAGCACTTGGCTACAATACCCACTGGCAACGGCAACGCAGATAACTCTGACTGATAGGGACGATTCATCCCTATCAAGTCACCCCTGTCAAGCCAGAACTTGATCACAGCGATTATAGCAATCCGCGTTCTATTCGCGCAAATTTTCACATGTGAGACTGTGAACACTTTCCTATGCGACCGTGCGAGCTGCGCGGCGCGCATCACGGGCCGCACGCCGATCAGCTGATGTCCCACTGCTGGCTTCGCCAGCGTCGCTGTCGCGGCCAGCCTCTTGCGCCGCAGCTTCGCGCATGGCCATGATATAGCGAATGCACGATTCGTCATGCCCCATGAAAACATCCGCAGCGTAAATGGCGTGACGCACCTGTTGGTTGATGGGATTCGTGATGGCGCAGGTCATGCCGGCAGCGATGGCCATGGGGACGAAGACCGAGTCCAGCAGATGGCGATTGGGCATGCCAAAGGAGATGTTGCTGGCCCCGCACACAGAGTTACATCCCAGTTCTTCGCGGAACATGCGCACCAGCCGAAAGAGGTCGCTGCCTGCGCTGTTGACTGCGCCCACGGGCATGGCGAGAGGATCGAGGAGGATGTCCTCGCGTTTGATGCCATAGCTTTCAGCGCGGGCGACGATCTTCTTGGCTACGGCCAGGCGCACCATGGGGTCGTAGGAGATGCCATCCTCGTCGTTGCAAATAGCGATGACCGGCAAGTCATATTCAGCGACAATGGGCAGGATGGCTTCCATGCGCTCAGCCTCGCCGGTCACGCTGTTGACGATGGGGCGACCTTTAGCGGCCTTGATGCCGGCGATGAGCGCCGGCACCACGCTGCTGTCGATGCTCAGGGGGATGTCAGTCACCGATTGCACAGTCTCGATGGCGCGCACGATCAGTTCTGGTTCAACCCTCTGCGGTTCTGCCGAGGGCACCCCGGCGTTGACATCGAGAATGTGAGCGCCAGCCTTGACCTGAGCCAATGCATCACTGACCACACGACTAAAGTCGCCTGCCAGCATTTCGGAAGCCAATTTCTTGCGTCCTGTGGGGTTGATGCGCTCACCGATGATGACAAAGGGCTCGTCGGGGCCGATGAGGACAGTTTGATTGGGTGATTTGACAACAGTATGCACAAGAGTATCCTTTGCTATTTAGTACTATGTTTAGTGTTTGGGTGTGGGCGATCTCGACAGAATCGGCGGTTTGCGCCTCGCCCAACAATCGCATTTATTTTGTTAAGGTTTTTTCGATGCGCCGGTCTGGGGCCAGCCAGATAACGGCGACCGTGATATAAAGCCCAATGGACAGCCATGGACTGATAAAGGCAAGGGGAATAGCTGCAACATAGATCACAAGCGAAACGATGCCTTTGAGGTCTCGACCCAGGGCGGCAGCCAAAAGTGAGTCCAGACCGTGCAGCGAGAGCAGAGCGCGCGTCAAGAGGTAGTATGCGATGGCGGCGAATAATAGAACCACGCCATAGAGAGCCACCGGCAGCGCGGAAAAGCTATTCTCACTCATCCAACCGGTGCTGAAGGGGATCAGAGAAAGCCAGAATAACAAGAATAGATTTGCCCACAAGACGCGTCCATCCACCGTTTTTGTTGCCTGCAACAGGTGGTGATGATTGTTCCAATAGATGCCAAGATAGATGAAACTGAGCACATAGCTCAGAAAGATCGGAATCAAGGGGCGAAGCGCGGTCAGATCAGCTTCATGGGGCGGAACCAACTCGAGAACCATGATGGTAATGATAATGGCAATCACCCCATCGCTAAAGGCTTCCATGCGTCCCTTACTCATGAGTTTGCGTCCTTGTACCCTTGCCCGCCCCTCTGGCTATGCCGTCTGTCGACTATCGAGGAAGAGGAGCACGATGAGCATCACTTCGATGATCTTGTCGATATAAGCGATGGTGTCTCGTGTGCCGATGGCAAACCACAACACGACAGTGAGGGCCGTGTAGCCGATGAACACCCAGTGAACCAACGAACGCCAACGGTCGAGAACTGCCAGAGGTAGATAGAGCGCGCCCAACAAAACGAAATAACCTATGCCATTGAGGATGAATGGTGCACCGCCGCCCTTTCCCATATGGGGAATGAGTATGGCAAACGCCAGATAGAGATGGATGATGGCTGTTGCTGTCGCCAAGAGGATGATCGCAATTTGAAGTGCGCCAATTTTCGGTCGCTGTCGAGACACGCCCCCTCCTTTCCCGTTCTCACCTGCATCCCTGCCTCAATCACACATCTGCAATCATTCGTTACTTTACACCACGTTTGCACTCGATGCAACAGCGAGAGGGTTGTCACTCGTCACGAGCTATGATTGCACAGTAGCTCCTCTTTCCGGTCATTCGCCAGGACGAGATGCAGGCCGGCGAAGCATTTGGTCAGATGAGACCGTTGGACTAGACTGCATGAATGCTCGTCAATGTTTGCACTGTTCAAGGAGAGCCATGACGCCGGAGATCATCAAGCTGGATCAATTTCTCAAGCTGGCGCAGGCGGTGGCCACAGGCGGTGAGGCCAAAGCCTTGATTCAAGCCGGACGCGTCCGCGTGAATCAGGAAGTGGAAACGCGTCGTGGGCGCAAATTGCGTCCAGGAGACGTGGTGGAAGTGGATGGCGAGGCGCTCGTCGTGGGGTGGGAAGACGAGTAGTCCCCCTACTGGCTTTTCACGATAACGCCGTCGGCGGCAAGCACTGGTTTGAGCGCGGCGATGGCGCACTCCACCATGCCGTCATCCGGTTCGCGGGTGGTGAGTTTTTGCAACGCCAGGCCGGGCGCAATCAGCCAGCGCATGACGGGCTTCTCCTGATGTGACGCGCTGAAGCGAATAATCTCATAGGCGATGGCTGCCACCAGGGGAACCAGCAAAAGTCGCGACACAAAACGGAGCAGCAGCGAGAGCCAGTCCGGTTCCACATTGGAAAAAGTGAGGGGCGCAAAGAGCAGGATGCTGATGACCAACACATAGAGCAGAAAGCTCGTGCCGCAACGAGTGTGTTGCACACTGAATCGCTGCACTTGCTCCACCGTCAGCGGCGCGCCGGCCTCGTAGGCGTTGATGGTCTTGTGCTCGGCGCCGTGATTGCCGAACACGCGCTTGATCTCGGGGATGCGACCGATGAGCCAGAGATAGCCCACGAAAAGCGCCAGCCGGATCGCACCTTCGAAGAAGGCGTCCATCCATGGGTGATCGCCAAAAAGCCCGGCCAACAAGCGGCTGGCAAAGGTGGGAAGCAGAAAAAAGAGGGCAATAGCAAAGAGGAGGCTGCCGGCAATTGTCGTCCAGGCCACCGGGCCGCCGAACTCGACTTTTTCCTGGCCTTCCTCTTGGGCGGCGACTTCCCCGCTCCACATGAGCGCCCGAATCCCCAGGCCAAGGGCATCCCACAACATGCCCAGCCCGCGCACAAAAGGCCATTGCCCCCACGCGCTGGTGTAGATTTTCGCCTTCAGCGGCTCTTCGTGTAGAACGATCTCGCCTTGGGGATTGCGGACGGCGACCGCCATCACCTTGCGCCCGCGCATCATCACGCCTTCGATCACGGCTTGCCCGCCGTAGTATTGTTTTGCCATAGGCGGCGATTGTATCATTGAGAGATCGGGCTGGCCAAAAGACCGAGATGGAGTAGAGATATTACTTTTGGTGGATTGACGCGCCGCAACGAACGTGGTATCACTATTCTAACAGTGAAAACACAGATGATGGCGGGAATGTAGATTCGTGTCGGCGCAAAGCACAAGGAGGAGATAAGTCATGGATTTCAACATGATGATGCGGCGCGTAATTCGTGCAGCCGCGCTCGATGTTCAGTTCTACAACGAGGCCGAAGCCGATCCATCGCTGAATCGTGAGGCGCTCATTGTCGTTGTCATCGTCTCAGTATTGGCTGGGTTTGGAGCATCCATCGAGACGCTTTTCTCGCAGGGCATCGCCAGCGCTATCTGGCTCATGATCGTTTTCGTCGCTCTGGGCGTTGTCAGCTATTATATGTGGGCCTATGTCACCTACTTAATCGGAGTGCATTTCTTTCACGGCCAGGCTGATGTCGGCGAATTGCTGCGCACCCTGGGCTATGCCACCGCCCCGCGCGCCCTGGCGTTCTTCTCCTTCCTTCCCTGTGTTGGCCCGCTGATTGGCTTTGTCGGCGCGCTGTGGGCATTGGCTGCGGGCGTCATCGCCGTGCGTGAGGCGTTGGACTTCGACACGACGCGTGCCATTGTGACCGTCATCATTGGCTGGATTATCTGGTTGGTGCTCAGCGTCATTGTCGGGCTGATCTTTGGCGTTGGCTCGGCGACAATGAGCCTGATCTTCTAGATCATCCCCAGCTCGCGGGCGTGGGCGACGGCTTCCGTCCGGTTGTGGGCAGACAACTTGCCCAAGATATGATTGACATGGCCTTTGACCGTGCCGACAGTCAGCACGAAGGCGTCGGCGATCTGTTGGTTTGATGCGCCGCGCGCGATGAGACGGAGGATTTCGAGTTCGCGCGGGGTGAGTGGATCGAGCAGCGTCGAGAAAGCATCCTCAGTTGCGTAGCGCTGGTTATGCTCGATCCGCTGCATTTCCCACAATTCGGCCGCGAATGTAGACAAGTCGGCCAGCCGCTTGAGGATTGGCAGCAGGCTTGCCCCTTCATCCAGAAAGATGCGGCGCATCCCCTCTGGTTCAGCAAGAACCAGCGCCCGTTGCAATGCGGCGGATGCGCCATCTTCGTCGCCCTGCCCCCACAACGCTTCGGATTTCAGGACGAGAATCTCGATGAGACTGCGTTGACGGGGGGCGGCTTCGGCCTTATGCTCCCAACTGCGCAGCAAGCCAAGCGCCAAACGCCACCGTCGTTGGGCCAGATAGACGCGCACGCGCGTCAATTCCTCGAACTCTGGGAGGTATCCATCATTCTCGACTTGCCCATTCCATGTTTCGGCCCAGCGGCGCGCTTCATCCACATCGCCAATCGCCAGGTCCAGCCGCGCCTGGTGTGCTGCCAGCCACCCTTTCATATTTTGGTTGTCATACTCTTTGCTGCACTCGACTGCCTGGTGCAACGCATCGGTTGCCTCATTCACTCGCTTGAGCGCCAGACAGATGCGCGCCTGCACCGTCAGCCCAACAACCAGACTCTCCACTCCGCGCTGGTGGGCGAAATCGATGCCGCGGCGCACATGATGCTCAGCGCCATGCAGGTCGTTCTGTTCATACATGATTTGCGCCAGACCGATGAAAGCGTCTGCGGAGACGGGCCACCGTCCGCCGTCATGAAGCGCCGCCTGGTGCAGGCCGCGGCGAAAAATACGCAAAGCGATGCCCAACTCGCCCTGGGCCGCATGGCACTGAGCCAGACGAAAGAGCGGGAAAAGCGCAATAAAAGGGCCGCCCAATTGCTGACAGATGGCTATGCCGGAAGTGCATTGCTCCATGGCCTGCTCCAGATCGCCGCCATAGAAAAATGCCCGTCCTCTTGCCTGGGCGATAAGCGCCCGAGAGAAGAGATCGTCATCGCCGGGGAAGCGTTCGGCTTCCAGACATCCAGCCAGGGTGGCATGCACATCCCAGTGGAACGAGGCAAGGAGTGCGTTGATCGCCTTGATCTCGCTGCGCAAGGCCAGCGCCTCTGATGCATCGTTCTCCGCTGGATCGTTCAGCGCCTGAATCGCTGCCTTCAACAGGTGCGCCACTTGGGGCAGTGGACCACGGAAGAGAATCATACAAGCATAAGTGACCGCCAGCCGTGGATGCGTATCGATGATATGAGCAGGAAGACGGGAAAGCCAATGGTTGAGCCGGGCAAAGTCACCCTTCAACATCAGCGATTTAACCAGCGGGGTCATCAGGCTCGCAGCCAGGCTCCATTCCTCCGCCTGCAAGGCGTGTTCGAGGGCATCCTCGGCTAGATGGTGCTGTGCGCACCAGGCCGCAGCGCGTTTGTGCAATTGGGCAATCAAGTCCGGCGCGCGCCGTTCCAACTCATTGCGCAGAGCCTCGGCAAAGAGATGATAGTAGCGCCGCCAACGTCCTTCCTCATCCATGCGCACAAGAAATAGATTGTGCGTTTCAAGGAAGGCCAGGATCTCCTGGCTGGTCATGGCGTTCTCGCCAGCCGCCAGCGCCGGCTGGGCGGCGTCCACTTCTAACAGTGCATCGCACAATGACGCCGTGAGACGAGACAAGATTGATGTGCGCAACAAAAAGTGCTGGATAGACGAGGGCTGGCTGTGGAGCACTTCTTCCAAGAGATAGTCGAAGACATAGCGGTTTGAGCCAGTGAAGGAATGGACGAGGTGGTGCGCTTGATTCAGATTGCGCCCCTGAAGGGAAAGGGTCAGAAGATGGACGCCCGCCGGCCAGCCTTCGGTGCGCTGGGTCAACGCGTCGACCATTTCTGGCGGCAGCGTCAGCTTGACGCGCCGGCTCAACAATGCGCCGACTTCTGTGGCAAGAAAACTCAAGTCGCGCGCCCGAAGCTCGAACAATTGATTCTGAGAACGCAACCGATTGAGGGGCAGCGCGGGATCGGCTCGAGTCAGAATCGCCACATGAACGTGGGCGGGCAGGTGCATGATGAAGTAGTGCAGACTTTCATGCACCGCCGACAAGTGAATCAGGTGATAGTCGTCCAAAACGAAGATGATCGGCCCCGGTGCGGCAGACAGCACATTGAGCAGCGCCGTCAGCGCGTCTTCCATGGGGGGTGGCTCGTTGGACGCCAGGTCGCCGTGCAGGCTAACAAGGTCCGCCGAGTACTGCGACTTGAGCTGTTGGGCATGGCGCAAGCCGCCAACGACATAACACCAGAAGCGCAACAGATGGTTGTCCTGCTCATCCAGAGAAAGCCAGACTGCCGTCAGGTCGGGATCAGGCTGACTTTCCAGCCATTCGAGCGTAAGCGTCGTCTTGCCAAATCCGGCTGGCGCCGACAAAAGCGTCAAGCGCACCTTCAGCGCCTGATTCATAGCGGCAACAAGATTGGGGCGCGGCACAATTGCCGCGCCAGTTTGCGGCCTGGTCAGTTTTGTCTGTAGAAGCGCGCCAGGTTCGTGCATGGCAACTCGAAGGACGCAACTGGGCGATTAATCAGCCCCTACATGGGCAGCGAGTCCATCACCGCCCCCAGGATGCGGACGATCTCATCCACCTCTTGCTCATTGATCACCAATGGCGGCGAAAAAGCCAGGTTATTGGCCACATTGCGAGTGCGCAGCCCGCGCGCCAGGCAGGCGTTGTAGATGGCCTGGGCTTTGACGGCGTCGGGAGCGCGGCTCTCCCTGTCTTGGACGATCTCCACAGCGCAGAGCAGCCCGCGTCCGCGCACTTCGCCCACAAAGGGAAACTCCAATAGGGAAGCCAGGCGCTGCGAAAGATATTCGCCCATGCTGGCTGACTTTTCCACCAGCTTCTCGCGCTCGATGATCTCGAGGTTCTTGATCCCCACGGCGCAAGCTGCGGCGTGACCTGAGTAGGTGAAGCCGTGCAACCATGTCTTGGATTCAGATGCGTTCCAGATGGCGTCATGGATGGCGTCGGAAACCTGAATGCCGCCCAACTGCAAGTAGCCGCTGGTAATGCCTTTGGCAAAAGACATGATATCAGGCCGCACATCCCAGTGGTGCTGGCCGAACATTTTCCCTGTGCGCCCAAAGCCGGTAATGACTTCATCGAGGATCAGCAACACGTCATACTTGTCGCAGATGGCCCGGATGGCCGGGAAGTAGTCGTCTGGCGGGACGATCACGCCACCCACGCCCTGGATCGGCTCGGCGATGAAGGCAGCCACAGTGTCTGGACCTTCTCGCAGGATGGCTTCTTCCAGCGCACGGGCCGCAGCCAATCCGACGCTCTCGCCGGGCTGCAGGTCGCCGTCGAAACGATAGGGATATGGCGCGGCGATGTGGAGGAAGCCGGGCGTCATGGGGCCAAACATGGTGTGAAAACGGGGTATGCCTGTGGCGGCAGTGGCAGCCACAGTGATGCCATGATAGGCCAGTTTGCGGGCGATGATCTTGAACTTGTCACGTTTTCCCATGCGCTGCCAGTAATATCGGGCAGTCTTGAACGCAGTGTCATTGGATTCAGACCCACCTGACGTGAAGAAGGTGGTGTTGAGAGTGGGATGCGCCTGCCCGGCCAGTCGATGGGCCAGCTCGATGGACGGCGGGTTCGCCATGCCCACGTAGTTGGAAGTGTAGGCCAGTTTTTTCATCTGGGCGTAGGCGGCTTCGGGCAATTCTTGGTTGCCATAGCCGATGTTGACATTCCACAGGCCAGCCATGCCGTCAAGCACCTTGCGCCCGTCCACTGTGTAGAGCCAGACGCCGTCGGCGTGGTCAACGATCAGTGGGTCGTCATGATTTTTGGGATGATAGAGGGGATGAAGCTGATGGGCGTCATGAGCAATCAGGGTTGCGTAGTCGTGAGGTGTGTCCACCATGGTTTTGTTCCTTCTCGAGCAATGTTCGTTTCTTTGTCGGCAGGCGGCGCGGCCGCAGGCCGCATAGCAGGATTATGCCACACAATAGAACGCCAGGCATATCCACCATGCCCGGTGATGCGGTTCATGTAGCATGATTGTTGGACAGGATGGGATTCGCAGTTGGAATACGAGACGCCTGCCCCAATTTGAAATGGATCCGAGCAGGAGCGAGCTTCTTCCAGGAAGCCCATCAGCTTCCTGGAATATCACGGGCGTGGGGACTAGCGGGCAATCCCGCTCAAAATATCCGCAATGAAGCGAGACACGGCGGGGCCAAAAACAATGAAACCGCTCACTGCTCCGATGGGAATGGCAAGGATGAGAAGCACATAGACGATGACCCAGCCCCAATGCGTGCCTGGGTCGCCCACTTTGAAAGTCACCTGTTCATTCGGTGAAAACGAGTCGTCGGCCATGATCACATAGGTCTTGGCGATCTTGTCATGCCAGCCCTGGCGTTTCTGGTCAAAGATCACCCAGACAAAGCCCAGCGCGAACACAAGCGCGCTGACCAGATAGCCCAGATAGCGCAAAATCGCCTTGCCCCAGCGCAACTTGGCGCCGTCGGTGCCTACAACCCTGGCGCCCACCACCATCTGCCCCATGGTGCTGCCCGAGCGCGTCCAGCTGATCAGGTAGTACAACACTGAGACCAGCAGGAACGAGAGAGCGATGATGCCCTGGAGATACTGTGACTCCTCTGCGGTGAACATGGAGACAAAGAGACCCAGAAAGCCCAGAAGGAAGCTGACGAGAAAGCCAATAAAGGTGATGAACAAGAAATCGATGAGAGCTGCAATCGTACGGCGACTGAAACCGATGAACGTGACAGTGCGAACAGATTGCTTCCTGCTGGTGGGTCTTGGTTTCCCGTTTGCCATAATGACTCCTTGATGTATGAAGTGAAAAGTGTGATTGTCGTATCCGTAGAGGGTCAAATGACGACGCCAGAACGCCGCCCATCGGGCCGCTACGAGTATTTCCCTGATCCATTATCCTACACAAGGGCTTGCGCCGGCGCATGAAGCCCCAGCAAGCCATGGGCCTGCGCGGCAATCCCTTGTTGCACGCCGCCCGACTGCAACAATTCATCCACTGTCATGGGGTGGCCAAAGGTGACCTTGGGGATGAGTCCCAAATGACGCTTGAAAAAGACTTGAAACGCGACTTGGAGCGTTTCGGCCACCCGCTGCCGATCGAGCTTTTTGCGCTTGATCCAGGTGAAGGGACTGTTGAGCATCATCGGCGACACCACCCCGCTGACGATGGTGACGACCACCTGTGTCTCCGGCGCTTTCTTCAGGATGACCTCCACGCTGGGCGACCAGCGGTTGATGGCCTCCTCTGCGCCGTCAACCAGACGCGGATCGGGGTCGACCGCGCCGGTGGGAAAGAGCAAGAGTGTGTGACCGTCGCGCAGGCTGTGGATGATGGAGCGCAGCGTCCCCATACGCGCATGGGGGTCGGGCGCCGAAAAGATGCAATGGCGGCGTACGGCCGGTAGGGCGCGCAAAATCGGGAATGGGTTGGCGACGATCTTCAGGTCTGAGCGCGACACATGGGCTGTGATAGCGACTTCGTCAAATGTGCCCGGATGATTGGAGAGGATCAACACTGGGCCATCTTGGGGAATGTGCTCGGCGCCGTGCACGTCCACGCCGTGGGCGAAACGCGGCAACAACCAGCGCATGGCATGGATGATGCCGTGCACTTCCACCTGCTGATCGAACTCGTAGCAAAGCTGGACAAAGCGATGGGCAGGCAACGACAAGATTGGCTCCACCATGCGACGAAACCAGCCATCATGGGCATATCCGCCGTTGCGGAAAATGTCGTCGAAGATCGTTTTGCGCAGGTTGCTGCTGGTCAAAGCGGTGTCAGCCTGTACTTCTACAGCTTCCTGGATAGGCTGTTGATTCGTCACAGCGATCATCCTTCCCCGATGGGTGATGGGTTTGGTCACTTGGGATTGGGGCTGGCGCGGCGCGCCAACGTTGTCTGTGCATTATACACAGATTTGGCGTAAAGAAAAGTAGCCCGTGGTGTTGACTGCACCAGCAAGAACCGATCTTTGGACTTGTCAAAAATAACTTTCCACCTTCCAGGAAGCTCTGAGCTTCCTGGAAGGTGGAAAACGGGGAATTATTTTTTGGCGGTAAGCGCGCGAGCGAGACTGGTCGTGGCTAAAGTAATCCCAGGCGTTGTCGTCTGCCCTGTAGTCCTCGCGCACGGTGCTCTATTGACGCTCACTCAGATACGGTCCCCACATCTTCCAGGGAACGCCCAACTCGCGCTCGTCGTTGAGTCGTTTCTGCTCTGTCACATCGACGAACGGAGAGACCCTGGCAGCTTCCGCCGCCGTTGCCTCTCCTGCCCGCTTACGTCGGATTGTGCGCCGGTCATTTTGTTCTCCATGTTATCGCTGCCACTCGTGATACGGCAATTCTTGCGTTACCACCCGGCGGCCTTCTTGGGGGCGCTGGGATGGCGTCCCGGTACCCTCAAAGGCGCATCATGGCGGCACGCGGCGACGTTTTGTATGGCCGCTACTGATCTTGCTCAAATTCCTCAGTTATCCTGGTGTTGGCATTCGGTGTATAATTGGCGTCAGTCGCATTTCTGAGACATATCCTAACACCGAAATTACTCAAAGAGGGAACGAAAATGGCTGAAAGTAATAACCTGCTGGTGCTGACCTTCGAGGGCAAGGAAACCGCCGGCGCTGTGTACGAACAGATCGAAGGCATGGAGAAGGAAAAGCAGCTCAAGATCGCGGACGCCATCATCATTGAATATGACGATGTGGAGTTGGGCGGACTGATGCCGCCTGTCGAAGGCGGGTCGAGCAAAGGCGCCACAGACAGGCAAGTGCGCGTCATTCAGACCCACGGCAAAAAGGGCAAGTACACCGCTGGCGGCGCGGGCATCGGTTTCCTGGCGGGAATGCTCTTGGGCGGTCCCATTGGCGGGTTGGTGATCGGCGCAGGCATCGGCGCCATCACTGCATCCATGCGCGACCTGGGCATCAGCGATAAGAACATTGAGGTGATCAAGGCCCAGCTCCATCCCAATAGTTCGGCGTTGCTGGTTCTGGGTCACGTTGACGACAAGGATGCGTTCGTTGCAACGCTGCGCAGCTATGACCCGAAGGTTGTCTCCAGCAGCCTCTCGCCCGAAATCGAGAAACAGTTGCGCGAGCGCCTGGCCGAGTAACGATGAATCGAATGACGAGGGCTTCGACCATTGGCTTCTTGAAGTCGTCGAGTCTGCACGTTGGCACTCCGTACAGCAAACTATACTGCGGTTGCTTTGAGACCAGGAGTTTTCGCAGGCCAAAAACTCCTGGTCTCAAACAGAGCAAAGGATAACAAAGGACTGCTAGAATAGTGGCGTTTGACATGCCGTGTGGTTCCGCAGGTTTGCCCCTATCTACACCCGAAAGAATCGTCAACGGCATCCGCATTCGACAGAAGTTACATGACAAAGGAGAGAACGAAGATGTCCAAAGATATCCAGGAAGACACAAACGAAAACGTTGTGATCGCTATCTATCCGACCCGCGAGGAGGCTGAGCGGAACATCGACGGCCTGAAGCAGTGGGATCAGGTCAACGATTCCATCAAGCTTGGCGCAGTGGGTCTCATCTATAAGGATGGCGAAAAGGTTAAAACGCATATCGGGCGCAAGGTCGGCAAAGGCATGGGCGTCGGCGCGGCCATCGGCGTCATCGGCGCCGTGCTGACCGGCGGCGCGCTGCTTGCCGGCGCCCTCGCTTTGGGCGCGGCAGGCGGCGCATTGGGCGCCTTCTTCAAGAAATCCATGCAACTGACCAAGGAAGAGATCGCCGAGATCGGCGCGGAACTGGACGCCGGCAAGGTCGCTGTCGTGGTCAATTGCGACGCCCATGAGATCGAGTCCGTTACCGGCTACCTGGCCAGCCCCACCAGCACCGTGCGCGTCTACAAGGTGCCGGAAGATGCGCTGGCGGAAGTGACCGAATCCACCGAGATCATGGAACAAGTGACAGAAGACCAGGCCTCCGCGTAATCACAACGGGTGGATGTCGCCGCAGGAGTTTCAGCCTGTTCCCAGGCGACATCTACCAGGCTCGCACTACTTCTTCAATTTGAATGTCTATCCAGTGGACAGTTGCCTCGTCGCCGTGGGCGGCAGCTCAAGTAATGTTACTCTGGAATCCGGAGTTCTTCATGTCCATAGGTGTGGTTCGCAACCCCACGTGTTGTCAAACGTCCGTGCGATTGCGAACCGCACCTACGATGGACAAAAAGTTACGTGGGCGATGGTGTGGTTCACGATATTCAATTCTGTCACTTTGGAGCCCTCTCAGGCTCTGATTGCACAAAAGTTACGCTAACGCAACACCTTCCAGGAAGCCCAGAGCTTCCTGGAAGGTTGAAAACGGTTACATAGCCTGCACGGTCGTTCTGTCCCTTGCGGGCCGGGTGCAAATTTTCCCTCTTCCATCCAGGCAGAAGGTGCTGTATAATGACGCAGGGTCTCGCCCTGGATGCGGCAAGACCTCACGTCATTGGCGCACAGACAACCAGGGTGGTCTCTTCTTCACTGCCATAGCTCCTCGCTGTTCAATCCAATGGCGGACAACACTGCGCTCTCCCTCAACTTCATGTCATAGGAAGACGTGTTCGTTTCACTCGTGTGTCTGGTCTTGTACAAAGGAGGAAGCCTATGTCTCTGCGCACTAGATTCATCCCCCTTGTCTCCCTCGTCATTGCCCTGGCTGTCATGTTGTTGGTGATTTCTCTTTCATTGGCGCGCCTCTCTGCACACTCTCCTCGTTCGCCTGCTCAATCTGTCGCGTCGAGCCAGGCTGCCGCCGATTTGCCCCTGGACAGCGCGATTCTCATCAATGAAGTCATGCCGCTGGTCGGCGAAGGCGATTTTCAGTGGGTCGAGCTGCTGAACAACAACTCCTCGACCTTTCTCCCCCTGATCTCAGTCCCCGGCGTCGAAAGCGCATCTGCTTCCGACGCAACGCAACTTCTCGGCCCGACTGTCGTGCGCAACCTGGCCGGCTGGCAACTCGCCGACGCCCACGGCAATGTCTACGCCTTCCCCGCAGATCTGCCGGCCATCCCGCCGCTGGCTTTCATCCAGGTCTACTTCGACGGCAAAGGGGAAGCGGCCAATGACTATGACCTCAGCGATGGCGTCATCGAGCTGCACTCGCCGCCTGGCCAGGTCAATATCTTTGGCCCGGTCGACCAAGTCTCGCTCTATCGCAGCAATGTCTTCACGACCACGACCCTGGTGGATTTCGTGGCCTTTGGCGACCTGCCCGGACCGGCAGCCGAGCTGGCCATCATCGCCGGACAATGGCCCAGCGACACCTTCGCCGGCCCCACCACCCAGATTCCCGGCGGCGATGTGCTGATCCAGGGCGGTTCTCTGGGCCGCTACCCTCTCAGCGACACCAATGGCGCAGAGGAGTGGAGCATCTACAGACCGGGCGAAAGCACGCCCGGCGCGCCCAACCGCGCGCCGGCGCCCTATTTCCGCACCCCCTTCGACGGCGCCGTCACCTTTGCCGGCGATGTGGCCTTCGGCTGGTCGAATGCGCCTGATGCAACCGGCTATCGTTTCCAGGTTTCCGAGGAATCGACCTTTCTTACGCCCACTGTCAGCGTCGTCATCAGCGATTCCATGTACACAACTGCGCTCACCACCACCACGGAGATGTCGCGCACCTATTTCTACCGCGCCCAGAGCATCCAGAACGACGGCAGCGAAAGCGATTGGTCGCTGGTCAATCAGGTCACGGTCATCCCCATGCCGGTGGAGGCTGCCGCGCTGGCCGCCTCGCGCGTCCTCGGGGTGACGCCCCAGCTGCAGCACAAAGACACGCGTATGTTGTGTCTGGATGGCGATCCGGAGACCGGCGTCAACCGCTGGGATTCGGCTCACGAGTCTGACGGCGACCTGATTGTGGGCAATGGCGCGCCCCGCCGCGGCAACCCCCACGGCGATTGGTATTGCACCCGCGCGTCCATCTCGATGATCGCCAGTTATTATGGCAAGAAGCTGAGCCAGGATCGCATCTCCTACTACGCCTATGGCGGCGGCGCGCCAGAAGGCGACCTGGGGCATGGCATTGGCCTGTGGCCCAACCAGACATGCACCTGGGGCGGCGGCAAGAACGTCATGTGGTGGGCCATGAACAATGGGGCCGGCGCGTGTGCGCGCGGCAAGCCCACCTTCGCCCAGGTGAAAGCGTGGATCGACGCTGGGCGTCCTGGCCTCTTTGTCGAAAACAACGACGCCCACAGCGTGGTGATGGCCGGCTATTGGGAGTTCGACATCATCTTCTACAGCTGGGAGTTCGCCTATCGCGTTGACCCGTGGACCAATAGCGGCGGCTGGATCGACTACAAAACCTGGAACGTCTCCGAGTATCACGTGCCGCCAGCCGGCGTCGTCCCGCGCAGCGACGAAGCCACTCTCTCCAGCGATGCCGATGGCGACGGCATTGTGGATTTCGACGAGCTGAACCGCTTCCCCACTCTGCACAACGACGCGGACACAGACGACGACTGCGTCAACGACAAGCAGGACATCCGTGAGTATGTCTTCGACAACCTGGGCAATTACAGTAAACGCAGCCCGGATTGGGACTTCGATTTGCTGCGCAAAGAGGTGGATCGGGACAACGACAGCGACATCTTCATCGACGGCGACGAGGACAAAAACTGGAACGGTAAGACGGTGGACGCCTTTGGCCGCCGCGACGGGGTGGACACGAGCAACTTCCGCTGGTGGGAGTTTGGGCCGGGGCCATGTAGCACACCAACCCCCACCAAGCCGCCGCCGACGCCCACCCGTACGCCGACGCGCACACCGACGTACACGCCCAGCCCCACGCCAACAAAGACGCCGACGCGCACCCCAACCCCCACGCGCACGCCGACGCCCACGCCCACGAACACACCCACTGCGACGCCAACGCCAACGGCCACGAACACGCCGACCGTGACGCCCACGCCCACGAACACAGCGACCGAGACGCCAACGCCCACGCCCACCGAGACGGCGACGCCTACGCCCACGGAAACGGCCAGTGCGACGCCAACGGAAACGGCCACGCCAACGGAAACGGCCACCGAAACGCCGACGCCCACAGAGACTCCAACAGAGACCGCGACGCCAACGGAAACGGTCACTCCCACAGAAACAGCCACCGAAACGCCGACGGCCACCCCTACGGCGACTGCGGTGCCGGTGCTCACGGGTATCTCTGCGCGCTTCACCGAGAGCGTGACCAGCCCCGGCGTGATCACGATCACGATTCACGTATCGTTGCCGGCCGACGACGCAGTGATCCACGATATGGAGATCTACTTCGCCCTACAGCAGCCCCCGTGGCAGGGCGCCGCGCCGCTCCAGGGGCCGCCTGGCTGGGAACCGCAGCCGCTGTTCGATAGGACAGGGGGAACGCAGCCCATTGGGATAGGCTATGTAACTGCCGACAATCCGTTGCGCACCTGTCAGCCAGTTCAAATCGTGATACAAGTGTTTCCGCCCGGCGCGCTTGGCGACTTCATCATCATCTATCTGACTGACGCCAATCACAACGTCATCGGACAGATTGCTGCGCAGCGAGTCGGCGGCGCGCCATCTCACGCTGGCGCGCTGTCCTCGCTCGGGACGCTGACCTGGTCGCCCGAGGCAATCGCCCTGGCGTGCCCGCCGTCCAACTGACGGCGCGCCGCATTGGCGACATAAAAAAGGGGGCGGACTTCAAGAGTCCGCCCCCTCAACCGATCAATTGCCCACGCCTGGCCAGGAGAATGGGGGCGCACTCTACGTCAACACGAATTCTGGCGCGTCCAGCGGCGCTTGCCCGGCATCAAGAACCTCTATGATTTCGGTGCGGGCGGGTCGCTGCTGTCTGTGCAACAGGCCAACCACAAAATCGTGCACTTGTGGTGTGTAGTATCGTTCTCCGCATTGGGTACAGACAAGTGGTAGGCAGGTTCTCTACATGAATCCGACGCGACTGATATTCCTGTAGACGATCATGCGACGAAGTCCTATCTGCGCGTGGCATAATTCACAGCTATCCGGCTGTGTCATCTAGCCGTCCCTCTAACTGCTCGATCAGCCGCACCAGGTCTGTGCGAGTGACCACACCCATCACCGCGCCTTGTTCGATGATGGGGAGCATGGTGTTTTCTGGGTTGGACATGATGCTCATGGCCTGCTCCACCGGGTCGTCCGGCGAGAGGGTGGCGATGTCGGTGGAATCCATGAGCTCGCCGGCGGTGGTGGCCAGGGCCTGGCGCAGCTGCTCCTTGTACGCCCGGTGCTCGGAGAGGTGGATGGGGATCAGGCCGGAGAGCACAGCGATGTATTGCGGCTCCTTGAGCGGAGCGTTGCGTTCGATGAGGTGCAACTCGGTGATGACGCCCTGCAGTCGGCCGGCGGCATCTACAACCGGCACGCCGCTGATCTGCTTCGAGCGCATCAGGCGGGCGACCTCCTGCACGGGCGTCTCTGGCGTCACGGTGATCACTGGGCTGGTCATGATGTCACGAATCTTCATCTCTTTGCCTTTCAGACATTGCCTTTCAGACAACGGTGTGTGGTAAATTCCGAATGCCCACAGTATAGACCGCATCATCTGTTTTTGAGAAGCCCCGCGCACGCAACACGTGACGTATGCTAAAATTGACAGCGTATATGACTGACGTGCATCTTCTGTTGCTACAAACCAAGCTGCACGAGACCGCGCACTGGGCGCGATCTCGTGCCTCGTCCCCATCTGTGGGAGATGCTCGACTGCGGTCTGGCTCATCCTCGATGAAGACGACAGTGATCTCATTGTTACTATTCGCCCCAGCCTCATGAAATTGAGCATAGTTCGATTCATTCGTGAAAGGAAAATACGATGGCTTTCAATCTTCGCAACCGCAGCTTTCTCAAAGAATTGGATTTCACCACTGAGGAGCTCAAGTTCCTGCTCAAACTCTCCACCGACCTGAAAGCGGCCAAATATGGCGGATTCGAGCGCCAGCGTCTTCAGGGCAAGAACATTGTCTTGATCTTCGAGAAGACCTCCACACGCACCCGCTGCGCTTTCGAGGTGGCGGCCTATGACCAGGGCGCGCACGTCACCTATCTGGGACCCGAAGGCTCGCAGATAGGTCACAAGGAGTCCATGAAGGACACCGCCCGCGTCCTGGGCCGCATGTACGATGGCATCGAGTATCGCGGCTTCGCCCAGGCAACGGTGGAGACGCTGGCGGCCTACGCCGGCGTGCCCGTGTGGAATGGTTTGACCGATCAGTTCCACCCCACGCAGACGCTGTGCGATGTGCTGACCATGGTGGAGCACAGCGACAAACATCTGGGCGAGATCGCCTACTGCTACCTGGGCGATGCACGCAACAACATGGGCAATTCGCTCATGGTCATGGGCTGCAAACTGGGCATGGATGTGCGCCTCTGTGCGCCCAAACACCTTTGGCCGGAAGAAGAATTGGTCGATGCTTGCCGCGGGATCGCCGCGGAGACCGGCGCGCGCCTGACCCTGACCGAAAGCGTGGAGGAAGGCGTCGAAGGTGTGGATTTCCTCTACACCGATGTGTGGGTCTCCATGGGCGAGCCAAAAGAGGTGTGGGATGAGCGCGTCAAGCTGCTCAGGCCCTACCAGATCAACATGGATGTGGTCAAGAAGACCGGCAACCCCAAGGTGAAATTCATGCACTGTCTGCCGGCCTTTCATAATCGCGAGACCAAAGTGGGCGAGGACATCTATGAAAAGACTGGGCTGGACGGGCTGGAGGTCACCGAAGAGGTCTTCGAGTCGGAACGCTCCATCGTCTTCGACCAGGCCGAAAATAGAATGCACACGATTAAGGCCATCATGGTGGCGACGCTCGGCGACTGAAAAGAGTTGCTATCTGTTTGAAACCAGGAGTTTTTGAACTGCGAAAACTCCCGGTTTCAAAGTAACCGCAACTTCGTGGGGATGGCGAACGCCATTGGCGTATCGACCGCCATTCAACCCTTCGGGTTGCTGCAATGTTATCATTCTGCGAATAATAACCAGCTGCCGACCACATCACTTGATTGCTTACTCCAAACAAGGAGAAGAAAACCATGAACAAACAGAAGGATAAGAAAAGCAAAAAGCGCCATGCTGATGCAGAGCTAGAGTCGTCCGCAGCGGAGACAGCATTGGCGGAAGCCAAGCCTAAAATGAGCAGAAAAGAGTTCGAGAAGGAGTTGGAGAAGCTCCAGGGTGAGCTGGTCAAGATGCAGGAATGGGTGAAGGCCAGCGGCGCCAAGATCTGCGTGCTCTTCGAGGGGCGCGACACGGCTGGCAAGGGCGGCGTCATCAAACGCATCACCGAACGAGTCAGTCCACGGGTCTTCCGCGTCGTCGCCCTTTCCGCCCCCACCGAGCGTGAGAAGTCGCAGATGTACTTCCAGCGTTACATGCCCCATCTGCCCGCCGCCGGCGAGGTGGTGATCTTCGACCGGAGTTGGTACAACCGGGCCGGCGTGGAGCGGGTAATGGGGTTCGCCACGCCCGAACAAGTTGACTACTTTCTGAAGAACGCGCCAGGGGTCGAACGCGCCATCATCCACTCTGGGATCATCCTGATCAAATACTGGCTGGAAGTGAGCATGGAAGTCCAGGATGAGCGATTGCGGGCGCGCGATGAAGACCCGCGCAAGATCTGGAAGCTCACCCCCATGGACATCAAGAGCTACACTCACTGGTACGACTATTCTCGGGCGCGCGACGCAATGTTCGCCGCCACCGACACCCCCGAAAGCCCCTGGTATGTGGTGGACGCCAACGAGAAGCGCCGGGCGCGCCTGAATTGCATCGTTCACCTGCTCAGCCGGGTGCCCTATGAGGAGGTCCCCCACGAGCCGGTCAAATTCCCCAAGCGCCAGGAAAAGGGCGATTACATTGAACCGGATTATCCGTATCGGATGGTTCCAGCGGTTTATTAGCCTATGTTACGCATTTGCTCTGAGAACGCCGCCGTCTTGTCAGCAGCCGCCAAGATGGCGACGCTCCCAGGTGTGTACCTCCGCTTATCCAATTTGAGGGAGAAGCCATGATGGCGGAAGCAATGCAACAACAACCCAAGTGGTACACCATGACGCCGGAGGCGACGGCCTAGCAACTGAAAGTCGCCCCGGCCAAAGGATTGAGCGCGGCCGAAGCGCAGCAGCGTTTGCAGCAATATGGCGCAAATGGATTGGCCGGCAAGAAAAAGGGAGTCGGGCTGGCAAGCCTTCCTGCGCCAGTACAAGGACTTCATGCAAATTCTCCCGTTGGCCGCGGCTGTGGTCAACCAGATTTTCACCGGCGAGTTGGGCGCGACTCTCGTGTTGGTTGGTCTGATGGTTTTCAACGCCATCCTGGGTCGCAATCAGGAATCCAAGGCCGAGGCCAGCTTGGCTGCCCTGGAAAAGATGATGAAAAGCATCACTCGTGTGCGTCGCGACGGTCAGGCCATCAAGGTCGACGCCGAGCAACTCGTGCTGGGCGATATCGTGCTCATGGAGGCCGGCCAACCCGTTGCCGGCAGATGGTCGCCTCTTCGTCACCGCCACCCTGGAGATCGAGGAGGCGGCGCTGACCGGCGAAAGCGTGGCATCTTCCAAAGACCCGGACACCATCGACAAGCCCGAGGTTCCCTTGGGCGACCGCCGCAACATGGCCTATATGAACACCTCGGTCACCCGCGGGTGCGGCGAGATGATCGTCACCACCACCGGCATGGGCACCGAGATGGGCCACATCGCCGATCTGCTCAACAAGACCGAGGTCGACAAGACGCCGCTGCAAAAGCGGTTCGACCGGCATCCCCACCAGTATGCCCGCAGTCATCACCACGCTCTATTCTATTTCCTGGTGCAGGTATCCATCGCCCTGGCTTTGGGCTTCGGCAAGCCGCTGCCTGGGCTGATGGATCGCAAACCGCGGCCGTTGAGCCAGCCGGCGCTCTCACGCGCACAGTGGATACGCCTGATCATCGTGGGTTCGCTTATGGCATTAGGCGCGCTAGCCGTGGAGACGTTCATTGAGCCTACCAGTTTTGCAGTCGCAGCCACCATGGGCTTTGCCGTTTTTTCACTCCTCAACATCGCCGTGGGCTTCAGCTCGCGCTCCGAGACAGAGACTGTCTTCCAGATGGACAACTTCGCGGATCGGCGTCAGCTCGGCCTGTGTGATCTGTCGATTCTGCTGATCTGGTTGCCGACGGAACTGGGCGTCACCCAACGGATTCTCGGTTTGACGCCGCTGAGCATCAATCAGTGGGTACTCTCGATTGCGCTCGCCCTCGCTTTGATCCTTGTGTACGAAGTCATCAAGATCTTCCTGCGCAGGGGCAAGAGCCAAAGCGCAGCCCAGCCGAAGTCGTCAACGCTGGCCCCAAGCACCGGCGGATGAGCTCATTCTGTTGGTAACGCGCCAGGAACGGGTTTCTGGAGTCAGGCTCGACCAAGTGGTCTGCAACCCATCTCCGGCGCGTGGCGCAAAAAAATGGGGCTTTTCTCACACAGAGAAAGGCCCCATTTCTTT
>CAZLMM010000040.1:0-14034 GCA_964560495.1 uncultured Caldilineaceae bacterium
CCCGTTTGGGGCACAATGAAGCATGAAAATGCGCCCATTTTCAGGATAGTTTCCATGCCCGTTTGGGGCACAATGAAGCATGAAAATGCGCCCATTTTCAGGATAGTTTCCATGCCCGTTTGGGGCACAATGAAGCATGAAAATGCGCCCATTTTCAGGATAGCGCCAGCGAAGCATCTTGTCGGCTACGTGAGATGCTTCGCTGGCGCTCAGCATGACAACCACTGGGTTACTTGCGCCCGCCTATACTAGCCTGCAACACGCAACACGCACCACGCAACACTACTTCTGCAATACGTTCTCCGTCCAGCCCTTCTCCATGGCCGTCACCCAGTCGCCCTTGGGTTCGGGCAGCGCCTTGGCCGCAAGCACATCCGCCGGCAGCGTGGCCGGCCCAAGTTCGTAACTTGCCAACTGCGCTTGCTGCTCCGCCGACATGCGGGTGGGGTCGATCGTCATCAGCCAGCCCCAGCGGGTGGGGTCGGCCATGATGAGTTGCATCTCAGGATCGACGATCCAGTTGGCGATCACCATGGCGCCCGCCGGGTTGCTGGCGTTGAAGGGGATGGCCACATAGTTGTTGTTGGCCAGCGTACCGGTGTCGAAGACAAAGGTGCGGATGGTCTCAGGGTAGATGCCCTGGGCGATATTGAGGGATGCACGCCCCGGCCCGTAGCCCATGTTGAACGCGATCTCCTTATTGGCCAGTAGATCTTCCATCGCTGCTGCGTCGGGATAGGTTTGGCCCTCGCGCCACAACGAAGGCTCGATGTCGTTCAGATATTCCCACACCTTGGGCGCATACTGGTCGAAGACCGCCTGGTCGAAATCGCCCATGAACGGTTCGGGGCCGCCCGCCGCCCAGTAGAAGAGGTGGCGGATGAAGACGCTGCCCGTGAAGTCGGGAATCGCCGGATAGGTGAACTTGCCCGGGTTGGCCTTGATCCATTCTGCCAGCGCTTCGAAGGTGGTGGGTGGCTCGTCGCCCACCTGGGCGGTGTCATACTCCATGACAAACTGGGCGTGGCCCCAGGGCGATTCGAAACCCTCCACCGGCGTGCCGAAGTCGTTGGCCATGGCCGGATCATCCCAGTTGACATACTGCGAGTTGGGCAGCAGGTCGACGAAGGGGCCGTACAGCAAATTGGCGTTCTTGACTGTCTTGAAATTTTCGCCGTTGATCCAAAGCAGATCAGCGCTGCCGCCGGTGGTGACGCCCGCCGACGATTCGTTGAGCAGCTTGTTGACGACCTCGGCGATGTCCGTCACAGGAATGCGGTTGAGCGTGACGCCGTACTTCTCCAACACCACTTTGCCGATATCGTTGTCCACATCGGCGTTGATCTTGTCCGAGCCGCCCCACATGTACCAGTTGACCGTCGTGCCCTGAGCGGCAGCGAGCACCTCATCCCATGTGGCATAGGTGGGTGGTGCGGCGCCGTCGGCGGGTGCAGCTTCGGCTGCCGGCGCCGTCGTCGCTTCACCTTCGGCTGCTGGCGCCGCCGGCGGTGCAGCAGGCGCCGCGCACGCCGACAGCAGCAGCACGAGCAGTGCCAGCAGCGCAATCAATCGTGACAATTTACGCTTACCCATTGTGTCCCCCTTGATTTGAATACAAACTCGATACAGCGCATGTTACAAAGCCTGCGGCCTCTATGCGACGGCGCCAAAACATCGTGCCGTTGCACGTTGGACCGTTACAACACGTTGATCCCTTCCATCTGCAGGTAGTCGCGCGCGGGCACGCGGTCGACGGTCTGCAGCTTGAGCCAGGCTGCGGTCTCCAGCAATTCCTGGCTGACATCGCCCTGGCCCACGGCATAGTGATGCTCGTGACCGCGCACGATCAGGGTGTTGACCAGGTCCGGCATCGAAATCGGCTCGCCGTTGAGCGCAAATTCGCTGAACCAGCCGCGCGTGCCGTCGAAGCCTTTCGTTTCCCGCTCCACGACCTGGGCCGACAAAACCAATAGCCGGCTAATATCGTCGCCAATATAGGTGATCGTCGTCGCCTGCGGCGCAAAGACCAGATCGCCCGCAACGCCGTAAAATGTCGGACTCTTGCGCCCCAACGTCGTATGGTCCACCCATGCCACGCCATCTTTGTTGGCCCAGTGCCGCGGTGTGACGCCGCAGTGCCACATGAGCATGGTGGCGGAGGCCGGGTCGATGGCCGCCAGATCCAGCAGCGTCGCAGAACCAGCCGCGCCGGTCAGGTAGTTGAGCAGCAGCATGGAGGCCGCGCCCAACACGTCACCCTCGCACGCCACGGCCAGGTTGTCCTCGGAGCCGAGCCAACTGTAGGCCATGCAGGGCGCCACACCGTAGAGCGCCTGGAACTTGGGCCAACATTCCACCGCCAGTGCGTCGTAGCCGTTGTCCGTCGCCAGTTGCTTCAACGCCAGGTAGAGGCGTGCACCTTTGTCCAATGCGCCGCTGCTGGTAGCCACCTCACGCGCCACCAGCCGCAGTTCGCCGCCCACCGCCGCAGCGTCCGCAGCGTTCATGGTCTTGGCCATCTCCACCACCTCAGCCAACTCATGCACGGCCACGCGCAGGCCGAAGCGGGCAAAGAGCTTGCGCTCATCGAACTGCATATTGTAGAAGCCAGGCGACAACCCACCCACCCAGCCAATGCGCGCCGCCGCCATTTTCTTGATCGCAGTCAGCGCGCGCACGGTGATGGCGAAGCGGCGGCGAAAGCTATCTTCCTCCACGTGGCCATAGAACCACTTGAACGACCGTTCCTCATGGCGCAGGTAGCGCTTGAGGATGCTGGCGTAGTGGCTCATGGAGACAAAAGAGTGCAGTTGGATCGGCCCCTCAGCGGCTGGGTTGGGCGTGGCCCACAGGCCCAGATAGGGCGCCACATCACGAAGGGTAAGGATCTGTTCGCCCAGGGCGCAGGCGGCCGTTTGCAGCAGGAGCAGATCGACTTTCTGGGCGCGCAGCTCGGCGGCGGCCTGTTCGGTCAGCGCCATGTCGGTGAGACCATAAGGGATCGCGACCAGGTCGAAGTTCAGTTCACGACTCAACTCCTCCAGCCCGCGCCGGGCGCGCCCATATTGGTCATTTTCTTCGGCATAATAGCTGCTATAGGCAACACCGACATATCCAACCCGGAGCCGCTGCATTGTCTCTCCCTCACTCACTCAATACTTGCGCCCACGCGCCCAACACCAGTGCCAGTGACGTCGCCCCGGCGTCGGCCTGGCCGATAGAGCGGGCGCCCAGAAAGCGGGCGCGCCCTTTACGCGCCTCCAGTGCAGCGGTGGCGGCAGCGCCATCTGCGGCTGCCGCCGCCGCCTGCTGCGCACAAACGGCCAGGTCGTCTCCAGCCTGTGCGCAGTCCTGGGCGGCCTGCGCCGCGGGCGCCAGGGCGTCCACCACGGTTTTGTCGCCGACGACGGCCTTGCCCAAGCGCTGCACTTCCGTCAGCCCACTTGCCAGCATCAGCGCATAGACAGCAGCGTCCATTTGCTCGACAGCGGTCAATGCCTCGCCAACGCCGCCGAAAAAAGCGCCGAAGATCACACCGGCCGCGCCGCCCATTTCGTTGTTCAACGTCTCGGCCACAGCGGCAAAGACCTGCGCCGCGGAGAGCTCGTCGGCAGCCTGCACGTGGGTCGCGGCTGCCGTCAATGCCGAGGCGAAATTGACGCCATGGTCGCCGTCGCCTACGGTGGAATCGAGTGCATTCAATTGCTCCTGGGCCGCAGCAACGGCCTGGGCAGCGGCCAAGATCATGCGCACAGCCGTTGCGTCTGCACCGGACATGCTCATGCCGCGGCTCCCAACGACTTGAAAGCAACGCCGTTGGCCGGCGCATCATACAGATCTTTCAACTGCGCGTCCACCTTGCAAAGCGACAGGCCAAAGCCCGCCATATCTTGCGTCGTGGCATAGGACCCGAGCCAGGCGCGGTGCACCCGGATTTCCCGTTCGTCCAGGCGCTGCTGCACGCGCCGGTAGAGAATGCTGAGTTCCATCAGCGTCAGCGCGCCGGCGTTATTGAGCAGCACGCAGACCTCGTCGCCAGCGGCAAAGGGCAGATCGTCCAGAATGCGCGGCAGCATCAGGTCGATGGTCTCATCGGCGCTCAACACGGCCATGCGACCCACACCCGCCTCGCCATGCACACCCATGCCGATCTCCATCTCGTCGGCGCCCAGTTCGAACATCATCTCGCCGGTGACGGGGTGGCAGCAGGAGGTGAGCGCCATGCTGAGCGTACGCGTGCGGTCGCGCACCTTTTCGGCCAGGGCCTTGCATTGCGCCAGCGATGCGCCCGTTTCGGCAAAGGCGCCCAACATCTTCCAGGTGAAAAAGAGCCCTGCCGTGCCGCGCCGTTCCGCTTCCTGTCCACGCGGCGCCGAAGCCACATCGTCGTAGAGCACCACCATCTCGACGTTGCGCAGCCCGGCCCTGGCGGCCTGCGCCAGCGCCGCCTCGGCGGTCATCAGGTCGCCGGCGTGATGCGACACACAGACCAGGACGCCCGCACCCCGATCGGCGGCGCGGATGCCCTGGAGCAGGCGCGCTGGCGGGGGCGCCGCAAAGATCGGGCCGGGCACGTTGACATCGAACAGCCCTGCCCCGACAAAGCCGACCATGGCCGGTTCATGGCCGGAGCCGTTGCCGATCACAAGCCCGACCTTGCCGGCAGCTTTGGGCACGCGCCTAACCACCAGTCGCTCATCGGTCAACTGGAGGATATCAGGATTGACTGCAACATAGCCTTCGAGCATCTCAGCCACGATATTCTCCGGCTGGTTGATCAACTTCTTGGATCGGCTGCTCATGTTGTGGCTCCCTCAGCAGACGTTTTCGTGCAAGAATTGAAGCGACCGGCGCAGGTCGCCGTCCGGGTTTTCGACCAATGGGCGCCAGGTGTTCACCGCCCGTCCGGTTTCCACTGCCGGATTGGGGAAGGTCTCGATCACCAGCCAGCCCGCATAGCCGATATCATCCAACGCCGCCCGCACCGCCGGCCAATGGATGTGACCCGGCCCGGGCAGGCGGCGGTTGTTGGCGGCGCAGTGGAAATGGCCCAGACGGCCGCCGGCCAGACGGATGGCCTCCCCCAAATCATCTTCTTCCATGTTCATGTGGTAGGTGTCCAACTGCAGCTGGACGTTGGGCGCGTCCACCATGTCGAGATAGGCCAACCCCTCGCGCGCCGTGTTGAACATAAAGGTCTCGAAGCGGTTGAGCACTTCGATGCAGATGGTCAGGCCAAGATCGGCGGCAGTGCGAGCCACCTCGTGCATGGCCGCCGCACTGCGTTCGCGGAAGGGACGCAAGTCACGTTCGCCAGGGAAGTAGAGCCACGGCGCATAGGGTACGCCGCCCAGAAGCGGGCTGCCGACGCGGCTGGCGCTCTCCAGGCAGCGTTTCAGATACTCCACACCCGCCGCGCGCACGCTGGCATCGGCGCTGGTGATGTCGGTGGCCGGACTCAACCCCGTGCTGGCAAAGACGCTCAGCCCGAGCCGATCCAGTTCGCTGCGCATGCGCCGCCAGTCGATCGCCGGGCCGCTGACAAAGGAGATTTCCACGCCGTCGAAGCCAACGGCGGCGGCCTGAGCAAAGGCGCCGACCTGGTCGTCGGCCCAGTTGTCCAGCCAGTAGAAGACTTCTATCGCAACCTTGCGCATTTATCGTTCGCCTGTTGTTTGGACTGGCTCGAAGGCCAGCAGGTGAATAGGATGAGTCACCGGGCCATCGTCGAACACAGCCTTGACCGGCATACCATGATAGAGCGCTGCAGGTTCACCACAGTTGCGCAGGATGTGGGCAAAGAGCGTATCGGCCCCTGCCAACTTCACATAGGCCAGCACATAGGGCGGCGTGAGGAAGGGCGCCATCACAGCCGCGCTGTGCAGAATCGACCATGAAACCAGGGTTCCCTGTCCGTTGAGTTCCACCCAATCCGTGATAGCCAGTTCGTTGGGACAGGTGGCCCGCGGCGGCATCCAGACCGTGCCGCAGCGTGGACAGCGCGTCGCCAGCAGCCGTTTGTTTTCCAGTTCCAAAAAGAAGCGCGATGTTTTGCCCAGCGAATGCCGGTAGTTCTGGGACCAGGTCAACTCCAGCACCTCGACCGCGCGGAAGGCGGCCCAGGGATCGGGTTCACGCCCCAGCGGATCCGTTGCACTGAATGAACTCATCTTCGTCGTGACCTGTGTCATCAATTTGCCGGTCTCCAGTTTCTACGGTCATCTGCCCGCCCCTCGCAACTCGCCCCTTACTCCAGCCGCCGAAAGATATTGACCACACAGTGCGTCCCCGTACCGGCATGGGTATCCGTGAGGCCGGTGCGGGCGCCAGCTACCTGGCGGCGGGGATCTGCCTCGCCGCGCAGTTGCAACATGATCTCCAGCGCCTGCGCAATACCGGTGGCGCCGACCGGCGCGCCTCGCCCCAACAATCCACCTGACGTATTTACCGGCAGCGCGCCGTCCAGGTCAAACTGTCCGCTGATGGCGGCGGGGCCGCCGTGGCCATAGGGACAAAAGCCTAGATCTTCATAGGCCTGGATCTCGACGCCGCTGTATGAATCATAGAGTTCGGCCACGTCGATCTCACACAAGGGGTCATGAATTCCCGCCTGGGCGTATGCCTGGCGCGCTGCCTCCCGTTTACCCCGAAAGTGCGCCAGGCCCGGATATGGAAAGGGGCGATCACCCAGCCGCATGGTGTCCGTACCACAGCCTGTGGCTACAAATCCTACCGCCGGACGCTCTCCCCACCGGGTGGAGTGTGTCCGCGCCCATGCAGGTGTGGAAAGGATCAACGCGGCCGCGCCATCCGACAGCAGGCTGCAATCGAGCAGGCGATAGGGTTCGGCAACCGGCTGTGAAGCCAGCACGTCTTCAATCGTGATCGTCATCGGCCGCTGCGCCAGCGGATTGAAGTGGGCATTGGCTCTGTTCTTCACGGCGATGTGAGCGCACTGGCGCGCTGTCGTGCCGTACAGACGCATGTGTTCGCGGATCATGGCGGCATAGTAGGCGGTGTAACTGCCCCCCACCATCATCTCCCATTCGGCGTCGGACGACAGGGCAAACAGTTGCTGGGCGGTAGCCGAACTGACGCTCTTGCCGTTCATCTCCCCGCCATAGAGGATGATGGAATCGCACAAGCCGCTCTTGACATAGGCAAAGGCGGTGCGCAGCGCCAGCGCGCCGGTGGCGCCGCCCCCTTCTACGCGCAGGTTCGGCCTGGGCGTCATGCCAATGCAGTCATGCAAAATTGCGCCTAATGTCATCTGCCGGTTGAAATGGTCGCTTTCGTAACTTGTCAGCCCCTGCTCCACCTCAGCCAGGTCGACGCCGGCGTCGATCACGGCAGCCAGCACCGCCTCGACCACCAAGTCACGCACTGAGCAATCAGCGCGATCAGATGCAAATTTCGTCATCGCACCACCGACCAACACGACCTGTCGTTCGGCCATTTTGGAGCCTGCATTTCATATTTGGTTGAGGGAGACTGGAAGTTGCACCATGTCGGTCAACAGCGCCAACGATGCAACAAGGCGATGCGTGACCTGGATCGGTACGCTAACATAGCCCCCAAATGATGTCAAGTGGAAATGGTTACATCTCCCGTGCATTGTACCCGGCTTGCAGATTGGGGCATCCCGGCGCGCTGGCGCTATGAGCAGCCAGTTGAACATACCTGTGGAGGGGCCAACGTGTACAGAGCAAGCCAGTGACGCTGTATTTGACAGCGACACAACAGGCCATTATCATAGGGTCGATAACTTCAAACACCGATTCAGGTGCGCTCGCTGCCCGGATGCACGAGCGCAAAATGGGGAAAGCTGGTGACGTCCCATCAGGACCAGTCCAGCACTGTCCCGCAACGGTAGGGTAACGGCGACTTCTTGTCGCTGACGCCAAGTCCGATGACCCACCTGGATCGCTTACTTGTGTACTCCTTCGAGGCAAAGGGGGCCAGGTGTCAAGAGCGATCTTGCACGCTTGCCCGCCACTTGGCGGGTTTTTTATTGAACCAGCTTTTTCTACATACAGCCCAGAATTGCGCCGCGCGGCGGTGCAGGTTACGCCGCGGCCACTCCCGCTGGCCCAAAGCCGCTCTCCACCATCCACTGCCACTCAAACTCTGCGCCGCTTGCAAGAAATCATCCGCATTCTGTTCACACTTGGCGCCATCTCCACACGTGAGAGGAAGCCAACCGCAGGGACACGAACGATCGTGGCCTTGCCCCGAAGTGTCAAGACCCTACCTTTCCCATCAGTCAGGAGAAACTCTGTGCACACAAACTTTGACCCATCAATTCCCCGCCAGACGCGACGCCGGTTTCTTGGCCTGCTGGCGCTTGGCGGCGCCATGCTGTTGTTGCTTATCGCCCTCTTCGTTTTGCACAGCGCCGCGCCCGCGGCTGCTGATGCACCCGATCGCGCCAACGTCGTTGTGCAGTTCGACGCCCAGGCATCGAATGTGCGCGCAATTGCTTTCACCGCCCCGATTTCTGGTCTCAAGGCGCTTGAACTGACCGGCCTCGAGCTCATCACGCGCAGTTACAGCTTTGGCGACGCCGTTTGCAGCATCGCTGGCGTCGGTTGCCCGGCCGACGACTGCTTCTGCTCCACCAACTACTGGAGCTACTGGTACTGGGATGGCGCGGACTGGCAAGGCTATCCTGTGGGCGCCGGCAGTTCGGTGATCAGCCAGACCGGCGCCATTGAGGGCTGGCGTTGGGGTCAGTTTGGCGACACGCTCTCACCCGTAACGGCGACGCTCCAGGCGCAAAATGGGCTTATCTGGCTGGATGCGCGCCAGACGATCACCGGTGACTTTGGCGGTGTGGGCAGCACGGTGGAGACGCTCCTGGCATTGGGAGCAAACCGCCAGCGGAATGAGCTTGCCAACGACTTTCTCACCGCCACCGGCGCTGCCTACTCTCGCAATGGCGCTGCAGCAGCCGGCAAGCTGGCGACGGCGCTCGTTGCGGCTGACGCCTGTCTTCCCGTTGGGGCGCTGACCCCAACTGCCCACTTCAGCCCGACGCTTGGCGCGTACAGCACACAAAGCGGCGCCAACGCCTGGGCGATCATCGGCACCGTTGCGCTCAGCGAATCGGCGCCAGCGGGCGCAGTCGACTACCTGGCGGCGCAAGTCCAGCCGGGTGGCGGTTGGGAATGGGCGCCAGGATGGGGTGTCGACACCAACGCCACCTCGCTGGCGATACAGGCGCTCATGGCAGCCGGGCGATCGATCACAGCGAGTGAGGTGATCTCTGGTCTTGCGTATCTGGACGGCGTGCAAAACAGTGACGGTGGCTTCCCCTATGCCGCCGGAGACAACGCGGTGAGCGATGTCAACTCGACTGCCTACGTCATTCAGGCGCTGATCGCTGCGGGCGAGAATCCACGAACGGCGCGCTGGACAGCAATCGGCGGCTCCCCGTTCGACTACCTGGCGACGATGCAACTCAACGACGGTAGCTTTGAGTGGCAGCCTGGCGCTGGCAGCAACCAGCTTGCCACGCAGCAGGCGATTCCGGCGTTGCTCGGTCACCCGCATCCAGTGCAAAAACAACCCATTCCCACCTGCCCTGGCATTTATCTGCCACTGATCAGGCAGAGCTGACCAAGGATGGACGCGCGCAGCAAGCACTTCTCCAAATCCAAGTGGGAGACGGCATCCGCCGTCCCCCACAAGAAGACGCTGGTAATCCGCACACGGCTCTACGGATTGATGGCGCTGCTGCTGATGATCGGCCTGGTTGGCGCTGGCGCCAGCGCGCAAGGCGTCAATCAGGCGGCGCTGGTGATCGTACATGCCGACGGGCGCATCCTGACGCAGTGTGTCGACTTTGCCGAACCACAGATCAGCGGTCTGGAGCTACTCCAGCGTTCTGGGCTGGATTTGAACCTGGAGCCATCCAGCATGGGCGCCACCGTCTGTCGTTTGGATGGCGAAGGCTGCACCTCCCCCCAACAGCGCTGTTTCTGTCAGTGCGAGGGCGCCACATGTCTTTATTGGTCATACTGGCGCTGGGAGAACAACGCCTGGCGCTATTCTCCATTGGGAGCATCCAACAGCACGGTGGCGCCTGGCGCGCTGGAAGGCTGGGTCTGGGGCGCAGCCACAGCGGAGAATGCCCAACTACTGCCGGCGATCGACTACGCGACCGTCTGCGCGCCGCCGACGCCCACCGCCACGCCAACCATGACGCCTGAGCCGCCCACCGCCACGCCAACCCCGACGCCTGAGCCGCCCACCGCCACGCCAACCCCGACGCCTGAGCCGCCCACCGCCACGCCAACCCTGACGCCTGAGCCGCCCACCGCCACGGTTGTCCCTCCCACGCCAACATGGACTGCAACGGCGCCTATTCCAACTGCCCCCCCGCCGTCTGCTGCGCCCACGCCGTCTGCGGCTCTCCTGCCGACGCCGGTCATCGAATTCTTTCTTTCTGACCGCACAGAGATTATGGCCGGCCAGGTCGTCACCCTGGGCTGGCGTGTGACGAACGCCACAGCAGCGCAACTGCAAGCCGCTGGTCGTGCCCTCCATGTTGGCGTCGAGGGCAGCATACGCCTGGCGCCGGCTCAGGATGTCACCTACCTGCTCGTCGCCAGCAATGGCGGCGGCGTTGCAACGGCTGGCATCACGATCATGGTGCGCCCGGGTCAACAGCCGCCGGCGGTCGAGCAACACGCCGAGCCAACGCCTGGCCTACCGGTCGCAGTTGCCGAATCTGCGGCGCCGGCCAGCCTGATGAGTGCTACAACGGATGCGGCGCTGGCGACGCAAACCCTGCCAACCGCTCCCCCCTTGCCCACATTGACAGCAACGCCGACGCCGTCCACCACGCCGACGCCGACGCCAACAGCGACGCCAACGCCGCGATTGCCGCAAAGTCTACCGGCGACAACGATGCCTGGGCAACAGGACATCGAGATCACGTTGGTGGCGCTGGTTTTTGGGCTGCTGGCGTTGGCGGGACTCTCGTTGGTAGGCCTCGCACTGTTGTTGAGCTTCTGGTTGCTGAGCCGGTTGTAGCGGCGCCTGATTCACGGTGGAGGTGGAACGCAGGCGCGCCCCCACGCTGAGCTACATCCGTGCAGCGCGACGCCAGCGCCGGTTGCTGCACACGATGGAGTCTACAGTGTAATCACCTTGACGGCGCGCCGCTGCGCTTCGATGATATCGGTCATGTCGAACGATAGCCTCAATGCGTTTCCCAGAACAACACCAATCTGCTACACTAAACGCCTGAAATGGCTCCTGTCCACTCTCAAGGATTTGGCTTGGAAGATAATTGCGTAGTCAGTCATGCCGCTCAACGAAGCCGACACCCGCGCACAGTTGATTGATCCCAAGCTCAATGTCGCCAGTTGGACGCGCAGCCAGGTCACGCGCGAGCACTACTATCGCACGGACTGGGCGTACACGGCGGCAAGATCGTGCTGCGCGAGATGACCGACCCCGCCATCTTCCGGGTCAGCCCATTCCGGGAGATGGGCGAGGCGCGCGGCGTGCTGCGCCGCTTCGGCGGCGACCCGCAGCGCTTCCGCGCAACCATGACCGAATTGCAGCGCCGGCTGTATACAGCCTAACCTTATATTTTTTGACAAAACTTATCAAACACTTATCATTATCCATGAATAGAATCCTGTGGCAGCCCAAGGCGTTGCGGCAGTTACGTAAATCGCCTCTTTTTTGATTTTCAGGGTGGCGAGGCGCGCATCGTTTCGATTGAGGAGGTGAAAAAACGTGATTCACACACCTACTGACCAGCAGGCGGCTGCAGAGCCGACATTTGCCGAACCGCAACTGTCGTATCAGACCATCAAGGACGCCAGCGGCGCCATCCAATATGTCGTCGTGCCCTATGCCGACTTCTTGCGCTTGAACAGCAGAGTGGAAACCGCTATTCCCAATGAGGTCGTCGAACGCGTGATCATGGGCAAGTTGACGCCGATCCGCGCCTGGCGTGAGCACCTGGGCTTGACGCAAAGCGAAGTCGCCGCGCGCATGGAGATTTCACAGGCCGCTTTCGCCCAGATCGAATCAGCCGAGGCGCGTCCGCGCAAGAGCACGCTGCGCCGGGTTGCCCAGGCGCTCGGCATCCAGCTCGAACAACTGGATTTCTAATGATCAAACGTCAAACCAACGAAACGCTCCGCAGCGACATCTGGCGGGCCTGCGCCATCCTGCGCCGCGAGGACAGCGGCGGCGGCGTGCCGCAACCTGGAAAGGACCTGTAGTTGCCCATGCCGCTCAAGAAATCGCAACTCTACTCTTCGCTCTGGAAATCGTGCGACGAGCTGCGCGGGGGCATGGACGCCTCGCAGTACAAGGACTACATCCTCACGCTGCTCTTCGTCAAGTACGTCTCGGACAAGTACGCGGGCCAACGCTTCGCTACGATCCTTGTGCCGGAGGGCGGCGCCTTCGCCGACATGGTGCGGCTGAAGGGCGACCCGGAGATCGGCGACAAGATCAACAAGATCATCGGCCGGCTGGCGGAAGCCAACGACCTGAAGGGCGTGATCGACGTCGCCGACTTCAACGACGAGGCGAAGCTGGGCCGCGGCCGCGAGATGGTGGATCGCCTGTCGCGGCTGATCGGCATCTTCGAGGGCATTGACCTGCGCGCCAACCGCGCCGAAGGGGATGACCTGCTGGGCGACGCCTACGAGTACTTGATGCGCAACTTCGCCACCGAGAGCGGCAAGAGCAAGGGGCAGTTCTACACCCCGGCCGAGGTCTCGCGGGTGATGGCGCAGATCGTGGGCGCAGGGCAAGCCGTCAGCCAGGAGCAGACTGTCTACGACCCGACCTGCGGCTCCGGCTCGCTGCTGATCAAGGTGGCCGACGAGGCGCCGCACGGGCTGACCATCTACGGCCAGGAAATGGACAACGCCACCGCCGGTCTGGCGCGCATGAACATGATCCTGCACGGCCACGACGACGCTGAGATCTGGCAGGGCAACACCCTGGCCGACCCGCACTGGCGCACGCCGACCGGCGGCCTGAAGCTCCACGACTTCGTGGTCGCCAACCCGCCCTTCTCGCAAAAGAACTGGACCAGCGGGGTGAACACGGCCGACGACCCCTTCCGGCGCTTCGAGTACGGCGTCCCGCCAGCGCGCAACGGCGACTACGCCTTCCTGCTGCACATCCTGAAATCCATGAAGAGCACCGGCAAAGCCGCGGTGATCCTGCCCCACGGCGTGCTCTTCCGCGGCAACGCCGAAGCCAACATCCGCCGCGAGCTGGTGCGCCGCGGCTTCATCGCCGGCGTCATCGGCCTGCCCGCCAACCTCTTCTACGGCACGAGCATCCCGGCGTGCATCCTCGTGCTGGACAAGGAGGAGGCGCACCGCCGCACAGGCGTCTTCATGGTGGACGCGTCGGCCGGCTTCCGCAAGGACGGCGCCAAGAATCGCCTGCGCGAGCGCGACATCCACCGCATCGTGAGCGCCTTCAACGCCCGCCGCGAGATCCCCGGCTACAGCCGCCTGGTGCCGCTGGCCGAGATCGAGGCCAACGACTACAACCTCAACATCCCGCGCTACATCGCAGCGGCCGAGGCTGAGGATCGCCACGACCTGGCCGCGCACCTGCACGGCGGCATCCCCGCGACCGATGTGGACGCGCTGACGCCGTATTGGCAGGCTCTGCCCGGCCTGGCCGCAGCGCTCTTTGCGCCGCTGCGCCCCGGCTACTTGCAGGTGCGCGTGGGGCCGCGGGAGGTGCGCCGGACAGTGCTGGAGCACCCGGCCTTTGCCTACTTTCAGGCGCGGGCGCTGGCGCGCTTCACGGCGTGGGCGGCGGAGGCGCGGCCGCGGCTGGCCCGTCTGGGCGCGGACGACGCGCCGTCGCCTGCGCCCCGGCCGAAGCCCAAGGCGCTGATCCGCGCGCTGTCCGAGGAACTACTGCGGCATTTTGCGGGGACGCATGACGGGGGGACGCATGACGGGGGGACGCATGACGACGGGACGCATGACGACGGGACGCATGACGACGGGACGCATGACGACGGGACGCATG
>CAZLMM010000040.1:14134-58261 GCA_964560495.1 uncultured Caldilineaceae bacterium
GGACGCATGACGACGGGACGCATGACGACGGGACGCATGACGACGGGACGCATGATTATGCGTCCCTACAGGATCCCTACGACCTCTTCCAGCACCTGATGGACTACTGGGACGCGACGCTGCAGGACGACGTCTACCTGGTGGTGGAAAGCGGCTGGCAGGCGGCCGCGCAGCCGCGGCTCCTGGTCAAGGACCCGCGCGAAAACAAGTTCCTGGAGAGCGCCGACCTGGTGGTGGGCAAGGCGCGCTACAAGATGGATCTGCTGCCGCCGACGCTGATCGCGCAGCGCTACTTGCCCGAGGAGGCGGCGCGCGTGGCCGACCTGCAAGGGCAGGCTGAGGCCGCCGCGGCCGCGTGGGAGGCGTTCGCCGAGGAGCACAGCGGCGAGGAGGACGTGCTGGACGCGGCGCGCAGCGAGAGCGGCGCGTTGACCCAGGCCAGCCTGAAGGCGCGGCTGCGCGAAATCGTAGGGGCGCACGATGGTGCGCCCTTGCTAGCCGACCCCGAGGCGGCGGAAGAGCGGGCGCTGATCGAAGCGGCGCTGCGCCTGTTGGAAGCCAAAGCAGAGGCCGAGCGCCGCTTCAAAGAGGCGCAGGCCGCCCTGGACGCGGCCATCCTGGCGCAGTACGGCCGGCTGAGCGTGGAGGAGATCGTCGCGCTGGCGGTGGACGACAAGTGGCTGGCGACCCTGCGCGGCCTGGTGCGCGACGAGATCGGCCGCGTGGCGCAGCGGCTGGCCGGCCGCGTGCAGCAACTGGAGGAGCGCTACGCCGAGCCGCTGCCGGCGCTCGAAGCCGAGGTGGCGACCCTGCGGGCGCGTGTGCTGGCGCACCTGGCGCGCATGGGCGTCGCTGCCGGGGAGGCGCTGCCATGAGCGCGGAACAGGTGCGGCCGGGGTATCAGCTGACCGAGGTGGGGGTGATCCCGGAGGATTGGGAGGTGAAGCCTCTCGATCAAATAGCAGTATTCCTAGATTCACAACGAAAACCTGTCAAGGATAGCGACCGGCTGAGGATGCAAGGCGATATTCCATACTACGGGGCATCAGGCGTAATCGATTACGTTGATGACTATCTTTTTGATGATGAGCTGATACTGTTGGCGGAAGATGGTGAAAACATACTTAGTAGAAGTAGTAGAGTGGCTTTTCGGATTTCTGGAAAGGCTTGGGTCAATAATCATGCTCACGTTCTCAAGCCGAAAGACATGGTTGATATCGGTTATGTGACTGAATACTTGGAAAGCCTCGACTATTCTCAATACAACTCAGGAAGTGCTCAACCAAAACTAAATAAACAAGTTTGTCTGTCTATATCTATTCCCCTCCCGCCCCTCCCCGAACAGCGCGCGATTGCGGCGGCGCTGGGGGACGTGGATGCGCTGCTGGCGGGGCTGGAGCGGCTGATCGCCAAACGGCGCGCGGTCAAGCAGGCGGCGATGGATGCGCTGCTCAGCGGGCGGGTGCGCTTGCCGGGGTTCGGGCAGGGCGCCGGGCATCGGCAGAGCGAGGTGGGGGTGATCCCGGAGGATTGGGAGGTGAAGAGGATCGGGGAGATTTGCGTTCAATTCTTGAATGGTGGAACCCCGTCCACCAAGATACCAGAATATTGGACAGGGAATATCCCATGGATCACCGGTGCAGACCTTGCTGACCAAGAAGTAAAGCAAGTGAGGAGATATATCACGGAAGATGCCGTAAGGAATAGCGCGACCAACATCATTGCTCAAGGCAACCTCTTGGTTGCAACTCGAACTGGTATAGGCAAAGTGGCGATCGCTGGTTTTGATCTAGCAATTAGCCAAGATTTGACAGGTGTCTATCTGGACAATGAGATCGCTTTGACAGAGTACGTCTATCGGGTTCTAGACCACCAATCAAAGAATTTGATTACTTTCAGCCAGGGCACCTCAATCACAGGTGTCACGCGTGAGGATTTTGCTTCCATCGTGCTCCCCCTCCCCTCCCTCCCCGAACAGCGCGCCATCGCGGCGGTGCTGTCGGACATGGACGCGGCGATCGCGGCGCTGGCACGGCAGCGCGACAAGGTGCAGGCGCTCAAGCAGGGGATGATGGCGGAGTTGCTAACGGGGCGGGTGCGGCTGGTCGGGCCACCTGCCGCACCGTATAATGACGATCGTGCCACCGGCGAGGAGAAGCGGCTATGATCCTGTACGTGCAAGGCAACCTCTTTCAATCGCCCGCGCAAACGCTGGTCAACACCCGATAGGAAGGCCCTATGTTCAACGATCAAGCTGAACTGCTAGAAAAGATCCGTTTGGGTGAAGATAGCTATCTGGAGCTGAAAGAAGCGCGCTTCAGCGGCGAACGGGTGATCGCGCCCGGCCGCAACGACCTGGCCGACGAGCTGGCTGCGTTCGCCAACAGCCGCGGCGGGGTGCTGCTGCTCGGCGTGCGCGACGGCGACCGCGCCATCGTCGGCATTCCGGTCGAACGTCTGGATGCGGTCGAAAGCCTGGTGCGCGAGGCCTGCAATGACTCTATCCGCCCGCCCCTGTTGCCCGTGATCGAACGGTTGCTGCTGCCCGGTGCAACAGGCACGCCGGTCGCCGTTTTGCGGGTGGAAGTCCCGCGCAGCCTCTTCGTGCATCAAAGTCCGGGCGGCTATTTTCATCGCCTGGGCAGCAGCAAACGCCAGATGCCGCCCGATTACCTGGCGCGCCTGTTCCAGCAGCGCAGCCAGACCCGCCTGATCCGCTTCGACGAGCAGACCATCGCCGGCGCTGAACTGGACGACCTGGAGCCGGCGCTATGGCAGCGTTTCGCTACGCCGCTCACGCAGGATGCGGCCCCCGACCTGTTGCAGAAGCTGGGCATGGCGCGCCACGATGAGGATGGCGCGCTGCGGCCCACCGTAGCCGGTGTGTTGCTGGCCGGCCGCCAACCGCAGCGCTTCCTGCCCAACGCCTACATCCAGGCTGTGGCCTATCGCGGCCTGACCGTCCGCCCCGATGACAACAGCCTCTACCAACGCGATGCGCTGGACATCACTGGGCCGCTGGACGAGCAAATCATGGCGGCCATGGATTTCGTGCGCAAGAACATGTTCATCATGGCGCGCAAGGGCCTGGGTCGGGAAGACCTGCCCCAGTACGACCTGGTCGCCGTCTTCGAGGCCATCGTCAACGCGGTCGCCCATCGCGACTATTCCATGTACGGCGCCAAGATCCGCTTGCGCATGTTCGACGACCGGCTGGAACTCTACTCGCCCGGCGCGTTGCCCAATACCCTCACCGTGGACAGCCTGCCCTACCGTCAATTCGCCCGCAACGAGACCATCGCCAGCCTGCTGGCCCGCTGCCCGGTGCGCACCCGCATCGCCGAGCTGCAAGCCCATCGCAGCCACATCATGGACAAACGCGGCGAGGGCGTGCCGCTGATCCTCAGCCGCAGCGAGCAACTCTCCGGCCGCCGGCCGGTTTATCGTCTGATTGATGACGCTGAGCTGATGTTGACGATCTATGCGGCCGTCTCGGCAGGTGCATGAACGTCCCGTTCCATTGGCGAGGAGAACCGTCTATGATCCTGTACGTGCAAGGCAACCTCTTTCGGTCGCCCGCGCAAACGCTGGTTAACACCGTCAACACGGTCGGCGTGCGTAGAGACGCAAAATTTTGCGTCACTACGATGAACGCCATGCCACAACACAACATCGGGACCGAGGACAGACCTGTGGACAAATACCAGGGCAAATACCGCATTCCCAGCGCGCGCTGGGCGGTGTGGGATTACAGCACCAACGCCGCCTATTTCGTCACCATCTGCATTGAGGGCCGGGAGCATCTATTCGGCGAGGTAGTCAACGGGGAAATGATGTTGACGCCCTTAGGCCAGGCCGCGTATGAGTGCTGGCAGGCCATCCCGGATCACTTCCCGTTTGTGGTGTTGGATGTTTGGGTCGTTATGCCCAACCACGTCCACGGCATCATTATCATTGACAAACCCGACGGGGGTGGTGGACAGGGACCGAACCGGTTCGGCCCACAGTCGCAAAACCTGGCCTCCATCATCCGGGGGTATAAGATCGGCGTAACCAAATTCGCTCGCGCACACAATCTGCCGTTCGAATGGCAGGCGCGGTATCACGACCATGTCATTCGTGATGTGGCTGAATATGAACGCATCCGTGCCTATATTATTGACAACCCTAAACGGTGGAATGATGATTGTTTTTACAGATCCGCCAAATGATGGTAGAGACGCAAAATATTGCGTCTCTACCACCGTCGGCCAACGTGAACGCCTTGTCCAGGACCGCGTCATCCGCCTGCTGCGCGACCAGCTTGGCTACGAATACCTGGGCAACTGGAGCGAGCGGCCCGACAACCGCAACATTCTCCCGGAGCGGCTGCGCGCGTGGCTGACGCAGCGCGGTTACAGCCCGACGCTGTGCGATCGCGCCCTCCATCAACTGGCGCAGGCGGCTGGCCTGGGCGAGGGGCGCAGCCTCTACGACGCCAACCGCGCGGTCTACGAGCTGCTGCGCTACGGGGTCAAGGTGCGGCTGGTCGGCGAGCAGACGCAAACCGTCTGGCTGATTGACTGGGACGACCCAACCCGCAACCACTTCGCCGTCGCCGAGGAGGTGACCGTCCAGGGCGAGACCCGCAAGCGGCCGGACCTGGTGCTCTACGTCAACGGCATCGCGCTGGCGGTGCTGGAGCTCAAACGCTCCACCGTCTCGGTCAGCGAGGGCATCCGCCAGAACCTGGGCAACCAGCAGCGCGCCTTCATCCGCAACTTCTTCACCACCGTGCAACTGGTGATGGCCGGCAACGACAGCGAAGGGCTGCGCTACGGCGTCATCGAGACGCCGGAAAAGCAATACCTGGCCTGGAAGGAAGAGGACCTGGGCTGGCGACCGGGCGCGACGGCCGCGAAATATCTGCCCATGGAGCGCTGCGCCGGCGGCGAGACGCCCCTCGACTGCGCGCTGCTGCGCCTGGTCAACCCCGCGCGGCTGCTGGAGCTGATCCACGACTTCATCGCCTTCGACGCCGGCGTCAAGAAGATCTGCCGCCCCAACCAGTACTTCGCCGTGCGCGCCGCGCAGGAAAGCGTGCGCCGCCGCAGCGGGGGCATCATCTGGCACACGCAAGGCTCCGGCAAATCGCTGACCATGGTCTGGCTGGCGCGCTGGATCCGTGAACATGTGACCGACGCGCGCGTGCTCATCATCACCGACCGCGTCGAGCTGGACGAGCAGATCGAAGGCGATTTCCAGGGCGTGGGCGAGGACATCTACCGCACGCGCAGCGGCGCCGACCTGCTGGATGCGCTCAACCGCAGCGACCGCTGGCTGATCTGCTCGCTGATCCACAAGTTCGGCCGCAGCGAGGAGGCGGCCGTGGACGAGTACATCGCCGACCTGCGCCGCTGCCTGCCGCCCGACTTCCGGCCCAAAGGAGCGATCCACGTCTTCGTGGACGAATGCCACCGCACCCAGAGCGGCAAGCTGCACCAGGCCATGAAGACGCTCCTGCCCGACGCCCTCTTAATCGGCTACAGCGGCACCCCACTGCTCAAAGCCGACAAACAGCGCAGCGTGGAGGTCTTCGGCCCCTACATCCACACCTACAAATACGACGAAGCCGTGCGCGATGGGGTCGTGCTCGACCTGAGCTACGAGGCGCGCGACATTGACCAGCGCCTCGTCTCGCCGGAGCGGGTGGATCAATGGTTCGAGGCCAAGACGCGCGGCCTCACCGACTACGCCCGCGCCCAGATCAAACGCCGCTGGGGCGCCATGCAAGAGGTGCTCAGCGCGCAGTCGCGGCTGGAGAAGATCGTCGCCGACATCCTGCTGGACATGGAGACGCGGCCCCGGCTGATGGACGGCCGCGGCAACGCGCTGCTGGTCTGCAGCAGCATCTACCAGGCGTGCAAGTTTTACGAGCTCTTCAGCCGCACGCCGCTCAAGGGCAAATGTGCCATCGTCACCAGCTACCGCCCCAACCCGGCCGACATCGCCGGCGAGGAGACGGGCGAGGGCCAGACCGAGCGCCTGCACCAGTACGCCACCTACCGCCGCATGTTGGCTGACTTCTTCGAGCAGGACGAGGATCAGGCCATGGGGCGGGTCGAGGAGTTCGAGCGCAAGGTCAAGGAGCGCTTCATCAAGGAGCCGGGCCAGATGAAGCTGCTCATCGTGGTGGACAAACTGCTGACCGGCTTCGACGCGCCCCCCGCCACCTATCTCTACATTGACAAGGCCATGCGCGACCACGGCCTCTTCCAGGCGATCTGCCGCGTCAACCGGCTGGACACCGAGGACAAAGAGTACGGCTACATCGTTGACTACAAGGACCTCTTTCAGTCCTTGCAATCGGCGGTGCAGGACTACACCGCCGGCGCCTTCGCCGACTATGACCCGGAGGACGTGGCGGGCGTGCTGGAAAACCGGCTGGAGAAAGCCCGCGGCCGGCTGGAAGAGACGCTGGAGCAGGTGCGCGCCCTGTGCGAACCGGTCCCGCCCCCGCGCGACAGCGCGGCCTATCTGCACTATTTTGTGGCCGCCGACACCGCCGACCAGAACGCCGTCAAGGAGAACGAGCCGCGGCGCGCCGCGCTCTACAAGGCTGTGTCTGCGCTGGTGCGCGCCTACGCCAACCTGGCCGGCGAGATGGCTGAGGCCGGCTACACACCCGCCGAGGCCGCAGCCATTCAGCGCGAGGTGCAGCACTACGAGCAGGCGCGTCAGGAGGTGCGCCTGGCCAGCGGCGATTACGTGGACATGAAGCTGTACGAGCCGGCCATGCGCCACCTGCTGGACACCTACATTCAGGCCGATCCCAGCCGGGTCGTGGCTTCCTTCGACGACCTGGGGCTGGTGGACCTCTTCATCGCGGGCGGCCTCGCCGGGCTAGAGCCGCGCCTGCCACCGGGCTTGCGCAGCGACCGCGTCGCCATGGCCGAAGCTATCGAAAACAACGTGCGCCGGCTCATCATCGACGAGACGCCGGTCAACCCCAGGTACTACGAAAAGATGTCGCAGCTGCTGAATGAGCTGATCGCCCAGCGCAAAGCCGAGGCGCTGGCGTACGAAGCCTACATGCAACAGCTGCGCGAGCTGGCGCAACAGGTCAAGACGCCGGGCAGCGCGGGCGACTATCCGCCGGAGGTGGACACCCCGGCCCGCCGCGCGCTCTACGACAACCTGGATCGCGACCCCGACCTGGCGCTGCGCGTGGACGAGGCGATCCGCCGCGCCAAGAAGGATGACTGGCGCGGCCACACCGTCAAAGAGCGCCAGGTGCTCTACGCCGTGCGCCAGGCCCTGGCCACGGCGCCCGACGCCGACGCAGAGGCGCAGCGCATCCTCGCCATCGTCAAAGAGCAAGATGAGTACTGAACAGGCGACGCTGACGATCGGCGGCTTGCAGGTGGAGGTCGTGCGCAAAGCGATCAAGAACCTGCACCTGGGCGTCTACCCGCCCGACGGCCGCGTGCGCGTCGCCGCGCCGGCTTACATGAGCGACGAGGCGGTGCGCGTGGCGGTGAGCACGCGGCTGGGCTGGATCCGCCGTCAGCAAGCGCGTTTCGCCGGCCAGGCGCGCCAGTCCGCGCGGGAGATGGTGCACGGCGAGAGCCACTACTACCTGGGCGTGCGCTACCGCCTGCTGGTCGAGGAGGTGGATGCGCCGCCCCAGGTGCGGCTCCACGGCGGGAACAAGCTGGTGTTGCAGGTGCGGCCGGGCTGCGACGCCGACCGGCGCCGCGGCGTGCTGGACGCCTGGTATCGCGCCGAGCTGAAGCGTCGCATCCTGCCGTTGCTGGAACAGTGGCAGCCGCAGATCGGCGTCGAGATCGCGGGGTGGGGCGTCAAGCGCATGAAAACGCGCTGGGGAAGCTGCAACATCGCCGCGCGGCGCATCTGGCTCAACCTGGAGCTGATCAAGAAGCCGCCGCACTGCCTGGAGTACGTCCTGGTGCACGAGCTGGTGCACCTGCTGGAGCGCCATCACAACGAGCGCTTCCGAGATCTAATGGATCGTTACCTGCCGCAGTGGAAACTCTACCGCGATGAGCTGAACAGCGCGCCATTGGCGCATGAAGATTGGGCGTACTGAACGCTACATGCCCGAAGGACACCCCATGACCCACCTCGACGCCGCCTACACCAAAGTGAAAAGCTGGAGACAGCCATGCCCAAACCGAAGCTCACACCCGAAATCAAGCTCCAGGCCGACGCCATCGTGGCCCGATTCAACGCAGAGCAACAGATGAAAGGCAGCACAAAGGCAAACAGCCCTGCCATCCCCCAATGCAGGGTGCAAACAATCGAGGATCGTCTGGGTTGATGCCACTGCTGAAACATAGCGGCGGAGGATAGCACATTGGCATCCGATAGTCGAAAATTTGACAGCCGCAGCCGCTACGACTATATTGCGTCTGATAGTTCAGTGGATATTGAATTAACTAAGGAAAAGGCGCATTGTTCGCTTCTGCAACCACCACAGTCGACATGGACAAACTGGCCCGCCAACTGAAGGTGCTGGCCGAACCCAATCGCCTGCGCATGCTCGACCTGCTCATGGAAGGGGTGCAGTGCAACTGCGAACTCGGCGACGCGTTGGGCATGGCGCCAAACTTGATTTCCCACCACCTGCGCATCCTGCGTGAGGTGGGGCTGGTGGAGGTCGAGCGCGACGCGGTCGATGCGCGCTGGGTCTACTACTCGATCAACCGGGCGACGTTGGCAGAATTGGCGCAGACCTTTGCCGCATTCTTCGATCCCACGCGCATCAAAGAGCGTCACCCGACATGCGGCCCCCAGGGTTCGTTCATGGGGATTGAGAAGATTCTGGCAGCAGTCGTCTGATCTTTTTTTTCGACCAATAGTTCAACAAGGATTGAAGCGATGTTGAAAAGACAGAAGGTGCTTTTTCTGTGCACCGGCAACTCCTGCCGGTCGCAAATGGCGGAAGCGATTGTCAATGCTCAACTGGGCGATCGCTGGGAGGCTTTCTCGGCGGGAACGCAGCCGGCGGGCTATGTTCATCCGCTGGCGTTGGCGGCGCTGGCTGAGATCGGCATCGAGCATGCAGGTCGTTCCAAGCTGGCCGATGAATTCCGGGGCGTGGACCTTGACCTGGTAGTGACGGTCTGCGATTCGGCGGCTGAGGAATGTCCGGTTTGGCTGGGCAAGGGTCGACGCGTCCACCACAGTTTTCCAGACCCGGCGAAAGCCACCGGGACAGACGAGGAAGTCATGGAGGCATTCCGCACTGTGCGGGATGCCATCGGACGTGATATCAGCCAGCTTCTCGTTCAGTTTACGCAGTAAGCGAGGAGGAACATTCCAATGTCTGAAGCATTCGCAATCCAGCCCCCCACCGCCAATGTGACCAAACGCCTCTCATTTCTCGACCGTTATCTCACGCTTTGGATCTTCCTGGCCATGGGGTTTGGGGTCGCGCTGGGGTTCTTTGCCCCAGGCGTGGAGAAATTCATCCAGCAGTTCCAGGTCGGCACGACCAACGTCCTGATTGCTTTCGGTTTGATTCTGATGATGTATCCACCCTTCGCCAAGGTGAAATATGAGGAACTGGGCGAGGTCTTCCGCAACGTCAAGGTGCTGACGCTCTCGCTGGTGCAAAACTGGATCGTCGGCCCAATCCTCATGTTTGTGCTGGCGGTACTCTTTCTGCACAACTACCCCGAATATATGACCGGTCTGATCCTGATCGGGCTGGCGCGCTGTATCGCCATGGTGATCGTTTGGAACGAACTGGCGAAGGGCGACACCGAGTACGCCGCCGGGCTGGTGGCCTTCAACAGCGTCTTCCAGGTGCTCTTCTACAGCGTCTATGCCTATGTCTTCATTACGGTGCTGCCCGAGGCGTTGGGCTTGGAGAGCGCGACGGTGCAGATCAGCATGCGTGAGCTGGCAGAGAGTGTCTTCATCTACCTCGGCATCCCCATGATCGCTGGTTTCCTCACCCGCTTCTTCCTGCTGCGGGCGAAGGGAAAGGAATGGTACGAGACGCGCTTCCTGCCGCGCATCAGTCCGATCACGCTGGCTGCGCTCCTCTTCACGATTGTTGTCATGTTCAGCCTCCAGGGGGAGCAGATTATCCGAAACCCGCTGGATGTGGTGATCATTGCGATTCCGCTGACAATCTACTTCGTGGTCATGTTCCTCGTCAGTTTCTGGACGGGACGTCGCATTGGCGCCGACTACTCCAAGACAACCACGCTGGCGTTCACCGCAGCAAGCAACAACTTCGAGCTGGCGATTGCGGTGGCTGTGGCGGTCTTTGGCATCACCTCGGGCCAGGCCTTCGCCGCTGTGATCGGTCCGCTGATCGAAGTGCCGGTGATGATCGCGCTGGTCAATGTGGCCTTGCGCTTCCAGCGCCGCTATTTCGGCTATGAACTGGTTGCAGCGCCGGCCATGGCGACTGCAGCGCAGGAGGCTTGCCCGCCGCCGGTGATGGCGGACGAATAGCCTTTGCGTATGACGACGACTCCCAGCGTCGTGCAGATTATTGGCGCACCGATCGCCTGCGCCGAGGGCGTCAAAGATAGCTGGCGTGACGCTGCGGCGTGGGCGGCTGGCCTGTTGCGGGTGCGCTACGGCGACGCCGTGCGCGTCGATTACTATGATCTCTTTGACGCCGACGCGCCACGGCTGCCGCCGCAAGCCCAACTGCCAGTGGTAATCGGTGATGGCGTGGTGGTGAGCAGCGGCGGGAAGATCTCCAGACCGACCATTAGCCGCCAGCTTACAGCATGCGATCGGAATAAATCTTGACATTGACTATAATTAATATTGAATATAAACTATAGTCAAAGATTGTTTTTCTGGGCATTGTGCAGGGGATCCTCCATGATTTCCCTGCATAATCGGTGTTCTAGGACTTAGCGCGGCAATATCTGGGTAAGTAACTTATGGAGAGGACGCTGTACAAACGAGCGGTGCTAGAGGAGATCACCCGCTATTTGCGGACAGATGACATCATCGTGCTCCACGGCGCTCGTCAAGTTGGCAAGACGAGCATTATGATGATGCTCCAACGCGACTTGATAGCACAGGGCGAAAGGACGATCTATCTCGATCTCGAAGATAGCCGCCTGGTTAGTGTGCTGGATCGTGGCGTCGATGAGTTCTTGCGCTTTCTCCAGGGAGAAGGAAACGATCTCGGTGCAATCGATCAGGCGGGTGGCAGGCTATTTGCCCTGATCGATGAGATCCAGTATCTGGCTAATCCGTCTTCTTTCATGAAACTGGTGGCCGATCACCACAGAGTTCTTAAACTCATCGTGTCCGACTCATCCAGCTTTGAGATGAAGAGTAAATTTCGTGACTCACTGGTCGGACGCACTGTCGAATTCACCGTCTATCCTTTGTCCTTCCGTGAAATGCTTGACTTCCGCGGTGTCGCTTTTGCGCCAGCCCCCACATATACGGAAAAGAAGATCCTCGAACTTCAAGCGATCTACACTGAGTTTGTCCTGTATGGCGGCTATCCGAAGATCGTTCTGACACCCAACCTGGAAATGAAAGAACGCTATCTGCAGCAGATTATTGACACCTATGTACGCAAAGACATTCGTGACCTTGCGGAAATCAAGGATGTGACGAAGTTCAATCGCCTCCTGGAAGTGCTGGCAAGTCAAAGCGGCAGCTTGCTCAACATTGCCGAACTGAGCACAACGTGCGCCTTGGCGCGGCCAACCGTGGAGCGGTATCTGTTTCTGTTGGAGCAGACATTCATCCTCAAATTGGTGCGTCCCTTCAGCCGCAACACGCGTTCCGAGCTAACAAAGATGCCCAAGGTCTTCCTGTGCGATACTGGACTGATGCAGATGCTTTGGCTAAAACAACTCCAGCGGGAGGTGCTTGGTTCGGTCTTCGAAACCAGCGTTTTTGCAGAGTTGCTGAAGCGATATGGCGCCGACTGCATCAGTTTTTGGCGTACAACCGACAAGAAAGAGATTGACTTCATACTCAAACTGCCGGCTGGAACGCTGCCTATCGAAGTCAAGCTCAATTTTCCTCAGACCGCACCACCGGCCATCCGCAGTTTCCTGTCGGATGAAGATGATGAGTACCGGGTTGTGGCGTTACAAGGGAGACCGGTCGAAGAGCGGATGATCTATCCCTGGCAGTTGTAGCTGGACCGCTTCCGCCCGAAATCAGTTAAGGAGTGCGTTGACGATGGCTTCATTACCGATCACGTTCACGGCGGACGCGACATCGTCTGCCCAATCGTTGCCTACGAACGGCGTGGCGTCGCAACATCCTGCGCCACTGGCGGCAGCGACCGAATGGGGCTACAGCCTGGGTCACGCATGCGGCTGGAGCGGGACGGCAACACCATCCGCCTCCATCGGCCATTGAATCATCTGGCCAAGGTCTACATCGAGCCAACCAATGGCTGCAACCTGGATTGTGTGACCTGTTTCCGCAACGCCTGGGAGACCAACATCGGGCGCATGAGCGAGGCCATCTTTGCCACGATCCTGGCGGGTCTGGCGCAAATCGACCCGCTCCCCACCGTCTACTTCGGCGGCATCGGCGAGCCAATGTTTCATCAGCGCACCGTGGACTGGATCGCGCAGGTCAAGCAACTGGGCGCGCGCGTCGAGCTGATCACCAACGGCACACTGCTGACCGAGCAGCGCAGCCGCCAGTTGATCGACGCTGGCCTGGACTTGCTGTGGGTCTCCATCGACGGCGCGTCGCCAGAGAGTTACGCCGACGTGCGTCTGGGCGCCGAACTGCCCAATGTGCTCGCCAACCTGCAACGCTTCCGCACTATGCGCAAGGGTCACAAGACGAGCAAGCCCGAAATTGGCGTGGCGTTCGTCGCCATGAAGCGCAACATCGCTGACCTGCCCAAAGTGCTCAAGATCGCCCGCCAGCTCGGCGCGCTCCATTTCTCGGTGAGCAACGTTTTGCCCGTCACCGAAAGCCTGAAGGATGAGGTGCTCTACCAGGAGTCGATGCGGTCAATCACCTATCTCGATTCGGGGCGCATGCCCCAGCTCAGCCTGCCCAAGATGGACTTCGACGCTACGACGCGTTGTTTGAGGCGTTCCAAAGCGGTTTCAGTGTACGCTATGCTGGCGCACGATGGGGTGGCAGTAATGACGTGTGCGACTACATCGAGTCTGGCTCGCTGACAGTGGGCTGGAATGGCGACGTGGCGCCATGTTGGCCGTTGCTGCACACGCACAGCAGCGTTCTGCATCATAAGCCGCACATCTCTTTTCGCCACATCGTCGGCAATGTGCATGACCGCAGCCTGCTCGACCTGTGGAACGACCCAGCCTACATTGCCTATCGCGAACGTGTACAGAGCTTTGCGTTCCCGCCATGCACCTTTTGCGGCGGCTGCGATCTCTCGGTCGCTAACGTCGAGGATTGTTTCGGCAACGAAGGGCCGGTCTGCGGGACGTGCCTGTGGGCGCAGGGGCTGATCCGCTGCCCGTAAGAAACCGTTTGGAAAGCCGTCAAAGCGGGTGTCTCTTCAGGTAGCCATCGCTTCTGTCCCAAAGATCGTGTGACATGTTGATGTTGACAATCATCTGAATCGGGTGTATTATATGCAGAAAGTAATATATGCGTTTTTATGCATTTACTGTCAGGAGGGGATCGATGCACAGGACAGACTACGAACTGCTGAGCGGCCGGTTGAAGGTGCTGGCGCACCCGGAGCGGCTGCGCATTCTGGATGTGTTGCGCCGTGAGCCGGAATGCGTTTGTCACCTGGAAGCGCTGCTGGGCAAGCCGCAACCCTACGTCTCGCAGCAACTGCGTCTGCTGCGAGACGCCGGCGTCATCTGCGACGAGAAACAGGGTCAGAACGTCTTCTACCGCGTCTGTGACGCCGAGGTGCGCGCCTGGCTCGATGTAGTGCTCGGCCCCGTCGAAATGGTGGCGCGCAACCTGGGTCAACACGAACCCGTCAGCGCGTGCGCCTGTCCCAAGTGTACGTCCATACCCTTATTGCTTGCCGCATAGTCAGGAGTTACATCATGCAATCCGTGGAAAAACCGCTGGGCGCTGTCAGCCCACTCGTCGACAATGAGTCGAATGAACGTTCAGCATGGCGCGCCGCGTGGCGGGAAATGAAGCAGGTTGGCGGCGACCGCTGGTCGCTGATCTGGAAGCCGCTGGCGCTCATGCTGGGCGTCTTCCTGGCCATCTACTACCTGCCGATTGGCTGGCCGCGTTTCGACAACGCGCTCACCGAGTCGCTGGAACTGACCAAGTGGTACGCGCAGGAACATGTGATCCTCTGCCTCGTGTCCGCCTTCTATATCGCCGGCGCCATCGCCGTCTTTGTGAGCCAGGGGTCGGTCATGCGCTATCTGGGCGCAGGCGCCAACAGGGTGCTTTCGTATGGCGTCGCCTCGGTCTCCGGGACGGTGCTGGCGGTCTGCTCGTGTACGGTGCTGCCGCTCTTCGCCGGCATCCATCGCATGGGCGCTGGTCTGGGGCCGGCGATTGCCTTCCTCTACTCCGGCCCGGCGATCAACGTGCTGGCGATTGTGATGACCGCAGCGGTGTTGGGGCCATCCCTGGGCATCGCGCGCGCCGTTGGCGCGGTTGTCTTTAGCATCGTCATCGGGTTGATCATGGCGACGATCTACCGCAAAGAGGAACATGCCAAAGTCAAGGCGCAGGCGGTGATGCCTGTGCCCGAAGCGACGCGCCCGCTCTGGCAGAACGCTATCTTCTTTGGGTCGATGGTGGGCATTCTGGTCTTTGCCAATTGGGGCAAGCCGCAGGAGATCAGCGGGCTGTGGGGCGCGATCTACACGGCCAAGTGGGCGCTCACAGCCATCTTCGGTCTGCTGCTGGCTTTCTCGCTCTGGCGCTGGTTTGGCGTGTTGTGGTGGAAGGTGACGGCGATCGTGCTGATCACCGCCGGCGCGGCGCTGCTCTTCCCGACGCAGCCGCAAGCGCCCTTCATTGTCGGCGTCATCGGCCTGACTGTGCTGACCAGCACCTCGCAGGATGAGATGGGCGACTGGTTCGACCAGAGCTGGGGCTTTGCCAAACAGATTCTGCCGCTGCTGTTGCTGGGCGTGCTGATCTCCGGCTTCTTGCTGGGCCGCCCCGGTCATGAAGGCCTGATCCCGTCGGAATGGGTGGCGGCGGCGGTAGGCGGAAACTCGCTCATGTCGAACTTCGTGGCCTCGTTCCTCGGCACGTTCATGTACTTCGCCACCCTCACTGAAGTGCCGATCGTGCAGGGGTTGGTTGGCGCAGGCATGGGTCAGGGGCCGGCGCTCGCGCTGCTGCTGGCCGGCCCGGCGCTGAGCTTGCCCAGCATGCTGGTCATCCGCAGCGTGATCGGCACGCAGAAGACCGCTGTCTTCGTGACGCTGGTGATCATCTTCGCCACCTTTACTGGCTGGATGTACGGCGCCTGGGTTGCATAGGTGGAGCGAGCGGCGTCTACTTCACAATCGGCAGTTCACATTCACAATTTGATTGCATTCGATTCAGAAAGGATATTTCAGTGAAAAAGCTACAGATTCTCGGCACGGGCTGCGCCAAGTGTCAGCAGTTGACGCTACAGACCGAAAAGGCCGCGCAGTCGATGGGTATCGACTACGAACTGGAAAAAGTGACGGATATCGACCAGATCATGAGCTTCGGCGTGATGGTGACGCCAGCGCTGGCGGTCGACGGTGTGGTCAAGGTCGTGGGCAAGGTGCCTTCGGTGGAGCAGTTGAAGCAGGTGCTGGTGTAGAGATTTCCAAGTCAGTGACACATGACCTGCAGACACCGATAACGATAGAAAATTCAGGGGCGGCCATGGTTGTCACGCTTGCAGCGTGACAGAAGCGCAGGCGCCAGTCGGTTCGAGAGGACAGATTTGCTTGAACGAGTTCTTTTCAAAAGCAACTCATGTTGAATGCAGTCACGAGAATTGCTGGAAGCCAAGGCGCTTGCGGTAAGATTAAGATGTCCAGCATATGTATACTCCGCCATATCGAGAAGGAGAGCCAAACCTGATCATGCCTGCTTCATCTTCCCAACTGAAAATCACCGACATTCGCCTTGTCCACCTGCGCACTATCGAAGACTTGGGCTTTATCGAGCCGGCCTGGGATGTGGGGGGCCAGATGCGCTTCACCCGCGGCGGAGGCGCTATCGTCGAAGTACACACCGACGAGGGTATCATGGGCATCGGCCCGGCTGTGGCCGAGATGCTTTTGCCTAACCTGCGCCGTCATCTTATCGGCAAAGACCCGTTTGCCGTGGAGGAGCACGCCGCTGTGTTGCGCTACTACGCTTCGGGCGCGCCACACTATCTGGGCGTGGCCGGGGTAGACATCGCCTTGTGGGACATCATGGGCAAGGCGTGCAACCAGCCTCTCTACAAGCTGTGGGGCGGCGGCAGGGAGAGAGTGCCAGCCTACGCCAGCATGGTGCGCCTCTCCACGGTGGAGGAGCGAGTGGCTCTGGCGACCCAACTGGCAGACGAAGGCTGGCAGGCCATCAAGCTGCGCATCCATGCGGCCACCCTGCGCGAGGATGTGGAGCTGGTCAGCCGGGTCATCGACGCAGTGGGCAGCCGCATGACGGTGATGGTGGACGCCAACCAGGCCCAATCTTCTGGGACGTGGCAGCCAGGCGTACAATGGGACGCCCGGCGTGCGCTGGAAACCGCGCGCGAACTGGATCGGCTGGGCGTCTACTGGTTCGAGGAACCGCTGCCCCGCTACGCCTTCAAGGAGCTGGCGGCCATCAATCATCAGGTCGCCATGCCGTTGGCCGGCGGCGAGAACAACCCCGGCCTGCACGAATTTGTCCAGATGGTGGAACAGGGCGTCTACGATGTTTTGCAGCCCGAAAGCATGGTGTTGGGTGGGATCACCAACCTGCGCAAAGTGGGAGTGTTGGGGGAATTGCACGGCAAGAAGGTCGTTCCCCACCACGGCGGGCGCGGCCTGGGCACCATTGCGCACCTGCACCTGACCGCATCGTGGGCGCATGCACCTTACCTGGAGCTGCTCCATGACCCGCCCATTGGCGAATATTGGCAGGGCTTCTCCATCCTGACGAATCCGCCTGTGGTGGATAAGCACGGTTTTGTCGCCGTCCCACAAGGACCTGGCCTGGGCGTGGAGATCGACCGGGATCTGATGATGGGTTACGTATAAGATGAAACGTATCTGGGGTGCAAAAGACCTGTTGCTCGACGTTGTCCAACAGACGACAACCCTGGTTGCAGAGACCCACGCATCGGCATCTGCGAAAGTCTTTCGCCCACTGGAAGAGAACGCAGTGACCAGTAGACCCACGCAGGTTGTGCGCGTCATCCATGATGCGACGGCAAGGGGCGTCTATACCGGCGTCCGCGCTATCGCTGGCGGCGTGGCTGGATTGCTGGGCGTCGGTCTGGCGGCCTATGGCGCGTCGAAACCTGTGGAGGAAGAGCAATCCAATCCCGATGCCGGGACTCGTGCGATACGCCCTCACTGGGTTGACCATGTCCAGAGCGGGCTAAATGGATTCTACGGCGACTATCTTCATCAGCGGCGCAATGCCCTGGCTTTGGGCATGAGCCTGCGCCAACATGGGCAGATCATTTCCGTGGAACGGGGCGCATTGGAACGCGCCCTTCCCCAGGGAAACGGAAGGTTCTGCATCTTCATTCACGGTCTGGGCGTCAACGAGTCCTCTTGGAGCATCGCAGCGGAACGCTTTTACGGCGACCCGGCCGTCAACTTTGGCTCGCAGCTTCAAGCCGACCTCGGCCTGACCCCTCTCTATGTGCGCTATAACACGGGACGTCACATTTCCGAAAACGGTCGGCTGCTTTCCCTGCTGCTTGCCCGCCTGTGCGCCGAAGACTCCGCAGACGTGGAGGAGATCACGCTTATCGGCCACAGCATGGGCGGATTGGTAGCGCGCAGCGCCGCCCATTACGGCGCCCTCCATGGTGAACCGTGGGTGGCGCACCTGCGCCATGTGGTGTGCATCGGCTCTCCTCACCTGGGCGCGCCGCTGGAAAAAGCCACGAATGCGTTCGCCTCGCTCTTGGCTGTTTGGGACGCGGCTGGGGCGCAGGTTCCGGCCAGGATTCTCAACACACGCAGCGCCGGCGTCAAAGACTTGCGTTTTGGCTACACCGTGGATGAGGAGTGGCAGGGACAAGACCCGGACGCTTTCTTGCTGGACAATCGCCAACCAGCCACCTTTGTCGAGGGTGTGAACTACGCCTTTATCGCGGCGACTATCACCAAAGACGCCGAGCACCCTCTGGGTGTGCTCCTGGGCGATGTGTTGGTGCGCACACCGAGCGCCGCCGGACACGCCCACGACTCCACACAGCGAATTCCCTTCCACAGCGGTCACTTCTTCGGCGGCATCAACCACCTGCACCTGGCCAATCACCCGGATGTTTATCAGGCGCTCCGGGCGACTGTGGCGTGAGGCAGTCAGGATTTACGCATGTCCATACGGATTGGGTGGTCATTCCGTAGATTCTCTCTTGTTTCTGGCATTTTATAACCTTTAACTTTTCTAGCGGGTGTGGCTTCTGGAATGACAACCTGGTTCAATCCACAGAATCGATCATCCTTCGCCAAGAATACCTTTCGAAATTTCTTTCTAATTGAACGTTGTCGTACTATACCAAAACAAGAGGCCGGTCGAGCGACCAGCCTCTCAATGCACAACTATCGAAGATGGGCGAAAAGGGACTCGAACCCCTGACCTCCTCGGTGTAAGCGAGGCGCTCTAACCAACTGAGCTATTCGCCCGGGAGCGGCAGCGTGCTGACGAACAATGCAACTATACTGATGAGAAGGCACTTTGTCAAAACCTTCTCCTATCCTGGATCACCATGCCTTGAACAGCCCACTCTCTTTGGTGACGGAAAGCGCGCCGTCACACTCTGCAAGTTTGCTGGCGACAAAGCGGCGAAAGCGTGCGCTCTGGTCGGCGTTCATGTGCGCCATGGAGTTGATATAATCGACCACAGGCTCCACCTCGGTGAGACGCAGTCCGTCTTCGTAGAGGACCAGGGTCGTGTGGTCGAACGCTTTCTGCAGTTGTCCAGCGCCATTTTCCAATGAGAAGCCGCCCGTCAGTCCGGGTCGCCACATTTCAACAGGGAGTTCGAACTCGCTGCACAGGTCGGCAAGCTCTTGCAGATGCTCTGGGCCATTGGTCGCGGCGACGAAGACGCCGCCCGGTCGTAACAGGCGGCGGGCCTCGGCGATGGCTTTCCGCCGGTCGGGAACATGATAGAGCATGTGGTTGGCGATGACCATGTCGAAGCTGGCGTCAGCGAAGGGCGCATCTTGCATATCAGCCACACGCAGCGTGAAGGCGCGCCCGCTGGTCGCCAGCGCCTGGCGCGCTTCTTCAACCATCCCCGGCGAGAGGTCGCTCAATGTGACCTGCCACCCAGGAGGAATGCGCTGAATGTTCTCGCGCCACAGATGCGCCGGGCCGCAGCCAAATTCCAGCGCCGCCATTTCATCGCCCGGCGCCCATTCGAGCAAATGATCGAAAACCCAACGCATCCAGCCATAGGGATTGGTGCTGAAACGCAGATGCAGCGCAACGCGGGCGTCCAGATTCGCTGCGTTGGCGTACTGACGCTGGCGCAGGTATGCCGGGTCAGTGAACAAGTCTGCAACGCTCTTCATCTCTTCCTCGTCGTTCGTGCTCATGCTCGTACTCGAAGCCAGCGAAGAAACCGCCCATCTTGTTCACTTGTCCACATCCCGATGAACCAGATGAACGATGTGTTCGGGCAGATTCACCAGCCCAGAGGCCAAAAACGAGGGATAGAGGCGCAACTCATGAAGCGCCGCCAAGGGGCGCCACCAGAAAATAATTAGGTTGTTGTCTTCGAGCGAATAGAAGGGGGCGTCGTCATCCAGTCTTGCCCAATCCGGCGGCGTCCGAACCAGGAAGTAAAAACCCAGCTCGTGAAACTCCACCTGGTTGTAGAAAAAGAAGTTCTCCACCAGCCACAACAACCGCTCCACCTTCGTCTCGATCCCCAGTTCCTCGTGCAGCTCACGCTCCAGCGCCGCAGCTGCGGATTCGCCAAACTCGACGCGCCCGCCTGGCAGCGTCCAGAAATCGTCTTTCTCGCCTCGGTGCACCAGAACGCGCCCGCCATGGATCACCACAGCGACTGTTCGATAATTGAACCGTCCCTCTCGGCTAGAGAAAGTGAGCACTACGGGCTGCCCATTTCGCTCAGCACCAGGCACGCCTCGCGAGCAAAACGAATGGTCACGGGCGCGCCCACGGCAGGTAGCGTCAGGTGGGGATTGTTGAATTCATCCAAGAGCAAGAGAGAATCCCCTACGCGGATTTGCAGACGCACGATGGAGCCGAGAAAGTTGACTGTCTCGACTTGACCAGCCAGGCGATTGTCGTCATTGTTGGCGCCTCCCAGATTGAGCAATTCTGGGCGCAGCGCCATAGCTACAGCTGCACCGGCCTCAATCGGCGTGATAGGGCGCGCAGTGTAGATGGATTGGCCGTCTACATTTAGCAACCCGGCGGCCGGGTCAACGACCACCGCGTGCAGGGTGTTCAGCGTGCCCACGAAGGAGGCGACGAATTGGTTTTTGGGGAAATTGTAGATCTCGAAGGGCGCTCCCACTTGTTCGATGCGTGCATGATTCATCACCACTACCCGGTCGGAAAGGGACATGGCTTCTTCCTGGTCGTGGGTGACGTAAATGGTGGTGATGCCCAACTGCTGCTGGATGGCGCGAATCTCATTGCGCAGGGAGACGCGAATCTTGGCGTCCAGCGCCGAAAGAGGTTCATCCAGCAACAAAAGCTGTGGGCGAATGGCGAGGGCGCGCGCCAGCGCCACCCGCTGTTGCTGACCACCCGAAAGCTGATAGGGGTAACGATCCCCCAACTCTTCCAGCTTGATCAGCGTCAACATCTCCCGCACCCGGTTGTTGATCTCGCTTTTGGGTCTGCCCACCACCTTCAGACCAAAGCCAATGTTATCGGCGACGCTCAGGTTGGGAAAGAGGGCGTAGGATTGAAAGACCATGCCGATGTTGCGCTGATTGGGGCGCTTGTCGGTGATCTCCTTGCCGTCCATGACGATGGAACCAGTGGTGGGCGTCTCGAAGCCGGCGATCATGCGCAGGGTGGTGGTCTTGCCACAGCCGCTCGGCCCCAGAAACGAGACGAATTCGCCCTTGCGCACCTGCAAATTGAAGTCGTCCACGGCCGGCTTCTGCGCCGAAGGAAAAAGTTTTGTCACATTGGTCAGTTCGAGAAAGGCCATACGAATCGCTCGTCGGTCTAAAATGATGCCAGGGCGCTTATCTTGCGCCGGCGACCGTCCCCTGGCGCGGGCCGCCGGTGATGATCTGAATCAACATCATGGCGAGCCAGGTCAACCCAAAGGTGAGAATTGCCAGCGCAGCCGGTTCATAGGCTTTGTGATTGCCCAGCAACGCCAGATAGGGTCCAAAGGCGGGACGGTTCAAGAATGTCGCAATCGTCAACTCGCCGACGACGATGGCAAAGGTGAGCAGCGCTCCGCTCAGCAACGCCGTGCGCAGATTGGGGAAGATGATGCGCATCAGGATCGTCGTCCAACCGGCGCCCAGACTTTGCGCAGCCTCGGTCAGCGTGCGCACATCCATCGCGCGCAGACCATTGTCCACGGATCGGTACATATAGGGAAGTGAAATCATGGTGTAGGCGCCCACCAGGAGCACATTCGTCGTCATTGTCCAGTTGGTGAGCGGCGGCACAACTGGAATGCCCAGGACTGTGACCGGGCTGCCGTAGACCTTGATCAACCCAAAGACCAGAACGATGGCCGGAATGACGAAAGGCAACAGGGTGATGAATTCCACGACGGGCCGCCAGGACGGCGCCTTCAGATTCACCCAATAAGCAGTGGGCACCACCAGGAGTAGGCTCACGATGATGGTGCAGATCGCCATGATATTGGAAAAGATAAAGGTCTCCAGGAATTTGGGGTCGGAGAGAGCTGACTGATAGGCGTCGAAGCTGAGGACGCCGCGCCGTTTTTGCAGTGAAAAGATAAATGTGCCATAGAGGGGTACGAAGAAATAGAGCGCGCCCAGAATAAAGAAAATCCAGGCAAACAACGGGAAACGTCTCATTTTCGCAGCCACCTCTCCGACCGACGCTGCAACCAGGTGTAGAGAGCGATGCAGATCGCCATGACCACCACCATGCCCAGGGCCATGGCGTAGCCCAAGCCTGGGTTGCGCAGCACATCGCCGCGAATCTGCGCGCCGATCTGAATCGTCACTAAGCCGATGCGACCGCCCGTCAGGGCAAAGGCCGTGGCATAGGCGCCGAAGGAATTGCCAAAGAGCAGGATCATGCCGCCCAAGATCGAGGGCATGAGGATCGGCAGACCCACCATGCGCCAGAACTGGTTGCGCGTTGCGCCCAGGTTGTCAGCCGCCTCGAACCACTCCCGACGCAGCCCGTCCAGCGCCGGCGCCATGATCAGAATCATCAAGGGAAACTGGAAATACATGTAGGTCAGGCTCAGGCCGACAAAGCTATAAAGATTGAAACCATAATCGTCATAGATGTTCATCCCTAGCATATCCCGCAGGAAGACGGTGACAAATCCTGTCCGTCCCAGGGTGGCGATGAAGGCAAAGGCCAGGGGCACGCCAGCGAAGTTGGAGGCCACCCCCGATACGGTCATGGTGATGGGGCGAAAGATGCGCGGCAGATTGCCCAGGGTGACGGCGTAGGAGATCAACAAACCGAAGACGCCGCCGCCAATGGCCGTGATGGCGCTGATGGTGATGCTGAGTCGGTATGCCTGGGGAATGGGCGGTGTGGACAGATCCAGAATGTTTCCGAGGGTGAAGTCGCCGCCCAATGTCTGAAAAGCGCCTGCCAGAAGGGAGAGCGAAGGGAGAATCAGAAAGAGAAAGGTGAACAAGAAGAAAGGCAACAATCCCAGCCACGCCCACGAACGGCGGCGGGGCTGAACAAGCGGTGGGGAAGTTGCAGTGATTGCACGTGCGTCAACAGTCATGTTACTGGTGAATCTCGCATCTCAATCTCATGAAAAAATCTGGGTGTGTTCCCGTGCGCATGAGAACAACCTCTGTGTCGGTTATGTCGGTTGCCTGATAGATGAGCAACCGGTCAGGCCACATGACCTTCGGACACCACAAACGACGAAAATTCACACAGAGCAGCTCATCGTCTTTCTCTGTGTTCTCTGCGTCTCCGTGTGAGCCTATTTTCAGAACACGTGCAACATGGCATTCGACCTGCCAGACTGGGGATCAGGTTGATCCTCAGTCTGGCAAGTAATCAACTTCTTATTGCGGCGGGGCCTGGATATCGGCGCCGACGACCGAGTCCCAATTGGCTGTGATCAACGTCTTGGCCGCTTCTTGTTGCTCCAGCGAGGGGAAAACCGCGCCCGAGACATCGGGCAGCTTGGCCAGCAGATCTCCAGGAATCACGCCCCGGTCGCGCATATCTTGTTCGCGGATGGGGTGACAATACCCCTTCATCCACAACAACTGGCCTTCATCCGAGTAGAGGAATTCCATCCACAACTTGGCGGCGTTAGGGTGCGGCGCATAGGCGCTGATGCCTTGCAGATAGACGCCGCCCAGGCGACCACTGACCGGCACGACCGTCTCGACCGGTGGGTTGCCCTCGAAGCTGTCGCCGCCTGCCAGGGCATTGTAATCCCAGGTGATGCGGATGGGCGTCTCGCCGCGCGCCACCAGCGCGTTGTTGGCGATCACCGGCACCAGGTTGCCGGCCTGATTCATCTGGGCAAAGTAATCCAGCCCGGGCTGTGCATCATCCAGCGAGCCGCCGTTGGCCAACGCCGCCGCATAGACCGTGAGAATCGCCTGGTTCGATGTGCGCGGGTCGCCCGACATACCGACCTGCGCTTTGTACTCTTCCTTCAGCAGATCCGCCCAATCCTGGGGAGTGTTCGCCACCACATCTTTGTTGACCATGAAGGAGAGCACGCCGTAATAGTCGCCATACCAGTGACCATCTGGGTCCTTCACTTCGTCGGGGATGGTGTCCCAGGTGGAGACCTTGTAGGGCTGAAGCAGACCTTCGGCCTGAGCCTGTGGCCCAAAGGCAAAGCCCACGTCGATAACGTCAGGCGCCTGGGGTCCTTTGTTGTCCTTGTTGACCCGAATCGCCTCGAGTTCGTCGCCCGAGCCGGCGTCAGGATTTAGTTCGTTGACCGTCAGACCATACTTGTTCTTGAAGGTCTCGATGACTTCGCCGTAATTGCACCAGTCATGGGGCAAAGCAATGGTGGTCAGTTCCCCTTCGGCCTGGGCAGCGGCGATCAACTCTGCCATTTCAGGGCTGACTTCCTCCTCGGCGGCTGGCGCGGTGGCCGCCGCTTCAGGAGCTGCGGCAGGCGCCTGCACCGGCGCGGCGCATGCGACCAACGACGTCATCATGGCAAGCAGCAACACCGGCAGCACGAATGCGTACACTCTGTTTCTCATCTTTTCCTCCGTTTGAAATCTCAATAATTGGAAGACTCGCAGTGGGTTACAGGATATTGCAATCCTGATGAGGTTTATACTACAAAGCGTGCAGACGCGCCAACCGCAAAAAACTTGAGAGGTTAATTGATTGTAAACAAACGCAGCACACCGAGTACTACCTTTGCACTTTCAGAGGTGACAGTCACTTTGTGAAGTGACTGTCACCTCTGAATGACGCCAAAAACTGCAAACATAGCGACCGGGTTTCCGTGAAAAACCCGGTGTGCTGAAATCACTCTGTGACCTGTCCGCTTCGTCAATCTTCCAGCGACGCCGGGTGGGTCGGCGTCATACTCTCGGCCAGCTGGATGAGCTGGGCCAGCTCTTCCACGTCGGCGTCGGCCTGGCCCTCGGCGGCCTCGATCACGGCGGCGATGCGCTCCACCTCATCGTGGAGGTCGCCCAGCCAGGTCTCCTCGCCGTACTCGCTGTGGCGCAGCACCTCGGCGTATCCGGCGACGACGGTTGCCAGTTGGAAGCGCGGGTCCGCCTCCGCGAAGCTCTCCGCCATCTCACCCAGGGTAAATTCCTGGTCGATCTCCACGACCTCGCCGCTGGCCGGCTCTTGCCAGCGCAGGCGCACAGTCGCCGCAACAGCCTCTGGGTCGGCGTCCTCCACCAGCGCCAGCTCGTAGAGAGCGGTTACGCTGTGGCCGGCGCCGACCTCGCCCGCATCCACATCGTCCTCGCGGAAGTCGTCATCCTTCACTTTGCGATTCTCGTAGCCCACCAGACGATACTGCTCCACCACCTCTGGGTTGAACTCCACCTGGATCTTGGCGTCTTTGGCGATGGTCAACAGCGTGCTGGTGAGCTGGTCAACGAAGACCCGTCGCGCCTGCTCCAGCGTATCCACATAGGCGTAGAAACCGTCGCCGTCGTCGGCCAGTTGCTCCATGAGCACGTCGTTGTAGTTGCCCATGCCCATGCCGATGGTCGTCAGGTTGACGCCCTGCTCGGCTTGGCGGCTGATCAGCCGCAAAATCTGGCCGGATTCGGTTGCGCCCACGTTGGCGACGCCATCCGAAACCAGAATCACCCGGTTGATCGCCTCGCGGTCGAGGTTCTCGGCGGCGATGTCATAGCCCAGCTCCAGACCGGCCGCGGCGTTGGTCGCGCCCTCCGGCGCCAACCGGTTGATCGCCCGCAGGATGGTCGCTTTATTCTTCGCCGGGGTCATGGGCAGCACCGTGTGAGCCGTGTCGCCATAGACGACGATCGCTGCGTTGTCGCTGGGACGCAGCTCGTCGACCAGCAGGTAGAGCGCCCGCTTGGCCAGACCCAGCCGATTCTCCATGTCCATAGAGCCGGAAACGTCGATGACAAAGGTCAGGTTGGCGTTGGGGCGCTCATCCGCCGGTGTGGCGTAGCCCTGGACGCCCACGCGCATCATGCGATGGGTGGGATCGGCCAGCACGGGCGACGGCCCAGCGTCCACGTGAATGGCAAAGGTCTCGCCCCGTGGCGGGTTTGGATAGCGATAGTCGAAGTAGTTGATGAATTCCTCCGGGCGCACGGCGTCTGCGGGCGGGAGGAAGCCATCCTGCACGTAGCTGCGCGCCAGGGTATAGGCGCCCGTGTCCACATCCACGCTGAAGGTGGAGAGATTGTCTTTGGCCGCAGAGACAAAACCGCGCACACCGTAATCCTCGAAGAACATGTCTGCCGGCTCTTCCCGACCATATGACGGGCTATAGTCGCCCGCAGCAGGCGCCGCTTCGGCTGGCGCGACATACTCCGCGGCCGGCGCTGCGCCTGGCATCGCTGGCGCCATGCCACACCCGCTAAGCATCAAGGCCGACGCGGCCGCAATTCCGAACATTTTGGCGAAGAATTGTTGGCGTTTCATGAGACCCCTCCTGTCTGGGCTGTTGTGAACTGATACCTGGTCAATCTGCTTGCGCCCTGTGCGCTTGCCTGACCTCATCTTGACAGGATTTGGGTGCATTGCAAGCGCCAGATCTGCACCATTTCGTGCAACAGGGGGATATGGCGTGCAACAGCCTGGGATGAATCAAGTTTTGTGCGGGTTGCCGCTCGTGGAGAGGATCACATTGAGAGCAAAGTGCAACTGGGAATGCAGACGCAGCCAGCGCCCGAACAGCAGGATGGTGAGCCGCCACACACCCGCCTCCTTGCGCACCAGGTCGCGGCGCTGCAAGGCAGGGAGGGCGGCGTGCGCCGCCTGCTCTGGCGCCAGAGCCGCATACGCGCAGGCGAGCAGGCGTGCGCCTGCAAGAGTCTCTGCTGGTCGGGAAAGTCGGCGAGCTGGTCGCGCGCCAGACGCCGTCAACGTAGCGGCTCTACGAGTGGCCCCCTCAGCTCCACAGACGATCCCACGAGCGTTCGCTGTCCCAGGCGTCGGTGGGCTGGTCGAAGAAGATGGGGTCGCGCGGGTCCAGATGGGCGCGGAAGGCATCTTCGTCGATGTCGTCGAAGCCCAACCCGGGCTTTTCGGGCGCAGCGACATAGCCGTCCTCGATCAGCGGTTTGGGCAGACCAGTCACCAGGTCGTTCCACGCCGGGTGATCCACCGAGTGGTTCTCCAGCACCAGGAAGTTCTCCGTCGCCAGCGCGCAGTGGACATTGGCCAGCGCGCTGATGGGCGAGCCGGCCATGTGCATGGCCATGGCGATGCCGTACTCCTGGGCCAGGTCGCCGATCTTCTTGGTCTCCAGGATGCCGCCCGAGCTTGCCAGGTCGGGATGGATGATGTTGACCGCCTGTTTTTGGAAAAGGGGCACGAAACCTTCTTTGAGATAGATATCCTCGCCGGTGCACGTTGGCGTATCGACAGCCCGTGTCAGCTCCGCCCATTGGTCGGCGAACTGCCACGGGATCATGTCCTCGTACCAGGCCAGGGTGAAGCGATCCAACGCCTTGCCCAGGCGAATGCACGACTTCAGCCCGATGTGTCCAAAATGGTCCGCCGCCAGGGGAATTTCATAGCCCACCACGCTGCGCACATCCTCCACATACCGGCAGAGGTGGTCGATGCCCTTGTCGGTGAGCTGGATGCCGGTGAATTGGTGCATGACCATGCGGCTTTCCAACATCTCCGGCGGCGCAATCAACGCGCCCGGGACGTCACGCAGCAGGTCGATGCCCACGTCCATCTTGAGAAAGCGAAAACCCTGCTCCATGCGCCCCTTGAGCCGCCGCCCCATCTCCTTGCCATCGGGCGTGGAGGGTGTGTCGCTGTAGCAGAGCACCTTGTCGCGGAATTTGCCGCCGGCCAGTTGGTAGGCCGGCGCGCCATAGGCTTTGCCTGCCAAATCCATGAGCGCCATCTCTACACCACAAACGCCGCCCGCCTGGCGGGCATGGTGGCCAAACTGCTTGATCTTGCGGAAGATCTTGTCCACGTTGCAGGGGTTTTCGCCCAACAGCCGGTTCTTGAGGATCAGGGCAAAGGTTTTGCTGGCGCCGTCGCGCACCTCGCCATAACCGCTGATCCCCTGGTTGGTGTCGATGCGCAGGATGGTGCAGCGCATGGGGATGCCGGCCAGGTTGGCGATGCGCATATCGGTGATCTTCAGGTCCGTAGGGCGCGAATAGGTGTTCACGTTTTGTTCAAGCGAGCCGGTCATGAAAACGCCTCTTTCTCAGTGGTTGTCGTGTGGGAGTGATCCAGTTACAATTGGGAGATGCTGGGACATGAGTATACCACGCTGGCTGAGGAGTGCGCTTTTTCGACCACTGAGGAAACAGAGGAACGCGCAGGGTTGTCCACTCCCCGATGTTCCTCTGCGCCGCCCTGCAACCCTTGCAGTCAGTTGAGATCGGGTGAGATCGAGTCGTTGACATGTACACATGAAAGGGCAGTCATCCATGAAGATCACTAACATCGAATGCTATCCCGTGTGGGGTGGACATCGCAACTTTCTGTTCGTCGTCATTGACACCGACGAGGGCATTTACGGCGTGGGCGAGGCTGGCCTCACCGGGCGCGAACTGGCGGTGATGGGGGCCATCGAGCACTTCAGGCCGCTCCTCATCGGCCAGGACCCCAGCCGCACCGAGCACATCTGGCAGATGCTTTTTCGCGGCGGCTTCTTTCCTGCCCAGCGCATCCTCACCGCCGCCATCTCGGCCATTGATATGGCGTTGTGGGACATCAAAGGCAAGGCGTTGGGCGTCCCGATCTACGATCTCCTGGGCGGCGCCGTGCGCGACAAGGTGGTCTGCTATCCCCACAATGTGGGCCACGCGTTGGAGATTGGGCCGCTGGTGGAGTCGTGCCTGGCGACCAAAGAGGAAGGTTGGAAGTTCGTGCGTTGGGGCCTGCCCCAGGATGGCGACATTCTGGAGCCGCGCCAGGCCGTGCAAGCGGCCATTCGCCAGTTCCATGCCGTGCGTGAGGCCGTGGGCGACGAAATCGAGATCACCTTCGATGTACACACCCGCCTCGATCTGCCCGATGTGCTCTGGCTTTGTCGGGAGATCGAAGCGACCCGACCTTTCTTCATCGAGGACCCCCTGCGCAGCGAAAACCCGGATTCCTTCAAGACGCTGCGCCCGCGCACCCACGTGCCATTGGCGGCCGGCGAGCAATTCAGCTCCAAGTGGGAGTTTCGCCAGCTCATCGAAGAGGAATGGATCGACTATGCGCGCGTCGATCTGTGCATCGTGGGCGGCTTCACCGAGGCGCGCAAGATCGCCGGTTGGTGCGAGACGCACTACATCAAACTGGCCGTCCATAACCCCCTGGGGCCGGTGTCGAGCGCGGCATGTCTGCAACTGAACCTGGCGACGCCCAATTTCGGCGTGCAGGAACAGCCGCGTAAGACGGGCGAGGTGCTCACCGATGTGGTTCCCGTGCAGCCCACCTGGCAGGATGGCTATCTCATCCCCACGGCGCTGCCCGGCCTGGGCGTCGAGTTCGACCGAAGCGCGGCTGCGAGGCATCCTTTCCAGATGACAGAGCTGCCCCACCTACGCCGGCTGGATGGCTCATTCACCAACTGGTAGCCTATGACCAATGGACCTAGTACACGTGGGCGGAAATACGCCCATGAATTGTCATGCTGATTGGTACAGGCGCTCTGCGCCAACGCAGTGAAGCACCCCTTGTGGTCGAGCAGGATTCTTCGCTGGCGCTCAGAATGACATATCACCGAGTCATTTACGCCGCCGTGTACTAGCCCATCATCGTGGAAACAAAAAGCCCACGCTCAAGGGCTGTGGGCTTTTTGTTTTGCGTTTCTGGTCTATTGAGGTAGAGCCGTTGAAGGGAATCGAACCCTTGACCTGTTCATTACGAGTGAACCGCTCTGCCGGCTGAGCTACAACGGCGTCTGTCAACAGTATAGTATAGCGAAATAGTATAGCGAAATGTGACCACATGGGCAAATCCCATTGACGCAGTGAGGTCTGATTTACTGCTCGCCAAGTGAATAGTGGGCGAACATGAGTTCATCATCCAGAACTCAATCATGGCAAAGCGCACCTGTTTGGATGTGCTGTTTGTTCTCCGCGTCCGCCTGTTCTATACTGAGTTTCCTATGAAGTTGAAGGTGTTCGTCCTCTGTCTGGGGCGCACGATGACGCGAACAGAACGAGGCGCTCCTGATTGCATCGCGGATTGCTGACGGCGCGCCAGGCTGATCGGTGGGTGCAGTTCAAGTTGGGGGCGAACAATCGTACAGGCATGAGGTGGACGGCGAACGAGTCTCATCTTTGAGAACAAGTTCACCTCCCTGCCCCGACCGTGATACAAATCCCTGATCGATAAACCCAAATGAGGAATGATTCCATGCCCGGTATCCATGACCTTCGCTCCTATCTGGCCGTGTTGGAAGACGCCGGCCAGCTTGTACGCATCCGCCGCCCGGTGAGCCTGATACACGAACTGGCCGACGTGGCTGCAACGCTGGCGCGCACGGGCGGCGGCGCGCCCCTTTTCGAGGAGGTGGTCGGCAGCCCGTGGCCCATCTTTTGCAACGCGGTGACCAATCAACGGCTGGCAGCCCTGGCGTTGGGTGTGGCCGAAGCGCAAATCGTGGATCACATGGAGCGCGTCCTGGAGCCGGTCAACGGCATCCCGCCTGCGCTAACGGCGGATGCGCCGTGGAAGGCGAACGTCGTCACTGGCGACGCCATCGACATCCGCACCCTGCCCCTGCCCACCCATTCGCGGGGCGACGGCGGCGCGTTCATCACTGGCGGCGTTACTGTGACCAAAGACCCCATTAGCGGGCGCGGCAATCTCTCCTACAACCGCATGATGGTCTTAGGGCCGCGCACATTTGGCTTCAATCTCAACGAGTGGCGACATGTGGGCATGTTCATGAAGAGCCGGCCCGACCCCTTGGCGCCTTTCCCGGCGGCTATCGCCATCGGTCTCGACCCGGCAGTGATGATCGGCGCAGGTGTGCGCACCGAAGAGGACGAGCTGACCATCGCCGGCGCCATTCGAGGCGAGGCGGTGCAGGTCACGACAGGCGTCACGGTGGATGTAAACATCCCGGTGGGCGCGGAGTTGGTCATCGAAGGCCACATCTTGCCGGCCCAGCGCCAGCCCGAAGGCCCTCTGGCAGAATTTCACGGCTATCATGGCGAGCTATGGAACAGCCCCACTTTTCAGGTCACGGCCATCTGTTATCGTCCTGACCCCATCTACCAGACCATCATTCCCGGCTGGTACGAGCACATCTACATCGGCAACGTGCTGCCGCGCGAACCGTTGCTGCGCCGTTTCGTGCGTCACCTTCACAAGGGCGCCAATGTCCACATTCCTCCCTATGGCAACGGTTTCGCCGCGCTCATCCAGATCAAGCGCGACAACCCAGGGCAACCCAAGAATCTGGCCCTGGCCGCCATGACCGCGCACATCAACATCCGCAACGTCATCGTGGTGGATGAAGACATTGACATCTACGATTCGGCGGAGGTGCTCTGGGCGCTCACCAACCGGGTGGACTGGACGCGGGATGTCTTCACCGTGCCTTTTGCCCAGGGGCACGAGATGGACCCCACAGCAGACAGCCGAGGGGTGAGCGCCAAGCTGGGCATTGACGCCACCTATAAGCGCGAGCGCCGCGAATATGGCGAGCGGGTGCGTTATCCCATGATCGACCTGAGCAACTATCTATGAACCTGGTCATGCCGCGGCTGGGCCTCACCATGACCGAAGGCGCGCTCAGCGAGTGGCTCGTCGCCGAAGGCGCGGTTGTGGCTCAGGGGCAAATTCTATTTCTCTTCGAGAGCGAAAAGGCAACCATGGAGTTCGAGTCGCCGGCTGCCGGCGTGTTGAGCAAGCGCCTTGTGGCAGCGGGCGTCACCGTGCCTTGCGGCACGCCAGTAGCAGTGCTAGAGACGAAGTCGATTGACAATGTACGATCTATGGTTTACGAAGCAGATGTCCAACAGAACGACTGGGGACAGACAGAAAGTATTGTCCACGCAGTCGATGATTCACTGGCCAGGCAATTTGTTCCCGCAACGCCGGCGGCCCGACGACGCGCGCGCGAACTGGGCGTCGATCTGGCAGCGCTGATCGGGCGTGGCCCAAAAGGGCGCATCCAGCTGGCCGACGTGGAGCAACATCCGGGACTGGCGCGTGAGCGACGGGACGCGCCGCAAGCCGAAAACGCCTCGCCCCTGGCGCGCAAACTGGCCGCTGACCTGGGTCTCGACCTGACCGGGCTGAGCGGCGGCGGGCCGGGCGGCCAGATCACCCGCGCGGATGTGATTGCAGAAGCGCGGCGGCGGCTGGCTGGCCTCGGCGCCTCGACAGTCCCCCCCTCGTCCGAGCCATCCCTTCTCTACGCATCTGTGACGCCCCTCGCCGGCGTGCGCCGGGTGATTGCCGAGCGCATGGCGGCCAGCGCGTTCACTGCGCCCCATGTCACGCTGCTGCGTGAAGTGGATGCTACAGCCTTCGTCGAAACGCGATCACAGTTGAACGCAGGCCAACCTGGTGACGGAAAGATCAGCTACAACACGTTGCTCGTCGCCGTTGTCGCCAGGGCATTGCGCCAGCATCCTGGTCTCAATGCCTGTCTGATCGATGGCGAGATACGCGCCTATGCGGGGGTGAATGTGGCCCTGGCCGTTGACACTCCGCGCGGCCTCCTGGCGCCGGTGATCCGCCACGCTGACCGCCTGACGCTCGGCGACATCCAACGCTTGGGTGACGAGCTGATCGCCCGCGCTCTGGCCGGAACGAGCACGCCCGACGACCTGGCCGGCGGGGCGTTCACCATCACCAACCTGGGCAGCCTGGGTGTGGATGGCTTTACGCCCATCATCAACCAGCCCCAGGCGGCCATCCTGGGCGTGGGGCGCATCGTGCGCAAGCCGGCCGAGCACAACGGCAACCTGGCCCTGCGCGAGATGTTGACGCTGAGCCTGAGTTTCGACCACCGCATCGTGGATGGGGCGCCGGCCGCGCGCTTTTTGCAGAGCGTAGCGGAAATGATTGAACAGCCGTTGCGGTTGTTGCTGGGGTCTTGACGCGTTGAGGTTGTCAGGTTTTGGCAGCGGGCGCTCATCGTGGGCCCGGTTGTCTCGTGAATCGTGCACTATCAACCCAATGGCGATTCTCATCGAACACGGCTACATTTTGACGTTGGATCAGGAGTTCACACAGCATGCGCCAGGCTGGGTGTGGGTAGTGGATGACCGCATCCAGGCGGTGGGCGGCGGCGCAGCGCCCGCGGAAGCGCGGCGTCAGGTCGACCGGGTCATCGACGCGACCCACATGGCCGTGTTGCCCGGATTGATCAACAGCCACACCCATCTGTCCCAGAGCTTCATGCGCGGGGTGGGCGCGGACAGGCTGCTCCTCGACTGGCTGCGCAGCGCGGTGTGGCCCCTACAGGCCGCCATGACGCCCGAGCAAATGCACCTGGCCAGCCTGCTCGGTTTGGTGGAGAACCTGCGCTGCGGCGTGACCGCGGTCAATCAGCACCACAAGTTGCCAGGGCTGGCCTTTTGCGAGGCGACCTTGACTGCCGCGCAAACTTTGGGCGTGCGATTGCAGCTGGCGCGCGGCTGGGCAGACATGGGCGCTGGCGCAGAAAAGCTGGACGACATTCTGGCGGAGATGACTGCGCTCTATGAACGTTGGCACGGCGCAGCAGAAGGACGGCTCACCGTCAGTTTTGGCCCTATGGTTCCCTGGCGCTGCTCCGACGAAGCCATGCGCCGCACCACGGAACAGGCGAGCGATTGGGGCGTCCCCACGCACATCCATGTGGCCGAGACAGAAGCCGAGATCGACCTGATGCGCCAGCGCGCTGGCCTGGGGCATGTGGAATGGCTGAATAGCCTGGGCGTTCTGGGCGCGGACACACAGCTCGTGCACTGCGTCCATGTGAGCGACGCTGAGATCGACCTCATCGCAGCCAGCGGCGCAACGGTGATCCACTGCCCTACCAGCAACATGACCCTGGGGTCAGGCGTTGCGCCCGTTGCGCAGATGACGCGGCGAGGCATTCCCATCGCGTTGGGCACGGATGGTTCGGCCTCGCACAACTGTCAGGATCTGTTGGAAACAGCCAAGCACGCTGTCCTCTTGAGCCGGGTGAGCAGCCGCGACCCGCTGGCCCTGACCGCCGCCGAGGCCCTACGCATGATGACCACAGGCGGCGTGCGGGTCTTTGGGCGAACAGACCTGGGACGTATTGCGCCGGGATGCAAGGCCGACTTGACGCTCATCGACTTGAACAACAGCCGCTGTATGCCGGTCTATCGCGCAGACGCGGCAGTGGTCTACAGCGCGTGCGGCGCCGACGTGGACACCGTGCTGGTGGATGGCTGCATTTTGCTGGATCACGGCGTGGTGACAATGGTGGACGAAGCGAGCCTGCTGGCAGAGTGCCGAGCCGCCGCGGCGCAGTTGTGGCGCGCATTGGGGTAAGGGAGCGGATTCCAGTGAGGTTGTGAGGTGGTGGGGTTTTGGGGAGCGCCTCGCCGTGTCCATCATAACCACACGACCACATTGAGCGGCGTTAGGAGATTGGAGATAGGCGTATCGCCTTGTCTCCAAAATCTCAAGACCTCACCCCCTCAGAGCCTTGCAACTCTGTAAATACACAAAGGGACGCCAACCATGGACATGAAGAACCGCGTCGCGCTCATCACCGGCGCGGCGCAGCGGGTGGGACGGGCAACCGCACTGTTGCTGGCGAGTCAGGGCGCGCATGTGGCCTTCACTTATCTCCACGACAGCGAGCCGTGGCGCGCAACCGCGGCCGAGATCGAGGCGCATGGCGTGCGTGCGCTCGCTTTACCCCTGGATGTGCGCAACCACAGTCAGCCGGCCGCAGTTGCAGCTGCGGTGATGGAGGCGTTTGGCCGCATCGATCTGCTGGTCAATAATGCATCGGTCTGGTTTTCTGCGCCTTTCTTGGAGATCGGCGCAGCGGATTGGCAGGCTGCGTTGGACATCAACCTGACCGGGCCGTTCCTGTGCAGCCAGGCCGTTGCGCCCCACATGCTGCGTCAGAGTGAAGGGCTGATCGTCAACATCACCGATCTATCGGCTTTCCAGACATGGCCCAACTCCGCCCATCATGCGGCCAGCAAAGCCGGCCTGGTTGCGTTGACGCGGGTCATGGCCGCAGAGTTGGCGCCGACAGTGCGGGTCAACGCCATCGCGCCGGGCACAGTACTCCTGCCGCCCAACGCCTCGCCGGAAAAGGCGGCCTGGGCGCGCGAGAACTCTCTGCTCAAGCGCATCGGCAGCCCCGACGATGTGGCGAGGACAGTGCTCTTTCTGGCCGAGATGGATTTCGCTACGGGCGCAGTCTATTTCATGGATGGCGGGCGGGCGTTGGTGTACTGAACTTTGATGAATAGAGAAAACTGGGTCTTGCGAAAGGTGTGAAAGTGCGCGAAGCTGAAGGCATGGTGAACAGCAAAGAAGCATTCAGCCAGTTTCGCCAAGAGTTGCAAAAGCACCCTAACAGCCGAGCCGATGCAACAATGGAACTCCTGGATGCGCTGAGCGGGAACACAGAGGCCAAGACGCCAGTGGAATTGAGCCTGAAGCCGCTGTTTCGTCGTCATTACAGTACGCTCTACGGAGCGGTGGAAGGATTCAGCCTGAGCGAGCCCGAGATATGGGAGGTGATGAGCGGCTACCTGCCCGAGAAAAGGAGTGGCGGCTGGTGGCTGTTGAGCAGCGATGTAACGCCCAACCCTCATCCCTACGCTGAACGGCTGAGCGACCGTGGGTTCGTCTATGCTCCCCAGGTGATGACGAGCAACAAGCCCGTGACCATCGGTCATCAGTACTCTGAGGTGGTGCTGCTGCCAGAGAAGCAGAATGTGCTTGAACCACCCTGGGTCATCCCCCTGAGCGTGCGGCGAGTGGCGACCGACCAGGACAAGGAGTTGGTAGCAGCCGAACAGATGGCGGCGTTGTTGAGCGACCCATCCTTGCCCTTTGGCCGCAACTTGTGCGTCGAGGTGGTGGACAGCAGCTACAGCAAGCCAGAGTATCTGGCGGCGCAACGCTCTCACCCCAACCTGGTGACGATTGCACGGGTGAGGAGCAATCGCATCTTCAATCGCCAGGCACAGAGCGACCCCCAGAAGCCTGTCCGAGCAGGACACCCCACCTGGTATGGCGACCGCTTCGCCCTGAGCGACCCAGCCACCTGGTTCACACCCGACAAGCAGGAGAAGGAGTGGGTGAGGACAGCCAAAGGACGCCTGGTTGAGGTCGAGCGCACACTCTGGAAGAACATGCTCTTGCGAGGCGAACAGAAACCAACGCCTCTGCCCATGCAACTCTACCCCTTCTCCCTGGTGCGCATCGTCGTCACCACGCCCACAGGCGAACCGCTCTATCGTCAGCCGCTCTGGCTCCTTGTCATGGGCGAGCAGCGCGAGCGACTGATATCCACCTTGCCTACAGCCAGCGGTTCGACCAGGAGCATTTCCTGCGCTTCGCCAAGCAGCGTCTCTTGCTCACTAGCTTTCAGACCCCCGACACTCTCCAAGAGGAGCACTGGCTGCGCCTGGTGAATCTGGCCTACTTCCAACTCTGGCTCGCACGCCCTCTGGCTCAGGCGCATCTGCGTCCCTGGGAACGCTATCTGCCCAACGTCCGCCTGCGCCCGCTCACCCCGACTCTCGTTCAGCGCAGCTTCGCCCAGATTATTCGGCGCTTTGGCACACCTGCCCGCTCACCCAAACCCCGTGGTGATTCCAAAGGCCGGCGCAAAGGTGTGCGTTTGACGCCGCTACCACGTCTTTCGGTTGTGCGCAAACGACCGAAACGACCTGGTTAGCGCACTTTCGGCTCGGTTGTTCGGCTGTTAACGTGCGTTTCTCGCTCAGTCTTCGCTTGGGCTTACTACCTTTTTGTCCAAAGTTCAGTGGTGTAGGTTCTGTGCTTTTACTCGGGCGAACTATTCGTTCAAGCGTCACGGATCTCTATCTGAACATCTATAGCAACTTGAAACAGCCGTGGGAATTGCTTTCACGGTTGCCTTACTGCTCGCTAGGTAAACGATTCATCCATCACGAGTTACGAGTCACTCGTAGTTCGTGATGGTCGGCGATATGATCTGTCAATCTAGAGATCGATAAGTTTCGAAACGCAGACTGAATCTCACCGTATACTGCGGATTCCCATTTCAAATCCGCGGCGAGTCAAGCAGAAAGGCCGGAAATCCAGCATTCATGAGCATCATTCGGGCTCCCGAAATACGGATGATCTCCTGAAATCCTGCAATATCTGCTGATTGAGCCTGCCCCTATTGCAACTTGAAACAGCCGTGCCTCCGTCCAACATGGCTGTTTCAAGTTGCGGATACAACCAGTAAAATCAGGAAATGTTGCGCGATTCTGACAGACAGGCCCATAAGCGACATCCGAACGGATGACAAATCTGGTGAGCGTCTGTCGTTTCAGCCTGGTTTTCCGTAGATATGATCGCATTTTCGCAACATATTGTGAGATTTTGTCACGTTTCGCAACTTGAAACAGCCCTGCCCGTCCAAAGTTCAGTCTTGACAATTCAAGTAGATAAACACTATAGTGTAGTTATACACCTTCGTCCCTCTGTTTATTCTCTCGAATGTTGTCACACTAAAACTGTGCCTCATAGTCTTGCGAATACCCGTTTTGGTTGTTTGTCAAAGCAGTGTAGTGGGCGGTTCAGAGACACGCATAGAAATTTACAAACAGTATTGATCGGGTTGATCCTGAAATGAAGAAAGTATGCTTTCGCGCTGACTCTTTCTGGGCACGGCTGCCGATTGCAGTTTTCTCGTTTCCATGAACCTCTTGACCAATACAAAATTCACAAACAGGCCCCGAGTCGTGTGGCACTGTAGAATAGCGTGGAGTCCAGAGGTAGCGCATCAGAGATTCCACAGCGTTTTGTTGTGCTACTCTGGGGCTGATGGCTGGGAGAAAAATCATGGAAAACTTAGGCATCAAAAGCAGCTTATCCAGATGGTTCATGCTGGGAGTTATAGCATTCATGTTGCTTGTTACTCCAATCCAGGGAAGTGGAGATGCCGCACTTTATTATGATGATACGTCTGTATCGGTCAACTACACAGGAAACTGGGTACATTCTTCGGGGTGGCCCAGAGCGTATAACAACACTGTCAGTTGGACCAACACCTCTAACGATAGTGTCTCCCTCAGTTTCTATGGAAGTAGTATCACCAGAGTGTACACAATGGCGCAGAATAGAGGGGTTGCAGAGATCTTTATCGACGGCGTATCACAGACGCCATTGGGCGACATTGCTGCGACTCCGCGCTGGCAGGCTGCAAAAACCTGGTCGTTTCCCATTGGCGCTCATACAATCCAGGTGAAGAAATCGACAAGTACGGGATACGTTGACGCCGACGGATTCATCGTTGATGTTCCAACTGTGGGTCAGGGTACATACGACAATAGCCACTCTCAACTGAAGTACATTGGTAATTGGACACATAGCACTGGCTGGCCCAGCGCATACAATGGCACAGTCAGCTGGTCCAATAACACAGACGACGCGATAACTTTCACATTTATTGGCGACATTGTCACGTATTATTACACCAGAGCGAATAATCGTGGCAAGGTTGGTATTGCCATAGATGGTATACAGTATGCGGATATCGATCTCTACTCATCAGCAACGGTTTGGCAAGACAGCATAACGTATTCTGTGGGGGCGGGGATACATACCTTGCATATCTCGGTGACGGGCCAGAAGAACCCTTCGTCGGTCGGTACCTATGTAGATGTAGACGCAATTCGTATCGGCTACGATGTTACGCCAACCCAGTGTGATAGTAATGCAAAATACGATTGCAGTAAGGTTCAATATGTGCCAAACCCAAACAAGCGAGAGATTCTTGGACGTATGTATGCGGGGGGCATAGATGGCGGCGCAGATCAATGGCAGCTTTATTGGGCAAAGGATTGGGAGTCTGTGGGAGGTACTTGGTATATGCGCGAGAAATTCCCAGAAGGCCCGTGGTTTACGAACATTCCCCTTAGCTCTTACTATTCACACGGCCCTTGGCGAACGCGGATCGTAAATGCAGCCGTGCAAATGAAATTTCGGTACTACGAGTGTATTTCAGGCCAACCCTGTTATTACTGGTGTTCTCCTAATCACGAACACTATCTTTCAAATGGGACTTCTGACAGGGTGGGTAGCTCGACATGCTTTGAATAGAAAGGATGGGCATTATGGGGTCGTCAAAGTGGCAGTTTTTATTCATTGCTGCTGTGCTCCTTGTATTCGTCCTTGGCGGCGTTGCAACATATCAACGAAGTGAAGGCACGAATCGTACGCCCGAACTCGAACGGTGGCCGGGCTTCACGATGATCTATCGAGAAGAAAGCCGTTCCTTGTCGCCGAACGGTCAGTCGGGCGTTCAGAGGATCGAGCTTGTCTATGAGGATTTTCTCAGCTGGAAGGTCACCATTCTTCACAACCGCGCCCATCCCGATATCGAGGGAACGTATGATGTTTATGATGGAAAAACCATGACCCATTACGATGCTAGAACAGGTCGGACAAGTGTAAATGACCTTTCGGGGGATGCCGGTTTTCAGGCGCCCGATCGCTGGCTAGTCCCCTTGTATGTGCCCTCCCTGTTGACGACGCCGAATGCCCAGAAACAAGCCGGGGATTCGCCGGGCACGGAGACTGTCATCATCAGCGAGGAGGCGCCGTGCGCGCCTCCGGCGGAAGATGAGACAGACCAGAGCATCTGCACCCGCATCATCACAGACGAGATCACCTATACATCCGAGCATTTGATTCCCGTGAAGATTGTCTCGAAGAGCGACGGCGTTGTTGTCAACACCATCACTGTCGAGAAGTTGGACTTCCATTGAAATCAGGGCTTTGGGGTGCGTTTACTTCGAGGTTTGGACAAATTGTCTTGCAACAGCTTCGATCCTCTGCCATAAGTCGAGTGCTGAGCCGCCGCTGCGGCCGCAGAGGGCAGACAAGCGGCAGCCTCACGAATGTACCTGCCGATGACTTCATCGCACTGTAGAGGCTTGAGCGGCGGCGCAATCACTCGTCTTGGAACGCGCATTTCTGCCGCTACTGTTCATGCCCCAACGGGTTGGTTGCCCCTAACTGGTCTTGAATCCACCTCAATGATTCGAACAGTTTGTACGCTGATTCCAAGTTGAGGATGTGGAATGACAGGGCGCACAATGACCTACGATCTGGTGATCAAGAACGGCGAGGTGGTGACGGCCAGCGCGACGACGCACGCGGATGTGGCGGTGCAGGGCGAGCACATCGCGGCGATTGGTCATGACCTGCACGGGCGGCGCGAGATCGACGCCGCCGGCATGTTGGTGACGCCCGGCGCAGTGGACATTCACGTGCATATGCAGATGCCGCTAGCCGGCGGCGTCGTGTCGTCGGATGATTTCTTCACCGGTACGCGCGCCGCAGCTCTGGGCGGAACCACCGCCATCGTGGATTTCGTGGAGCCGCAGGCCGATGAACCGCTCCTCGACGCGCTGGCGGCGCGGCGGGCCGAGGCCGACCCGCGCGTGGTGATCGATTACGGTCTGCACATGACCATCGGCCCCAATGAGATCAGCAAACTGGAGCAATTGCCCGCCGTGGTGGAGGCTGGCTGCGGTTCGGTCAAGCTCTACATGGCCTATGGCATGCGCCTGCACGATGGAGAATTGCTGCTGGCGCTGGAGGCGGCGCAAGCTGCCGGTGCGCGGGCCGTGGTGCACGCCGAAAACTGGGACGTCATCAGCACGCTGGTGGAGCGCAACCTGGCGGCCGGCAACGTCGCCCCGGCCTGGCATCCCCGTAGCCGGCCCGCCTTCTTCGAGGGCGAGGCCGCGCGCCGGCTCATCGACATCGCGACCTATGTGGCCGCGCCAGTGCACGTTTTTCACGTGTCGTGCGCCCCGGTGGTGGAGGCCATCGCCGCGGCGCGAGGCCGCGGCCTGCCGGTCACCGGGGAGACCTGCCCCCAATATCTTTTTCTCACCCAGGAAGCTTATGACGCGCCCGGCGTGGAGGGGATGCTGCCGGTCTGTTCGCCGCCGCTACGCCCCGCAGAGGATCAGGCGGCCTTGTGGCACGCGTTGGCAGAAGGCCATCTGCAGCTCGTCACCACAGATCACTGCCCCTTCACGCGGGCGGACAAGGCGCGTGGAATAGGCGACTTCAGCAAGATTCCCGGCGGCGTCCCTTCCATCGAGATGCGCTTCGCGAGTCTGTACAGCGGCGGTGTGCGTAGCGGGCGCTTTTCCGCCAATCGCTGGGTGGAGATTTGTTGCACTGCGCCGGCGCGCCTGGCCGGGTTTGCCCGCAAAGGCGAGATTGCGCCCGGCTATGACGCCGACCTGGTGATCTTCGACCCAGAACGGCGGGTGACGCTTTCCACGGAGACGCTCCACGAGCAGGTTGACTGGACGCCCTACGCCGGGCTGGAGCTCCACGGCTGGCCTGTTTTCACCTTAAGCCGCGGGGAGGTGATTGTGGAAAAGGGTGAGTTCATCGGGGAGGTCGGGCGCGGGCGCTTCGTCAGGCGGCGCACTCTTCGCTGAACAATGGATGCTTTTTCACACCCCCAGCCCACGATTCAGGGCTATACTAGACCCTATCAAGCTTGTTCATGCGTCCCAACATTCGCTAGAAACGGATCATCGCAACAATGTCGTCAACCAATATCGCCACCCCCTCTCGCATTCCCTTGAGCCGTGTCTTGCTCGCCGGGGTCATCGCCAGTGCAGCCTCTATCGTCGCCAATCTGATCTTGCGTTGGCTGGGAATGGCGCTCATCGACGTTCCGGCTGACTTCATGCCCCTGGCCACCACCCTGCCTGTCATCCAGTTCACAGTCATCTACTTAATCATCGCTGTCATCGTTTTTGCACTGATCAATCGCTTCACCCGCGACCCGGTGCGCATTTTTCGCATCGTTGCGATTGTTGCGCTGATCATTTCCCTGATCCCCGACATTATGCTCCTGGTGAATCCTGGCGCTATGCCCATGGGCACGGTGACATTCAGCGCGGTCGTAATCCTGATCTTGATGCACCTCGTCTCCTTTGCCATCGTCTGGTGGGCCTTCACCATCTGGGCGCCCCAGGGGCACAAATAGAGGCAGCCGTGTTCACTATCCCGGCCAATGCGCCGCCTGTCTTCCATCTGCTGACCAAGCCGACGGGCGCCATCTGCAACCTTGACTGCAAATATTGCTTCTTCCTGAGCAAAGAGGCGCTCTATCCGGGCAGCCGCTTTCGCATGGCGGATGATCTGCTGGAAGTCTATATCCGCCAGCTCATCGAGGCGCAGCCCGCTGCGCCCGAGGTCAACATTGCCTGGCAGGGCGGCGAGCCGACGCTCATGGGGCTGGAGTTCTTCCAGCGGGCGGTGGAGCTGGCAGAGCGTTACAGGCGGCCCGGCCAGCGCCTGCTCCACACCATGCAGACCAACGGCACGCGCCTGGACGATGATTGGGCGCTCTTCTTCAAGCAACACAATTTTCTCATCGGGCTGAGCGTGGACGGGCCGCGCCGGCTGCATGACGCCTATCGGGTCAACAAGGGCGGGGCTGGCAGTTTCGACCAGGTGATGCGTGGGCTAGATTTTCTCAAAAAGCACGAAGTGGATTTCAACATCCTTTGTACGCTGCACGCAGCCAATGGCGACCATCCGCTGGAAATCTACCGCTTCTTTCGCGATGAGTTGGGCGCGCAGTTCATGCAGTTCATCCCCATCATCGAGCGCGCCACGCCAGAGACGTTGCCCGTCGCCAACCAGGGCTGGAGTGAACGCCCCGGCGGTCATCGCCCGCTCTACATCCAACAAGGCAGCCTGGTGACGGGGCGTTCCATCCAGCCCGAACAGTTTGGCCGTTTTCTGTGCGCCATCTTCGACGAGTGGGTGCGCCGCGATGTGGGAACGGTCTACGTCCAATCTTTCGATGTGGCTTTGGGCTGCTGGGTGGGCCAATACTCATTGTGCATTCACTCGCCCACCTGCGGCAACGCCCTGGCGTTGGAGCACAACGGCGATCTCTATTCGTGCGACCACTTTGTAGAGCCGGATTACCTGTTGGGCAACATCCAACAAAGTCACATGATCGAGTTGATCGCGTCGGACCGCCAGCGCCAATTTGGGCGCGACAAACTGGAGACGCTGCCCACCTTCTGCCGCGAATGCGACGTGCGCTTTGCCTGTCACGGCGGCTGCCCCAAGGATCGTTTCCTCACCACACCGGCTGGCGAACCGGGGCTGCACTATCTCTGCGCCGGCTACAAGCTCTTCTTTCACCACATCGGCGAAGCCATGAGCTTTATGGCGAACGAACTACGATTCGAGCGCGCGCCGTCCAATATCATGGGCTACATGGCGCGCAAGGACGCCGCCCAACAAGAGGCCTTCGCCAAAACTGGGCGCAACGATCCTTGTCCCTGCGGCAGCGGGAAGAAGTTCAAGCAGTGTCACGGGCGAGGGGTGTGAGAGCGTTCAATCAGAATCAGCTGGCGGCGATGGCGCCGATTCTCTCTTGCCCAGCCAGTAGTAGATCGTCGCCCCGTCGTTGAAGCCCAGGGGCAAGAAAACCTGGAGCGTCATGATGACGAAGTTTTCCAGGAAGAAGAACCAGGCAAGCCATTGCCAAAGCGGTTGGGCGTCACGCGCCAGCCACACCCAGGCCGCGCCGATGACGCTCAGGCCCAGGCTGAAGAGTGGGCCCCCCAACGCCCGGCGAATGTGGACGCGGCCAGGGAGATCAGGTTCGTTTTTGGGATAGATGGATGTTGTGAGCACAGCCCAGCAGTGAATGCCCACCATTGGATAACCCGTGCGTTGCGCCGCCCAGGCGTGGCCGAACTGATGCACCAGGTCGGACAGCCAGTGGAGCAGCGCGGCCAGTAGCCCGACAGCTAGGGCCGGCAGCCACGACGCGCCAAACCACCAGACCGCCACCGCGATCCACAAGAGCCAAATGACCAATGTGCCAATCAGGGCAGAAGGCGCCGCTGTCAACTGTAAGCCGGCCAGGCGGCCCAGCGTCACTTTGCGATTCATCGTTTGCTCCAACGATTCAAACCGTCGGCGTCATGCCGAGAGACTTATGCCTCGGGCGGCATCGACGCAGGCAAGAAACACCGCACTTGTCATGCT
>CAZLMM010000041.1:0-58094 GCA_964560495.1 uncultured Caldilineaceae bacterium
CAAACACAGATTACTACACAACCAGTTCACTGCAAAGCTATCGATGGTGTGATATGCTCTCCCCTGGAAAATCATTAGATATTGATAGACAAGATTCCAAGACGAATGCCTTTCTTGTTCATCATGTCATCCTGTCCGAAGTCCTATCGCCGATAAATTCTATTTTCTGCGACCATAATAGCGAATCATCTATGCCCAACGAACCACTCTTGCTTCAGTTGACCCAACTCACTGACAACTACAAGCTGCGCCAGAAGCGCGCCAACGCCGTGCAATCGGTCTTCAAGCTCGTGACAGACGCGCACAACAAGGCGATCCGATGCCTGCGTGATTACGCCGAGCACGACACCACCCTCGATGTCTACGGCGCGTAAGAGGCCTTCACCCGCGTGCGCGAGGAGGCCATTGGCGCAGAGGCCATCAGCGCCTTTGCGAAGTGCCTTCACCCGCGTGCGCGAGGAGGCCATCGACTCCCTTTGCCCCGGAGCTGCGCCGAGAAATCAAAACCCTGGCGACGCTGATCGTCAGCCTCCTGCTGCCTGGCGAGGTGCGCCATCGGGCCGCTGTGGAGCAGTTCGACGTCGAACGCTTCGTGGAGGCGGTTGCCCGTCTGCGCATAACGCGCATGGCAGAGGCAGGAATTCCGGCGCAATTGACAAGCATTCAGACTATGCTATACTGAATGAACTTCCACTGACTGCAAATTCGTTCGTCTTTGCGCCATGCAGCGAACGACTGTCAAGCGCAACCGACCTACTCTGAAAATCGTGACTCGTCACGAGTCATTATGGGTGTACACCCTCATGAACAACTGATGGACAAGTCAACCGCTCTGCTGTGGATGGAAAACGTCAGCAAAACTTTCCCTGGTGTGCAGGCGCTGGATAGTGTGAGTTTGCATGTAGGCGCTGGGGAGATTCTCGGTTTGATCGGCCAAAACGGCGCCGGCAAGTCCACCCTGATGAAGATTCTCTCCGGCGTCTACCCCGTTGACCGCGGCGCCATCTCCATGGAAGGGAAGCCCGTTCACATCCGCGACCCCCATCACGCCCAATCCTTGGGCATCTCCATTATCTACCAAGAACTCAACCTCATGTCCAACCTCTCGGTGATGGAGAATATCTTCATTGGTCGCGAGCCGGGGCCGCCCTTCTTCTTCAGTCGTCGCCAGGCGCAAATGCAGGCGCAGGCCATCCTCGATCACCTCAAGCTGACCATTCGCCCCACGGCGATTGTGCGCAATCTCTCGGTGGCCGAGCAGCAAATGGTCGAAATCGCCAAGACTATCTCGCGCCAGGTCAAGGTGCTCATCATGGACGAGCCGACTTCGGCGCTGAGCGAGAGTGAAGTGGAGACGCTCTTCGGCGTGATGCAGGAATTGAAGCAGAGCGGGATTGGCATCGTCTTCATTTCGCATCGCCTGGAAGAGGTGCTCCACATCTGCGACCGGGTGACGGTGCTGCGCGATGGCAAACATGTGACTGATGCAGAGGTGCGTGATGTCAACAGGGATGATCTGATCCGCATGATGGTTGGGCGCAGCCTGGAAACTTTTTTCCATCAGGAGGAATTGAGCGACGAAGCCGCCCGTGCGCGCGCCAAAGACCTTGTGCTGGAAGTGCGCGATCTTTCGCGGCGCGGCAATGCCCAGAACCCCAACGCCGAGGTGCTGCGCGACGTCAGCTTCGAGCTGCGGCGCGGCGAAATCCTGGGGCTGGCCGGGCTGGTCGGCGCCGGGCGCACCGAGTTGGTGCGCACCATCTTTGGCGCAGACAGACGAGTGGGCGGCGAGATTCTCTTCGAAGGCAAACCGGTGAAGATTCACTCGCCCCAAGACGCGATTCGCCTGGGCATTGGTCTGCTGCCTGAAGACCGCAAAGCACAGGGGTTGATCCTGAGCATGGCTGTGCGCCAGAATATGTCGCTCGCTAACCTGGATGCCTTTTCGCGCCTGGGTTTTGTCCGCCTGCGCGATGAAGGACGCAAAGTTCAGGAATATATCAGCCGCTTTCAGATCCGCACGCCAAGCATGGATCGACGGGTGGTGAATCTGAGCGGCGGCAACCAGCAGAAGGTCGTCATTTCCAAGTGGCTGATGGTGAAGCCAAAGATCCTCATCATGGATGAACCGACGCGCGGCATCGACGTAGGCGCCAAGTCGGAGATCTATGATCTGATGCACCAATTGGTCGCCAGCGGCATCAGCATCATCATGATTTCGTCCGAATTTCCGGAGCTGCTGGCTATGTGCGACCGCCTCGTCTGCCTGGCCGAAGGGCGCGTGACAGCTGTGCTGGAACGCAGCGAAGCGACCCTGGAGATATTGATGCGCCACTGCACACAGCGCCAGCATGCGCTCGTCAAAGAAGGAGCAGAAGCATTGTGACCATTACCACTGCAACTCCCAGTGCAGCCGCCAGCCAGCAAAAACGTGATTGGGTGGCGCTGTTCGGCCAGTTCGGCGCGCTGATCGTTCTCATTGTCATCGCCATCGTCTTTTATGTGCTGGAGCCCCAGTTTGCATCACAGCGCAACCTGTTCAACATCGCCCGCCAGGTGTCGATTTACGGCATCCTGGCCGTGGGTATGACCTTTGTCATTCTCACAGGCGGCATTGATCTTTCAGTGGGTTCGGTGCTGGCTTTTGCCGGGCTGGTGGCCGCCTCTGTAGAGAAGGGCTGTCGCGGCCTGCTGTGCGTTGGCGCGGCCGGCGAGGCGGAAGGATACGGTGTGCCGGCCGCGATGGCTGCGGCGATTGGCATCGGTTTGGTCGCCGGTTTGCTGCAAGGATTGGGCGTGAGCAAGCTCAAAGTGCCAGCCTTCGTCGTCACATTGGGCGGCATGTCCGTTTTTCGCGGCGCGGCGTTGCTCTGGTCCGAAGGGCAGCCCATCAGCGCCTTTCGCGACCAGTACAAGCTGCTCGGTCAGGGCTTCATCGGCCCTGTGCCCATCCCAGTGCTCATCTTTGCTACTCTTGCCCTTGTTGGCTTCATTGTGCTGCGCTACACCCGCTATGGACGCCGTATCTACGCGGTGGGCGGCAACCAAGAGGCGGCGCGGCTTTCGGGTCTCAACACAACCTGGCTGCTGACCAGCGTCTACATCATCAGTGGATTGTGCGCCGGCTTTGCCGGCTTCTTGCTTTCGTCGCGGCTGAACTCGGCTGAACAGGTGGCCGGCATTGGCTATGAGCTGACCGTGATCGCCGGCGTGGTCATCGGCGGCACGAGTCTCTTTGGCGGCGAAGGCGGCATCTTCGGCACCGTGGTCGGCATCGTGCTTATCGGGGTGCTTTCAAATGGCCTGACGCTCCTCAACGTCAACCCTTACTGGCAGCAGATCGCGGTTGGGCTGATTATCGTTCTGGCGGTCTTTTTCGATCAGTGGGTCAAACGCCGCCGGCGATGACAACCTGAAGCATTTTTTCTTTGTGTCCTTGCAGTTGTGGCTGAGCATCTCTTGGTCTATGAGAAAGCGAGGGAAATGGTTATCGACGCCAGAATGTTCAAATGATTCACTATCCCATCTATCAGCGTTGCGTATCGTTTGTCGTGTGATTCATCAGTGTTCAAAGGAGAATAGAAAGATGAACAAGAGACTGAATTTCTTTGCCTTGATCAGCGTATTGCTTGTGCTGTCTATGTTGCTGGCAGCCTGCCCGGCGCCGGCTGCCGAGCCTGCCGCCGAACCAGAAGCGGCGCCCGAAGCGGAGACTCTCCGGATTGCCTTCTCCATTCCTGGCTTGAACTTTCCCTTCTTCGTCCACATGGATCGCGCCATCAAAGCCGCGGCAGCCGAAATGGGAGATGTGGAGATCATCACCCTGGACGGACAGGATAACACCGAGAAGCAGGTGGCCGATCTCGAATCGGTCATCACCCAGGGGCTGGACGGTCTGATCGTCAGCCCGCGCACTACCGAGGGCGTGGGCGAGGCCATCCAGGCAGTGATCGACGCTGGCATCCCGGTGGTGACAGTGGATCGTCGCGCTGAAGGCGTGAACGGTCTGCTGGCCCATGTGGGCGCAGAGAACGTGTTGGGCGGCGAAGCTCAGGGGCAGGCGTTGGTTGACATGTTCCCGGACGGCGCGGTCATCTTCGAGTTGCTGGGCACGCCGGGCGCATCGCCGGCCATCGACCGCAGCGCAGGTCTACATAACGTCATCGACGCAGCCGGCAACTTCACGATTCCATGCCAGCAGACGGGCGAGTTCAACCGCGCCAAAGGGTTGTCCGTGACGGAGAGCTGCCTGGGTGCGACGCCCGATCCGGCGGCCATCGTGGCGGCGAACGACGACATGGCGCTGGGCGCGGTGGAAGCAGCCAAGGCGGCCGGGTTGAGCGTGCCCATCATCGGTTACGACGCACTGCCCGAAGCGCTTGTCGCCATCAACGCCGGCGACCTCTACGGCTCGGTGGAGCAGTTCCCCGGCCAGCAGGTGGCTACTTCGTTGAACACCATTGTAGACTTCATCAAGACCGGCGCGACGCCATCGTCCGATGTGATCTTCATCACGCCCAAGATGATCACCAAGGAGAACCTGAGCGAGGCTGAGCGTCTGGGCGAAACCGATATCACCGCCGAGGCCGCGCCTGTAGCAGAGGCCGAGGCAGGCCAAGTCTATCGGATTGCCTTCTCCATTCCTGGCTTGAACTTTCCCTTCTTCGTCCACATGGATCGCGCCATCAAAGCCGCGGCAGCCGAAATGGGAGATGTGGAGATCATCACCCTGGACGGACAGGATAACACCGAGAAGCAGGTGGCCGATCTCGAATCGGTCATCACCCAGGGGCTGGACGGTCTGATCGTCAGCCCGCGCACTACCGAGGGCGTGGGCGAGGCCATCCAGGCAGTGATCGACGCTGGCATCCCGGTGGTGACAGTGGATCGTCGCGCTGAAGGCGTGAACGGTCTGCTGGCCCATGTGGGCGCAGAGAACGTGTTGGGCGGCGAAGCTCAGGGGCAGGCGTTGGTTGACATGTTCCCGGACGGCGCGGTCATCTTCGAGTTGCTGGGCACGCCGGGCGCATCGCCGGCCATCGACCGCAGCGCAGGTCTACATAACGTCATCGACGCAGCCGGCAACTTCACGATTCCATGCCAGCAGACGGGCGAGTTCAACCGCGCCAAAGGGTTGTCCGTGACGGAGAGCTGCCTGGGTGCGACGCCCGATCCGGCGGCCATCGTGGCGGCGAACGACGACATGGCGCTGGGCGCAGTAGAAGCAGCCAAGGCGGCCGGGTTGAGCGTGCCCATCATCGGTTATGACGCATTGCCCGAAGCCTTGAAGGCGATTCAGGCGGGCGACCTCTATGGCTCGGTGGAGCAGTTCCCCGGCCAGCAGGTGGCTACTTCGTTGCAGACGATCATGGACTTCATCACTGCCGGAACAACGCCGGCCAACGACGTGATCTTCATCACGCCCAAGATGATCACCATCGACAACATCGACGAGGCGGAGCGCCTGGGCGAGATTCAATAGGGCATGTTTCAAATTTGTCGCTAATCTATCCACAGGGGCTTGAATCGCTGACGGTTCAAGCCCCTGTGGATCAAAGTGGGTGGGAAATGAGCACAAGATATGTCGTTACAAAGCGAAACTAGATTGATTGCTGAGATATTTGCCGCGGGCGAAGGCATCCTGCGCCTGGCGCCGACCTGGGTGCCACGCTCCTTCTGTATCCCAGGGCGGCGCATCAAGCTGGACCCGCGCGATTACTATGCTTATGGCGCACACCGGGGCGGCATCGACGAACGCTGGTTTTCTTCCACGACCAAGGCCGACAATGGCCCGCTCACTACGCCCGACGAGGGGCTGAGTTATGTCGTCCACGAGGCAGGCAGCCAGATGCGAAAGGTCCGATTGTTGGATGTAGTTGCCGAGTTGGGCGCTGCGCTCTTGGGCGCGGAGTTGTGGAGCAAGTATGGCAAGTGGCCGATCTACTCTAAGTTCTTCGACAACCGCGACCCGCTGCCCCATCACTTGCACCAGCGCGAGGAGCACGCCAGCCTGGTGGGCATGGCGCCGAAACCCGAAGCCTATTTCTTCCCGGCGCAGATGAACAACCACGGCGGCACCTTCCCCCACACGTTCTTTGGTCTGGAGCCAGGCACAACCAAAGAGCAGGTGCGCCACTGTCTGGAAATCTGGAATCAGGGCGACAACAAGATCACCAACCTGTCGAAAGCCTATCGGCTGGAGACCGGCACAGGCTGGTATGTGCCGGCCGGCGTGCTTCATGCGCCCGGCAGCCTGTGCACCTATGAGCCGCAGTGGGCGAGCGATGTCTTCGCCATGTACCAATCTCTGGTGGCTGAGATGCCCATTGCCTGGGAGTTCCTGGTGAAGAACGTCCCGCCGGACAAACACAACGACCTGGACTTCTTAATCGAAATGGTCGATTGGGAGGCCAACGTCCTACCCAATCTCAAACAGGCGTACTTCCGTCCACCTCTGCTGGTCAAGCCGCTGGCAGAAATGGAGGCGGATGGCTATATGGAAAAGTGGATTACCTATGGCAATGAGTATTTCGCCGCCAAAGAGCTGACTGTGTTGCCTGGTCGCACGGCGACGATCCGCGACAACGGTCCCTACGGCTTCATCGCCGTCCAGGGGCATGGGGCGATCAACGGCCATCCCATCGAGACGCCGACCCTGATCCGCTTTGGTCAGCTCACCTGCGATGAGTATTTTGTTTCTGCCGCCGCTGCCCGGGCTGGAGTGACCATCCACAACCCCAGCCAAAGTGATCCGCTTGTGATGCTAAAGCACTTTGGGCCGCACCCGGGCGCGCCGCGGGCGTAGTCGACATTGAGGCATAGCTCACTCAAGTGGTGAGGCATTGAGGTTGTGAGGTTTTGGGGTAGCGTAGCGTTATTGTTCATAACAACCTCAATACCCCAAAACCTCAATCCCCCCACTTGACACCTAGGAGATCGACCAATGACCAAAACCGTGACGCGTTGCTGGTGGGCAGGGAGCGACCCGCTCTACGTACAGTATCACGACGAAGAATGGGGCAGGCCAGAGCACGATGACCGCAGGCTCTTCGAGATGCTCTGTCTGGAAGGCGCGCAGGCCGGCCTGAGCTGGATCACCATCTTGCGCAAGCGTGAGAACTACCGGATTGCCTTCGACTTTTTCGACGCAGAGAAGATGGCGAGTTACGACGAGGCGAAGATCAACGAGTTGATGGAGAACCCGGGCATTGTGCGCAATCGCATGAAGATCGAAGCCTTCATCGCCAATGCGTGGGCGTTTCTGGCTGTCCGGGCCGAATTCGGCAGCTTCGACGCCTACATCTGGCAATTTGTAGGTGGTCAGCCGATTGTGAATTCCTGGAGCGAAATCGGTCAGATTCCCACCTCCACGCCTGTGGCCGAGACCATGAGTAAGGACTTGAAAAAACGCGGCTTCAAATTTGTCGGCCCCACCATTTGCTACGCCTTCATGCAGGCTGTGGGTCTGGTCAATGACCACATGGTGGACTGCTTCTGCCACCCCATTCCGACCCAAACGGTGAGGGAGTAGTCGAGGGTAGAGGCTATCGTTCGTTCTATCGTAAGAAGAAAACGCCGGCCTTCCCATGACAATCCCTCCCCCGTCTGGAGAGGTTAGGAGGGGGGCCATCCCCTCCCCAACGCGCCGGCGCCAGGAGCAGCCTGCACCGCATAGACTCTGGGCGGGATGCCAGTCGCTCTGGCGTAGGCTGTCGAAACGTGGTTGGTGAATTGTTCGACCATCCCCGCTTCCACAAACGCGGCCATGCAGCCGCCAAAGCCTGCCCCGGCCTGGCGCGCGCCGATGACGCCCGGCCCCAAAAGCATGGTCGCCATCATCTGCTCCATCTGGGGAACGGTGATTTCGTACAGGTCGCGTGCGCCGGCGAAGGATGAAGCCGTCAGCGCAGCGATCTCCTGGCGGTTGCCGGCGGCGAGGGCGTCAGCCAGGGTTCGCACGCGGGCGTTCTCCTCGATGATGAAGCGACAGCGTTTGGCGACCTCCGGCGGCAGTTCATGCTGGCGCGCGCGGAAAGCCTCCATGTTGATGTCGCGCAGAGCTGTCGCACCCAGCAAGCGTGCGCCTTCCTCGCACTGCGCACGGCGCTGACTGTACTCAGAGCCGGCCAGCTCCCGCTTGGTCTGCGTATCGCAGATGACCACCTGGATGCCTGGCGCGATGGGCATGGAGCGGCTTGTCAACGTGCGGCAGTCCAACAGCAGCGTGCAGCCCGCCTGACCCATGCTCGATGTGTACTGGTCGAGGATGCCGCAGTTGACGCCGACGAAGACGTTTTCGGCGCGCTGACCCAATAGGGCCCGTTCCACCGGGTCAAGCGTAAAGCCGCCGGTCAGCTCGCTCATGACCGCGGTCGCCATCTCCAACGCGGCGGACGAGCTGAGGCCGCTGCTCATGGGCACAGTGCTGTGGAGCAGGCCGTCGAAGCCGGTCACGCTATAACCAGCCTCCTGCAAGACGTGAGCCACGCCGGCCACATAGTCGATCCAGCGGTGGGATGGGTTGCGCTGGATGTCATCCAAATGGATGACGCCTGCGCCGGGCGCGTCGAGCGAGGCAATCGTGATCACGCGGTCTGCACGCGGGCGCGCGGCCAGCCACGTATCGCGGTCGATGGTCATGGTGAGCACGAAGCCCTGGTTGTAGTCCGTGTGGCTGCCCATGAGGTCGACGCGACCGGGCGCGCGACTCCACAGAGTAGGCGGCGCGCCGATGCGTCGTGTGAATTCGTCGGTGAGCAGGCGTCGGCGTGCAGCATTCTCCATGAGGAAATCCCCTTTGATTATCTCATTCACTGACCAACATACTCTCCGGTGTGAACAGGTGAACCTTCAGATCATGTTCAGCGACGTCAGCGATTGCTTGATTGAAACCACTGCAACGCTGACGAAAAGGGGAAATTCCGACCGAATCAAGATGCAGCAACATTTCGAACATAAAAGAAGACAGCCACGCCGAGAATCAGCGCCACGACTCCCAACGCATCTTCGATGCCAATGGCTTGCAGCACGGACATGAGCAACATGAACACGACGGTAGCGGCGAGACATCCCAGTCCATTTGCTGGCTGCCCCGGGGCTTTGGGTGGCTGTGTTCCGGTGAGGCTGGCAAGGCTTTGGATCAGATCTGCCTCCCGTTGGCGCAGGTGGCTCAAATCTCGTCTATCTTGTCCTGTCAACTTGGAACGCGTCAACATACGGATTTCCGATTGCACAGCCAGCAGTTGCGCTTCGAGGCTATTGACTCGGTCTGCCTTTTGTTGCTCACGCCACAACTCTTGCTGTTCTTGTCGCTGTGCATCGAACGCTGCTGTGAGGCTTGCCTGGGTCTTCTCCTGGCTTTGCGTCACTACAGTTGTCAGTTCCTTGAGGAGCGACGTGGTGATGTTGGCGCCGCGCCGTTCAACGACGAATTTCGAGCGACAGTACGTGCAGTGTGCAACCTCTGTGCTGTCGCTCACCGCAGTTGGGGCGCCGCAGGCAGGGCACTGGAGTTGTGTGAACCCAATCGTCATTGTCTAGAGACTCGACCAATTTACGGGAAAATAAAACACGGTTACAGCCGGGCAAATGCCTCTAGTAGCGCTTCCACATTCGCCATGGGAATGTCCACCATCATGCGATGCGATGGCGCAATGAGCAGCCCGGTGTCATTGGGCGCAAGCTCGCGCGCGGCCTTGGAAACAGCTTCACGCACATCGTCCGGCTTACCAAAAGGCAGCGTCGTCTGGGTGGAGACGCCTCCGTAATAGGCCAGTCGATCGCCAAAGGTCTGGCGCAGCCAGGCGAAATCCGTCACTTCCGGCTGCACGGGATTATACACCGTCAGGCCGATCTCCACCAGCTCGGGCAGGATGGCCTCGATGTGGCCGTCCGAGTGCATCATCACCGGCAGACCCGCTTGTCGAAAGGGCGCAAAGAGACGAGCCAGTCGCGGTTTGATGAGTGTGCGCCACATCTTGGGCGAGATGAGCATGTTGGCTTGACCGCCGTAATCGTCGCCAAAATAGCCGCCGTCCACGCCCAGATCAATGAAACGACGGATCAAGACCAGTTGAATCTCGGTGATGCGGTCGAGAAGTTCGCCGGCGTAGCCTGGGTCGCGCCCCATGTCGATGAAGAACTCCACCATGCCGCGCAGCGACCAGGCGCGCTCGAAGAGCGCCCAGCCAAAGTTGGGGACGATGAAGTATTCCGCGCCGTCGCGCGCCATGATGCGGGCTGCGTCGTCCAGAATGTGCGGGTCGTGGGGGTCGGGCCAGGTGAAGGCGTCCAGGTCCTTGTTTTCTTGTAGGGGGCTGACGCGCACGAAGTAGCCCTCCTCCTGGGTGTCGAAGCCGGCGCCCCACCAGTCGAACCTGGCCTGACCGTCAACGCTCAGGCGCGACGGATAGGTAAGGTCGAGACGGCGCAGGTGGTTGTCCAGGCGCACGGGTAGATCGGCAAGGCTGACGCCAAAATGCTGCGCCATGTGTGCGCCCTGGCGACCGGTGTAGTTGATCTGCGTGGGCAGGTGGTCTACCGGCTGGTAGGTGACAGCGCGGCGTAGGCGCTCTTTGTGGGTCAGGGTCATGGCTCATTCCTGGCTATGTATGATTCTCGATAACTTTCCCGGCCGCTTGATTTTGCCTCGCGAAAGTCAAGGCGCAGACCGCGACGTAGAGAAGTTAGATCGATTTGTGGCGGGGCGGAAGGAGCAGCCGCAGCCATCTTCGTCGGCGCTGACGACGCCACACGCAGCCGATTGACTTTGCGTTCGATGGCGTCAGCAAAACCCGGCGTCTCGTGGGCAACCTCCACGATAAGTTGGCGCAATTCCGTCTCGCCCAGTCCAGCCAACAGTGAACTCATGCCGGGCCGCGCCTCGACTGTGGCAGGTTTGTTCAGCGCAGTGAGCAACACGGCGACAATATGCTTGCAGTAACCACCCTGCTCGTAGGGACAAGTGCAGTCGGCGCTGCGAATGCCCTTCTCGCCCAAAACGATGGTCACCTGATATGGCTCGTACTCGCTGCCGGCGACATCGGCGCTGATGACATTGTTGCGTTGGGCAACCTCGCCTACAGAGCCGTCACGAAAATAGCCCATCCCTCGGCTGAAGGATTGAGACGACGCGCCAGCGCGGATATCAGATTCGGTGAAAGTGGACATGGTTGGCGCCTTTCTCAAGCCGGTACACAAGGACTTGCATCAATAGTGAATCATCACCTTCCCCGTCTCTCCGGCAGCCATCAACCGGTAGCCCTCAGCGATGTCGGCCAGGGGAAAACGATGGGTGATGAGGCGGTCGATAGGCAGCCCGGCGCGATAGAGCGCCAACATCTGCGGATACTCACTGAAATGATAGTACCACGAGCCGACCGCAGTGATATCGCGGCGGATGAAATCCTCGCTGGGCGAAAGCTCCATGGCGGGCTGCTCGCCATTGAAGACGATCATCCCTCCGGTGCGCACCGCGGCGAAACATTGCCGGGCGGTCTCTGGCCGTCCGGCGGCCTCGATGCAGACGTCCGGCCCTCGGCCATCGGTGAGGCGGCGCATGTCAGTGATGAGGTCGGGCGTCTCGCCGGGCTGGATCGTGTGCGCCGCGCCCAATTCTGCGGCCAGTTCCAGCCGTTGCGCCGAGATGTCCACGGCGATAACGCTGCGCCCCAGCCAGCGTTGCATGAGCAGGTTGCCCAGGCCGACAGGCCCCATGCCAAAGATGGCGATGGTCTGGATGGCCGGGTCGCGCAGCTTGAGGGATGTATGATAGGGCACGCCAAAGCCGTCGCCGGTCAAGAGCACGCCAATTTCCCAAGACAGGTCGTCGGGCAGTGGGTGACAGGCGTTGGCCGCGGTCAGGAAACGCTCGGCGTGCATACTGCCGTAGAACTTCCGTTGTGGACACCAGGTGTACTGGCCCTGGGCGCAATAGGCACACTGGCCGCAGCCGCTGATGGCGCTGACGCCGACGCGCTGGCCGATTCGCAACGAGTGGACGCCCTCGCCCAGCTCCACGACAACCCCCGCCGCTTCATGGCCCGGATTGCCACTCGCCTGACCTGTGGTGCGATAGGTCTTCATCTCGCTGCCACAGAGCGCGCTTGCGCGCGTCTCGATCACCACCTCGCCTGCCCCAGGCATCGGCGCCGCCTCATCCAGGCACTCGACGACGCCAGCGCCTTTCAACCGCGCTGTTTTCATAGGATCACCCTAAGTTGAAATAAGTTGAAAATAGTCCTCTGTGTTCCTCTGCGCCCTCTGTGGTGGAACTTTTTTCAGATCAACCTGCGACATGGGCCGGCAAAGGCGAGATGTACGGATCAACATACCACAAAGGCAAACATTTCTCAAGGTAAAATTTCCCTCTTGACAAGTCTTGTATATACAAGTATAATCATCATATCGCACACTGATCGGTAACCCGCACGCAATGAGGCGTCCTTCTATGAGCACACCATCGGTCCACTCTATTGCGCCGATTTCAAGCGCCGCAGTCACCCTCTGCAATGGTTTCTGGCAGGAACGGTTGGAAACGAACCGTCAGGTCACGTTGCCCTTCGTGCTGCGCATGTGCGAGGAAAGCGGGCGCATCGCCAACTTTGCCATCGCTGGCGGCGTATGTACAAAGTCGGCTGGCTGGTTGGACAACCGGGGCGAAGCCTATCACTGCCGCGATTCCGATGTATTCAAAGTCATGGAAGGTGCAGCGCATAGCCTAGTGCTCCACCCAGACCCGGCATTGGAGCGTTCTCTCGATGATCTCATCGCACTGGTCGGTCGGGCGCAGGAGCCGGACGGCTATCTCTACACCGCGCGCACCATCGACCCGGCAGCCATGCGCGCCGACGTAGAGGGAACCACCCGTTGGTCCCACCTGCGCAGAAGCCACGAGCTCTACAATGTTGGGCATCTTTACGAAGCCGCGACGGCCCACTTTGCGGCGACCGGCAAACGCACGCTGCTGGAAATTGCCTGCAAGAACGCAGATCTCATCGATAGCGTCTTTGGCCCAAACGGACGCCGCGATGTCCCCGGCCATCAGGAAATAGAGATTGGCCTGGTCAAGCTCGCCCTGACAACAGGAGAGAGACGGTATCTGCATCTGGCGAAGTTCTTCCTGGACGAGCGCGGACGCGCCAATGGCCGCACGCTGCACATGGGCTTCGACCATCCCGGCCATCAACAAGACCACCTGCCCGTGGTGGAGCAGACAGAGGCGGTGGGCCACGCTGTGCGCGCAACCTATATGTACACCGGCATGGCTGCCGTCGCGGCGGCTGCTGGCGACAACGAATACCTGGCTCCACTAAGGCGTCTGTGGGACAATGTGGTCGGGCGCAAGCTCTATTTGACCGGCGGCCTGGGTGCGCGTCATCGGGGGGAATCCTTTGGCGACGATTATGAGCTGCCAAACGCCACAGCCTACGCCGAAACGTGCGCAGCCATCGGCAACATGCTCTGGAATCAGCAAATGTTTTTGCTTTTTGGCGACGCGAAATACATAGACGTGCTCGAACTGGCGCTTTACAACGGTTTTCTCACCGGGGTGTCTCTTGTGGGCGACGCCTTCTTCTATCCCAATCCCCTGTCCTTCGACGGCGTGTGGCGCTTCAACAAAGGCTTCGCCGGTCGCGCGTCGTGGTTCGATTGCCCATGTTGTCCGACAAACGTGGTGCGTTTCATGGCATCCTTGCCGGGGTTGCTCTACGCCGTTGACGATACTCGGCTCTACGTCAATCTTTTTGTTGCCAGCGTAGCGGAGGCGGAGATCGCTGGGAAACGAGTACGGCTGCATCAGGAGACGAATCTGCCCTGGGAGGGTCGCGTGCGTCTTGTGATTGAAAGCGACGATGCGCCAGAGTTCACACTCGCTGTGCGTATTCCCGGTTGGGCGCGCTATGGGCCTGCGCCTGGCGACCTCTATCGTTACATTGACGCCGCAAATGAACCGGTGCAGATCAAGGTCAACGGTGAAGTAGCGTCGCCGCCCGTGGCAAAGGGCTACGTTACGCTGCGCCGCGCCTGGCGTCACGGTGATGTGGTCGAACTGACTGCACCGATGGCGCCGCGCCGGGTGATCTGTCACGAGGCGGTGGAAGCCAACCGCGGTCGCACGGCGTTGATGCGCGGGCCGTTGGTTTATTGCGCAGAGGCGGTGGACAACGGCGGTGAGACGGCGCATCTTGCCCTCGATGACACTGATCATCTGATCAGCGCGGTTCGGCCCGATCTGTTGCCCGGCGGCGTCACGGTTGTGCAAAGCAGCGGGCGACCGCCGATCACGGTAATACCCTACTATGCCTGGGCAAATCGAGGGGTGGGCGCCATGGATGTGTGGTTGCGACGCAAGTGATGTCATTGCATCATAGAAAACGGTGAAAGATGGTGAAAATGAGGTTTGACTATACTTGTATAATCATGTATAATTTTATCAACCCCAATTGTGGTGGATTGATGACTATTCAACAGGTTGCAGACGGGTAAGAGGCTTCGACGTGAGCTCAGCCGAACAGTGGGCAGCGAATAGAGATAGTCCCATGAGACAAGGTCACCCCGCCGCCCAGCTCGCGCCCTTCCGTCAGGATGAGCGGCTGAATAGTCACATTAGATTCCAACTAATGCAGGTGATCGACCATGGTTGACAAAAGTTCTGCTACGCCTCTCTACATCCAAATACAAGAAGACCTGTACGAACAGGTGCGCACAGGCGCGTTTCCACCTGGGGCGCGTGTCCCGTCGGAGATCGATCTGGTCAGTCGCTACAATGTCAGCCGTATGACTGCGCGGCGCGCATTGGATGATCTGGTCAATCGGGGCGTCCTCTTTCGCCAACAGGGTAAAGGCACCTTTGTCTCCGATGATGTGGTGGTCTATGGACTTTCCACCCTGTTGAGTTTCAGCGGTACGTTGCGCGCCAACGGCTATCGCGTAGACACGCAGGTTCTGCACCAGGCCGTTGTCCCAGCGCCGCCAACAGCAGCGAGCAAACTGAAGCTGGAACCGGAAAGCAACGTTGTGCTGGTGCGACGGCTGCGCATCGTCAACGATAGGCCGGCGGCGATTCATACAGCGTTTCTGGACGCCGCCATCTTCGAGCCGCTCTTGCGTGTCGATTTGAGCGCCAACTCCCTGGTCAGCGCCATCGAAGAGATATCCGGTTTGCGCCTGGCGTATACCAAAGATTCGGTGCAGGCAGCCCTCGTTTCCGCCGAAGACCGGGGGTTGTTGCAACTCGTTGCTGGCACGCCTGTTTTACTGGTGGAGGGCGTGGCCTATACGATGAATGGGCAGCCCATCCGCTACACGCGCGGGGTTTACCCCAGCGACATGTTTCGCATGGTGGTGACGAACACCGGCGACCAGAATACGATCTTGCACTTCACCGACGAAGTATAGCTCCCTATCACTGTCCTTGTCGGCGAAACGAATGGTTTGTGTTCAGTGAGTGACACTCACTGTGTTTGTGCATCCCTTCTTCACCCTTTGCCCTGCATTCGGTTGGTTGGAGGTAGCGATTGTCAGCGCAAGGCGAAACACGCCACAGGTACACCGCCGTGCAAAGCAATGATGTTGCAATCCACAGCGAGATGCAGACAGGCACACAGCAGCGTCGCGCGCGCGCTGCCTTTATGAACAAGGCGCTGCGCGACATACGCATGAACAAGGGGCTATATCTGCTCATGATCGTACCCCTGGCCTATTTGATTCTCTTTCACTATGTTCCCATGTATGGCGTGCTCATGTCGTTTCAGGACTTCTCATTTCGCAAGGGCTATTGGGGCAGTGAGTGGGTGGGGCTGAAGCACTTCACCTGGCTGTTGGACAATCCCGCCTTCATGACGGCCTTTTTCAACACCTTGCAGATCAACCTGATGCGCATACTCTTCGGCTTCCCCGTGCCCATTCTGCTGGCCATCGCCATCAACGAGATCCGGCTGATGCCGTACAAACGCGTCGTGCAGACGCTCTCCTATCTGCCCTATTTCATTTCGTGGGTGGTGCTTGCCGGCATCTTCAACGATTTGCTGGCGAGAGACTACGGCGCAGTCAATCATGTGTTGGCCTTTCTTGGTTTGCCGCGCGTCGATTTTTTGCAGAGTCCGACGGTCTTTCCGTTAACGTTGGTGATCACGGAGATCTGGCGCACAGTGGGATGGGGCAGCATCATCTATCTCGCCACCATCGCCACCATCAGCCCGACACTTTATGAGGCTGCGGAAGTCGATGGCGCGTCGCGCATCCAGCGCATTCGCTACATCACGATTCCCAGCCTCTACCCTGCCATGGTTGTCGTCTTTCTGCTCAGCGTCGGCAATGTGTTGCGCATCGGCTTCGACCAGGTCTTCAACCTCTACAACCCGTTGGTCTATGAAAGCGGCGACATCATCCAAACCTATATCGTCCGTTCCTTTGCCAACAATCCTGATTTTTCACGATTGGCTGCGGCCGGTTTCATGCAATCGTTCCTGGGCCTGGCGTTGTTGTTGACAGCCAACATGGTCGTCAAACGACTGCGTGGCGGGGAGGGTCTTTTCTGATGCGAAGAAACCAACTGACGGCGTGGGATTTTGGACTCTACTTCTTGCTGGGTCTCTTCTGCTTCATGACGGTTTACCCGTTTTGGAGTATGCTCGTCATTTCCTTTTCCGAATCCACCGCCTATTTTGCCAGCACATATCACCTCATTCCCAACAGTTTTTCTCTGGAAGCCTATGAGGCCACCTTCAAGAATCCCCAGTTGGTGCGCGGTTTGCTGATTTCGGTCTTCGTGACGGTGATGGGAACGCTCAATAGCCTGTTATGGACAACCGTCGCCGCGTATTTTCTCTCCAAGCGTAAGCTGGCCTTTGCGACGGTGATTGCATTTCTCTTTCTCGTTACGCTCTTTTTCGACGGTGGATTGGTGCCCAACTTTGTGTTGATCCGTCAGCTCGGTCTGCGCAACAATCTGCTGGCGATCATCCTGCCCTTCACCATTCATCCCTTCTTCCTCTTCCTGATGGTCAAGTACTTTGCCAACCGCAATCAGGAAATCGAGGAGGCGGCTATCATGGATGGCGCCGGCGCGCTGACAATTCTCTTTCGCATCATCATCCCCACATCGACGCCGATTCTCGCCACCATCGGCCTCTTCTATGCGGTGCAATACTGGAACGACTGGTTCTGGCCCATGATCTATCTCAATGACAAGAACCTCTACCCGATGGCTCTGGTGCTGCGCAACGTCATTTCCCAGTCCACCAGCGTGACCATCGATCCCAGCGTGGCGGGCAACCAGAACCCGGCCACGGTGCGCGCCGCCACGCTTGTCATCGCCATCCTGCCCATCATCCTGGTCTATCCATTCGTGCAACGCTATTTCGTCCATGGCATTATGTTGGGTTCGACAAAGGAATAACAAGGGGCAGGGAAGGAGACAAGAAAACGGCAAGTCAGCAACACAAGTCTATTGGCGTCATCTCGTAATACCTAATTTGTACACAATTTCACGCAAAGGAGCGCATCCGATGACAAAGCAACGTTCGATTCTATTCATCAGCCTTGTAGTGATTCTTTTGTTGTTAGCAGCCTGCCAACCGCAACTGCCCGCCCCAGGCGGTGAAGCTGCCCAGCCGACGGAAGAGCAAGCCGCAACCGACGCCTCGGCCGAGCCGGCTGAACCCACAGAGAAGACGCCCATCACGATTTTCCGCGGCGGCGTGCAGATCGACTGGGACGCCGATCCGGTCGTTCTCGCCATCGAGGACAAAATGAATGTTGACATCAAGTTCCTCACCAGCGATTGGAGCGAGATTCCCCAGGTGCGCAATCTGGCCCTCAGCACGGGCGAGGATGTGGACATCTATCACCACATGGACACCAATCCCCAGTGGATCGAAGATGGCGCCATCATCCCTATCGACGAATATGTCAACCCCAACGACCATCCCTACCTGCATGCGCTCATCAACTCGCCGCTTTTCGAGCCGATGAAGCGCGACGGCAAAACCTACTACATCTCCATGCTCAGCGACGGCTCCGATTGGGTGTGGCTGGTGCGCAAGGATTGGATGGAGGAACTGGGGCTGGAGATGCCGACCAACGAAGTCGAATTCCGCGAGATGTTGCAGGCATTCAAAGATCGGGACCCAGAAGGACGCACAGTTGGTCTCCAGGTGGAAGGCGGCCAGACCATTCGCCGCTCCATGGTGCCGGTTCTGGCGATTTTTGGCGCGCCGACCAACTTCCCCAACCCGGAGCGCGTTTATACTGTGGATGGCGAAGGCAAACTCGTCCCCATGATTACCAGTGAGAACGCCAAGGCTGCGCTCCAATTCATGAATGGCCTCTACGCCGATGGGTTGATCAACACCGACTTTCCCACACTGAGCAGTTTCCCGCAGCTCAGCGAGAAATACATCCAGGCCGGCAAGGCGGGTGTCTCTTGGTTCCCCAACGGCGGCAACTTCCCTATCCCCGATTCAGAGACTGCCTTCATTCCAGCCTTTAGCGCCACTGGCTTCGAGCACGCCCGCTCTCAGGGCATCCCCACTCAGGGATGGATTTCCATCTCCTCCACCGCCAAGGACCCGCAGAAAGCCATCGATCTTCTGGAGTACTTTGTCTCGCGTGAGGGGCGCGAACTGCTGGTCATGGGCGTGGAAGGGCTGCACTGGCAGAATCTGGACGAGAACGGCAAGTTCGAGCGCATCAAAGAGAACTGGCCCTATACGCCGGTCTATTATCCTTTGCACTTCTACTTGGGCAACGGCACCATGAAAGGTTATGTACCCGTGGGCGAGTTTGGCTCTGTGGAAGAGGCGCTCGCTAATGCCGATGTGTGGGAGCCGACCGAAGGCGGCGTAGGCATTGCCGAGACCATGGCAGCCAGCGCGCAATGGACTGGCGCGCCGATGATGTTCCAATACGTGGAATTCCCCGAGCTGGCCGATATGCTGACCGCCATCAACGACGCCGTGATCACCGGTTGGACCGAGATCATCACCGCGCCGCCAGAGAGCTTCGAGGCCGAGTGGGAGGAATATCTGGCCGAACTCGAAGCCGCAGGGCTGGCCGAGTGGACACAGGCCTATCAGGACTACTACGACGAGAATCTGAAATAGATGCAATGCTCGCTGGCAATCTTCCAGGAAGCCAGAGATTTTCCTGGAAGATTGCCAGGCTACAACTCTCAACCATCAACCGTTCATTTGCGGAGCCGGGTCGTGGGCGCTGAATTTCGGGTTGCCATCATCGGTTGCGGCTGGGCGGGCAGCCGCCATGCGCATGCGTTTGCCGGGTGCGGCGTTCGCCTGGCCTGGGCGGTCGATCTCGACCATGAGCGCGCCGCCAGACTCGCCGGCGGTGCAGGGCAAACCAGCGCGGACTATCGTGACGCGCTGGCTGATCCGGCTGTGGATGCAGTCAGCATCTGCCTGCCACATCACCTTCACGCGCCGGTCGCCATCGCCGCAGCGCGCGCCCGCAAACACATCCTGGTGGAAAAGCCGCTGGCAGCCACACTGGACGAAGCCGACGCCATGATCGCGGCCGCCGCAGATGCGGCGGTTGTGTTGATGGTGGCGGAGAACGTGCGTTTTGCGCCGGTCTTCCTGCAAGTGCGCGACCTGATTGCCGAGGGCGTGATCGGCCAGCCGGCCCTGGTTCAGCTCACGCGCGAAGCCTATTTGCGTCATTCCTTCATCGAAGAGCGCCCCTGGTTTCTGAACGCCCACGCCGCGGCAGGTGGCATGATGATGTCCGGCGGCGTCCACGATTTCGAAAAGTTGCGCATGATCCTGGGTGAAATCGTCGACATCCACGCCCGCCGCGCCCGCCAGCGGTTTATGGAGATGGAAGGCGACGACACCAGCATCGCCAGCGTGCGTTTTGCCAGCGGCGCTGTAGGTGTACTGGTGGAGAGTTTCCTCATGAAGAGCCAATCCACCGCAGCCGGCGCCGAGGTTCACACCTTGCGCATCGACGGCGACCTGGGCAGCCTATGGGTTCCCGACGAAGAGACGATCCGCATCTTTAGCGAACGAGCGGACTATTTGGTGGATGGCCGCGGCAGCGAACATACCATCCACATTTCAGCCCAGGATACCTTTCGCCTGGAGATCGAGCATTTCATAGAATGCCTTTGCAGCGGGCAAGAACCGATCACCAGTGGGCGTTCGCAGCGGCGACCATTAGAGTTGGTCCTGGCCGCGTATCGCTCTATGACGAGTGGGCTGCCCGTGAATGTGACAGGCGGGACAGCATGATCATCGAGATTGCGCCCGCCATCTATACGGTGGATCATGCCGTGGCCGAAGGAAAGAACGCCATCATCGTCGGACAACGGGCGGCCTGGGCCGTCGACGCCGGAACGCACGCCCACGAAGGCCAGGAGATGGCCGACTTCATTTGCAGCCTGGGGCGCGCAGCAAACCGGCTCATCTATACCCATGGACACAACGACCATGTGCTGGGCAGCGCGGTCTTTTGCGGCGGCGAGGTGGTTGCCCACGACCTCATGCCCGCCGTAACGCGCCGTCTATTGCCCGACATGGCGGCCCGGGTCGGCGCAAGCCAGGAAGAGCTGGCCGCTCGGATTGCCTGGCCGACCATCACCTTCAGCCATGAGATGAGCATCGACCTGGGCGGCCGTCTCTTACGTCTGTTTCCTACACCCGGACATAGCCAGGACGGCGTCTCCATCTATCTGGAAAAAGAGCGCCTCCTCATCGCCGGCGATGCCGTAGTCACTGCCATTGTTCCCGCCATCGGCGACGGCGACAGCCGCATCTTGCAAGCCACCCTGGAACAGCTGGTCGAGATGGAGATCGAGATTCTCGTTCCGGGTCACGGGGAAGTCGTCGTTGGGCAAGCCGCCGCGCGAGACTGGCTGCGCTGGATCAGCAACTATCTGGCAGGGGTGCGCGCTGCCGTGCGCACCGCGCTGGAGCGCAATGTCCCGCCCGACGCGATTGCAGAAAGCATCGAGTTTGACCGTTTCGTCGGTCAACGGCTGCCCAAAGAACGCCATAAGATGCTCAATCGCCATTACAACACCGTACAAAAGATCATCCGGGAGGAGCTGGCATGAGCCTGCGTCTCGCGATCGTGGGCGTGGGCTGGGCAGGGATGCGTCAGGCCCAGGCCGTCGCCGAGCTGGGCAGCGGCGTAGAGGTGGTCGCCCTGGCAGATAATGACGCCGATTTTTTGACCGCCCGGGCGACAGAACTGGGGATCAGCCGACTCTACACGCGCTATGAAGAACTCCTGGCCTACCCCCACATCGACGCGGTGTCCATCTGTACACCTCATGGGCTCCACTGCTCCATGGCAATTGCAGCGGCGCGCGCTGGGAAACATGTTCTGGTGGAGAAGCCCATCGCTTTGACCGTGGAAGAAGCCGGCCGCATGATCGATGCGGCGGACCAAGCAGGTGTGACGCTTTACGTAGCCGAAAATCTGGCCTATAGCGCCCGCTCTCGCTATCTGCGTCAACTCGTGCAGAGTGGAGAACCCATCGGCGCAGTCACTGCGGCGCTGCTTGTGGCGGGGTTCCGCGCAGAGAACTTTGTCTACGCCGGGCGACGCGAATGGCTGACACGGCCAGAAGCAGGCGGTACAGGCACCTGGATGCTCCACGGCATTCATTCCATGGCCGAATTGCGCGTCATCTTTGGCGAGGTGGAGACGATCTATTTGCGCGAACACAAGACCGCCTCTTTCCAACGCCGCGACCTGGAAGGCACAGTGACCGGCATCTTGACGCTGGCGAGCGGTCTGCCTATCGCCTTCGTCCAGAGCAGCGAGACACCCCTGTCAGGCGATCTGGGCGGTTACTTCATTCATGGCGAGAGAGGCAGCGTGGTTGCCGGCAAGTCGCAGGCGAGAATCCACCTGACCGACGCCGCCCCCATGACATCCCAGGTGGTTGACTATCCCGTACACCGGTTCTCTGAGTACGCCCAGGAGATGGCCGCCTTTGTCGCCGCGGTGCAGAGCGGGCAAGAGGGGCTGACCAGTGGGCGCAGCGAGCGGCGCACCCTGGCAATCATCCAGGCCGGCTACGAATCCATTGCCAGCGGTCTGGCTGTGGATCTGCAAACAAGGTTTGGCGCGCTCTGAGTAGCACACACCCAATCTCCTCCAGGAGCGCAAGCGTCTCGCCAGCGGAAGAAGTCTACGAACGAGGTGAAATGAACGTCTATACACACCCAATTGACATCCGCGGCCAGCAGGTGATCGACCTATCCCAGGCGTTGGAGCCCGGCATTCCGGTTCCGTTGGGTTTTCCACGTCCGGTAAAAGAGGTTTTTCTGTCGCAGGCAAGAGGTGACGTGGCCAACGTGGAAATCGTTGCGTTCGGTGTTCATAGCGCCACTCACTGCGACGCACCGTCCCATTTCTTCTCTCAGTTGCGCACAGTGGACGAACTGCCGCCGGACTGTCTCATTGGAACGGCTGTCGTGGTGGACTTACGCAACAAACAGGGGAAGGTCGCCATCGAAGCGGACGACTTCCAACGCTGGGAAGCAACAATGAACGAGCCGATCTTGCCAGGGGACATTGTGCTCTTGCACACAGGTCACTCGGCGCGCTGGACAACAGGCGAGAGCGCCTCTGCTTATTGGCAGGGCGGCTGGCCGTATTTGGCGGCCAGCGCGGTCGAATATCTGGCTGCAAAACCCATCCGCGCTATTGGTGTGGAAAGTTTCGACCCTGATTGGGTGGATTTGCACGATCTCGCCTCTGCTCGATTTCCGGCGCACCGCACCTTTCTCCCCAAGGGCATCTTGATTGTGGAAAACCTGACCAACCTGGATAAAATCCCTACCCGACGTTGTCAGTTCATTGCCTTGCCCCTGAAGCTGAAAGGTTGTTCGGGTTCGCCGGTGCGGGCGGTTGCAGTGGTGTAAAGACGGAGTATGGGCTTGTGAAAAAAAGCGGCGCCATATTGATTGGCGTGGATGTCGGGAGCAGTGGGGCCAAGTCGACCGCCATCGACGAGACTGGCGCGGTCTGTTCCGCCAGCGCCACCTACAGTTATCCCACCCACTGCCCGCGACCCGGTTGGGCTGAACAAGACCCGGACGATTGGTCCCAGGTCGCCTTGACCGCCATCCGCCAGTGCCTGGAGCGCGGTCGCATTGCCCCGGAGCAGGTGGCCGGCCTGGCTGTCGTTGGGCCTGCCCACAACGTTGCGCTCATGGATGACGCCGGCCGTGTGTTGGCCCCCACCATTCACTGGTCGGACTTGCGCAGTGCGCCCCAGTGCCAGCGGCTAGAGGCGCTCTGTGGCGAGCGAATTTTCTCTGTCACCGGCCAGCGCGTCAACCCGTCGTGGACATTGGCCCAGCTGCTCTGGCTCAAGGAGAACGAGCCATCGCTGTGGGCCAGCCTGAGACGCATCCTGGCGACCAAGGATTATGTGCGCTACTGGCTCACCGGAGACTATGCCACCGACGCCTTCGATGCCATCGGTTTGCAGCTTTACGATCTCCACGGCCAACGCTGGTCGAGCGAGATGTGCGCGCTGATCGACTTTCCGGTCGGATGGCTACCGTCAGTGCAGCCGAGTTTTGCGCAGGGTGGTCGTCTGTTGCCCGGCCCGGCGCAGGCGGCTGGGTTGTGTGCGGGAACGCCCGTGGCTGTGGGCAGCGCCGATGTGACGGTGGAAGCCCTTGGCGTGGGCGCAGTGGAGCCGGGCAGCGCCATTGTCAAGCTGGGTACCGCCGGCTGCATCAATCTGGTGACCCAAACGCCCCATCCCTCTGCTCAAACGTTGACCTATCGTCATGTGACAGGCGAGTATGGCTTCACCATTGCGGCGACCAACAGCGGCACCGGCGCGCTTGCCTGGTTTCGCCGGACGTTTTTTGATGACGGCGTCGGCTTCGAGCGCGTGAGCGAGCTGGCAGCGCAGGCGCCGCCGGGCGCAGCCGGATTGCTCTTTCACCCTTACCTGGCCGGCGAACGTTCTCCCTATTGGAATCCCGACCTGCGCGGCGATTTCGTGGGGATTTCCAGCCATCACACATTGGCGCACTTCGCCCGCGCCGTGATGGAGGGAGTCGCCTTCTCCCTGCGCGATTGTCGCGATGCAGTACAGTCGCTGGGTGAGCTGATGACCGACTACCGTATCGTAGGCGGGGGGTCTCGCAGCGCCTTGTGGCGACAGATTCTTTGCGACGTGTTGGGCGTCCCCTTGATCGTCCCAACTATCCAGGACGCTGCCTATGGCGCGGCGCTGTTGGCCAGCGTAGCGGTCGGCGTCTTTCCCAGTTGGCAGAGCGCGCTGACAACCTGTGTGCGCCAGGAGAACGTACTGACGCCTGATCCAGATAGGCAGAAGCTCTATGACCGCTACTTTGCGGTCTTTTGCGATGTGACAACCGGCCTTGCCATCCACGACCAACGACTGGCGCGGCTGGCCGAGGCTATCGACTAAAGTGAAGAGCTTTATACTTTGCTCTGTTTGAGATCAGGAGTTTCTTCAGACAAAAGACCCCTGGTCTCAAAGCAACCGCAGTATAGAAAGTGAGACCGATGCGTATCCAAAAACCCAATCCCCCTATCGCTCGTTCCCTGGCTTCCTATGAGGTCGGGCTGTTGAGCCTGATCTATCGACGTATGAAGCTGATCCGCGACTTCGAGCTGCGGGTCAACGACCTTTTCTTGCGTGGACTCATGCCCGGCACCATTCATCTCTCCCACGGCCAAGAGGCGACCACCGTGGGCGCGTGCGTTGCCCTGCGCCCGGATGATGTGATCACCCTCACCCATCGGGGGCACGGTCAGGCGCTGGCCAAAGGCGTCTCCCCTGCCAGTCTGATGGCGGAGCTGTTTGGCAAAGCGACGGGGTGTTGCCAGGGCAAAGGCGGCTCGCTGCACGTGGGCGATATAAGCGTCGGCGCGCTGCCGGCCATAGCCATCGTCGGCGCATCTTCGCCAATCGCCGCGGGCATGGCCTTTGCCTTCAAGCGAGACGGCAGCGGGCGCGTCTGCTGCAACTTCTTTGGCGAAGGCACAGCCAACAAGGGCGACTGGCACGAGGCGCTCAACCTGGCGGCCATCTGGTTGCTGCCGGTCATCTTTCTCTGCGAGAATAATTTTTACGGCGTCTCCACTCACATGACCGACGTCATGCGCAATGACTTCATTGCCGAGCGCGCCGACGCCTATCGTATTCCGGGCGTCACCATCTATGGCAACGACCCCATCGAGGTCTACGAGGCGATGCAAGAGGCGACGCAACGGGCGCGTTCCGGCGGCGGGCCAACGCTCATCGAGGCGCTCACCTATCGCCGGGGTGGTCACAAACGCGACGATCCAGCCACCTATCGTCCCCAAGAGGAGGTGGACGCCTGGCTCGCCCAAGACCCCATCGAACTCTTCCGCGCACGTCTGGCCGCCGACCCGCGTTTCGGCGAGTCGTTGCTCGAGCGCATGGACAAAGAGGTGGCTTCGCTTCTGGATGACGCCGTGGAATTCGCTCAATCCAGCCCCAACCCACCCACTTCACTGGCATTGGAGCACCTTTATGCTTAAGACCCTGCCAACCCTGCCGACCATCACCCAGAATGCGCGCACGTTGACCATCGTCCAGGCCCTGCGCGAAGCTCTGCGCGAGGAGATGAATCGCGATTCCAATGTCTTCGTCATGGGCGAGGACATCCGCATTGGCGGCTCGTTCCTCTTCACTTTGGGCCTGCTCGACGAATATGGACCCGAGCGGGTGATTAACACACCCATTTCTGAATCAGGCTTTGTTGGATTGGGCATCGGCGCGGCCATCATGGGTATGCGCCCCATCATCGACTTTCAATATGGCGACTTTGTCTTCACCGCCATGGACCAACTGGTGCAGCAAGCGACCAGGCTGCGCTACATGTCAGGCGGCCAGGTCAAGATACCCCTTGTGCTGCAAATGCCCACGGGCGCATCGGGGCGCGGCGCGCAACACGCCAATACCATGGAAAGCTATTTCTTCCACGTACCCGGCATCAAAATTGTCACCCCGGCCACGCCCTATGATGCCAAGGGGTTGCTGAAATCAGCCATCCGCGACGACAATCCCGTGCTCTTTTGCGTTCACAAACATCTTTATGGCAGCAAGGGGCGCAAGTTGGCAGAGAGCAGCATGAGTGCAGGTCATGTGCCGGAAGAGGAATACACGATTCCACTGGGTGTGGCCGATGTCAAGCGCGCTGGCCGCGATATCACTGTCGTCGCCAATCTGCTTATGCTGCACCGGGTGATGAACGTGGCCGAGGCGCTGGCCCACGATGGCATCGAGGTCGAAGTGATCGATCCGCGTTGCCTGGTGCCCCTGGACACAGAGCGCGTGGTGGAGTCGGTGAAGAAGACTGGGTTGCTGTTGGTGGTGGAAGAGAGCGGCGAGCGCGGTGGGTGGGGTGCGCAGGTGGCCGCAACAGTCGCAGATCAGGCCATCGGTTATCTCGACGGCCCGATTCGCCGCCTGGCATCGCCCAATGTGCCTATGCCCTTCTCGCCCGTGTTAGAGGCGGCTGTGGTGCCCGATGAGGCGCGTATTCGTCAGGCGATTCTCGACCTGGTTCGACCGTGAGGCGACCAATGATGAGCGAACCCAAACTGAGCGAAATCGTGGTGCCCCAGGTGGGCGAAGCGGTTGATGAGGTGATTCTGACGCGCTGGCTCAAGCAAGAAGGCGACCGGGTGCGCAAGGGCGAGGCGCTCTTCGAGGTGGACACCGACAAGGTGACTGTGGAAGTGGAAGCCTTCGAGGACGGCGTCTTGCAGCGCATCCTGTCGCCAGACAACAGCAGTGTGCTGCCGCAGCAAGTGGTTGGGCTGTTGGCCGCGACGGATGATGGAGATCGCCCGTCGCTTTCCACGCCCCAGGGCGCGCTGCATGCTGAAGACGCACCCAGCAGCAATGGGAAGGTGTCGCCGCTGGCTCTGCGCGTGGCAGCCGATCTCGGTGTCAATGTGAGCTTTGTTTCTGGCTCTGGGTTAAGCGGTCGTGTAATGGCAGGCGACATACGCCACGCGGCCATACACAAACCGCAGTCGCAACGTATTCTGGCCTCGCCGCGTGCGCGCCGGCTCAGTCAGGAACTGGGTGTGGCGCTAGAAGGGCTGAACGGCACTGGCGTGGATGGGCTGATCCGCAGCCGTGATGTGGAGAAGGCGGTCACCCAACAGACGTCGCCTCGAACACAGGCAGACACCCCACCGCTTTCGCCTATGCGCCAGGCCATTGCCGCCGCCACCACAGCCAGCAAACGCGACGTTCCCCATTTCTACTTGCTGGCCGATGTGGACATGAGCCAGGTGGAGCGACTGCGTAGCTATTGTCGCGATGCATTGGGCTGGGTGAAGACGCCCAGCTACACCAGTATTTTTGTGCGCGCATGTGCGCTGGCCCTAGCCGCCAGGCCAGAGGTGAATGTTACGTTCGTTCAGGGGGGCGTACAGCAGCGGGCGAGTGTAGACATCGGCGTAGCAGTGAGCGTCGGCGGCGGCCTGCTGACCCCGACGCTTGTCAATGCAGATCGCTTGAGCCTGACCGGAACCGCCGAACAACTGGGTTCACTCATTGAACGGGCGCGGCGGCGCGCGCTGCGCCCAAGCGAGATGGCCGCCAAGAGCCTGGTGATTTCCAACCTAGGCATGTATGCGGTGGACGCGTTCGTCGCCATCATCGAACAACCAGCGTCCATGATCCTGGCTGTAGGACGTGTAACGGATCGAGTGGTCGCGGTTGCCGGTCAGCCGGCAGTGCGCCCAATGTGCACGCTGACGCTCTCGGTGGATCATCGTGCGCTGGATGGCGCGCCTGCTGCGCTGTTCCTGAGCCATCTTGTGCGCACTTTGGAGAATCCCTTTTCGTTGATGTGAAAATAGACCCCAATCGTCCGGTGCGCACGCCCCGTGCGCCGCCATTTTTTCGTTTGTGGTGACCACAGGTCATGGTGCCTGTCTATAAAATCCGCGCCCCTCACAGACCACCTGAATAGATACACTTATCGAAGAATTGCGAGAGGCACATATGATCACAAGAACCACTGTGGAAAGCAGCGAGCGAGTGCAGGTCATCAACGTCACAGATTTACTATCTGAATTGGCGGCTGGCGCGGAAGATGGGCTGGCCTTCTTCTATATTCCACATACGACCGCGACACTTTTGCTTTGTGAAGATGATGAGGATCTGCGTGCAGATCTGGTGCGTGTGGCCGAGTTGTGGTTGGCCGGTTGCCGACCCTTTCGCCATGTGCGCAACAACAACCCCAACACCGAAGCGCATGTGCTTAGCGCGTTTGGTGGGCATGGCGTGACGCTGGTCATCGACAAGGGAAAGCTCGACCTGGGCAGCTATCAGAATGTATTGCTCTTGGAGATGGATGGCCCCAAACTCCGCGAACTGCGCTGCAAAATTATCCCTGGATAGCTTTGCATTCTGCTGTCGGTCGTCATATCCACGGGTGTTCGCAACAAATTAGTAGCCGGCGGTTTCCATACCGCCGGTCGTCATGTCCTACTTTCACCGCCTTCGCTTGATGCCTATGGGTTGCCCATCGCATCTACAGCAATAAAAGAACATTACTTTGGATGGTCACGACTCCAGGGCGAACGCCGCCGTGATGAAACCTCAACGTATCAGCCCGCGGCGTGGGCTGGCAAAGGTGGGACGTACTGATAGGCGGGATCGTCCTTTTGCTTGCGCAAGATGGCGATGATCTCTCGCCACGTTGCAATCAGCCCAACCGGCGACGGCGGCAGATCGTGTTTGATGGCCTCGTGCAGTTTGCCCAGGCGATAGCAGGGCACGGCGGCGTACATATGGTGCTCGATATGGAAGTTCATGTGCCAGTAGAGAAAGCGCACGAAGGGGTTGAGGATGATGGTGCGCGTGCAGAGACGAAAATCGGGCACATTGTCTTGCAGCCCGATATGCTGCGTGTTGTTGCACAGAAAAAGCAGCCAGCCGCCGTAGAAGGGCGCAAGCGTGATCAGAACGGGCAGCAGCCAGAAATTTAATCCTGACCACAGGCTCAATACCACGGATACCACGATGAGCAGCCCGTGGCCGATGAGCAGCGTGCGCGACCAGGCAAAGAGTCGCCGTCGCCGCTCCGGCTCGGACGCAGGGAAGAGGATATTTTCCCACTCGCCTTCCAGCCGGCCCCGGCTGAGACGGATGACACCTTTGACGCGCTGATAGAGGCCCCAAGGGTTGACGACCATGTTCTTGAGGAAACTATTGAGTGTGATCTCCACCGGCAGCACCACCTCCAGGTCGTCGGGCGGGTGCAGGGTGTATTTGTGGTGTTCCTGATGGCTCGTCCAGAAGAAGATGTGATTATAGCTGCCAAGAAAGCTGAAGACGTAGAGAAAGATGGTGTTCAGCCATTTCGTCTTGAAAACCGTGCTATGACACAGCTCATGAAAGCCGTTGAGGAGAAAAGCATAGAACGTACCGTGGACGAAAAGGATGAGTAGCAGCAGCGCAACCGAAAGATGCTCCGCTGCGTACCAGGCCGCTGTGCCGGTCAAGACGAGCAATCCCAGGTGGCCGAGCGCCTGCAGCAGACCCAGCGCATCGCTGCGCTGATTGAGCGCCGCCAGCGTCGCCCGATCCAGCGGCGTTCGATACCAGTTGATTTTCTGTGATTTGTGGTTGCCGGCCTGCTTCTCTGTCTCCATCTTCCCCACCACGCATCCTTTCTATATGACCAAAGAACCACCCCAAAATAGCAAGAAATCTGCACGGCACATTATATCACCCTCTGGTTCATCGTTCTACCAGTTCTGATGACAAAGACCATTGCGCTGCGGCCTGCATCCAAAGATGGATTGCCGTCCTGATTATCGTTGGCGAGTGCATCATGGATCATTGGAAGAGAGCGTGTGCGACAGAAAGGCTACATCCCTGAAGGAGGCTCATTTGCAGGGTCACACACCTACACATGGATACAAGTAGCCCCCATCGCGCTATGCGTTTGACACGCGGCAAGGTCGCCTCTACAATTGAATCTATTCCCCATACTTTAACCAGTTCGAGAAGGACAGTCACCATGATTCAAATCGCTGAGGTGCTTCCACCTCACCCCTCCCCTTTGTGGCGCATGGTCAAACAGTGCGGCGTGGACCACGTCGTTGGCGTGATGGATTTCAGCGGCTTCGATTCCACTAACTACGGTCGCACAGGCATGACCGAAGTGGCGACCCAGCGCGACAACTTGCCGTGGAGCTTCATGTCGCTGGTGCGCCTCAAGAGCGCCTATGAGAACGCTGGTTTCCGCTTCGATGTGTTGGAAAGTCGACCGCCCCTCAACCGGGCCAAACTGGGTTTGCCCGGACGCGACGAGGAAATCGAAAACGCCTGCGAGCTGATCCGCAACATGGGGAAGTTGGGCATCGGCGTCTGGTGCTATGAGTGGATGGCCATGTTCAACTGGATGCGCACCACCACGACCGCACCCAGTCGCGGCGGCGCCATTGTCACCGGCTATGACCACAGCCTGATGGAGCACGCTCCTCTGACCGAAGCCGGCGTCGTCAGCGAGGAGCAGTTGTGGGAGAATCTCAAGTACTTTCTGGAGCGGGTTGTGCCAGTGGCAGAAGAAGCCGGCGTCAAGCTCGCCATGCACCCAGACGACCCACCCCTCTCGCCCATTCGCGGGGTGGGGCGCATCATGCGCAGTGTGGAGAACTTCCAGCGTCTCATCGACCTGGTTCCCAGCCCGGTCAACGGCGTCACCCTCTGTCAGGGCAACTTCACCCTGATGACCGACGACCTGCCGGGCGTCATCCGTCACTTTGGCGGGCAGGGCAAGATATTCTTCGTGCACTTCCGCGACGTGCGAGGAACAGCCGACAACTTCGTGGAGACCTTCCACGACGACGGCAAGACCGATATGCTGGCCTGTATGCGCGCTTATCGGGAGATCGGTTTCGAGGGGGTGCTGCGTCCCGACCACGTGCCCACCATGGAAGGCGACGACAACGACCGCCCCAGCTATTCCTCCATCGGGCGGCTCTTTGCCATCGGTTACATCAAGGGTTTACGTCAGGCCGTCTATGCAGAATGAGACATGACGACCTGCGGTATGGAGACCGCCGGTTACCCAACATGACGATTTGTGTATGACGATGCGCCCCAAACTGCTCGTCGCCAGCCGGGAGTTGTGCAGCGAAATCATCACCGAAGCCATGGGCATCCTCGCCGGGGTGGGCGTTGAGGTGCGCGGGGCGACGCTGCGCAAGCGTCTGTTGGACGCCGGGCTGCCCACAGACGCCTCGGGGCAGCGTGTGCTCTTCCCCCAGCGTATCGTGGAGCAAGCCCTCGCCAGCGCGCCGGCCTCCTTCACTCTGTATGACCGGGAGGGCAATCCTCACGCCGAATTGGGCGGCGACCGGGTTCATTTCGTCCCCGGGTCGAGCGGCCTGCGCGTGCTCGACCACCGCAGCGGCGAGACGCGCCCGGCGACGACCGGGGATTTCGCCGAGTATGTGCGCGTGGCCGATGGCCTGGAGCATATCGCCTATCTGGCCACGGCATTTTCCACCGGCAACGATGTGGAGGCCAATATCTCTGACGCCTGGCGCCTCTATCTCTGCCTGACCAATTCCCGGCGACCGGTGGTGTCGGGCGCGTTCACCGAGCACGGCGTGACGCGCATGGCCGAGATGATGGCTCTCTTTCGCCGCGACCGCGTCGATCTGGCGGCCCGCCCTTTCTCCATCTTCACCATTACGGCTACGGGCAACTTCCGCTACAGCGAGGACTCGTGCCAGAACCTCCTTGACTGTGTGGAATGGGGCATCCCTATCGAAATTGTGCCCGTGACGCTCATGGGGTTGATCGCGCCGACGACGCTGGTGGGCGCGGCGGTCTTTCATGCCGTAGACACCCTGGCCGGCGTCGTCATGGCCCAGGTGCTCCGCCCCGGCGCGGCGGTGCTCTACGGCGGCGCGCCGGCCGAATTCCACATGAGCGAGGCCAGCTCGCCCATGCTGGGCGTTCAGGCGCTCTATCTGGATGTGCTCAATGCGCAGGTGGGCAAGCATCTGGGGCTGCCCACTCAGGCCTACATGGCGCTGAGCGACGCCAAGGAGCTCGACGCCCAGGCCGGCGCCGAGACCTTTGGCAGCGCGCTGCTGGCTGCGCTGGCAGGCGTCAACTCAGTGTCGGGGCCGGGGATGCTCGATTATGTGCTCGTGTTCAGCTTGCCCAAGCTGGTTTTCGACAACGAGGTGTGCGGCCAGGCGCTGCGCCTGACGCGCCCGTTGGCCGTGGCCGATGACCTACCTACCATGGACCTGGCGCGGACGCAACTGGCCGAAACCCACATGATCACCGCTCAGCACACGCTCGTCCACTGGCAGGAGCATCTCTATCTGCCCGGGCCGGTCTATGATCGCAAGAATCGTGAGGCGTGGGAGCGGGAAGGGAGCAAGTCGCTCTGGCAGCGGGCGGTGGAGGAAGTCGAGGGCCGGCTGGCGGCCTATCAGCCGGTGGAGACCGATCCGCTGCTGGATGCAGAGATGCAGCGCATCATGCGCGGTGGCATGAGCGCGCCGCGCGCCCTGCCCGATGTTCCGCCAGCAATTCGCTCCCAGGCAGCTCAGCCACGGCGGCACAGTCGGGGACGTCGCCGTCACGAAGCTGAGGCAACATAGGCAACACGCCCTTTGGGGTGCATCATCGAAAACACCCAGTTCGTGCTCGCCGGTTTGTGGGTGACGTCATTACCGCTGGCATCTATTGAGTGTTGACCATCATCTCCGAGTATCTGCAAGGGCTGCTGGAGAAACGCATGGCGCGCTCCGATCGCGCTGCCAGACGATAGGATGTGGATGCCAGGCGCAAATGTGGAACGCGGATAACGTGGATTGGCCAGACAATGGCATACAATCAACGCATCATCCATCTGGTTTTTCCGTATGACCATGTGAGAGCGCAGCCATGAGCCAACACACGAATCGCCTGATCCACGAAACCAGCCCATATCTCTTGCAACATGCCCACAATCCGGTGAACTGGCAGCCCTGGGATGAAGAGGCGCTGTCCGAAGCGCGGCGTCTCGACAAACCCATCTTTCTCAGCATTGGCTATAGCGCCTGCCATTGGTGTCACGTCATGGAGCGCGAGTCCTTCGAGAACGAAGAGACCGCCGCGTTGATGAATGAACTTTTCGTCAACATCAAGGTGGATCGGGAGGAGCGACCTGACCTGGACGCGCTCTACATGGATGCGGTGCAGGCCATGACCGGCCAGGGCGGCTGGCCCATGAGCATGTGGCTCACGCCCGATGGACGCCCCTTTCACGGCGGCACATACTTTCCGCCTGAAGCGCGCTATGGGATGCCCGGCTTCAAGCAGGTTTGTCGCGCCGTGGCCGACGCCTACGCCAACCGCCGCGACCAGGTGGATGGGCAGGCCGAGCGTTTGACCGACATGCTGCGCCGTTCCGCTGCCATCTCCGCCGGCGATGACGACCTGAGCACAGAGACCCTCGACGAAGCGATTCAGCGCATGCGCCAGTTTTTCGATGAGGTGGAGGGCGGCTTCGGCAGCCAGCCCAAGTTTCCCCAACCTATGACATTAGATTTCTGCCTGACGCAATACAAACGCACGGGCGACCTGGACGCGCTCTACATGGCCGAGCTGACCCTGGAGAAAATGGCCCACGGCGGCATCTATGACCAACTCGGCGGTGGTTTCCATCGCTACAGCGTGGATGGCTACTGGCTCGTGCCCCACTTCGAGAAGATGCTCTATGACAACGCCCAACTCCTGCGCACCTATCTCCACGCCTGGCAGGCGACAGGCCGACCACTCTTTCGGCGCATCGTGGAAGAGACCGTCGCCTATGTCCTGCGCGAGATGACCGCGCCAGAGGGCGGCTTCTACAGCAGCCAGGATGCAGACAGCGAAGGGCATGAGGGCAAGTTCTTCGTCTGGACGCCCCAGGAGATCGATGCGCTCCTCGCTCCCCATGATGCGGCCATCTTTGAGAGCTACTATGGCGTGTCGGCGCGAGGCAACTTCGAGGGCAGAAATATCCTCTTCGTCAGCCGCAAGATCGATGATGCAGCGAAACGCTTTCGCATCACGCTGGGGGAAGCGGAGCAATCGCTGGCGGCCAGCAAAGAGCGATTGTTTCGTGAGCGCGAGAAGCGCATCAAGCCGGGGCGCGATGAAAAGGTGCTCACTGAATGGAACGGCCTCATGATCCACGCGCTGGCCGAAGTGGGCCAGGCGTTGGGAATGCCCCAGGCGCTCGACGCAGCGGTCAAGGCGGCAGACTTCATTCTCAACCGCATGAGCCAGCCCGATGGCCGCCTCTATCGCAGTTACAAGGATGGCCGCGCTCGCTTCAACGCTTATCTGGAAGACTACAGCGCGTTCATTCGCAGCCTCCTGGCGCTCTATGAAGCCACCTTCGACCTGCGCTGGCTGGCCCAGGCCAGTCGCCTGACGCAAGTGATGTTCGACCAATTCCACGACGACGCCAACGGCGGCTTTTTCCAGACTGGGCGCAACCACGAGACGCTCACCGCGCGGCGCAAGGATTTCATCGACAACGCCATTCCCAGCGGCAACTCGTTGGCCGCCGAGAGCCTGATTCGTCTGGGCGCGCTGGTGGGCAACGACGCCTATCGCCAGGAGGCTGCGGCCATCTGTCTGCTCATGAAAGAAGCCATGGCGCGTCAGCCCACCGGCTTTGGTCGGTTATTGGGTGCGTTGGCCGCCATGCTCTCTCCCAGTCAGGAAATCGCCATCGTGGGCGACCCGGCTGATCCGCGCACCCAATTGCTATTGACGGAAGTACGTCGGCGCTATCTGCCGCACACTGTGGTTGCGCTGAAGCGGCCAAACGAAGAAAGCTTGCTGCCATTGCTACAAGCGCGCAGTCTCGTCGACGACCAGCCCGCGGCCTATGTGTGCGAAAACTATGCTTGTAGACTGCCCGTGACCAACGCTCAGGCGCTGGCAGAGCAGCTCGACCACATTATCCCCCGCTAACGTCCCCAAGACCATGCCCTATGTCCTCGACGCCTCGCCCTCTTGTCACGCCCGCGCCGCCGCCCGGCATTCTCGCAGCCGATCATTTTATCCAGCCCTACGGCTATGCTACTCTGCGACCACACGGCACGCGCGATTGGCTGATCACCATGACGCGGGCAGGCAGCGGGCGCTATCGCATTGCAGGCGCAGAGTTCTTTTGCGGCCCGGGTGACGCCATGCTCCTCCAACCGGGCGCGCCTCACGACTATGGAACAGCCAGCAGCCCTGAGCCATGGGACTTCTATTGGGCGCACTTTACACCCCGTTCCCACTGGGCGCGGTGGCTCCAGTTGCCGGAGCTTGCGCCAGGGCTGCGCCGTCAGACAGTGCGCGAGATGAATCGTTGGGAGCGCATGGAGCGCGCCTTTCTCCGCCTGATTGGCGATAGTCTGGGTGTGGGAGAATGGCAGGATGAACTCACGGCCAATGGGCTGGAAGAGGTCCTGGTGCTCCTTGCCCAACAGAGCGCGGGGAACGCAACCTGTATCTCCGATCCGCGCATCGACGCAACCATCGCCTACATCAATCAGCGCTTTCGCGAGCCAATCGCAGTGGAGCATTTGGCCGCGCTCGTCGCTTTATCGTCGTCCCGGTTGGCGCATCTCTTCAAGGCCGAAACCGGCGAAGCGATCATGGAGATGGTGCTGCGGTTGCGTCTGCGACAGGCCGCTCGCCTGCTGGAGTTCACGACGCTGAGCGTAGGCGAGATTGCACGCGAGGTCGGTTTTACCTCACCCTTCTACTTTTCGCGACAATTCCGCGCTTATTTTGGCCGTAGCCCACAGATCTATCGAAGTGAAGTGCAGTCGGCGCCTGTCGCAAAGGATGCACCTCGGTTTGGAGGCGGCGGTGTAACAACGGATGCAGCCCAAAGCGAATAAGAGGAGTGGCTGGCATCTCCACGATTCTCTTCTCTTTTCCATCATGGTGAAACAGAATCCGTTGCAGATCAAGGGTTGAATGATCCATCTATTCACGGTATGATGGATGTACGATGAATTCGCAGCGCACCTTCGAGCATTTGCAGGTCCAGGAAGTCGGCGACGGCATCTTTGCTGTTTCGCCTACTGAAAGCGGTTGCGCCGGCGCCAATGCAGGAATTGTCGATCTGGGCGACCGCACTCTCATCGTGGACACGCTACTCACTCCTGTCGCCTGCCGCGAGCTTCTGGACATCGCCCATCGATTGACAGGTCGCCGCGTCTCCGTTGCGGTGAACACGCACTATCACAGCGATCATTGCTGGGGCAATCAGGAATGCGACGATGGCGTGGAGATCATCGCCAGCGCCAGGACGCGCGCGCTGCTCCTGAAGGCTGGCCCGACGGAGATCGACTGGTATCGGCAAACAGGGCCAGGCGAGATCGCCCGCATCGACGCACAATTGGCGTTGCTCGAGGGGAATGACGTCGATGCGGCGACGCAACGCCGGAGGCGGTTGGAAGCAGGACGCCGCTTCTATCTGGCAGCTCTGGCTGCCATCGACGCGCTAACGCTCCGCGCGCCAACGCTCACTTTTGCGGATCGCATCACCGTGCATGGCAGCCTTCGCTCTGTGGAGATCATCTGTTGTGGGGCAGGGCACACAGGCAGCGACAGCATCGTGTTTGCGCCCGATGCCGGCATCCTGTTTGCCGGCGACCTCGTGACCGTTGCCGCACACCCCTATCTCCCTGACGGCGAGCTGGCAGGCTGGCAGAACGCGCTCAACGCGCTCGATGCCTTGCACCCAACATTGATCGTCCCAGGACATGGGAACATGGGGGATGCAGCCGCGCTGGTTGAGATGCGAGTCTATCTCGACGTTGTGTCGCTGCTGGCTGTTGGCGCGTTGCTGCGAGATCGGTTGTCGCCTGTCGGCGAAGGCGATGCGCCGGCCTCGACGCCCATTCCTGCACGTTTTGCCCACTGGGAGTTTGCCGCATTCTTCGCTCAGAACCTTCGCTTCTTATATCAGGAATACCGCAAGGCTTCGACTCTATGAACTTCTATGTGGAATTGGCAATCCTCCTGGCCTTGATTTTGGCCAATGGCTTCTTGTCCATGTCCGAAATGGCCCTGGTGGCTGCCCGAAAGTCTCGCTTGCATCAATACGCTGAAGAAGGAGACCAACAGGCGCGGCTTGCCCTGGAAGTGGCTGAATCTCCTTCGCGTATGCTTTCGACTGTGCAGATCGGGATCACGTTGATTGGTATCCTCACTGGAGCGTTTGGCGGCGCGGCGCTGGCAGCAAGCCTGGCGTCCGTGTTGGCAAGCTGGCCAGCGCTGGCGCCCTATAGCTCTGTGATCAGCGTCGTCGTTGTGGTGGTTGTCACGACCTATCTATCGCTTGTGTTGGGGGAACTTGCGCCCAAACGCCTGGCTCTGAACAGCGCCGAAGCCATCGCTATGCGCGTCGCCCGGGTGATGCTTATCCTGTCTACGCTCACCCGCCCACTCGAACGAATTCTCAGCGCCTCGACCGAGTTCGTGCTACGCTTGTTGCGCGTCCCCACCACTAACGAACAGCCGATTACAGATGAAGAGGTGCGCATTCTCATCGAACAAGGGGCGGAAAAGGGCGTCTTCGAGCCAATCGAGGAGGAGATCGTCGGTCAGGTTTTTCGGCTGAGCGATCTCAACATCAGCGCCTTGCTCACGCCGCGTACGGACATCACGTGGCTCGACATCAATGACAGTTACGAGGAGATGCGCGCCAAAATTCTTGCCAGCAACCATTCTCGCTACCCGGTGGCTGAGGGCGATCTCGATCATGTGATCGGCCTGGCCATGGCCAAAGACCTGTTGGCGCGCGCCATCGCCGGAGAAGATCTGAACCTGCACATTGTGCTGCAGTCGCCCCTTTTCATTCCCGACACCATGCCCGCCCTGGAAGTGCTAGAGCGCATGCGGACGACCCGCACCCATATCGCGCTGGTCATCGACGAGTATGGTGGGTTGGAAGGATTGGTGACGCTGACTGACTTTGTCGAGGCCATCATCGGCGCAATTCCCGACATGGGCGAAACGCCCAACGAAGAGATTTTTCGGCGCGAAGATGGCACCTTCCTGGTGGATGGGATGCTGCCTATCGATCGTTTTCAGGAGTCTTTCGGCATACGCGAACTACCCGAAGAAAGCGAAGGCTATTACCAGACTGTGGGCGGCTTTGTCATGACCATGCTCGGTCGGGTGCCCACACCCGGCGACATATTCGAATGGGGTGGTTTGCGCGTGGAAGTGATGGATATGGATGGCCGGCGCGTGGACAAAGTGCTGGTGACTCCTGCGCCGATCCCAGAAGCAGATCGTACTGGCGGCTAGGTCTTGATATTATTGCTCGCCAGGTTGTCAATTCATGCGTCACTCGTCACTCGTGGCGGGCGACGGCATGAGCAGGTAATCAAAAGACCTCTAAGATTCCAACCGTAAACCTGGCTGTAGGCGTTCCATGAGAAGGGGGAGAATCTCGCCGCCAGGCCCTTGCAGATAACAGTCGGCGATTCCGGAAATGGGATTTGTTTCAGGATTGACATCGACGACATGCGCCCCTCCCTGTTTCGCCACAAACGGCAGTTCGGCTGCAGGATAGACGACGCCGCTCGTGCCAACCACCAACATCACACTGCATCGTTCCGCGGCGCGAGACGCACGCTCCATCGTCTGCTGGGGAAGAAACTCGCCAAACCACACCACATCCGGTCGCACAAGGCCGCCGCACGTAACGCAGCAGGGCGGCTGCGGCGCGTTTCGATCCGCCTCTTGCAACAGATATGGCGCTTTGCATTTGTTACAGCGAAAGCGAGCGATGGAGCCGTGCAGGTGCAACACCTCCCGGCTCCCCGCTCGTTCGTGAAGCTCGTCCACGTTCTGTGTGATGAGCGTAAATGATGGTGACAATCGCTCCAGCTCGGCCAGGGCGCGATGACCTGGATTCGGCTGCGCTTCCTCCACCATGCTCAATCGCTGCATGTACCACCGCCACACCAGCCCTGGGTCTGCAGCAAACCCGGCTTGCGACGCCAATTGTGTTGGCGAAAAGCGCGACCACAGTCCGGTTTGTGCATCGCGAAAGGTTGCAATGCCCGATTCCGCGCTGACGCCGGCGCCGGTCAGCACGACAACTCGGTCAGCGTGCGCCAACAGTTGGGCCGCCCGGTCGATTGATGCAGTGGTGGTTGTCATGCGGCTCCCAGTGTGGAGGTCTTACGCCCCAAAGCGTGATAGCCGACCGGCATGGGCCATGGCTTGAGGCAGCAGCGTGGTGGCATGGAAGAGTCCCATATGGCCGCTGGCGCAGGCGCGCTCGCCAAAGCTCTGCACCTGATCGGGCATGGCTGTGGGGCTCCACAACAACGTGGGCACAGGATGCCATGAGTGGCTGCGCAGCCTGGCTGGCGTGCTGTGATCACCCGTGACGATCAGCGCGCCCGGTTGGAGCGCCAGAATGCGTGGCATGATCGCATCCACCTCTTCGATTTCGTGTACCTTGGCGGCGAAGTTGCCATCCTCGCCATAGCTGTCGGTCTTCTTGATGTGGATGAAGAAGAAGTCGAAGTCATTCCACGCCCGTTCCAAAGCGTCGATTTGATGATGGGGACGGTCGCCGTCGAAATCGATCACGTCCATACCCACTAGCCGCGCCACACCCTTGTACATCGGGTAGACCGCCAACGCCCCAGCGCGCACGCCATAGATGTCTGGAAAGCGGGGCAGGCCCGGATCCTTTGCCAACCCGCGCAGATTGAGGCTGTTCGCTTTGGGTTCATCGGCCAACGCCGCACGAGCTGCGCTCACCCACTGGTTGAAGAGATCAGCGGTCAACGCTCCTTGAGGCGAGCCGCTTTCATCGCGCACCGGCAGGGGTTGTTTGCCAACCACAAGGGGGTCTGTCTCGGTCAGGTCTCCGCCCAGCCCTTGGCCCCGAATCACCAAGACAAATCGGTGTTCCTTCACCGGGCGGACAAAGACTTCGTAGCCAGGAAGTGAGTCTTTTGTCGCCTCATGCAGCTTTGTAGATAGCCGTATGCACTCATCTGTGTTGATGCGACCGGCCCGCCGGTCTGTGATCGCCCCATCCGCTGCGGCAGTGGCGAAGTTGCCGCGCGCCGCAATGTCATTGGGAGAGAGGGGGAAGTCGATGCCAAGCGCCTCCAAGACGCCGCGGCCGATCTTATAGCGCACAGGGTCATAGCTGAAGAGACTGAGATGAGCCGGACCGCTGCCCGGCTCGATGCCTGGGCGAATGGGCGTGCTGAGGCCGGTCATGCCCTGGGCTGCCAGATGATCCAGGTGGGGCGTGTGCGCGGTCTCCAATTCGGTCTTGCCGCCCGTTTCCATTGGCAGCCCACCTAGCCCATCCATCACCAACAAGACCATTTTGCCGCCAGCCTGATGATGATCGCGCATCAAATCGTGTTCATTAAAAATATGCATGCGTGTGTCCCCTTTGTTTGGGCGATTCAACTTTGACCCTACGAAAACTTCCAAAAGAAACAGCCGGGACAGTGTATTGTCCCGGCTGTCATTGTAGCGCAGATGCTCGTCCCTATCAACCTGCCAGGCTGACCTCGGTCTTGGGATCAAAGATGTGGGCATTGGCCATGTTAACGGCCAGTTCCATTTCGATGCCCATGGTGGCGCGCACGCGCGGGTCAACGCGAGCGGTGAAGGGCTTGTTGTCGCGGGTGGTCAAATAGAGGAAAATTTCGTTGCCCATCAGCTCGACCACATCCACCGTGGCGATCATGTCAGATTCCATGATGCCGGGCGGCACGAACTGCTTGGAGTGCATATCGTCGGGGCGGATGCCAAAGATGACCTCGCGACCCTTGAACTGCCGCCAGTCTTTCGCCTTTTCATCAGGAACTGGCAGGCGGAAGCCGCCGGTGTTGATTTCCAGCTTGCCATCGCTTTCGGCAAGGGTCGCGTCGAAGAAATTCATGCTGGGGCTGCCGATGAAGCCTGCCACAAAGACGTTGCCTGGGTGATCATAGAGATTCTGCGGGCTATCGATCTGCTGGAGGATACCATCTTTCATCACGGCAATGCGGCTGGCCATCGTCATTGCTTCCACCTGGTCGTGAGTCACATAGATGAAGGTGGTCTGCAGACGCTGGTGCAGGCGGGTGATCTGGGCGCGCGTCTGGACGCGCAACTTGGCGTCCAGGTTCGACAACGGCTCGTCGAAGAGGAAGACAGCTGGCTCGCGCACGATAGCTCGCCCCACGGCCACACGCTGACGCTGACCGCCAGAGAGTTGCTTGGGCTTGCGATCCAGCAGATGGCGAATGTCGAGGATATCGGCAGCTTCGTTGACGCGGCGCTCGATCTCGGCCTTGGGGGTCTTGCGCAGCTTGAGGCCAAAGGCCATGTTGTCATACACGCTCATGTGGGGATAGAGCGCGTAGCTTTGGAAGACCATGGCGATGTCACGGTCTTTGGGCGGCACGTCGTTCACAACCCGGTCGCCGATCATGATTCGCCCATCGGAAATCTCCTCCAACCCGGCGAGAAGACGCAGGCTGGTCGTCTTGCCGCACCCCGACGGGCCGACAAAGACCAGGAATTCCTTGTCTGCAATCTGGATGTTAAGGTCGTTGACTGCAACCACATCTCCCCAACGCTTGAACACGTGTTCATAGGTTACGCTTGCCATGAATTTTTTCTCCTTGCGGGTGAACAGATGGGTGGGAATTTTTTTATGTATATCCCTATCGGGAAATACGAGCTACAGTATATCATGTCCATTTGATGTTGACAACATGCAAAAATTCGCGACAAACGATCTGCATCAAGATACATACCCTTCCCATCTTGCCAGTGAGTGCAGGAAAAGGTAAGATCGTTTCAGATCCTCTCAATAGACCACAAAAACAGATCACAAGACCGGAGATTTCACAATGTCCATACAAAACAAGACTTGGCGCGTTGCCTATCTGGGCGCCGGAGGCATCGTCAAGTATTCCCACATTCCCAACTTTCAGGCCATCGCCAACACCGAAAGCGTTGCCTTATGCGATGTGGCGTTGGAACGGGCGCAACAACTCGCCGCCAACGCCAACATTCCCCGTGTGTACAGCGACTATCGCAAGCTTCTCGACGAGGTGCATCCCGACATCACCGTGGTGGCGACGCCCAATATCTTTCACAAAGAGATGACCATTGCTGCGTTGCAAGCAGGTTCCCACGTCTTCTGCGAAAAGCCCATGGCTCTCACCTACCCAGATGCGCTGGAGATGTTCGAGGTCGCCAAGGCCAGGGGATTGACCCTCTGCGTAGGCACGCATTATCGCTTTTCAGCCGCTATGCGCCTGTGCAAAGCCCAGGTGGACGCTGGCTTCTTTGGCCGCATCTACGCCGGTCGGGCCGTTTGGAATCGTCGGTCTGGCATCCCGGGACTGGGCGGGTGGTTCACCAATAAAGACCTGGCCGGCGGCGGCGCACTCCTGGACATCGGCATTCACGCCCTGGATCGTGCACTCTTCCTCATGGGCTATCCACAGCCGGTCTCGGTCGTTGGCGCCAAATTCGCCGAGTTTGGCCCGCATGGGCGCGGCGCGGGAGGTTGGGGAGTGGAAACAGCGTCGGTCGGTGCAGGCGCCAAGCGTTTTGACGTGGATGATCTGGCCAGCGCCTTTGTTCGCTTCGAGAACGGCGCAGTGCTTCAGTTCCATGTCGCCTGGGCCAGCAACTTCCCCGAACAGGTGGTCACAGAGCTTTTTGGGGTGAACGGCGGCGCGTATGTAGGCGATCGGGATAAAGTGGAGCTTTACACCGCGCTCAACGGCCAGAACGTCACCATCAACCTGCCGCTGCCGCAGAATCCGCCCAACTCCTACGCGTTGTTGGTGCAGAACTTCGTGCGCCATCTCGACGGCGACCCCAGCGCCGAGATCGTCACGCCAGAGCAAGCGTTGGTCAGCGTGCGCATCATCGACGCCATCGGCCAGTCGGCGGAGAGCGGGCGAGAGGTGACGCTGGCGGGGAAATAGCTCTGGCTGAGGTTTTGGGGTGTTGAGGTCTTGAGGGTAGAGCGCCGCTAACCCTACATCAGAACCTCACTACTTCACAACCTCAAGACCTTATTTCGACTCGTAACACATTTCATGCACTATCCCGTCAACATCCACCACATATTCATCTCACCGGGGCACAACTATTTTGGTCGGCCAAAGGATGGGCCGGGCGACTACCCAACGCAAGATGTGGAGCAGGTGGAGGCGCGCGCCCGCCTGGGGTTGGTGGGCGACCGCTATTTCGGGGTAAAGGCTCACTTCGATGCCCAGATCACCTTCGTTGCCTGGGAAGTTTTTACTGTGGTGCAGGCAGAGTTGGGGTTGTCAGGGTTGTCACCCAGCCTCATGCGGCGCAATGTAGTCATCGAGGGCGTCCCGCTCAATCAATTGATCGAGCGGGAATTTGCCCTCGACTTTGGCGACCAGCGCATTCGCTTCCTGGGTGTGCGTCATTGCGCACCCTGCGCGTGGATGGACGCCATGATCGGGCCAGGCGCCTGGACGCTGCTCAAGGGGCGGGGCGGCTTGCGAGCGCGCGTCCTCAACGATGGCGTGCTGCGCCGGGGCCCCGCCCTTCTTCAAACCGAGGCATCCCTCGATCTGGCAGCCATTACGGAAACCATCGCTTATCCCCGATTGCCGTGATGCCCTACACTCCCTCCACCCGTTCTTTGGCAGCGACCAGCACCTCTTCGCCGCTGTGCAGCGGGCGCAAGCGCACCCGGAAGAACACCTCTTTGGGAGGAAGCTGATACTCTTCCAGGACGCCCGGCCCGCAGCTGCCGTTGCCCAGGCCACCCTGAGCGTAATCCAGATTGAGGATCACTTCCGGCCGCGGCTGCAAGTCAAAGGTGTGTTGCGCCTTTGTCAGGTCTTGCGCAGTGTAGTGATGCGCGCTCAGCTCCAACATGGGCGCGCCGTAGACCAACAACCCCTGGCCGGCCGCGTTGGTCAACGCGGCCCAGCGCACTTCCGTCTTGTTGCCGCTCTCCTGGGGCATGATGTAGGGGTAGAGCTGGTCGCGCACTGCTCCGGAATAGACGCCCACCGGGGCGCTGAGCAGGCGGTCGCAGTAGTTCTCATGAGGCCCGCGGCCATACCAGGTGAGCTTCTCGTAGCCAGGCGGCAGCGCCATGCTCACACCCACCCGCGGCAGGAAGGGAGGCAGCCCACCGCTCGGCAAGACGTGCAGCTCCAGGATCACATCCCCGTTGCCCAGAATCCGGTAAGTGTACTCCGTATCGAAGCGCGCTGAACCGGTGGGGCCGCTGGCCTGCTTCATCTCCTCCTGACTTTTGCCCACCGCAGCAGCCAATCTCTGTTTGACGTCATCCGGTACTTTCCCGGCCATCGGTCCGCGCGCCAGGGCATCCAGCAACATCATGAGTTGGGGCAGCGCGCCATGTTCCTCCAGGTCGCCCACCAACGCCGCCACCTTGTCGCGATAGCCGTTGCCCGGCAAACTCTCGTACTCATAGCCAAGTTGCGCCGTGAGCTGCTGCACGCCATTTTCATCCAGAAGATGGCCAATGAGAAGCCTGAGATTGTTCACTTGTTCGCGCCAGCGCTCCTCCACCTGCGCCGCAGCGTCGATGGCTGCCAGGCTGGCCGTGCGCACGCGGATGACCACCTCTTGCGGGCTGGGCTGCTCCACATCCACGCCATCCACGTGTTCCACCAGTTGGTCCAGGCCAGACTCGCGCCAGCGAATGGCCGCACGCTGATCGCCCCAGGTATTGGCGTCGTTGTCAGTAGGCGCACGCCACAGGTTGAGCGCCGGTCCCGCCGCAACCAGCTCCTGTTCGTCGCTCTTGAACGACGTGATGCGTCCCGCATCGCCGTCGAAAGCCAGGGAGAAATTCACACCAGAGACGACGATTTGGCCGCGCTGTTGCTTCACTTGCAGCGGCTTCATGCTCGCCAGCGGCGTGATGGCGAGCGACGGCGCATCGATGGGCAGCAGGTGCTGACTCCACGCCACCTCGTGACCAGCCGCGGCCCACGCTGTGTCATCCTTGAGGGTAAAGTGGAGCGACAGCCAGGCGTCGGCGCCCGGCGGCAAAACAGGCGCGGCAATGGGAACGACGACCTCGGCGCGCTCGCCCGGCTGGATCGTCAGCGAGGGGAGCTCGCCAGACTGAATGATCCTGCCATCCACTGTGATGCGCCAGGCGATGTTCAGATAGCTCAGATCGGCGAAGTGGTGGCGGTTGGTGACAGCCAGGATGCCCCGACCCAGATCGACCGCCTCGACGGTGAGCGGTTCCAGCACCTTCTTGTATTCCCACATGCCTGGATGCGGGTCTCGATCCGGACTGACCAGCCCGTCTGCCACAAAATTGGCGTCGTTGGGGCTATCGCCAAAATCGCCGCCATAGGCCATCCACTCCACGCCGTCGTCGGTGAAGCGGCGGATGCCGTGGTCGGCCCACTCCCAAATGAAGCCGCCTTGCAGCCGCTTGTGGCTGTAGACCGCCTCCCAGTATTCTTTGAGATTGCCGTTGCTGTTGCCCATGGCGTGGGCGTATTCGCACATGACGACCGGACGCGTCTCGTTGGGGTCTTGCGCCATGGCGATGATGCGCGCCACGCTTGGATACATGGGGCCGAGGATGTCGATGACCGGTGCATCCTCCGCCGGGTGGTAGTGAACCGGGCGCGTTGGGTCGTGGGCGCGAATCCAGGCGGCCATGGCGTCGTGGTTTGGTCCATAGCCCGATTCGTTGCCCAATGACCAATAGATGACGCTGGGGTGGTTTTTGTCGCGCTCCACCAGCCGGCGCGCCCGGTCGACAAAGGCGTCTTCCCACAAGGGGTCTTTGGTCAGTCGATCCCACACGCCGTGGGTCTCCAGGTTGGCCTCATCGCAGAGCAGGATGCCGTATTGATCGCACAGCTCGTACCAACGGGTTACATCGGGGTAGTGGCTGGTGCGCACGGCGTTGATGTTGAAGCGTTTCATGATCAGGATATCGCGAATCATGTTCGCCTCGGAGACCACGTGGCCGTGATCCGGGTCGTGCTCGTGGCGGTTGACGCCTTTGATAAGCAGCGGGACGCCGTTGAGACAAAGTTGGCCGTCTTTGATCTCCACTTGACGGAAGCCAACGCGACAGCTTTCGTATTCCAAGCTCTCGCCGTTTTCATCGAGCAGGGTAATGACCAGGGTGTAGAGATTGGGAAATTCGTCGGACCATTTGGCGGGATTCGCCACGTGCTGAGAGAATTCGATGGCTTCCTCGTCGCCGCCGGGGACATGCACTGGGCTGGTCAAAGCGGGAAAGACGACTTCGCCCACGGCGTCGACCAACTCGACCCGCACGACGCCCCGCGCCGACGCTGCGCCATAGTTGTGCACCTTTGCCGTGACGCGCAAGGTCGCATCGCGATATGCGACGTCCAGTTCGGTGCGCACGAAGAAGTCGCGCACGTGGAGCGTGGGCGCCGCCCACAGATAAACATCGCGGTAGATGCCGCTCAGACGCCAAAAATCCTGGTCTTCCAGATAGCTGCCGTCGCTCCAGCGCAACACCCGCGCCGCCAGGGTGTTCTCGCCCTTCCGCAAATAGGGAGTGAGGTCGAAAACGGCCGGTCCGCGGCTGTCCTGGCTGTAGCCCACTTCTTGCCCATTGACCCAGAGATAGAAGGCCGAATCCACGCCATCGAAAGTGATAAAGACTCGACGACGCGCCCACTCATCGGATACAGTGAAGGTTGTGCGATAGCTGCCGATGGGGTTGTCGTCTTCGGGCACGCCGGGCAAACGGTCGATGGGGAAGGGATAGGTGACATTGGTGTAGATGGGAACGTCGTAGCGGGGCTTGCCGTGGGCCACATCGCCCATCATTTGCCAGTTGGAGGGCACAGGGATCTCATCCCAGCCGCGGTCGTCATAGTCCGGTGTGAAGAAATCCGCCGGCGCGAGGGACATGTTGGGCGCGTGATGAAATCGCCAAACGCCATTGAGCAACTTGCACCAGGGTGAAGCCAGGCGCTCGCCGGCCAGGGCCTGGTTACGACTGCCATAGGGGATGAGGGTGGCGTTGTCGGGCTGCTTATTGCGGCCAAAGATTTTTGGATTTTCCCAGTCGGGAACGGAATGAATTGTTTCGTTCATCATGTATCTCGTTTTGTGATGAGGTGGGTCGCGCTGCGCGCTGACTGCACGCAGTAGATGCAGTGTAGTCCATGAGGGGCGAGTTTGGGAAAAGCGAGCAGAGAGAGGGTGATGATAGTCGCTCTGGCGGGAACTCAACAATGTCTGTGTGTTGGGTCAAGAACAAAGCCTACATTGGGCGACCTCCTGCTGAATGCCAATCCAACACGCGTAAGGCGCGGAGGGTGTTCCACCGACTCGGCCGGCCCTCGCCTTCATCTATGTCGACCGGCATCGCGCCGGAATAGCGAACCTCGAGGGGCCACCGGCCGTCTTGGTCGCGTTTCGCTGCCACCAGGTCAACCGCCTCAGCGACGCGCTCATCAGGTGTGACGCCGGCCCGGCGCAGATACTCCAGTCCCCGCAGCACATCGTAGTGCCACCACGTCGGGAAGGCGAAGCGCGTCCACGCCGCGTCGCTCTTGCGGTCGCGCTCGATCACCTCGCCGGTCGAGCGCCGACGGAAGAGCCGGCGTTCGAGAAGGTACTCCTGCCCACGGAGACGGGCCTCGGTCACCTCCGGCGTCGCCCCTCCCGCCAGTTCGTATTCGAGCAGAGCCTCTAGCACGCAGATCGTGGTGTTGAACGACGACCGTGTTGAGCCGTTCTCTGCCTCGCAGTTCCAACCGCCGTCGGACAACTGCTCGCCCAGCAATCGGTGGACGATGCCTTGGATGTCTTGGCCGAAATAGGCGCCGACCATCCCGACCTGCCCGTTGATGCACGGCTCGATCTCGCCTGCAAAGAAGGCGTTGTCGTCGCACTCCTGCGGGCCGCATCCTTGCCATGTCACCCGCTCGCGGACGAGGCTCACTGCCCGGCGCGCCTGGTCGCACGCCGGGTCCAGCCCCAGCTCCCGCAGCAGCAGGAGGGCGTGCATTGTTGAGTCCCACCCATGATTCCATGCCGCGCCGCCCCACCGACCGTCGTCTCCCTGCAGGGAGAGCAGCCGCGCACCCCAGCCCTCGGCGGCGACCCTTGCGCGCTCGGCGGCGATCTCATGCGCGGGCGCGTCAGTCAGGTCGCGCATCACTTGCCAGCGGATCGATGGGTCAGAATCGAAGAGCCAACGTATGACGGATTCGTTTGGCTTTGGGGCTTGTCGTGGGGCCGTATTCGTCGCCATTTGCTGGTTCATCCTTATCCATATACGACAACAATATATTGGTCAAGATGAGGAAAAAACGTAGGTGCAGTTTGTAACCGCACGTTTCGGATGGCTGTCAACCACATGAATTCCGAAAGAACCCAAAGACGTTTGTCCGCATCATACAAGAACATTTGCGCCCCGTCAATGAGGCTTGAAGAAAGACGGCTTCTCAAAAGTCGCGCATTGGTCGGGTAGGGCCTTCTGGAGAGCGGATACAGCCACTGGACGGGCGTGAGGCGCGGCAGAACGGAGACTCGTCGTGCTGTCCAGGCTATTTCCCGCCGCACCTCATGCCCCTACCGTTCATGAATAGACTTTTGAGAAGAACTGAGAAAGATGATTTCGCTGACGTTCATGACATGACAGCGCCCTTGTCAAAAGGGCGCGCGGATTCTGCGGATCATGTCATCATAGCGCGCAACTTTCCGCGAGAGGTTGCGTAATGATTTTCAACAACGGCGCTGGAACGAGCGAAACAAACAGAACTTGTCGCCAGCCATTGTCAACCGGCCCAGAGCTGTCGAAAAAGCAGGCGAACAACTCGCTCTTCGCTGGAAAATGAGCTAAAATCATTGAAGTCGATTGAAGGATTTTGAGGAGGCAACATGAACGTCGAAAGCAACATGCAAACGAACGAGACGATGAACGCGACCACGAGCGCGCCGGACGCAGGACAGAATAGCAATGGCGCGGTGACGAATGGCGGTCAGGCTGCACCGGCCACCAATCCGTCCACCCTTTTTCGCCACCCATCGGACAAGGTCTTGGGCGGCGTATGCGGCGGCATCGCTGAGTATCTCCACTGGGACCCGGTGCTGGTGCGTGTATTGTGGGTGGCCTTCACGCTGATCACCTCGGGCGCCGGCTTCCTGGCCTATCTGGCTCTGTGGCTTCTGCTGCCCGTGGGCACTCAGGCCAACGGCCAAGAGCGACCAGCGGCCATTCCGCTCAATGGCGACAACATGCGCCGCGCGGCCTATGTCCTCATCGCCATCGGCGTTCTGTGGCTGCTGGCAAACCTGGGCATCTTGCCTGTGCTGGGTGGCATGGTCTTCGGCGTCGTACGCCTGCTCTTCTGGCCCGTACTGCTCATCGGGATCGGTTATCTCCTGTTGCGCGGCTTGAGCACTGGCGATTGGAAGCTCCAGTTTGGCGATTGGTTCAATCGCACTCGCACGCAGGTGGGCGAAAAGATGCCCAGCGGCGCTGAGCTGAAGGGCGGGCTGCATGAGGTGCAGCAGCGCATCCCGCTCAAGCGCAGCCGCAGCGACCGCCTGATCCTGGGCGTCTGCGGCGGCATCGGCCAGCGCCTGGGCATCGACTCGAACCTGGTGCGTTTGGTGTGGGTGGCGTTGAGCATCGGCAGCATCGGCATGGGCGTTCTGCTCTATGTGGCGGTCGGCCTCTTCCTCCCCGAAGAGGAAGTCACCCAGGTGCAGGCGTACAGCGAAAACGTCCAGGACGTACAGATAATTGACGGGACGGCGACGCACAAGGTCTAAACCCGATTCGACAAAGAAAAAGACCAGGTCTCTGTCAGAGACCTGGTCTTTTTCTTTCCCCCGATTCTTGGCGGGGTATGCGCTGGCAGTGGTAGAATAGACGGATAATTTGTCGTGATTCATTCGACCGCAACGGGGCGGAGGGTCAGATGGAGGAATGATGTCCAAATATATATTCGTCACCGGCGGCGTCCTTTCAGGAGTGGGCAAGGGGGTAACCGTCGCCTCGGTCGGGCGGATTCTCAAGGCGCGCGGCCTCAAGGTCGCCATTATGAAGCTCGACCCCTATCTCAATGTCGATCCAGGCACCATGTCGCCCTATCAACACGGCGAGGTCTTTGTGACCGAAGATGGCGCAGAAACCGATCTGGACCTGGGGCACTATGAGCGTTTTGTGGACGAGAACTCGTCCAAACTGAGCAATGTCACCAGCGGACAGATTTACAACTATGTTTTGAGCCAGGAGCGCCGCGGCGACTATCTGGGCGGCACGATCCAGGTGATTCCCCATGTGACCAACGAGATCAAGCGGCGCATCGGCCTTGTGGCGCGCACCAGCCAGGCTGACATCGTCCTGGTGGAGATCGGCGGCACCGTGGGAGACATCGAGGGCCTTCCCTTCCTCGAAGCCATCCGCCAGATGCGCAAAGACGTGGGGCGCAAGAATGCGGTCTACATCCACATCACCTGGCTGCCCTATCTGGAAGCCAGCAAGGAACTCAAGACCAAACCCACCCAACATAGTGTGCGCGAGCTGCGCGGCATCGGCATTCATCCCGATGTCATCTGTCTCCGCAGCGACCACCCCATGGATGCCGACGTGTTGGCAAAGACGGCGCTCTTCTGCGATGTGGAAAAAGAGGCGGTAGTTCCGCTGGTGACCGCAGACACGATCTACGCGGTGCCGCTCAGCCTGGAAGAGGCCGGTCTGGGCGACTGGCTGGTCAATCAGCTTGGCCTGACGACGACGCGCAGTGCGACGGAAGGATTGGCCGAATGGCGGGGCTTCGTCGATGACATCCGCCGGGAAAAACCCGTTGTGTGCATCGGTCTGGTGGGCAAATATGTGGAATTAGAGGACGCCTACTACAGCGTCAAAGAATCGCTCATGCACGCAGCTTTGGAGTTGGGGCATGACGTGGATATTGTCTGGATCAATTCGGAAGACCTGGAGCGCGGTCGCGATCTCGAACGGCTGGAGACAGTCAATGGCATTGTGGTGCCGGGCGGCTTTGGCTATCGAGGCATTGAGGGCAAGATTGTGGCCGCTCGTTTTGCGCGCCAGAATAAACTTCCCTACCTGGGTCTTTGCCTGGGGATGCAGGTCATGTCCATCGAGTTCGCCCGTTATGTCTTTGGCAGCGATGAACCAAACAGCACGGAGTTCGACATCAGCGCCAAGCATCCAATCATCGATCTCATGCCGGATCAGCGCGACATCGCCGACATGGGCGGCACCATGCGTCTGGGCGCCTACCCGTGTCAGCTTTGCCCAGGGACGCGCGCTGCCGCCGCCTATCTGAGCCGAGGTTATGGCGACGTGGTGGACGAACGCCACCGCCACCGTTTCGAGTTCAACAACGCGTTTCGCCAAGAGCTGGAGAGGCGTGGTCTGGTCATCAGCGGATTGTCGCCCGACGGACGTTTGGTGGAGATCGTTGAGCTGCGCGACCATCCCTACATGGTGGGCAGCCAATTCCACCCGGAATTCAAGAGTCGCCCCACACGCCCCCATCCCCTTTTCTACGGACTGATTAAAGCTGCGCTTGCCTATCATGAAAGCCGTTTGGGTGACGGGCGTCAAATCGAAATTTCCTCAAACGGCCTGCAATACAACCTGGTTGGGAGCGATGAAAGGAGAAGATAAAAGGGATGTCTGGTCATTCAAAATGGTCAACTATCAAACGCAAAAAGGGCGCGGCGGACGCCGCCCGCGGGAAGATTTTCACCAAACTGGCGCGTGAAATCCAGGTGGCCGCCCGCAATGGCGCAGACCCCACCACCAATTTTGCCTTGCGTTTGGCCGTGGACAAGGCCAAAACCGAGAACATGCCCAAGGAGAGTATCGAGCGAGCCATCCGCCGCGGCGCCGGGCTGGAGAAAGATGCCGCCGAGATCGAATCGATCATGTATGAGGGGTATGGTCCTCACGGCATCGCCTTGCTCATTGACTGCTTGACGGATAACCGCAACCGCACCATCTCGGACGTGCGCTATGTCTTCAACCGTAGCAACGGAAGTCTGGGCGAGCCAAACTCTGTGGCCTGGCAGTTCACCGCCGCCGGCTACATCGTCTTCAATCTGGTGGATGACGACAGACGACCGCTCGGCGTCGACCCCGAGTCGATCTTCATGGCTGCGCTGGAAAGCGGCGCCAGCGATGTGGAGATCAGCGATGAGGCGGTGGAAGTCTACACCGAACGCGCTGCCCTGGCCGAGGTGACCCAGGCGCTCGTCGAACAAGGCTTCACGCCCAGCTCGTCCCAGCTGACCATGCGGCCCAACACGACCCTTGCCCTGGAAGGCGAAGAAGCTGCCTCTGTGCTCCACATCATCGAACAACTCGAGGAATTGGACGACGTGAACAACGTCTATCACAACCTGGAGTTAACCGACGCCATGATGGCAGAATTTGCCTGAGCCATGCCGACCGTGCGACCCATCACCGGCCTCGAATTTGTGGTGTTGGGCGTCGATCCGGGCACAGCGACAACGGGGTATGGCGTCGTGGGGCGGACGACGCGCGGCGATTTCACACTCCTGGCGTGTGGGGTGATCCGCACCCACCCAGACCAGCCCATGCACCTGCGCCTGCGCGAGCTTTTCGACGACCTGCAGGGCTTGATCCGCGAGTTTCGCCCGCAAGAGATGGCTGTGGAGAAGCTCTTTTTTGGCCGCAACGTAACCAACGCCCTCTCCGTTGGACAGGCGCGCGGCGCGATTCTGTTGGCCGCCGCGCTCAACGACCTGCCTGTGGCCGAATACACCCCCGCCGAGGTCAAGCAATCCATTAGCGGCTATGGCGGCGCCGAAAAGCGCCAGATGCAGGAAATGGTGCAGCGACTCCTCGATCTGGATCGCATTCCTCAGCCCGATGACGCCGCCGACGGGGTGGCTATCGCCATTTGCCATTTACAAAAGGTCGCCTATCGCGACCTGGTCAACGCGGGATAGAGTGCACATATGATCCGACTGATTCGCGGAACTGTCGTTGGCCGCAGCAAAGAGGCCATCATCATCGAAGTGGGTGGGCCAGCCGGCGGCGTCGGCCTGAAGGTCGCCGCACCCGAGACAACCATCCTGCGCCATAACGAAGGCGCTGCGATCACGCTTCACACATACTTACAGGTGCGCGAGGATGCCCTCACCCTCTTTGGCTTCGAGAGCGAGGACGAATTGAACATGTTCGAGCTACTCTTGGGGGTGAGCGGCGTGGGGCCAAAGGTTGCCATGTCCACGCTCAGCGCACTTTCGCCCGATGCGTTGCGTCTGGCCCTGGTCAACGAAGAGCCGGCGCTCATCGCCCGTGCGCCGGGCGTGGGCAAACGTACGGCGGAAAAGATCGTTCTCGAGCTCAAAGACAAAGTCAGAGCGCCTCTCTCCGGCTTGTCTGGCCTGGCCCAGATGGCCGACGCCGACGGCGAAGTGGTGGAGGCGCTCATTGCCTTGGGCTACAGCGTGGTGGAGTCGCAGCGCGCGGTGCAGGGGTTGCCAAAAGATGTGGTTGGCGTGGAGGATCGCCTGCGGCTGGCGTTGAGCCGCTTTGGAGGGTAATCGCAATGGCTGAAGTGCAAAATCTGCGCAAAGGCAGCATCTATGTGGAGGACGACAGCCTGTGGCGCGTCATGGATCACCAGCATATCAAGATGGGGCGCGGCTCGGCCACGGTGCGCCTCAAGGTGCGCAATGTGCGCACCGGCTCTACGGTGGAAAAGACCTACAACAACGGCACGCGCGTCCAGGATGTGGAGTTGGAGACCCATGAGGTGCAATATCAATATACCGACGGTGACTTCTACTACTTCATGAACACCGAAACCTTCGAGCAATTGACCTTGCCGCCTGACGAGGTGGAGGAGATCGTCGGCTACCTCACCGATAATCAGGTCGTGTTGGTGGAGATGTTCGAGGAGGAACCCATTCGCCTGCGCCTGCCCACCACGGTCGATCTCAAAGTTGTCGGCGCAGACGCGGCAGTGGTCGGCGACACGGCTGCCGGCGCGCCCACCAAGACAGTCGAGCTCGAGACCGGGCTGCGCATCCAGGCGCCCATGTTCGTCGACGTGGGAGAGACCATCCGCGTCGATACGCGGGATGGCAGCTATGTGACGCGCGTGAAGCAATAAAGGTTCAATTCATATATTGACAAACATCTATTTAGATGGTATACTCGAACCATGTCGGATACAGAGATCATTGTGCTGAACAATCAAGCGTCTGTGTGCTGTGACTTGCCTGCCAGCCTGCGCTTTGCCACCGAGGAGGCCGAGCGATTGGCTGTCATGTTCAAGGCTATCGGCCATCCGGTGCGTTTTCAGATCGTCGATCTCCTTAGCCGCTTTGGCGGCCAGGTCTGCGTGTGCGACATCGAAGGCCAGTTCACGCTGAGCCAGCCGACCATTTCCCACCACCTCAAGATCCTGCGCGAGGCGGGGCTGGTGGGTTATGAACAGCGGGGGTTGTGGGCCTATTACTTCGTGCGTTCGAGTGCTCTGGAGCAGTTGCAGTCCCTGGTCGGCCAATGGACATCCTCGTGACGGACTGCTCTTTTTTTGCACAACTATATTGATATTTGTCTATTCAAGGAGAGTGCCATGACAACACAGGTGATTGAACTGGATGAATTGGATGCCGTGCGCGCATCTGTGCGCGAGCATTATAGCGAACGGGTGCGCAACGCGGCATCCTGTTGCGGATCGGGCGCGGATGCCTGTTGCAGCGACAACAGTTCGCCCCTCTATAGCAGCGAGGAGATCGCGCTGGCGCCAGAGGCGGCGAGCGTCTCCTATGGCTGCGGCAACCCCACTGCCATCGCAGCGTTGCGCCCCGGCGAAGTGGTCGTGGACCTGGGAAGCGGCGGCGGCATCGATGTCTTTCTGGCGGCGCAGCGCGTGGGGCCGGATGGTTTTGTCTACGGCGTGGACATGACCGATGAGATGCTCGATCTGGCGCGGCGCAACGCGGCCAAACGCGGGCTGACCAATGTGGAGTTCCGCAAGGGCTATATCGAAGCGATCCCCTTGCCCGACGCCAGCGCCAACGTGATCATCTCCAACTGCGTCGTCAATCTTTCGCCCGATAAGCCCGGTGTGTTGGCCGAAGCGTTCCGCGTTCTCAAGCCAGGCGGGCGCGTCGCCATCTCCGACGTAGTCATCGACGGCGATCTGGGCGACCTGCCGGTGAGCGAAGAACAGGTGCGCGGGGCGTTGAGCTGGGCAGGCTGCGTGGCCGGCGCGCTGACCATTGAGCAATATCGTCACCTGTTGGCAGAGGCTGGCTTCTCAGAGATCGACGTCTCTGTGCGCCATCGCTATACCCTGGCAGAGCTGGGTCAGGACAGCGAATCCGCCGCAAGTCTGTTGCCGCCCGGCGTGGCCGAAAAGTTGGTGGGCCGCTTCACCAGCAGCAACATCAGCGCACGCCGACCATCGAAGGTGACCATTGACGTAGCGCGCCCCGCCGACTTTCCATCTATTGCCGCTCTCCTGCACGAGGTCGGTTTACCAGTGGATGGCCTGGCCGAACATGCCCCGAATGCCCTGGCCGCCTATGAGGGCGGCCAGGTGGTGGGGAGCGCAACCCTGGAACTCTACGGCGCAGCAGCCCTGCTCCGCTCGGTGGCGGTCGCAACCACGCATCGCGGACAGGGTGTCGGCGAGCGGTTGGTGCACGAGGCGCTCAACCGGGCGCGTGAACATGGCGTGACCCAGGTTTTTCTCTTGACCTCGAGCGCGGGCGAGTATTTCCCCCGCTTTGGCTTCCAGCCCGTAGAACGGGCCGCCGTTCCAGCAGCGGTGAAACAATCGTTGGAGTTCACCGTCCTCTGCCCGGAAAGCGCGCTGGCGATGGCGGTCAATCTCTAGATTGTCTCGGTACATTCGGATGAATTGTCTATTGCATGGCCTCGATTGTACCGATACAATAAGCGGCAATCATGTCCACGACGCTCACCCTCGACCGCACGACCGGTCGCGCGCTCTATCGGCAGATTGCTGAACAGATCAAAGACCAGATCGCCGACGGGCGACTGCCAGTTGGTGCACGCCTGCCCACGGTGCGTCAACTGGCAGAGACCGCGGGTGTGTCGCGGCTGACAGTGCAAAACGCCTACGCCGAATTGCAGAGCGGAGGCTGGATCGAGGCCACTGTGGGTCGCGGCGTCTTTGTCAGCGGGGTGGTGGGCCGGCGCCGTCAGTTGGTCGAACGCGCAACGCCGATCACCACTGAGCTGGTCATCGAAGACATGTTGGCCGTGGGTCACGTAGAGGGGATACGTTCGCTGGCCAATGCCTCGCCTGATCCCCGGCTTTCTCCCGCCGACGAATTTTGGGGCATTCTCGCCGCTCTTCACGGCGACGCGTTCAGCTTGGTAGAGTATGGCTCGACTCAGGGCGATCCTGGGCTGCGCGTCGCATTGGCCGACCTGGTGCGCGACCGCGGCATCGTCGCCATGCCGGATGAGGTGCTCATCACCAATGGCGCGACCCAGGCGCTGACGCTGACGACGCAAGCTCTCTGTCGTGCGGGCGACGCGGTCTTGGTGGAGCAGCCGACCTATCTGAGCTTTCTCAACATTCTGAAAACTCATGGCGTGCAGGCTGTCGGCGTCCCATTGGATGACAACGGGCCGAATGTGGACGCGCTGGAGCAGTTGGCTTTGCAGATGCGCCCGCGCTTTTTCTACACCATGCCCACCTTTCAGAATCCCACCGGGCTGTGCGCAAGCGACGACCGCCGACGGCAGATTCTCGCCCTGGCCGAGCGCTACGGTTTTTTGATCGTCGAGGATGACATCTATGCGCGCATGGCCTATGACGCGCCAGCGCCGCCCGCCCTCAAGTCGCAAGACAAGAACGAGGCGGTCATCTACGTCAGCAGCTTCTCCAAAATTTTGATGCCAGGGCTGCGACTGGGCTATCTGATTGCGCCGTCGTCCCTTTTGCGCCGGCTGGTTGATCTGCGCCGTGCGACCGATTTGTGCGGCCCCCAAGTGCTCCAGGTTGCGCTGGGCGAATTCTTGCGCCGCGACGGGCTGAAACGCAGTCTGCGCCGCGCGCTCCCCATCTATCGCGAACGGCGCGGCGCGCTGCTGGCGGCGCTGGATGCCACCATGCCAGCCGGCGTCTCGTGGACGCGACCGCAAGGCGGCTTCTGTTGCTGGCTGACGTTGCCGCCTGCGCCGATCTTCGGCGATCTCTATCAGGCTGCCTTGCGTCAGGGGTGGGCCTTTGCGCCGGGCGAAGTCTTTCTCGCCCAGTCGGATGACCGACAGCACTTGCGCATCTGTTTTGGTCAGCAGCCGCCCGAAACCATCCGCAGTGGCGTCGAAGCCTTGGCGCGCCTGATTCGCACGCGACTTGACCAGGCTAGCGACTACTCGCTGCCGCAGATGGGGACTTGGTCTCCCATCGTGTAGGCAGTTTTCGTCCCTGTCCTCGATATTGGCAAAGATTGAGAGAGGTCTATGCATGCATTCGAGTTGACCGATCTGCTGGCGGGTCTGCCAGCGCAGCAAATCATCTGGCGTGAGTTCTTACGCGTGCCAGACCTGAGTATGGGCGTCTATCGCCTGGCTGCGGGCAGCAGGGACCCGCAGCAGCCTCACAGCGAGGATGAGGTCTACTTCGTGGTGAGCGGGCGCGGTGCGATCCGTGTGGCGGAGGAGGACAGGGCGGTGGGCGCCGGTTCGATTGTCTTTGTGTCGGCGCACGTCGAGCATCGCTTTCACACCATTGAGGAGGAGTTGACCATATTGGTCTTCTTTGCGCCGGCAGAGCACTCCCGCAACGTGAAAAGTCCGTGAATTCTCGCAGTTATACTTCGTTCTGTTTGAAACCAGGAGTTTTTGAACTGTGAAAATTCCTGGTTTCAAAGCAACCGCAGTTTACTGATTTCTGGATTATGAACTCATGCTCGCCCACAATCTCCCGGAAAGCTCTCCAGCTTCCTGGAAGATGTCCGACATGAATGTTCCACCTAGTACACGTGGGCCTAAATAAGCCGGTGGTATCGTCATGCTGAACGCAGTGAA
>CAZLMM010000042.1:0-27349 GCA_964560495.1 uncultured Caldilineaceae bacterium
TGTTGAAGGGGCTGGCCGTGTTCAGCCGCTCGCTGCCGCCCGACGCTACCTTGTAATCGCGGACATCGCGCAAGCCAATGAGCGCCACCGACCACGGAAAGCTACGCGGGCGGTCGAAGTATCCTGTGCGCAACTGGCGCAACACCGAGATCAGCGCTTCGTTGCGCAGCGCATCAATCTCGTCGATGAAGAGCGCCAACGGTCGCGGCGCAACTTCCGCCCACGCACTCAAGGCATTGCGGATGCGCTGCCCTTCGTCCGCTTCAGGCCACGCGGGCGGCCACAGACTTACGGGCAATCGAATCTGCGCAGCCGTTCGCCATTCGCCCAAAATTGCTGCCTCCGCCTTGCCGGGCTGGTCAGAAAATGGTGCGCCCACCTCCACCGAAACCAGCACCGCCGCGTACTCGCCTGACGCGGTGAGTTCCTGCGCCAGCTCGATCATGGCCGTGGTCTTGCCGCTCTGGCGCGGCGCGTGGATGACGAAGTAGCTCTGCTCTGCCACCAGCCGCCGCGCCAACGGGATGCGCGCCGCAGCCGGCAGCATGTAGTGGATCTCGGGCTTGCACGGCCCGGCGACGTTGAAATGGCGTGGCATGATCTCTTCCCCCTTTTCACCCCAATTCTACTCCCCCCGATGGCAGGGACGCAACGACGGTGACCGGCGTCGCTTTCTCACCAACGCACTCAGCATGTTGTTCTTTACTGCTCTGTTCGGCGCCGTCTACTGGCTGCCCTACCTGGGAAGCATGTGGGCAACGGGTGGATGGGAGGTCTGAGAGTCCGTTTGAAAATTGAGCTGGGACAAGGGCTTGGTTCACTCTGCGCCAGGCGCCATTCCGATGCCATTTGGCATAGTGATAGTACACGCTGTTGTGGTTCGGCTCCTCTTCGGGCAATTCGTCCCACTGGCAGCCGGTGCGCAGAACATAGAAATGGCGTCTACGACCGCTCGCATGTCCAACTCGAGCGGTCGTCCAGGACCCTTGCGCACCTCTACCAATCGTGGCTCCAGGCGTCCCCACTGTGCGTCGGTCATATCTTGGTGTAAACACGTCCTTTGTACGACAATGTATCCCTCCTGTTTGGTCGAGTAAATTTCCTTCTTCATCACCTATTCTACCAAACAGGAATTTCCAAACGGACTCTCAGAACACAGTCGTGACATCGCCCAAAACGTTCTCTGGCGTCTGGGTGCGGAACTGGGTCTCGTAAAGTTCGGCGTAGAGACCGCCCCGCGCCAGGAGATCCCGGTGCGCGCCGACTTCCACCAGGCGACCCTGCGCCATCACCAGGATCACATCCGCAGCCAGGATGGTGGAAAGACGATGGGCGATGACCAGGCTTGTGCGCCCGGCCAGGAGGGGCTGCAAGGCTGCCTGAATGTAGGTCTCGCTCTGGGAATCCAGGTGCGAGGTGGCTTCATCCAGCACCAGGATAGCCGGGTCTTTGAGGATGACCCGCGCAATAGCCAGACGCTGTTTCTCGCCGCCGCTGAGCCGATAGCCGCGCTCGCCGACGACTGTTTCATAGCCGTCGGGCATAGCCGCGATGCGGTCATGGATGTAGGCGGCGCGACAGGCGCTCTCGATCTCCTCCTGGGTGGCGCCAGGCCGGGCATACAACAAATTGGCGCGCACCGTGTCATGGAAAAGATAGGTCTCCTGGGTCACCATGCCGATCTGGCCGGCCAGGGATGCGAGCGTCACCGAGCGCAGGTCGTGTCCATCCAGCAAGATCCGGCCGGCGCTTGGGTCGTAGAGGCGCGGCAGGAGGTAGGTGACGGTGGTCTTGCCGGCGCCGCTGGGCCCGACCAGCGCGGCCAACTGTCCCGGCTCGATGACGAAGGAGACGTCTTGCAACGCCCATAAGCGCAGGGCGAGGCTGATCGGGCCGGCGCCATTGCTCTCGCTTGTTGCGCCGTTGCCCCCCACTGCAAACGCGCTTTGATCGCCCGCGTTCTTCTCGGCAAGGGTTGCATCGTCCAGATAGGAGAAGCTGACATGGTCGAATTCGACGCGACCCACCGCCCGGGTCAGTTGGAGTGCGTCGGGCTGCTCCTGGATGTCGATCGGCTTGTCCAGGTAATCGAAAACGCGCTCGAAGCTGACCATGGAGGTGACGAATTCCACCTGCACGTTGCTCAGCGCGGAGATGGGGCCGTAGAGGCGATAGAGATAGGCCACAAACGCGACAATGGTGCCGATGGTGAGCGCGCCATCCAACACCAGATGGCCGCCCGCCCAGTAGACCAGGGCCGTGCCGATCGCGCCGGAGATGCTCAAGCCCATGAAGAACCACTGCCCCACCTGGGCGCGGCGCACGCCGATGTCGCGCACCGCGACATTGGATTTCTCGAAACGCTCGCGTTCTCGCTCTTCGCTGCCAAAGGTCTTGACCAGGAGCGCGCCGTTGATGGAAAGGGTCTCGTTGATGATGGTGCTCATCTCGGCGTTGTGCTCCATGGCGGCGCGGCGGATGGAGCGCAGGATGACGCCAACACGCCGCGCGGGCAGGAGAAAGAGGGGCGTCACCACCACCGAGAGCAGGGTCAAACGCCAGTCGATCATGATCATGATGACCAGGGTGGAGACGAGCACAACCGTGTTGGTGACGATGTTGGGGATCGTGCCGGTGATGGCGTTTTGCGCGCCCACAACATCGTTGTTGAAGCGCGAGACGATCTCGCCCGCCTTGGTGTGGGTGAAAAAGCGCAGCGACATCTTTTGCAGGTGCCCGTACATCTGCTGACGCAGGTCGTGGATGATGCCTTCGCCGGCGCGGGCGCTGTGATGACGCTGCAAGACATTGATCAAGCCGGTGAGGATGGGGATCGCCACCAGCGCCAACGCGGTCAGGTTGAGCCACATGACATTGCCCTCAGGCAGGATTGTGTCGATGAGGGCGCGATAGAGAAGGGGCGGGATCAATTCGAGCAGGGAGGTGACGATGATGGTCGTCAGAACCACCGCGACGCTGGCGCGATAGGGCCAGGCGTAGGAGAAAACGCGGCGCAGGAGCTGGCGATCAACGCGCGGCGCGCTCTGCGATTTGTCGAAACGAATATAGCTCCACCAACTGTGATCGTACATGACGCTCCATTACTTGCGTACGTCGTGAAACCGATGCGCTGTTGTCATCATGACACAGGATCGTTCACAGGGGATCACTCGAACGTTCAGTCTGGCAGTCATCGAATGGATGGCCAGGGGCAGGCGCAGCGACGGCGCACCCGACCCCTAGCTGCTCCTGGTCGGACGCCTGCGCGTCAACGCCTCTGTCACTGCTCCGCCCATGCCGCAGAAGGCGCCAGCCAGGATCGCCGGCGCCCAGACGCCGCCAAAGGTGAGGAGAGCCAGCACGGGAATGGTGATCATGCCGCCGAGAAACGCGTGAATGCCGCCCCGTTTTCCAACATAAATAGTGGTCAACGCGCCCACCAATAAAGGTGCGGCCAACGTCGCCAATACTTCGAAGGTCGTGTTCAACTGGAGCGTGCGCACCAGGGCGTCCATGAGCGTCACCAGGAGGATGTTGGCGGCGCAGGCAAAGAGCACGCCGGCCCAACGGATCGGCGGCCTGGCTGGTGGCGTCTGGCTGGTTTTTGCGCGCGATTTCGACAAGCGATTGCTCCTTCAACACCCTCGGCAAGTCCTGTTCAAGGAAGACGGCGACAGGTGCAGGCTACTCGATATTGACAACCAGAATGGCATGGCGCTCGTCGATGATCTCGAACCAGATGGTGACGTCGCCATCCAGGGCCAGCCAAAAGAGGCTCGGGTCCGAACCGCTGGCGTGCAGGTTCACAGAGGAGGGGTCTTCCGCCAGATCGCGCAACGCAGCCCAGACATTGGCGACAAAGGAACGCTCCACGTTGTAGAGGCCGACAACGGCCTTTTGGCTAAACCAAAGTTCCCATCTCATCGCTTTCTGTGTTCCTCTACGAACTCTGCGTCCCGGGCGGCGCTATACTTTGCTCTGTTTGAAACCAGAGTTTTTGAACTGTGAAAACTCCTGGTTTCAAAACAACCGCAGTTAAAATCACAGACGATTGAGCACCATGAGCAGCACCTGCGCCAGGATGATCTTCGAGATGGTGGCAATCGGAAAGATCAGCGAGTAGCCAAGATTGGGCGTTTCATCGTGGGATTGGTCGACTGAAAAACCCAAGACGGCCGGCTGCGTGCAGATGGCAGCAAGCATTCCCGTGAGGACGCCATAGGGAATCTTGAGCAGGCGGTGGCCGATGAGCAGTGTGACAAAACCCACTCCCAGGCTGACGATCGCGCCCGCGACAAAGATATAGAAGCCGCCGCTTTGGGCAAATGTAGAAACAAAGGTGTAACCCGATTTCAGGCCGATGGCCGCCAGCAGCATGATCAGCCCCATCTGGCGCAGGGTCAGGTTGGCGCTATAGGGGATCGTCCAGACGATGGGTCCTGTACGCCGCAGCGCGCCGAGGATCAGGCCCACGATGAGGGGGCCTCCGGCGGAGCCAAGGGTGAAGACGATGCCGCTGGGCAGGGGAATGGGGATTAGCCCCACCAGCAGCCCCAAGGACATGCCCAGGCCAAAGGAAAGCAGATCGATCTCGCTCAATTGTTTGTAGGAATCGCCAAAGAAGTCGCTGACTTCTTTCATGCGGTTGCGGTTCGCCACCACCCGCACACGATCGCCCAATTCCAACACGGTGTCGCCGGTTGCCAGAAAATCCACATCGCCGCGGCGAATGCGCGTCACGATGGCGTCGAAGCGCTGAGGAAGCTGCAGATCGGAGAGTCGTCGCCCTGCCAGATTGCTGTTGGAAACGAACATACGGCGGAAATCATAGGCGGTGCGGTCGAAATCCAGATGTTCCTCCGCCAGCTCACCCAATTGCTTCGCTGCCACATCCACCTGGTCGGGCGGGCCAACGATGCTCACCAGATCGCCCAGTTCCAGTTGCTTGGCGCCGTCGGCCAGTTCCAGCTCGCCGTGATGGCTGAGCCGTCCGAAGACCACATCCCAACGATGATCGGTCATCAACTGCTGTAAGGGCACGCCGACCACAGCGTTGTTGGCAACGCGCACAGTGACGTTGTAGATGTCCTGTTCCACCAGATGCAGCGCGCGCAGAGGCTCCGCTTCTTTGCGGAAATTGATGCGCCAGAAGCGCGTCATCACGATCAGGGCAAGGATCGGCCCGAGCACGCCCATGGGATAGGTGACCGAGTACCCGACAACCGGATCATTGATCAACGCATCCACCATGTCGGGCGGCGCGTTCGTGCGAATGGCGTCGATGAGGCCGGCCATGGCCGGCGTGTTCGTCAGGCTGCCGGTGTAGACGCCGGCGGTGATGGTGGGTTTCAGAGCGAAAACCAGTCCCAAGACTCCGGTCAGCGCCGCAGCCAGCACAAGAACCACCAGGGCAAAGAGATTATCCCGCAGACCCTTGCGCCGAAATGAGGCAAAGAAACCCGCGCCGCTGCTCAAACCGATGGTGTAGACAAAGACAGCCAGGCCAAAGATAAAGACAAAATCGGGCAACCGCAGATCAGGGCTGAAGCTGCCGATGAACAGGCCGACAAAAAGCACAGCCGCCACGCCCAGGCTGGCGCCCTTGATCTTGATGCGCCCGATGGCATAGCCAAGCGCCGCAGTGATGAACAGCAAGAGGAGTGGATTATGAACCAGAAGGTCGATCAACATGATTGCGCTCTTGTCTCTCTGGAGCGGCTGCGCCTTTCATTCTTCCACAACGAACCGCCAACGCACCCTGTTTGAAGGGTCGGGGCTTCGGACGGATTTCGGACGCAGCGCTGCTAAGCTTTGGTCAGTGAACTGTTGGCGAATTGGCTCGCCTGCGGAGTTAGACCGTGGTGCATATCGGTCGCTTTCTTGGAGTTTCTACATGCCTGACTCACCTGTACGCACGCAATATATGTTTATCGTTCGCGTTTGGCACGAAGCCAGCGCTGTCGTTCCTGCCGGCCAGTGGCGCGGTTCGGTCGAGCACCCGGCAACTGGTCAACGCCTATACTTTACAAAACTGAATGACATGGTGGGTTTCATTTCCGACCGCATGACGCTGCCGCCTTCGAATCGATCAGTTAGCGAGAATGATGACTCATCCCCGCGCAGCTGACCGCATACCGTATTCCCATCTTCTCGTTTTCTGATCAGGCCACATGACCTGCGGACACCGATAACAATGAAAATCAGGGGCTGCCATGATTGTCACGCTGCAAGCGTGACCTACGGATGACCCTCCGTTGTTGTCTTCGTCCGTTATTTTCACATCTGTATCCATGCTCCGGTAGAGCACTATCAGCAATGAAACTGTCTCTGTGTTCCTTCTGCTCTCTGTGGCAAGGGTGTTTTCAGGATAGGCCACATCTCCATGCGCGGCGCAACGAACAGTGAAACTATCGTTGCGTTTCTCTGTTTTCTCTGTGGCAAGGGTGTTTTCAAGTCAAGCCTGTCGCGCCACCAGGGAGTTCGCCAGGGCCAATAACCGCGACCTTTCCATGCGCGCCCCCAAGACCCGATGTAGCGCAGCCAAACCGCGGTTGTGCTCGCTGCGCATGGCGTTTTCGGCAAAAGCCCGCGTTTCCGCTTTTTCCAGCAGATTCATGGCAGCCGGCAATTGGCTTGATTCCAGACGAGGATCCGCCAGAAGCCGGGCGAATTCCGCGCCTGTGTCCGGGTGGTGGAGCGCATGCAAGAGGGGCAGACTCTTTTTGCGTCGCAAAATGTCTGCGCCTGTTGGTTTGCCTGTTTGGGTTGGTTCGCCCCAAATGCCCAGAATGTCATCCTGAATCTGAAACGTCAGGCCGATGGAACGGCCAAAACTTCTCAGCGATTCAGTCTTCTCCGGGTCGGCTCCGGCAATGAGCGCGCCAATCGCCAGACTGGCGCCGATAAGCGCGGCGGTCTTGCCCTGAATCATGCGCATGTATTCCTCCACAGTCACATCAACGCGTTGCTCGAAGCTCATGTCCAGGTGCTGGCCTTCGGTCAGCTCAAGACACATCTGGGTGAAGATATGCAGCGCTGCCAGGCTGCGGTCGGCAGAAACGCCGACCTGGGCAAGACGCTGCACTGCGGCAAAGGCCAGGGCAAACATGCCGTCGCCCACATTGATCGCCTGGGGCGCGCCCCACAACTTCCACACCGTGGGGCGATGGCGGCGCATTTCATCGCCATCTTCGATGTCATCGTGGACGAGGGAAAAATTGTGCATAATCTCCAGGCCAGCCGCAGCCGGCAAAGCCTGGCCCGGGTCGCCGCCCATCTCGCTGCACGCCAGCAAACAGAAGATTGGGCGCAGGCGTTTGCCAGTAGGCGACGGCTCCGGCTCGAAACGCTCGTTGGCCCAGCCCAGGTGATAGCGCATCATTCCATAGTGCGCAGCGACGGCTGGCTCGTCGTTGTCCAACACACTGCGCATTTCAGCCTCGATCTTGGGCAGCCATTCGCCCAAAAAGTGAGAAAGCGAGTTCATGGCGCGTTCCCCGCTGGATCCTCCACCAATACCCCTGGCTGACGCAGCGCCTCAACATTCGCCGCGCCGCTGCAAAACATGGCGATGCGCAGCTCGGCCCACAACATCTCCATCTCTTCGGCCACAGCCTCGGCGGAATCCACCGCCCGCTTGAGGAAAGGCGACGCCAACCCCACCAGATCTGCGCCCAAAGCAACGCACTTGGCGATCTCCTGACCAGTGCGGATGCCGCCGCTGGCGAACAAGACCACGTCGGGGCGGTCGAGTGCGGCGCGCTCATCGCGCGCCGCCAGCAAACTGTTGACGGTCGAAATACCCCAATCCGCAAAGGCGGCAGCCAGGCGACGCAGCCGCTCTGTCGGCGCGCGGTGCATCTCCACCTGGCTCCATGACGTGCCGCCTGCGCCGGCCACATCGATGGCGCTCACGCCAGCTTCAATGAGTCGACGCGCCGCCTGTGCGCTGATGCCCCAGCCCACCTCCTTCACAACCACCGGCGCGCCCAGCCCCACGCAGATCTGTTCGATCTTGCTCAATAGCCCGCGCCAGTCCACATCGCCGCCTTCCTGGAGCACCTCTTGCAGCGGGTTGAGGTGTAGGATGAGCGCGTCAGCCTCGATCATCTCCAGGGCGCGGCGACACTCCTCCACACTGTAGCCATAGTTGAGCTGCACCGCGCCCAGATTGGCAAAGAGCAGGATGTCAGGCGCAACATCGCGCACCCGAAAGGTCTGAGCCAGCTCATTGCGCTCGATGCCTGCACGCTGGCTACCCAACCCCATGGCCAATCCGCGCGCCTGGGCAGCTTCGGCCAGATTGCGATTGATTTCATGGGCCAGACCGGTGCCGCCCGTCATGGAGCTGACCAGAATGGGCGCAGAGATGCGCTTGCCAAAGACAGTCACCGCAGTGTCCACCTCATCCAGGTGGAGCTCGGGCAACGCCTGATGGACAAAACGATAGCGTTCCAGCCCAGTTGTCAGGTGGGGAAAACTCACATTCTCGTCCAGATTGATGCGGATGTGGTCCGCTTTGCGCTCGTGAATGGACATGGCGATAGACAGACGTAGCCAGTTACAGGTTTCGCAGCAGATATACTGAACATTACGCGTTACGCAAGTTACCCTGGGAACGTTGGCATCTTGCCAGCAGCCGCCAAGATGGCGGCGCTCCCAGGTGCGTAACTTCTCTTATTATGCCAGAAAGCGCCCCACTTGCCGTAGTAGACCTTCCTGCGATCAGTGATTCCCACACACGGTGAGATATAATCTTCCATACGAAATCTTCAATCACCCAACTCTGGAGACCAGATCATGCCCATCCGTTTCGATGAGACCTTTACACGCCGTTGGCGCGGCCCTGCCGATGTCTTCGGCGACCCAAACGTAGAACGACAATACCCACCCGATCTAGAAGTGGAGCCTGTTCATCTTGACATCGATCTGAGCGTTGATGTGGCCGGGCGCACCGCGGCAGGCTGCGTCACCACCAGCGTGATCGGACGGCGCAATGGCGCAACAACGTTGCAGCTCAACGCCGTCGATTTCACCGATCTGGCCGTGGCAGACGCCGATGGCGCCCATCTCTCGTGGCGCTACGACGGCGCCCGCCTCTCCATTCACTGGCAGGAGCCTTTCCTCGTCGGTGAAGAACGCCGCCTGCAGGTGTGTTATCGAGTGACGCGGCCGTCTGCTGGCCTCTATTTCTCCCAGCCAGACGATGCCTACCCTGATGCGCCGTGGTATGCGGCCACCGACCACGAAACCGAGCGAGCGCGTCATTGGTTGCCCTGCGTTGACTTGCCCAATGTGCGCACCACCCTCGATCTGCGCCTGCGTGCAGACAGCCGCTTCACCATCCTGGCCAACGGCGTGCGGGTGAGCGAGATCGATCACAACGATGGCGCAAAAACCACGCACTGGCAGTTGACTCAACGCTGCCCCAGCTACCTCATCTGTTTTGCCATCGGCGAGTTGGTCGTCGCCGATGACGGCGAATTTGTGGACGCAACCCGGCCCGATGCGCCGCGTGCTCTCCCGGTGGCCTATTTCTGCAGCCCACAACACAGCCCGGCGGACCTGCTGCGCACCTTTGGACGCACCAAGGCCATGCTTGCGTGGATGACGCGCAAACTGGGCATGGCCTTCCCCTTCCCCAAGTACTATCAGTTTGCCCTGCCCGGCATCACCGGCGCCATGGAAAATATCTCCCTGGTCAGTTGGGACGAGAAGTATGTGCTCGATGAATCGCTCCACACAGAATTGGGCTGGCTCATCGATCAGGTGAATGTCCATGAGATGGCCCACAGCTACTTTGGCGATGCAGTGGTCTGTCGCGATTTCGCTCACGCCTGGCTCAAGGAATCGTGGGCGACTTACGTTGAACAACTCTGGCGAGAAGACGAGTACTCGGCTGACGAGGCGCTCTACGTCTACTACAGACACGCCAGCGACTACTTCGACGAGGCTGACAACCAATATAAGCGCCCCATCGTCACCCGCCAGTTTCGTTCATCATGGGACATGTACGACGGGCATCTCTATCCGGGCGGAGCGTGCCGACTCCACACTCTGCGCTGCGAGCTGGGCGATGAGGTCTTCTGGAAGGCGGTTCGCGATTATCTCCAACGTTACGCCGGCAAAGTGGTGGAGACGGATGATTTTCGCCTGGTGATGGAGGAACATTCTGGGTGTTCCCTGGGGCGCTTTTTCGATCAATGGTTTCATTCGCCCGGTTACCCGGATCTCAAAGTGACCTTCACCTACAATGGGGAGAGGAAAGAGGGTGTTTTTGAGATCGAACAACAGCAGGTTGATGGGGAAAAGCAGATCCCCGTGTTCGTCTTGACGACGGACGTGAGCTGGCAAGACGACGCCGGCGACCATCTGCGCCAGGTGCGTGTGGATCAGCGCCGCCAGGTTGTGATCGTTTCCATGACCAGCGAGCCGACCCAAGTGCGCTTCGATCCCTTGAGCAAGGCGCTCCACAAGCTCAGCTTCAATCCAGGCGACCCGCTGCTGCGTCGTCAGCTCAGCCAGGCGCCGGATGTCATCGGGCGCATCTTGGCCGGGCGAGAGCTGGCGAAAACAGGCAAGCGCGTCAACATCGAAGCCGTGGTCGAGGCATACCGACGGGAGCCATTCTGGGGTGTGCGTCGAGAGCTTGCCGGAGCGCTGGGCGAAGCGGGCAGCGAAGCGGCAGTGGCTGGATTGGCGGAGCTTGTGACCACTGAAAACGACCCGATGGTCATGCCGGCCCTCATGCGCGCAGCCGGAAAATACCGAGACGCACGCCTCGCCGCAGCGCTGACAGAACGGCTACGCGCTGGCCTGCCCGATCTGGCGCGTCAGGCTGCCTACACGGCCCTGGGCGCACAACGCGGCCTGGCGGATGTCGAACTGTTGGCGGCTGCGTCGCGCCAGCCCAGCGCCAATGGCTTTGCCCAGGCAGGCGCGCTGGCTGGGCTTGCGGCGACCAGACGACCGGCAGCGCTGGAGAATCTGTTGCAGAGCGTGTACTACGGGACGACCGCGTTCTATGCGCGATCCCAGGCGGTCAGCGCCTTGGCCGATCTGGGCCAGGGACAGGAACGCGGCGGGCGCGAACAAGTGATCGACAAACTCAGCGACCTGCTGCGCGACCCACACCGGGGGGTGCAGGCCGCCGCAGCAAGCGGCCTGGCGACGGTCAAAGCGGTGGAAGCCAGCGCAGCCATGGAATCATACGCCCGTTCGCTGGCGCACCAGGAGCGAGTCGCCGTGGAACGAACCTTGGCCAGCCTGCGCAGCGAAGACAAGTTGGATGGTTCGGCGCTTAAGAAACAGGTGGATGATCTGACGGACAAAGTGCGCAAACTGGAGGATCAGGTGCAGCGTCTGCTGGCCAGAGTGGAACCGTCTGGCGAAAGCGCAGGGGAGTCAACGACGGGCGGATGACCCGCGCCATGTTTCTGTTTCTCTCCAAAATCCTACCCCTCTTCATCTATCCGCTGGGGCTGGTCTGTCTTCTGCTGATCGTTGCGCTCATGCTGCGGCGGCGCGTCAGATGGCAGACCAGCCTGGTCGTCATCTCGCTGCTGGTGTTGTGGCTGGGCGGCAACCGCATCGTCGCCATGAGCGCAGCCCGCAGCCTGGAATGGCAGTACACGCCGCCAGCTTCGTTCGCCAACGCTCAGGCTATCGTCGTCTTGGGCGGCGGGACGCGCACACAATCGTTCCCCCGCCCCATGCACGAGATGAACGAGGCCGGCGACCGGCTGCTCTATGCGCTGCGCCTTTACCAGGCCGGCGTTGCGCCGACGATCCTGCTCAGCGGCGGGCGCGCAGCTTATGACAGTCCCAACGCCGGCCCGCCCGAAGCCGAATCCATGGCCGACATTCTGACCACGATGGGCGTCCCGTCCCAGGCCCTGCTCATGGAAAGCAGATCGCGCAACACCTATGAGAACGCCGTGGAGAGCAAGAAACTGATGGACGCCGCTGGCGTGGAGCGCATCATCCTGGTGACCAGCGCGCTCCACATGCCGCGCGCTGCGGCCATCTTCCGCAAGCAAGGCATTGAGATCATCCCAGCACCCACCGACTATCTGGTGACCGAGGCCGACTGGGAGTATTACCTGCGCCCTGATCTCTCAGTGCAGGTGTTCAACCTGATCCCCAGCGCCGACGATCTCCAGCTTACATCGCAGGCGGTCAAGGAGATGATCGGCATCGGCGTCTATTGGCTGCGCGGATGGTTGTGAGTCATGGGGAAAAGGAGCAATGGAATTTCTGAGTTGACAAATCCTCCCACTTCCCCTACAATACTTTCGAAAACCTTCGAATCAACGGTCAGTAACATCGCACCAACAAATACCAGCACAATTCAATGTGGCCGAGAGAAGGCGCATGGGTAAGGGGCACTGGTTGGTGGAGCGCCGTCAGGCGATCCTTGCCGCCTTGGAAGACGCAGGCCAGCTATCTGTGGCTGATCTTTGTGAACGTTTCGGCGTTTCCGAGGTCACGATTCGCACCGATCTGCGAGCGCTGAGTCAGCAGGGACTCCTGCAAAGAACGCGCGGAGGCACTCTGGCAAGCCATATCTTGCCGGAATTGTCATTTGGCGTGCGTCAACAACAACGCGCCCAGATCAAAACGTGCATTGGTCAGGCTGCAGCAGATTTGGTGAATCCCGGCGACGCCATCGCCATCGACGCCAGCACCACGGCCCTGGCCATTACGCCGTGGCTGCGTAAACTCCCGGAACTCACCGTGGTGACCAACAGCCTGAAAGTGGCGATGAGCCTGCTCAACGCCCCGCACATTCAGGTGATCATGCCGGGTGGGGCGCTGCGTCGGGAATCTATCTCATTGGTCGGGTTGGGGCAGGATGCATTTCTAGACGACTATCATGTCCAGCTTGTTTTCGTTGGCGCTCGCGGTCTGACGATGGACAAAGGGCTGACCGATGTCAGCCCGGATGAGGTGATGAGCAAGAAAGCCATGATCGCCCATGGCCAACGGTTGGTCGGCCTGGTGGATTCATACAAGTGGGGACAGGCAGCAACGGCTACTTTTGCGACGCTGCCACAGATTGACACCCTGATCACAGATGCAGGGGCGCCGCCCGACCTCATTGAAGGGGTGCGCTGTGCCGGGGTGCATGTGATCGTCGTTCATCCAGAATAACCGAAAATCAGTGTGATGATGGCGCAGCCAATTGCAACTTCTGAAGCTCTCCCTCTGCTTGAAATTCGCCGTATGTCCAAACGCTTCGACACGACCCAGGCGTTGGATGACGTTTCACTCACCCTTTACCCTGGCGAGATCCACGCGTTGTTGGGCGAAAACGGCGCAGGAAAATCCACCTTGATCAAGATCATGACGGGCCTGCACCCACCCGATGAGGGTGACATGCTCCTGAACGGCAAACCCGTTACGGTCAACAACTCCATTGAGGCGCAAACGCTTGGCATCGCCGCCATCTACCAGGAACCCATGATTTTTCCTGACCTCTCTGTCGCCGAGAACATCTTCATTTCTCACGGCGATCGAGGTTTCGTGGTCAACTGGCGCAAAATGCAGCAAGAGGCGCAAAAGATTCTGGCCCAGCTGGACATTCGCCTGGATGTATCTGCGCCGGCGCGTGGGCTGACGCTGGCGGCGCAGCAGGCGGTGGAGATTGCCAAGGCGATTTCGCTCAATGTGCGCGTGCTGATCATGGACGAGCCAACAGCCTCGCTTTCAGCCCATGAAGTGCAACAACTTTTCAAGCTGGCGCGCACGCTACGCGACCAGGGCGTGGCGATCCTCTTTATCAGCCATCGCCTGGAGGAGGTTTTCGAGATCTCTGACCAGGTGACGGTCTTTCGCGACGGCAAGCACATCTCTACCCTCCCCATTTCTGAAGTAACCCGCGATGGGCTGATTCGTGACATGGTGGGACGCAAGATGGAGGAGTTCTTCGTCAAGACGCAGGTGCGTCAAGGGGAGGTCATCCTGTCGGTGCAAGGGTTGAGTCGAGAACTGGCTTTCGCGGATGTGACCTTTGATGTGCGCAGGGGCGAGGTGCTGGGCTTCGCCGGTCTGGTAGGTGCGCGACGCACCGATGTGGGGCTGGCCCTCTTTGGCGTGGAACCGGCCGACGGCGGTCAAGTGGTGTTCGATGGGCGACGGGTGAAGATTCGATCACCGGAAGAGGCGATGCGGCTGGGCATTGCCTACGTGACCGAAGACCGGCGCGGGCTAGGATTGGTCTTACCCATGTCCATCACCAGCAACATGACGCTGCCCGTGTTGCGCCGCTACCTGAACGGATGGGGACTGCTGCGGCGGCGTGCAGAGGCGCAAACCGCAGAGGAATTTCGCGATCGGTTTGCTATCCGCACCTCCTCGGTGCAGGCTCAAGTCGCCAAGCTCTCTGGCGGCAATCAACAAAAGGTTATGCTGAGCAAATGGCTGAATACACGCCCCAAGCTGCTCATCCTCGACGAGCCGACACGAGGCATCGATGTGGGCGCAAAAGCCGATGTGCATCACATGATCAACGATCTGGCGGCCCAGGGCATGGCGGTTATCCTGATCTCCTCTGATCTGCCGGAGGTGCTGGCGATGAGCGATCGCATCCTGGTGATGCGGGAAGGGAGGCAGATGGGTATCTTCAACCAGGCTGAGGCAACCCAGGAGCGCATCGTTGCGACGGCCATGGGTCAGGTGCAGGGCGCGAACGGCGAGGTAAACGCATGACCCTTTTCAAACGCATCCGACCTGAGCAACTCCGCGAACTGGTTCTCGTCGTTTTGATCATTGGGCTTGCGCTTTTCTTCGCTACGCAAATTGACAACTATCTGACGGGCCGGCTGTTCAATCGCGTCAGCACCAGTGTGGCTGTGTTGGTGGTGGTAGCGGTCGGCCAGACGCTGATCATTCTCACACGAAACGTGGATCTGTCGGTGGGTGCAATTGTCGGATTCTCCGCGTACTTTGTGGGCACGCAACTGGTCAATCATCAGGGAATTCCGCCTTTTCTGGCCGTCTGTATGGCGATTGCATTGGGCGCCGCGATGGGCGCCTTCAATGGCGTCATCGTGGCCTATGGCCGCGTCCCGGCAATTATCACGACGCTGGGCACCATGGCCATCTATCGCACGCTGATGTTTCTCTACTCCGACTCGAAAACGGTAACCACCAGAGAGCTGCCGGACTGGGTGGCGGAAGACCTGCCGCGGGCGAACTTCGTCTCGATTGGCGAGATGGACATCCGCTGGCTCTTTGTGTTGGCAGTCATTGTCGTGATCATTTTTCAATTTGTGCTCAGCTACACTGTCTGGGGGCGTAAACTCTACGCTATTGGCTCCAATCCCGATGCGGCGAAGGTGGCAGGCATTCCGGCCCAGCGCACGGTCTTCACAGCATTCCTGTTATGCGGCGCGCTCTCCGGGTTAGGCGGCTTCATGTTTCTCTCGCGCTACGGCAACATCACGGTGGTCGCCGCGCAAGGACTTGAATTGCAGGCCATCGCCGGCGCAGTGGTGGGCGGCGTCAATATCTTTGGGGGTTCTGGCTCGGCGGTGGGCGCGATGTTGGGCATCGTATTGATTGACCTGCTGGAGCAGAGTTTGCTGCGCTGGCTAGAGATCAGCGAGTTCTGGCGCGATGCCATCCTGGGCGCGATGATCTTGCTCGCCGTCGCCACCGATACCGTCATCATGAATCGCCTGCGCACCTTGTGGGCGCGCAAGGCGCTGGAGTCGACTGACAAAGGCGAAGGGCTGCCGGCAGCAGCTAGCCGGTAAGGCGTTGAGGTGCTGAGGTATTAAGGTTTTGGGGTTAGGACGCCGTCTCACAACCTCCAACACCTCAAAACCCTAAAACCTCAAGACGCCAGACAACGCACACGCCAGAATACACAGAGGAATCGTTCGATGCAGAGGATTTGGCAGGCGCTCAAAAGTTGGGAGGGAATGCTGCTGGGTATCCTTATTTTGGTGGTGGTTTTCAACATCACGCGCTCGCCCCAGTTCTTGAGCTTGCAGAATATCGTCAACCTCTTTCAGCTTCACATCGAAAAGATCATTGTGGCGTTGATTATGACCTTTGTCATCATCAATGCTGAAATCGATTTGTCAGTGGCTTCCATCATGGGATTGAGCGCCTGCGCGCTGGCTTTTCTTTTCGAGCTGGGCGCGCCGATGTGGGCAGGAGTCGTCATCAGCCTGCTCATTGGCGTCGCTTGTGGCGCGTTCAATGGTTTTTGGATCGCCCATGTTGGGCTGCCATCGCTTGTGGTAACGTTGGCTGGACTGATCGGTTTTCGCGGGCTGGCACGCGTTTTGTTGGAAGATCGTTCCATCGGCGGCTTCCCGGCGTGGTTCAACACCTTGGGACAACAGCCAGCCGTCGGCGCGTTTCCTGCAGCACTGGTCATCTTCTTTGTCATGGCGATCATCTGCACAATCGTTCTTCAGTATGGCGGATTTGGCCGTCTCGTCTATGTGATCGGCAACAGCAAAGAAGTGGCGCGCTATTCGGGCGTGCGCTATCGCCGCGTCAAGATGTGGATATTCACCTGGTCGGGGACGATTGCGGCTCTGGCCGGCGTGCTCATGGCCGCGCGATTGGGCGCAGTGCGCGGCAACACAGCGGAAGGCTTCGAGCTGGACATTATCACCATGGTGTTGCTGGGCGGGGTCAGCATCTTTGGCGGCAGCGGCAGCATCGTTGGCGTCATCCTGGCGATTTTGATCATTCTCAACCTGCGCAACGGCATGGGCCTGCTCAACTACACAGCCAACACTCAGACAGGGGTCATCGGCATTCTGCTCATTCTGTCTGTGCTGATTCCTAACTTGTGGCAGCGCATCAGGGAAACCCGGCGCCGCCAACATCAACACGTGTGAGTAAGCGGGAGTCCTTCCCGCTTGCGTCTTTTTGTCGTTGTTCCGTGACAACCATCTTTCAAAAAAAGGAGAAAGACATGAAAAATCTGCGTATCATCTTGGGGCTGCTGCTGATTGCAGTGTTGGCGCTCTCGGCGTGCGCCGCGCCTGTGGCGCCTGCTGCGCCAGCGGGCGAAGAAGCAGCTCCCACAGAAGAAGCTCATGAAGACGCCACGGCTGAGCCTGCCGCCGAAGGCGAGGGTGTGGACATGGTGCTCATGCCCAAGTTCCTGGGCATCATGGTTTTCGACCAGGCGAATCAGGGCGCGCAGGAAGCCCACGCCGAGGTCGGCAATGCGGGCACGCTGGAATTCCTTGGCCCCACGCCGGAAAACAGCGTCGCCGGGCAGATCGAGATCCTGACCAACGCCACGACTCAGGGCGTGGATGCCATCATGATCTCCAACAACGCCGGCGACCAGCTCGCTCCGGCGGCTGTTGCAGCGCGCGAGGCAGGCATGACCGTGGTCACCTGGGATAGCCCCATCCCCTCGGCGGAGGGCGAGCAGGTCTTTGTCGCCCAGGTAGACTTCGATCAGACCGGCCAGGTGATGGCCGACATGGCGCGAAGCATCCTGGGCGAGGATGGCGGCAAGCTGGCGATCCTTTCGGCGTCGCCCGATGCAGCCAACCAGACCGCCTGGAACAACGCGTTCCTGGAAGTGCTCAAGCAGCCTGAATACAGCAACATCGAGGTGCTCGACTACGTCTACGGCAATGACCAATCCGAGGAAAGCTACAACCAGGCATTGGCATTGGTGGACAAGTATCCCGACCTGGAGCTGATCATGGCGCCGACCTCCGTGGGCATCGTAGCGGCGGCCAAAGCCATGCAGGACGAGGGATTGTGCGACACGGTCAAGGTGTCCGGGCTTGGCCTGCCGGCGGAGATGGTGGAGTACACCCTCAACGGCTGCGCGCCAGAGTTCGCCCTCTGGAGCTTTGTCGACCTGGGTTATCTGACCTATCATCTGGCGTATCAGATCGCCACTGGCGCGTTGCAAGGCGTGGAAGGCGAGAAATTCACTGCTGGTCGCATGGGCGAGTTCGAGATCACCAAGGACCCGACTCGCGACGCCGGTCTGCGCGTGCTTATGGGACCCTTCACGGTCTACAACGCTGAGAATGTGGAAGCTGCTGCGCAATAGCCCGGCATGAGGATCGATAGAGGCGCGAACGCCGGCGATGATCACTTCACGTGTGCAACGCGGATCATTCGCCGGCGTTTGTCTCTTTTCTCCAAGATGTGTCTGAAATGAACATTGACAACACAACACCCTTCTCATAAGATCGTGTAAGATCGTGCAAATAGACTTGACTTGGATCGATCAAGAGAGATACAAAGGATTGGCCGTACCCTGACGATCCAGATTTCTTGACTTTGTCGAATCCACCAGGAGGCCCCAGTGAGAGAGTCCATCGTCGCAGTCAGTCGCGACTTCTTCTTCAACGTCGTCAAGCCCATCCTTGAGGAGAACTTCCCCGCCGAGCTGGAGCAGGCGGCCATTGGCCTCTTTGGTCATGGCTCCGAGGCGCTGGGGCTTGACGACGAGTTGAGCAGCGACCATCACTGGGGACTGCGCATCGACGCTCTCTTTCCCGATGCGGTTTTTCGCAAGAAAGCCGAACAGATCAAGGCCGTTGTCAGCGCCAACCTGCCAACCCACTACCGGGGACACACATTGCGCGAGGCCCATGTGGCTGGCGCTGGTCTGGCCCCGGAAAGCATGGAAGGGTTCTTGCTGCGCACCATCGGCATCGACCACGCGCCCCAGACCCATGCCGAGTGGCTGGCGATCCCCGAAGAAGACATCATCCATGTCATCAACGGCGAAATCTGGCATGACCCCAGCGGGCGCTTCAGCGCAGTGCGCGCCGTCTTCAATGCCTACTACCCGGAGCCGGTGCGTTTGCGACGCATCGCCCATTGGTGTCGCTTCTTCTCTGGCATGGGAACCTATGCCCTCAACCGCGCCTTATTGCGCAACAACGAGTTCTATGCGTTGACGCGCCTGACCAATGCCTTGCGTCTGGGCATCCAACTGGCCTTTTTGTTGGACAAACACTATTTTCCCTATGACAAATGGCTGATGGCCTATCTGGGCCGTCTGCCGCGGCTGGGCGCACCTCTGGTTCCGCTGGTGGAGAAGGCCGTATCGCTGGAGTCGCCGTGGCCGCGCAAGCTGGACCTGCTCCACGCCATGGCCGACCTACTGGACGCGGCCATGGTGGAAGATGGGGTCATTGCGCCGCATCCAAATTACAAAGTGCACCCCACCTCTGGCTATCGTCTGTTGGAGCATGCCTATGCCGAGATCCTCCAAAAACTGCCGCCCGACTTGGTTGCGATTGTCCCCATTTGGGATCAGATGTACATGGAGCGTTTTCACAGCGAATTCGTCGCTCGCATCCCGCTGCCCACTTGGGACGCGATGCTCTGCCTGGAGGAGATGACGCCATGAATGGTCGAGAACGAATCCTGGCGACGTTGGCTCGCCAGCCAGTGGACGCTACACCTCTGGACTGCTGGCTCTCGCAGAAGCAGTTCATCGAAATGCTTGAACGGGACTACGGCAGCCGCGAGCGGTTCATGGATGAGTTCAACGTTGCCATGGCGACCGGCTATGCACCCTACCCCAACCAGTTTGGCCGCAAGTTCGACGTGAGCGAGCTCGCCGGAATCACCCTGGAAGACCCCCTCGACCCCAAATGGGTGACCTTCGAGGCCTGGAATTACGACTTTTGCGGCTACAACGTGCGCCAGGCCGTGGAGCTACACAAGTCGCGGCGTTTCATCACTGCCCATCTGTGGGGCATGGTCGAGGGCAGCAGCACTTTTTTGGGCATCGAAAATTGCTGGCTGAACCTGGGGCAATCACCCGCGTTGATGATGGCCTGGTTCGACCGTTACGCCGATTGGCTCTGCGCCCTGGTGGACAATGTAGCCGCGGCGGGCGTCGATGCAATTACGCTTTCGGACGACTGGGGCAGCAATCAGACCATGCTCTTTTCGCCGCGCATGTGGCGGCGGCAGATTCGCGCCTACGCCGAGCGGGTCGTGCAGCACGCCCGCAGCCGGGGTCTCTTTGTCATTCTCCACAGCGACGGCTACATCATGCAGATCATGGATGACATCGTTGAGATGGGCTACCACATCCTCCACCCCATCCAGGAAAGCTCCGGCATGGATCCGAGCACTGTCAAAGCACAGTACGGCGACAAGATCATCATCTATGGCTCGCTGGATGTGGTGGACGGGTTGCGCGTGTACGATGGCGAGGCGCTGGAGCAATACATCACCGAGCGATTTTGCGTCTACGCGCCTGGTGGGGGCTTCATTTTCAACACGGGTCACATGGTGCAGCCGGACGTGCCGCCCGGTCGTCTGATCCGGGCGTACACCATCGCCAATCGTCTGGCAGCCCAATATCGCACCCTGTAGGCGATCCTCTGATGGAGACGCGTATGATCCGCCAGGCCATCCCTGACGACGCGCCAGCCATTGCCGCCATTCATGTAGAGACCTGGCGCACGGCCTACGCCGGTCTCATTCCTGCATCAGAATTGGCGGCGCTCTCCATCGAGCGCCGTACTGCGTTCTGGCGCACCGCGCTCGCCGATCATCCTGATTCCGTCGTCGTGTGTTCTCACGATGACCGGCTGGTCACGGGCTTCGTCTCCTTCGGTGCAAGCCGCGACGCTGATTCCGTTAACGCAGGCGAAATCTACGCCATTTACGTAGCGCCCAGCTTCTGGGGGCAGGGCTGCGGTCATCGGCTGCTGACATACGCTGTTGATAGCCTGCGCAAACGCGGCTATAGGGAAGCGATCTTGTGGGTGCTTGAAGGGAACGAACGGGCGCTCCGTTTTTATGCAGCCCATGGTTTTGTCGCTGACCGCGCAGTGAAGGAAGAGTTCTTGAGGGATGTAATCCTACGCGAATATCGCTACCGCCTGCCTTTGTGATGAGACCTTCCAGGAAGCGCAAAGCCTCCTGGAAGGATTCGATAGCCGACGAATCGCCGGTCACTGGGGAGCGACCTGCTCGATTAGCCCCATGATCATGGCATCCATGGCCTCTTTGTCGGCCTGAACGGCGGGCGTCGAGCCAGTGGCCCACAACTGGCGGTGCATGGCGACGCCAGCCTCCTCTGTCTGCTCATCGACGGGTTCCAGTGTGTCCATCCAGCCATAGACCTGCTCGAGTTCAGCCGCGCCCAGCCGTAGCTGGCCGACAAGCTGTGGCGGCTCCTGGGTGCAGGCGTTGAGATAGAACTCGCCCGTCAGGTAGATGGCGACCAGGTCGCGCATTCCCGCGGCATCGTCCTTGCGCTGCCAGGCAATCACCTGGGCGCAGGAAGCGCAAGTGCGTCCAGCGGTGGCTTCCATCATCACCAGGTTTGCCCACTCCGCGATCATACGCTGCTAGCCGGGCGCGGCATCCACGGCCCTGCGCCCATTGAACACGACGCGCCAGAGGGCGTATCGGCAGTAAACGAGGCGAATGTGTCGGCGAATTCGGCCAGATCGATTTTGCGCTTCTCAAATGCGTTGTAATATCCGCCCATCTGTACAAAAAACGCTGCACGGGTTGCGCTGCCGCTTCCCAGGTCGTTGTGAACTCGATCCTTGACATAGCCCTGTTTCCGGGCTATGGTAGAAACAGGCAACGATCTTCGTTTTGAGAAGAGGTGGACGATGACCCCTCAGCTACAGAAAATCGAATCATATCTGTCCAACCGTTTCTCCCAGACCGTCACGGTGGATGGCATTGAGGAGCTGGGCGGCAGTGCACGCGGCGCCGCGGCGCTCAAGGCCTTTGGCTATGGACGGCCCCTACGAATTCGCTTTCACTGCGCAGGCCAGCCGCGCGATGTCGTTTTGCGGCAGATCAAGCGCAACGGCTTTGGCCGCGAACGCGACAGCGACCGTATCGCCGAAGTGTGGCTCGATCATCACACATTCAGTCATCTGCCGCGCCATACACAGGCTCTCGACATGGTGGGGCAAACCGGAACCGGCGACCTGGTTTCCCTGGGCAATGTGCAAGATATGCTTCTTCTCACCGACTTTGTGACGGGAACTCCCTATGCTGATGATCTGGCGCGTATACGCGACGAGGGCGCAACCGGCGCACTTGATATTGCACGGTCGCAGGCGTTGGCGTGCTATCTGGCGCAGATCCACAATGTGCGCTGCGATGACCCGCTCTTGTGGCGACGTAGGCTGCGCGATCTGATCGGTCATGGCGAGGGCGTCATGGGTCTGGCCGACAGTTATCCCAGCGATTTCGGGCTGGCAGGCGCAGATTTCCTGCGGGCCATCGAGTGCGCCGTCAACGACTGGCGCTGGCGGCTCAAGCCCCTGCACCATCGTCTATGCCAGGTGCACGGCGACTTTCACCCATTCAATGTGATATTCAAAACAGCAACGGATTTCCACTTGCTGGACCGCAGCCGCGGCGAGTGGGGCGAGGCTGCTGATGATGTGAGTTGTATGAGCATCAACTATCTCTTTTTTAGCCTGCAACGCGCCGATGATCTGTGCGAGCCGTTCAGTGGCCTCCATGCGGCATTTTGGGAGAGCTACCTGACCGCGCATCCCGATGACGAGTTGCTGCATGTGATTCAGCCCTGGCTGGCCTGGCGCGCCCTGGTTTTAGCCAGTCCGCTGTGGTATCCTCATCTGCGCGATGAAACGCGGCGCCGGCTGCTGGCCTTGGCTCGGAACGTACTGCACGTGGAGCAATACGACTGGCGTAACGTCAATGCACTCCTGGAAGGGGGTTCGCTTGTCTGACCCAGGATTCGTCATCTGGTTCACCGGATTGCCCGGCGCGGGAAAAAGCACGCTGGCGCGCACAGTGCAGCATCGATTGGCGGCCCAAAACATGCAGACAGTTCTCCTTGATTCCGATGAACTGCGCAGCGTGTTGACGCCCCAGCCCACCTACGATGACAGGGAGCGCGATTGGTTCTACAGCGTGGTTGTCTATCTGGCGGAATGGCTGGCAAGCAGCGGCGTCCACGTGTTGATCGCAGCGACCGCGAATCGCCGCACCTATCGTGAGCAGGCGCGTGCGCGCATCTTGTACTTCGCCGAGGTTTATGTACGCTGCCAGCCAGACGTGTTGCGCCTGCGCGACCCAAAAGGATTGTATAGACGAGCCGCGGCCGGCGAGACGCCCCGTTTGCCTGGGAGCGGCGCTGCCTACGAAGCGCCGCCCACCCCAGAGGTTGTGGTGGATACAGACCGGCTCACCCCAGATGAGGCGACAGCCACAATCCTGGATCAGCTTGGCGGGTTCATCTTGCGCGCCGCACACAAGGGGGAGAGGAAGAACACATGAGCGACAGATACAGCGAAACAGCGCCAGAAGACTTGCCGGTTGGCGTGGGTGTGCAGGTGGAAGTGGAGTTGTTCTCGACAGATGGTCAGAGAGAACGCTTGACCATTCAGGTTGTGCGCGACAATACGGCCGATTTTGAGGCAGGTCTGCTGAGCGTGAACACGCCTCTGGCCCAGGCGCTGCTGGGCAAACGCGCCGGTCGCGAGGTCGCTTACAACCGGGGCGACATCCACAGAGTGCGCATTCTTCGTGTGACGCCCGGCAGAAAGACCGCGCCCGGCGATGCTGCTGAACGTCGCCAGGCGCTCACCGACCAGGCGCTGCGCGAGGTGGCGCGCACCAATGCTGAAATCTTCGCCGCCTCCTACACGAGCAAGTGGGGCGGGTACGACGCAGGCAGCAGGGAGGAAGAGGCAGGGGGCATGTAGCAGGCGTGCAAGAGGGGATAGGCGACAGGCGCGAGTCGCGTGCTCCCTGCCACCCACCCCCTATCCCTGATCTACTTGTTGCGTTTCAACCCCGCCAGGTCGCCAGCGTTGCGCTGCACCTTGCGGATGGCCGCCACTGCATCATCCACTCCCTGTTTGCCGCTGCGAAAGACGCTTTCGCTGAGCCACACCGCTTCATGTTGACAGGCGCGCTCCGCAACAGGCAGGTCCATCTGGCTGAAGTCAAAGCGTTCGGGAAAGGCCATGGGCACGGGCAAGCGCGATAGTTTGGGCTGGAACAACTCGTAGTGGTGCATGGCTTCGTAGCCAACCCAAGAGTCAACGCCTTCTGCATCCAACGCAGCACAGACCACATCATGCTCAATGCCCCACACCTCTGGATCGATGGCAAAGATATAGCGATAGACCGCGCGCCGGCTGAGGCGTGCGTCGGGGCGCAGCACACGCACACCAGGAATTTCGCTCAACGCCTCGTCCATGTAGGCCACCATCTCTTCGCGCTCTTTTGTCTGTTCCGGCAACCGCTCCAATTGCACGCGCGCCAACGCTGCGTGCAGTTCGCTGCTGCGGAAGTTGGCGCCCATGATGGTCACCGGGCCATGCTCGCCCGGCGGGCGGCCGCAGTTGACGACGCTGGCAGCGGCGTCGGCCAGCTCTTTCGTCTTGCAGATGAGGACGCCGCCCTCGCCTGCGGTCAATATCTTCGACGATTGCAGGCTGAAGGAACCAAAGTGACCGATTGTGCCCGCACCCTGACCCCGCCATCGCGCGCCGTGGGCATGCGCACAGTCTTCGATGACGATCAGGTTGTGGCGTTCGGCAATCTCCATGATGGCGTCCATGTCAGCCATGAGCGAGCCGAGGTGCACCGGAATAATCGCCCTGGTGGCTGGGGTGATGGCAGCCTCGATGGCCTTGGGGGCGATGCAGTAGCTCTCCGGGTCTACGTCGACGATGACTGGGATGGCGCCGGCGGCCATGGGCGCAGCCGCGGTGGCCTGAAAAGTGTAGGCCGGCACGATCACCTCGTCGCCCCAGCCGATGCCCGCTGCGCGCAAGGCAATCTCCATGGTGACGGTGCCGTTGGCCGCAGAGATCGCATACTGGCCGCCCTGATAAGCCAGAAATTCAGCAAGAAACCTTTGAGTCTGGGGGCCGGGATAGGGGTAACCACCCCATTGTCCGGAGCGGATCACGTCGGTAACTGCATCGACTTCGCGCTGGTCAAAGACGGGCCAATCGGGATATTCCTCTGTGCGGGTTTTGGGGCCGCCCAGAATTGCAAGCTCAGACATTTGATTCTCCTTCAATGTAATTTGATGAATGACTCGTTCGCAATGAGCGGATGAGTGTTTCCAATGCGTTTTGCCATGCCGGCCCTGCAGCGGCGCCTATCGACATGGATTCCTCGTAATGGTCGCCAGGGTTAAAAGGATCGTCGGGAAAGATGAACTCATCGGCCGGCAGGATGTAGCCCAACTCGTCATTGGCCAGGCCGATGATGGCCGGAACTCGTGCGCCGGCGTCTATCAGAGCGCGCTTCGCCATCAAGCCAAGCCTGGGGAGAAGCTCGCCGGGGTTGGTCGCCAGCCAGACGTCGCCGATGGCGATCAGGGTGGTTTCGGTCAATACTTCGCTGTTGTCATCAAGTATGTTGGGTAGCAGCCCTCTCTCCATCGCCATTATGAAAAGCGGGTTCGTCATGGGGATGGCGAATTCAGCACGGGCAATGGAGAAGGAAACGTCGCGTGATGAGAAAACGGCGTTCAGCGCGGCATGCCCCGCCTGGGCAATAATGCGTCCCATGTGGTCGGCGGCAACGAAGGTGCGCTCCTCCACCAGCGGCGACAACATGCCGCCCAGCGCGCCAACAAATACAAGACACGGCGCAGCGCTGACTTCTTCCATGCACTGGCGTAGACTATGAACATAGTCGGAGGTGATATAGGGGTTGTCATCCCAGAGCACTTCTGGGTGACAAGGAAAAATGAGCAACGTCGCCAGGGCGCGCTCGCCAGCAACGTGGAACTGGATGCAAGTCAGGTCATCATCCACGATCGTTGGGTTGCGAAAGTTCTGCACAACGCCCGGCGCAGGGGCGTGTGTAGACTTGACGCTTTCGAGAGGCGCCGCGGAGCGAAAAGCCGCCAGAATGGTTTGTATAATTCTGGTTTTGACCATCGCCAGATATTCGGGGTCGACACCGGAGGTTGATTCATCCGGTCCCCACAGGCCAATCGTGTCTGGCCCGTGGTGCGTGTGAGTGCAGGCGACGATCACATCAGTCCGCCCGACCATGCTGGCGACCCGGCGCTCGATCTCCTGACAGTGATGGCGGGCCAGGCCGATCAGGTCGAGAGCAACCAGGGCGATGCGTTGCGTCTCACTGCTCAGCGCCAGCGCTCGTACATAGAGATCGTCATGCACATCGACGGCGCGGCGATTGCGGCCAAAACCAGCCAGGTAAACCGGGCGATCAAGGGTGGGCGTGATCACGTCCTGTGCATAGCCAGCGGTAAGGTTCATTGGGGATGCCAGGCTCCATAGGTTTCTTCGATGCGACAGCGCACATGCTCGATGAACGCATCGGTGACAACGAATTCATTAGCGATGGTGTACCAGAGACCCGCCTGTGTCACGAATTGCGACAGCCCGCGCAGCGCCGTCGCCACGTCCTCCCAGGTGACGCCCATGGCTTCGGGGCGAATGTCCACGCCAGCTCGATGAATCGTCGCCAACATCTCGTCGGCGCGGTTGTCCTGCATGGCCGAGCCGATGTAGATGCCCAGGCAGACCGGCTGGCCATGGATGAAGTGCTTGCGCGTGTTGTACTCCAGGGCATAGAAGATGAAATGTTCGACGCCCTCGATGTGGCGCGGATTCCACCCGGCATTGTGGAACGCCGCTCCGCCCCAACAATGGGCATCCATGAGCGTGCGGATACCCTGGTCGGTGACGCTGGCGATCTCATCGATCTGGGTCAGCACCGACTGGAACACCTCTTGCGCCTCGGCCACCAGCCCAGCGTCGTAGGGCCATTTGCGTTCTGTCTTGCCCCGTTCATGAGCCAACTTCCAGTCGCCGTGGGCTGTGTGGTAGCAGAGAATGTCGCAGACGCCGCTGCGGTTGAGCGCGAGGGGTGCGCCGGCCACCACATCGTAATCCACGTAGACCGCTTCAGGGACGACCCAGCCAACATAGCGCACATTACCGTCGAAGCGAATGGCTGCACGGTGACCAAACGCCGCGTTGACGGTCATGGCGGTCGGCGCCTGAAAGAGAGGCAATCGCCGCTTCCACGCCACATACTTGGCGATGTCCAGCGCCTGACCGCCGCCCAGCCCGATGACGCTGTTTACTTCAGGCAGGCGCGCCAGCTGCGGCTGCAGCTCTTCGGAATCGAGAGTAGTGACAAAGTGGATGTGAAACCAATCAGCGGTGAAGTGTGGGCTGAATTTATCCCACAGATCCTCCATGGTCACAACCAGGCAAGGTTGGTGGACGAAATGCTGGAACTCCGCCAGCAAGTTACGACCGTAGATAGTGGTGAAAGATGAGTTTGATTGAGGCATAGGATTGTTCAATCGTTTGTTGCGCCATTCGTTGGAAACGAACGGCTGGTGGAACGAAACCCGCGCTGCGGGTTGGCG
>CAZLMM010000042.1:27449-53971 GCA_964560495.1 uncultured Caldilineaceae bacterium
GCCATTCGTTGGAAACGAACGGCTGGTGGAACGAAACCCGCGCTGCGGGTTGGCGGGCGTTCGTTGGTCGGCCATTCGTTGGAAACGAACGGCTGGTGGAACGAAACCCGCGCTGCGGGTTGGCGAACGGGATATGAGGCTGACCATACACGGCGCTTATTCGTATCCTTCCGGCATCGCGTCGATTTCGAGGATCTCGCTGAGCCGGCCTGTGCGGTGGTGTTCTTTTTGTCGCTCGATGTATCGCGTCACGCTGGGTATCTCTGCTTTACGCAGAGTAACAACCCCATAACCATCCTGCCAATAAAGCGTTGCGCCCGACTTACTCTCCTTGTTGATATAGTGAGAGGACGAGCCTTTGAGCATCTTCGCTACATCCGCAGGACACATCGTCGGCTTTAATTCCACCAGTGCGTGGGTATGATCTTCAATCCCGTTCACTGCATAGAGCCGATAGCCCAGTTCTTTGCATTTCAAATCAATGTAATGATAGACCTCCCCCTCGACCATCGGCGTCAGGAGCGGAGCGCGATCCTTCGTGGACCAGACAAAGTGATAGATCAGTTGATAAAATGCGCCTGGACGTTTCATTGTGCAATCCTTTATCAACTCGAAGTTCGCCCAACCCGACTCGCGGGTTTCGTCTCACCAGGCGTCGGTTTCCAACCGATGCCGCCCCCAACCGCCGCCGCCCAACCCGACTCGCGGGTTTCGTCTCACCAGGCGTCGGTTTCCAACCGATGCCGCCCCCAACCGCCGCCCGCTATTCACACCACAACCCCCGCGCGCTGGGCCGCCGCACGGAGCACACGCCCTAACAGCACCGCCGCCATCTCATGCCGATATTCCTTGCTGGCCCGATGCCGGCTTGTGCGCAATTGGGCCTGTTTCTGGGCCGCCGCGATGGCCTGTCCCACAACCGCCTCGTCGAAGGACGCCGCAGAGGTAAGCACGCGCTCTGCCTCACTGGCGCGAAAAGGAATCGGCCCTGCCGGACCAATGGCGATAATCGCATCGTTCACCTGGCCCCTGCTCTCAGAGAATGTCAGACGTGCAGCAACGCCCAGGATCGGCAAGGCCACGCCCTGGGGTCGCATAATGCGGTCGAAGGCGCTGGCCTGGCGTGGGGCGGCCATAGAGATGCGAAATGCAGAAAGCATCTGCTGCTTCGTCAGGATGGTGCGCCCTGGGCCGGCGTAGATCGACAAAAGGGGCTGCCACTTCCGAGCGACGCCAGCGACAGTCCAGGTGCACACTTCCACTTGTGCATCCAGCGCCAACAGGCCGATTGCACCATCGGCGGCGGGCAGGGCATGGGCCACGTTTCCACCGATGGTCGCCACGTTGCGCACCTGAGGGCCGCCCACCACACTACAGCTTTCGACCAGCGCCATTCCGTGGCGACGCAGCAGCGGGCTGCGCTCAATTTGTGCATGAGTCGCCGCCGCGCCGATGACAATCCATGCTCCATCCTCGCAGATGTCTGCCAACCCTGGAATGGCGGTCACATCCACCAATACAGGTGTGGCGACATGGTTGCCTTGCTGCATATCCAGCACAAGGTCTGTGCCGCCGGCGATGATCTGTGCGTCTGCGCCATAACGAACCAATAGCGCAAGGGCTTCGTCAATCGAACGCGGGGTAAGGTATTCTCTCCAGTGTGTCATGAGTTTTGTACAGCGAGTGCATTCTCTGATTCGACCGCAAAGTCGAAATGTTGATCAGTCGGGTAAGGATGTGCCTTCATAGTATACATCAGGTGATATAATTCTCGTCATGCTCAGTCGCGAAAAGGCAATCACCGCCCTGGAACGGAAACGTCCTCATTTTCAGGCATATCTTACAGAACAGAGAAAGCAGCAGACGCGCCTGGATGCGACATTGGTGGAATTCCTCTCCCTGAGCAAGAGTCAGATCGAAGCCATGCTAGACCAGCTCAACATCAATTGGCCGGGCGCACGTCCCACTTTCGAACTGGACCAGGCCGACAGGCTGTGTATGCCCTTTGCCGCGCAATGGGCGAACCATGAGGAGGCGCGCAACTGGGCGCGGGAGACGCTCCTGAATCGCACGGTTTTGGCTGTGGATGGCAGCCAGATCATCCCAACCAAAGACATTTCCATCCCCATCGGTGCGATTCAGGTCGGTTGGTTCATCAATGACCATGCAATCGAGGGACGCTACGTCAAAGATGTGGAATTTGACGTGATTGCGCCCGGTGAGTTGCAGGGCAGCGAGGAAGAGGGTGAGAGCGGCTTTGCCAACTGGTATATCAACCAGCAGCGTTTTGTCGGCGAATGTCGCAAACTCTGTGAATTGATCATGAACTACGCCGACCATCCGATAGAAGCGAAACCTGTCGCTTTCTTCGATGGCTCGTTCATCATCAGCTTCGCCAGCCCCATGCTGCCCCGGCGTTCGGATATCTATCTGCAGGCGGTGAACGAAGTGTTGACGTATTCGGAGCGCAGCGGCGTGCCGGTGGTGGGTTTTGTAGATGGCTCTTTCAGCCGAGATCTGGTGGGGATGATCGACAATGTCATGCGTACAGGAAGCGCACAAGCCATCACGGATACTATGCTGGCCGGGCCGCTGCTTCCCCATTGGGGCGACCGCACACCGTTCTTCATTTGCGCGCGCGATGACGCGATGAGTCGCGAGGGTCGGGCGCCATTCTACGAGGACGTGGTCTTCACCTATGTGCGGCTCACCGCTGACCGCCTGCCCGCGCGCGTCGAGATGCCGCGCTGGGTGATGGAGAGCGGCCGCGCCGAATCCGTCATTGACGCAGTGCGCGCCGAGTGCATCATCGGCCTCGGCTATCCCTACGCCATCGAAACAGCCGATGCAGTTGCGGTCATGAATCCGGCTGACCGTGAACGGTTCACCGCATTGTTTCAGCAATTCGTCGAACAAGAAGGGCTGCACATCACTCTGGCGCGCAAAGCGTTGAGCAAACAGCAGAGGCGTGTGTAGCTGTAGGACTGGCGGCGCGACCATCCACTCGATGAAGGGTTATAGGGCGCGAAGAAGCGGCAATCAGATCATCGGCCAATTCACACTATGAGCCAGACGCCAAAAACCCAGGAGACAACTCAGCTTGCCCGAAAGGAGCTTCAAAGCGACGCCGGACAACGAACCGGCGGCAACGCGAACGTGCCGGCAAGCTCTCAATGGGACCTTTCCACCAAGCGCATCGTTTGGGTGCTCTTGCTGGTCTTCGCCATTTTCGTTTTCTGGCTCAGCCTGGATGTCCTGCCGCTGCTGATTCTGGCCGCCATCATCAGCTACATTCTCAACCCTGTCGTAGATCTGGTGGCCCGCATACGTATCCCCCGCAGCATCACGACAATCATCCTCTACATCCTCGTGCTCGTTGCATTAGTGCTCCTCCCTGTCCTGCTGGTGCCTGTTCTGATCGAACAATTGCGACAACTGGGCGCCTTCGATGTGGGGCGTACTGCCACGGGTCTGTTCAATTGGCTGATGCAAGGCCTGAATAATCTGCCCGATACGCTCTCTTTCTTGGGATTTGAAATCCCCACAGATCAGATCGCCCAGCAACTGGAAACCGGCTTTCAGCAGATCACCTTTGTCCCGACGGTGGCCGAAGTGCTCAATTACATTCAACAGGGCATCAGCACGGCCACGGGCATTGTCAGCAGTACAGCCGCCATCAGTGTGAGTGTGGTGGGCAGCATCATTCAGACGGTCTTTGCTGCCATCGTCGTCTTCTTCCTGAGCCTTTACATCACCAAAGACGTGCCCCGCATGCGCCGTTATGTGGAGGAACTCTTCCCGGCGTCCTATCAGCCTGAATTGCGCGAGGTGCTGCGGCGCATGGGCTATATCTGGTCAGCCTTTTTTCGCGGGCAGATCGTCTTGAGCCTGGCGGTCTTTTTTGTCACATGGCTTGCACTGCGCCTGGTGGGTATGCCCGGCGCTCTGATTCTTGCGATCGTGGCCGGCGTCCTCGAAGTCATTCCCCAGATCGGTCCCACCATCGCCATGATCCCTGCTGTGATCGTCGCACTCATCCAGGGCAGCACTGTGCTGAGCGATTTTGGCGTTGGCAACATCGGTTTTGCCCTGATCACCGTCGGCATCTACTTCTTGATCCAGCAGGTGGAAAACAGCGTCCTGGTGCCGCGCATCATCGGCGGGAGCATCAATCTCCATCCTGTTGTGGTGATCTGCGGGGTGGCTGTGGGGCTAAACGTCTTCGGGGTGCTTGGCGCATTTTTGGCTGCGCCGGTCATCGCCAGCTTGCGTGTGCTGGGGAGCTACATCCATGCCAAGTTGCTTGACTATCCGCCCTTTGAGAACGATCCATTTCCCCAATACAAGCGAGACGTTCCCTACAGGCGCACTGTGACCGGCAACCAGATTCTCTACACTGAGCTCACCCAAGAAGAAGGCGTCTCCCCAGATTCGGGGACGCTGGCCTCTGGCAGCAGCGATGGTCAGGCGATGAAGCGAAATGCGCCTCTTGCCGAGCCGTCTATCTCCAGCCTTCGCTCTGAATCCCCTGCAGCAAACGTCAACGGCGCCGGTCAGGAGAAAAGCGCCTTGCCCGCGTCAATCGGCTCAGAGCATCCACAAGAAAATGTCAGGTCATAGACAGGGGCGCGCTGTCGCCGCTGCTTTTTCTGACAGGATATAATAGACGTGACAAATAAAGATCATACAACCGTAGGTGCGGTTCGTAACCGCACAATCATGGTTGACCAGAGACGTGCGGCTACGAGCTGCACCTACGCAATGTACGAAGTCTATTTGTGTTGTCTATCAGATCGACACGATGAGGCAGAGACAAGTTGTACAGGAAAAGACGCGCTGTGGCAGCTGCTCGCTCCTCTATGAAAGAAGAGGTAGATTGGCTGCTACGTCAATTGCCAGCGTGTCAGCGGCCGACGAACCATTTGCCCGCCACCGAAAGTAGGCCGCAGCGCCGATCATCGCGGCATTGTCCGTACATAGAAACAGCGGCGGAATGGTCAAGGGCAGCCCCAATTCATCCATGCGCGCTTGGGCTGCAAAACGCAACGCTGCATTTGCGCTGACGCCCCCACAGATGCACACCTGCGTCGCGCCGCTCTCCAGAGCCGCCGCGCTCATCTTTTCCACCAACACATCCACCACAGCCGCCTGAAACGACGCCGCAATGTCGGCGCGCAACTGCGGGTCGTCGAGCTTCAGTCCCTCCCGTTCCAACTGGCGCGTCAGATTGAGCACCGCAGTTTTGAGACCCGAAAAGCTAAAGTCGAAGCGATGGCCGCCGTCATGGAGCAGGCCGCGCGGCAACTTGAAGCGGTTGACGTCGCCTGTTTGGGCTGCTGCCTGAATCGCCGGCCCCCCAGGAAAGCCAAGTTGGAGCAGCCGCGCCGCCTTGTCGAAGGCTTCGCCCGCAGCATCATCCAGCGTGCCGCCCATCCGTCGATAGCGGCCGTGTCCTTCCATGAGTGTCAACTCTGTGTGCCCTCCCGAGACGATGAGCACCAGGAGGGGAAAGCGATCCTCAGAGACGCCCCGCGCTCCATCGGAGAACTCAATCCAGTTACTGTAGATGTGACCTTCGAGATGATTGACAGGAATGAGCGGGAGGCCGCTGGCAAAGGCAAGCCCTTTCGCCGCATTCACCCCCACCAGCAGACTGCCTGCCAACCCCGGCCCCTGGGTCACGGCAATTGCATCCAGTTCTGTTGGGTGGGCCACATTGGCTTCTCTCAGCGCTTGGCGCACAACGGGCTGGATAGCGAGCACGTGTTGACGGCTGGCGACCTCTGGAAAGACGCCGCCAAAACGTCGGTGCAGGTCGATCTGCGTCGCCACTACATTGCTGAGAAGTCGCCGGCCATCTTCTACGACGGCTGCGGCTGTTTCGTCGCAGCTTGTCTCAATCGCCAGAATGCGCATCGCGCCCCCTTTGCCCACTATTGTGATGGGCTGCTCCCCGGCTGGCCCACGTCAGCAGCGCCAGGCCAACGATCAGCAAACCAATCAGCGCCAGCACTTTGTAGATGCGACTATCGATGAGCAGCGTCGCAGCGGCGAAAATGGCGCAGAAGGCCCAGTAGCCCAACACGATAGCGCGCTCGCTGATGCCCATGTCTAGCAGGCGAAAGTGCAGATGGTCGCGCCCACCCTGACCGGGCGAGAGGCCGCGGCGTTTGCGGTCAACGATGAGCCAAGCCACATCCAGCGCCGGCAGCCCCATGACCAGCATGACTGTCGCCAGTCGCGCCCCGCCGATGATGCCCAGCGCGGCGATGGCAAAGCCCAAAAAATAACTGCCGCTGCTGCCCATAAAGATGCGCGCCGGTGAGAAATTGAAGGGCAAAAAGCCCAAAGCGGCTCCCATCAGCGCCAAAGGCAACAGCGCCACGCTCAGTTGAGGCGGCTCGGCGATGTAGATCATGTGTAGCGCCAGTACAGCGCACAGAATGACCGTGACGCCAGCCACCAGGCCGCTCAAACCGTCCAGCCAGTTGACTGTGTTCATCATGCCCATGTACCAAAAAATGGATACGAGCAAGACCAACCACCAGGCGAAGCCATTTTCGCCAAAGAGATAGCCGTCAGCGAAAGGGTTGTTGACGTGCTTGATGAAGATCAGCCCAGAGATGCCGATGATGGCGGCAACGGCCTGCACGACATATTGGGGCCACAACGGCCATTCGTAGCGGTCATCCAGCAATCCCATCACTGTGCAGAAGATGCTGCCAACCAGCAGGGCGATGAGACGCCACAACTCATTGGGGTCGTTACGTGGAGGCAGCCAAGCGGCGACGCTGGCGGGCGTCAGTTCGGGCAAGAGGAGGCACAGCACCGTGATGAAAAAACCACCAAAGAGAGCCAGTCCACCGGTGCGCGGGATGACGCCCTGATGACGCCGCCGCCCGCCTGGTTGATCGACCAAGCGAAAACGGCGGCCAATGCGCATTGCAACGGGAGTGAGCAGGAATGTGACGGATGCGGAGAAAAACAAGACTACCCAGAAGATCATCTCTTCACCCCGCAGCCATCGACATGGGGCGCGCTGTCTGGGCGCCGGGCGCAGACAGCGCCGTTTATGGCCTCATGTTGGTCAGCGTGCGCGAAAATGCAATGGTCTCGCGCACGTGGTCGAGACCACAGACCCACGCAACCGTGCGCTCTACGCCCAGCCCGAAACCGCTGTGCACCACCGAGCCATATTTGCGTAGGTCGATGTACCATTGGTAGACCTCTTCAGGCAAGTGATGATGACGAATCGCCGCGACCAACTTGTCGGGGTCGCTCATACGCTCGCTTCCACCGATGATCTCGCCGTAGCCTTCCGGCGCCAGCAGATCGACGCTGCGACAGACTTCAGGGCGCTCCGCCTCTGGCTCCATGTAGAACGCCTTCACCGCGCTGGGGTAGTGATGCACAAAGACCGGTTTGTCGAACTGGGCCGCCAGATAGGTCTCATGGGGACTGCCAAAGTCCTCTCCCCATTCAATGGCAGGCACTGGGTCGTCGTAGCCAGGCGTCAACTCGCCGCGCCCTGCCGCAGCGTTGATCATCTCTACCGCCTGGTCGTAATGGATGCGCGGGAAAGGCGGCGTCACCCTTTGCAGATGGCTGACATCCCGTTCCAGGACGCGCAATTCTGGTTCGCACTGGGCCAGGCAGGTCTGCACAATATGCGAGACAAATTGCTCCTCGATCTCCATCAATTGGTCGAGATCGCAAAATGCAATTTCCGGCTCCACCATCCAGAACTCTTGTAGATGGCGGCGCGTCTTGCTCTTTTCGGCGCGAAAGGTGGGGCCAAAGCAATAGACCCGACCAAAGGCGAAAATGTTGGCCTCGTTATAGAGCTGTCCCGTCTGCGCCAGAAAAGCTGGCTCGCCGTGATAATCGATCTTGAAGAGGGTAGTTGTGCCCTCCGCAGCGGCCGGCGTGATGATGGGCGTGTCCACGTTGAGGAAGCCATTCTCATCGAGCCACTCGCGGATGGCGCGCACGATCACGGCGCGCACCCGCATGGCCGCCCACTGGCGTGACGAACGCAGCCAGAGATGACGGTTCTGCATGAGGAATTCAACGCCATGCTCCTTGGGCGAGATAGGATACGGCTCAGCAATCTGCTCAATTTGCAGGCTGCGTACATCAACCTCGAAGCCGCCTGGGATGCCGGGCGCGCGCGGATCTGCCTTGACGACGCCCGTCAACACCAGGCTGCTCTCCTGAGTCAGCCGCTTGCCGTCCTCGAACTCCTCTGGCGTGACGTTGTTCTTGAAGACGACTGCCTGGCAGACGCCGCTGCCGTCGCGCACCTGTAGGAATTGGAGCTTGCCCTTTTCTGTCTTGTTGTAGAGCCAGCCTTGAATCGACACTTCCTGGCCCACATATTCATGCAATCTGGAAATTGGCGCCACCGGAGTCACTTGTTTTTCTCTTTCGTTTGTCGTTTTGGCGATTCCACGGGTTCTGGCGCACGTGCAGGAGCGTCATCTTCGTCATCAGGCTCCATGTTGGCGAAGGCCGCCGCGATGCGCGACGCGGCGGACTCCTCTTGACGAAACAGCGATGAAATGTCGATATTGTAATCCTCCAGGGTGCGCCCCACGGTAGAGAAGTGCTCACTGCGGAACTCATATGACTCTTTGCTATCCGGTAGCACTGTGTAGGTGTAGATGAAAATCGATGGAGGCAGCGCAATGTTGTCGTTTATGTCGATCGGCGCAACAGCAACCTCGACGCGCGCCTCTGCACCTGAACGCCGTCCTTTGCTGCGTCGTCGGCGTCGGCTTGTGGACTGGGTGCGTTCGACTCCACCGGATGCGGCCTCCACCTTGTTGTCGGGGCGCGTCCCTCCCCGCACCCGAACCGGCGGTGCAGGTTCGGGTCGCTTCTCTCCGGCCTTCCGCCGAAAATACCGACGCCGGTTGCGGCTCTCGCCGGACTTCGCCGGCCTCTTTTCGTCTGTCATCTCTTTTCTCGCTGACATGTAACAATGAAAATGGCGCAAGCGACTTGTAATTCGCAATCCGTAACGGGCGAATTTTTCTGGTCAGTGTCCGTGCGCCTGCGGATCACAGTCACAGATGAAAATCCCTCTGTGCTCTCTGTGGTAAGTGATTTCCACATCACGGCGTCTGAAAAGTCGCCACCCCGTCGCCTTGCGCATTGACCAGCGTTGCCTGTGCGCCTGTCTGCCACACCGACGCACTTTGCGCCCAATAACGGACAATCGTGCTGTCTGTCCCGCTTGTCGAATAGAGTCGCACGCTCCCCCCAGGAAAGATGAGCAGATCGCCAAAGGTGTACTCTGGACCGCCGTCTCGTTGCAAACGCCATCCTTGCAGATTGAAGGTCAAATCCGTATCGTTGACGATCTCCACGTACTCGTTTGCCAGGTCGCCGGCGCCGGCAATGGCGCGGATTTTCAATCCTGTCACACCAGTCGCCTGCCACGCTGGCGTCGGTGTGGGTAAACCGCCGACGGGGATCACCAAACGCTGCCCTGAAAAGACGAAATCGGGATTCTCCATGTTATTTGCTGCGACGATGGAGGCCAGAGTCACGCCGTATCTTCCTGCGATGGAGCTCACGCTCTCGCCCGGCTGTACAATATGCACAACCCCGTCCTCTTCCTCCGCGCTGGCGGGCGTTGGCGCAGCGTCGCCGGTCTCGCCCGTTGACTCGGCTGCAATTGCCGGCGATGTTGCGGTCGGCGGAAGATCGATGACGACGCGGGGCGTCGCAGAACCAACGGTTGCGCCGGCTGACCCCAAGGCTGCCAGTTCCTCGGGGTCTGGACGACGCGCCTCAAAAACCCAAATCACCGCCAGCACGATGACGAAACTGATGATCGAATTGAGGATAATCACCAGGGCGAGCTGGCGTCGGTTCACGAAAAGCCGCCTTTCTTGCGCACGTGGGCTTTACACCGTCGAAACAAGGCGTCTATCACCCCATAGTTCAGCCATCATTGTAACACAGGCGGGCAGCCTGACATGATTGACAAGGAGAGATCAAAAGTGAAATGACAATCACTTTTCAGAGCAGCGAATGTTTCGTACAATGAAAACCGAATTTGGTGACGTGTAAAGGAGTATTGTCGTGATTGATTCAAACAATCGTTCTTCGTCCGGTTTGGTCTGGTTGGGAATCACCGCAGTTCTGGCGCTTGTTTTCGTCGGCTGCATGATGGTCTTTGCAGCCAGCGCGATCTTCATCCCCACCCGCTCTGTGGCCCGTGTGACAGGCGCGCCTGTTGTCCAAGTACAGTTGCCTACGCCTACCCCTCGACCGCACGTCATCATCGTCCCGCCGGATGGAGTCGATTACGAGTCTGCCGTCTTGATGAACATCTATGAACAGGTGAATCCCTCAGTCGTCAATATCTCGGTTTTGCAGCTTGGTTCCACTCTTCACAGCAGCGCGATCTCCGGCCTGGAAGACGATAGCTACTACACGTCGAGCGGCGGCTCTGGGTTTGTATGGGATATGGACGGTCACATCGTCACCAACAACCATGTCGTCGAAGGCGCCGACCAACTCCTCATTCGCTTTAGCGACGGCCTCATGTCGGTGGCGGAAATTGTTGGCACGGATGTGGATAGCGATTTGGCAGTCGTGAAGATCGATCCAGAAGGATATAGCCTGCGCCCCGTGTTGCGCGGCAATTTGGATGAAGTGCGCGTGGGGCAGCGCGTCGCAGCCATTGGCAACCCGTTTGGTCTGGAAGGGACGCTCACCACCGGCATCGTCAGCGCTGTTGGTCGCTCCATTCCGGCGCGCGCCAGTTTTAGCATCCCTGCCTCGGTGCAGACTGACGCACCCATCAACCCGGGCAACTCTGGCGGACCACTGCTCAACGAACGGGGGGAGGTGATCGGCGTCAACGCCCAGATTCGCTCCGAAGAGCGAGCAAACAGTGGAGTAGGGTTTGCCATCCCCATCGCCATCGTCGAGCGCGTCGTGCCGGCCCTCATCGCCCAGGGACGCTACCAACACCCCTACATGGGCATCAGCGGCGTCACCTTCAGCCCCATCTGCGCAGCCGAGCAAGGGCTTGATTCCAACCTACGCGGCGCGGTAGTTGCGGCTGTTTTGCAGGGGACGCCGGCGGCACGCGCTGGTCTGCGCAGCGGCGCTGAGGATGCGAACACGAAGTATCCGCAAATCTGTCCCGAGACTCGCGGAGGCGACTTGATTACGAGGATCAACGAGCAGCCCGTCACGAGCTTCGACGAAGTCCTTTCTTATCTTCAGCGCTACACCAGCCCAGGAGACACGATCAACTTTACGCTGCTGCGCAACGGCGACTATATCGACGTGGAACTGACCCTGAGCGCACGACCTATCCGGTAAAAGTGCATTTTCACAATCGCTCGATAGCCCGCAGACAGCGATCCACCTCGTCGAGCGTGTTGTAGTGGGCCAGACCGATGCGCAGCAGACCGCCGCTGGCTTCCACTCCCAAACGCTCGCTGATGGAGAGGGCGTAGAAGTTGCCGTTCCACACGAAGATATTTTCGCCGGCCAGCGCCCGGGCAAGCTGTTCGGGCGTGGTCCCTTCTTTGCGGATGGAGACAGTCGCCACCCGGCGATTCCAATCTGTGCGGTCCGTCAGACCGTAGATACGCACACCCGGAATCACCTGCAACCCGGTGAGTAGCCGCTCCATAAGGGTCTGCTCATAACGCCAGATGACCGCCCAGGCTGCGCGCAGCTTTTCCCGACGGCTGGCTGCGTCCGCTACGCCGCCAAACTGCACGCCCAGCCCGGCGATGTAGTCGATGGCTGCAAGCACACCGGCCAACCCTTCGTGGTTCTTTGTGCCAGTCTCCCATTTTCCGGGCGGTTGGTCGCCAGCTGGCCGCACCCGATAGGCGCGCAGACGCTCCAGGTGACCCCGCTTGCCGTAGAGGATGCCAACATGGGGGCCAAAGAACTTGTAGGCGCTGCAGGCCAGAAAATCGCAGCCCAGCGCCTTCACATCAATGAGGCCGTGGGGGGCGTATTGCACTGCGTCGATGTAGCTGATGGCGCCCACATCTCGCGTCCAGCCAACAATACGGCGCACATCGTTGATCGTGCCCACTGCGTTGCTGGCGTAGCCCACGGCGACCAACTTCGTGGTCGGGGTGATCACGCTGCGGAAATGCTCCATGTCCAGCGTGCAAGTTTCCAGGTCCACATCCACAAAACGCACCGTTGCCCCTGTATCCTCGGCCATCATCAGCCAGGGCGCAACGTTGGCGTCGTGATCCAGCCGTGTGACAACGATCTCATCCTGGGGTGTGAACTCGCGGCTCAATGCGTGCATGGTGGCGAAAGTGAGGCTGGTCATGTTTGCGCCAAAGACGATCTCATCCATCTCTGCGCCTAAGAGATCGGCCGCAGCCTGGCGCGCCTGGTCGATGATCGCGTCGCTGCGCACGCTGGTCTCGAAGAGGCCGTGGGTGTTGGCGTTGCGCCGGATCATGTAGTCGTTTATGGCGTCAATCACCTGGCGTGGGACCTGTGTGCCGCCCGGGTTGTCGAAAAAGATGGCTGGCCGACCGTTGTACAACTCGCTGAGCGCCGGAAACTGGCGGCGCACCGCTGCAACATCGAAGATCATGAAACTTCTCCTATTCTCTGCATCGCACTGATGCACTTTTCACACCACCGGCCAGTCCTCGGCCAGCAGCCAGAACCATTCCCTGTCCAAAAGCGCCAGGGCATCGCCGCGAAGCGCCGCTTGTGCAGCCTTGCGCCAAAAAGCCGCCTGCTCCATCCCCAAGAGCGCAGCCGCGGCGTTTACACTCTCTGCCAGCAATCCCGACCCGGGATCCACCACCCGGCTCACACCCACAGAGCCATCCTCCGGTAGCTGGACGGCGCGGCAGGCGGCGCGGTAGGCCGTGTGGAAATCGCCCAGGTCATCCACCAGCCCGCGTTCTTTTGCCTGGGCGCCCGTCCACACCCGCCCGTTGCAAATATCGTCCAAATCGTTGTAGTCGAGCCTGCGCCCCGTCGCCACTCGTTGTTTGAATTCATGATAAACCTGGCGCACGCTTTGCTCGACTTTTTGCCGCTGTTCGTTATTCCAACTCCCATAGTCGCTCAATAGCCCGGCGTTCGCTCCTCGGCGCAACATCTCACGCCGGGCAGAGAGCTTCTCGTAGAGGCCATCGGTGGTCACTTTGGCCGTCACGACGCCAATGCTGCCGGTGATGGTCGCGGGTTGCGCGATGATCGTGTGGGCAGGCGCGGCTATGTAGTAACCGCCGCTGGCCGCCACCCTGTCCATGTAGACGATGAGCGGTTTTTCCGCGGCCAACAAGCTCAGCTCACGCCACATCAGGTCGCTGGCCAGGGCCGAGCCGCCTGGCGAGTCGATGACGACGATCACCGCGGCCAGGCGCTTGTTCAATCGCGCGGCGCGCACGGTGCGCTGCACGGTGGCGCTGCCCATTACGGCCTCCCCCAGCAGCGGCAGTGCGATGGGGAAAGCGCGGCTCTCGCCGGGCAGGATGGCGCCGCTGAGGTTGATGACGCCGATGCGTTGACCCGTGCGCGGCTCGGCCCGGCGTAGCAGCAGACGACGCACCCGGGCGTACTGCTTGAGGCGAGCGGGCGACTCCGCCGCACCCAACAGACGCGGCAGTTCGTCCTCATAGGCCACATCATCCACCAACCCACAGTTCATCGCTTCTACAGCATCCAACGGCGCGTCGTCGATGAGGGTGCGTACATCCGTCTCGCCCAGGCGGCGACCGCGCGCAATGGCCGCGACGACATCGCTGTAGATACTGTCTAACAGCCAGTTGGTCTGGGCGCGCACTTCTTCGCTCATGGCGGCTTCGCTCATGGCATCGGCTGCGCTCTTCCACGGGGAGATGCGCGCCACCTCTGCCTGTACGCCCAAGCGCGCCAGAGTCTCCTTAAAATAGACGCCGCCAGCCTGCACACCCAGCACATCCCAGGTGGTCAGCGGCGTAAAGATGATGCGATCCGCTGCACATGCAGCCACATAGCCGGACTGGTTCGCCTGCTCCATAAATGCGATGACCTGTTTGGGCGGTCGTCCAGACGCAGCATGGAGATTGCGGTCACGGTTGCGAAAACGCGCGATGAGCGCGGCGAAACTCTGGGCCTGGGCCAGCCGCAGCTGGGCGCCCTTGAAGAGAAAGGCGACGCCCTGCACATCTGGGTCTTGGGCAATGGTGTGCAGCGCGCGGTCGATGCTTTCGAGGCTGGCGGGAACAGGAAAGAAGGGCGCAAAGGCAGTCCACCAGGGGAGATGAGGTGCGCGCTCGACCAGCTCCCCTGTCAGTGTGATGACGACATAGTGAGGCAGATAGCTGCGAAAAAACCAGCGACGGAGATTGGCCAGTGCAGCCAGCGTCTGTCGAGCGAAGAGATTTGTGCGGCGGTTCAGCCGTCGGAAGAAGGAATCGTTCTTGGGAGTAGGCATTGTCCAACGATCTATTTGCGGTGGGCCAGGTCAATCTGCTGGCGCAGTTCCAGATGAGCCTGTTCCAACGTTTCTTTGGCTTGAAAGAAGACAGCCTCCGTCACTTGCAGTTCGTTGCGTTGCAGAATCTCTTCCAGGGCAACGACAACGCGTAACACCTTGCCTTCGATCATTTCTACAGTGCCGCCATAGAAACCTTCTGGAATGAAAAAGAGCGCCAGAAGCATGAAGACCATCCCGTTGAGGATCAGTGTGATGAACGCCCGGTCGAGCCGTCCCGGCAGAGCAAGCCACAGGATGAGCCAGAACATAAGACCCAACACAAGAAGCTGCCAGCGGGCGATAGGGCGCGCCCAGGTGATGTTTTGCAGTCGGTGGGAGAGCAGGTCATAGCGTTTGATACGCGAAAGCCAGCTATTGAACTTGTAGCACTGGCGCAGGTTGACGCGGTTTTGATCGAGACTTGCCAATTCCTGAGCGTAGCTGCGACAAAAGTACGCCAGATCAAAGAAATCTTTGCGGGTGAGGGTGATGGGATGAGCCGGCTCGGGCGTCAGTCTGCGCCAAATGAAGGACATAGGTCGCCCCAGCATATTACCAGAGTCGGTCAGTCACCAATGCAAGGCAATAGAGGAAAGCCGCCGCCAGTGTGGCCTGGCTGACAACCCGATAGAGGCGATCTCCCATGGTTTCCCCCATGGTTGTCGTCAGGTTTTCCCGTTCGATGGTGGAATAGGCGCCAAAGGCCACCGGCAGGCCAGCCAGCGCGATCATAGTGCGCAGCGGCAAGTTCGTAACCACTGCCGCAAAAAGAATGAGAACGAAAGGAAGAATGACTAATACCGTGCTCAGATCGAGCGCATGAGCCGGCCCCAACATCACCACCAGCGTCTTCTTGCGCATGAGCCAATCGCGGCGGTAGTGAATCAGGCCGCCGTTGAATACGATCAACCCGGTCAACATGGTAAAAGGCAATCCGCTCCAGGTGTAGATCGGGTCGAAGGTGTGGGACTGGGCATAAAAACTGGCGAGGGCTGGCAGCACACCCAACGCCAGGAAAAGCCCTGCTTCACCCAACCCCCACCCGCGCGCGCTGAAGCGAATCGGCGGCGCGACACAGGTCCAACCCAAGAGAAGGGCAACGCCAAGAAAGAGCAGCATGGGCCAGCCCACCAGAAAGACCAGCCACGACATACACAGGGCAGCCAGAATCAACATGAGATAGCCCAGGCTGACAACAAGGCCAGGATCCAACTCGCGCTGCAAAAGCAGCCCAAAGCCAGTGAGAGGTGATGACTGAATCAGCCTGACATCCACCGACCGGCTCTGGACAAGATCGTAATACCCGCTCAACAGGTGAATGCCCAGGGCGATGGAATAGGCGGCGGCCAGAGTGAAGGCGAAAACAAGCCAGTCGATCTGGCCGAACAACCACCAAACGACGCATGCGGCTACCGCGGTCGGCGCGGTCATGGCCAGCGCCACATCAAAACGGCAGACGCGGACAAAGGCCCTGAATGGCGCGCTGGCCGCGGGCGTCTGTGTTTGCTGCGCTGGCTTTGGCGTACTGACGGTCCGATCAACCAGCGGCGGGCGCCCGTTGGTTTCAGTCCGCGATTGCGATGACGACATGGAATCATTCTCCGCTGCCTGCCGGGTCTGCCTGCGTAGTGAATGCGTTTGACATGTGCATGGCAAGCGCCTGTTGGCAGCGGACGAATTGTAGCATTGAACCGGCCAGGAGGCAACAACCCGGCGTCTGGGCAAGAACAGGAGCGCCCCTGCGGGCGCTCCTGAAAACCTGCGTGTTTACTGCTCGCCAGGTAAACAATTTACGAGTCACTCGTGACTCGTGATGGTCGGCGATATAAGCTGCCAATCTAAAGCGGTGTTCGTTTGAAACCAAGAGTTTTTGTCCATCGTAGGTGCGATTCGCAACGGCGCGGACTTCTGACAGCACGTGCGGTTACGAACCGCACCTACGACAAGCAAAAGTATGGGTTTCAATTACCCATCACTTTAGGCTCTTCGTCGGCGCGCAGGATGACATTTGTGCGTTTCTGCTATGCAGGCGTGGGATGGAATTGGGCCTCCTCGGTTGAACCGTGCATGGCCGTAGTCGACGCAGTGCCGCCAGTCACGACGGTCTGCACTGCGTCAAAGTAACCTGCGCCCACAAAACTCTGATGTTTGGCGGCGGCGAAACCAAACTCGCGCTCCATGCCGAATTCCTTTTCTTGCAGGCGCGAGTAGGCAGCCATGCCCAGGTCGCGGTAGCCTGTCGCCAACTCGAACATACTGGAATTGAGTGAATGGAATCCAGCCAGGGTGACGAACTGAAACTTGTAGCCCATCTCGCCGAGTTTCTCCTGGAAGACCCCAATGGTCTTCTCATCCAGGTTACGTCGCCAGTTGAACGATGGCGAGCAGTTGTAGGCCAACATCTTGCCCGGGAACTTCTCGTGTACACCTGCGGCGAATTCACGCGCCTCGCCCAGGTCGGGCTTGGCGGTCTCGCACCAGATCAGGTCGGCATAGGGGGCGTAGGCGACGCCGCGGGCGATGGCATATTCGATGCCGCCTTTGATGTAAAAGAAACCCTCAAAGGTGCGGCTGCGGCTGGCAATAAATGGCTCATCATGGGGATCGACATCGGTGGTGAGCAGTTGGGCCGAGTCGGCGTCGGTGCGGGCGATGACCAGGCTGGGCACATTCATGATGTCTGCCGCCAGGCGAGCGGCTACAAGCTTCTGAATGAACTCGCGCGTGGGCACGAGCACTTTTCCGCCCATGTGGCCGCACTTTTTGGCCGAAGAGAGTTGATCCTCGAAGTGGACGCCGGCCACGCCAGCCTCGATCATGGCCTTCATCAGCTCGTGGGCGTTGAGGTTGCCGCCAAAACCCGATTCGGCGTCGGCGACGATGGGCGCCATCCAGTAGACATCGTGTTTGCCATTCATGTGAGCAATCTGGTCGGCGCGCAGCAGCGCGTTGTTGATGCGCCGGGCCAGAACCGGCGCGCTGTCGGCGGGATAGAGGCTCTGGTCGGGATAGGTCTGCCCGGCGTTGTTGTTGTCGCCGGCTACCTGCCAGCCGCTGAGATAGATGGCCTTGAGGCCGGCCTGCACCATCTGCACAGCCTGGTTGCCGGTCAATGCGCCCAACGAGCGCACAAATGGCTCAGTGTGCAACAGATGCCACAATCGTTCGGCGCCCATCCGCGCCAGTGAGTATTCGATGCGCACTGTACCGGCCAGTTTAAGAACCTGTTCCGCTGAATAGGTGCGATGGATACCTGCCCAGCGCGGCGCATTCTGCCAATGATTGGATAATTCCGCAGCCATGTTGCGCTCGTACATAACCTTTTACTCCTCAATTGGTGAAAGTGATCAGGGGCGCGGCGTCGCCCAGGCGATTGTCATGATCATGAGCAAAGCACGTTCCAGAACGGTTGTGAACACGTTTTTTTGAGAGACAGCCTGACCTTGTGTTACCATTGCCCAACCTTTTGTGTTTCATGGAAAAAACAATGGCCGTCTGTAACTGATCTTGAATACACACGGACGATTTCACACTATTGAACCAGCGAAAACACGCCCATCTGGAGTTGTTTATTCAGCTATGCAACCCTATGTTCCTGCACTTCGAATTCTCGACATCCGCCCAATCTATCATGAAGGACATCCCAGCATCCTCCTGCGCGACCCACTCCAACTCGCCGACCGCCAATTGATCATTCCCCATCCGCTAGCGGCAGTTTTGCAGTTCTGCGATGGACGCTCGACCGTGGACTCCATGTGCCAGCGTTACCAGGCAGCGCATCGACTTGCCCTGCCCCGGCGTCTGGTGCAAGAGTTGGTTGATGCCCTGGACGAGGCGGCCATGTTGAACAATGTCCGCGCCCAGGCGCGCCATGCCCAGGCGCTGGAAGAGTATCGCAGCCTGTCCTTTCGTCCATCCACCCTGGCTGGCGTTGGCTATCCTGCCCACACTAACGCCTTGCGGCAACACCTGAATGGCTATCTCGCCGGGGCGACGGATGTTGAGCCGCTGGCGCTAGACTGGACACGCCATCCGGGTCTGCTCAGCCCCCACATCGACTATCCTCGGGGCGGAGCAGTCTATGCCCGTGTGTGGCAACGAGCGGTCTTGGCTGCGCAGCAGGCTGAGCTGGTCATCCTCATCGGCACAGATCATTACGGCAACGATCCCATCACCTTGACCTGCCAGAACTATGCTACGCCCTATGGCGTGCTGCCCACAGCCGCTGGGATCGTTCAGCATCTGGCCCAGGCGGCGGGCGGCGAGAAAGCATTTGCGGGCGAGCTGCGTCATCGCGGCGAGCATTCGCTGGAGTTGGTTGCCGTGTGGCTGCACCACATGCGCGGCGGCGCGCCGGTGGAGCTTGTTCCCTTGCTCGTCGGCTCATTTCACCGTTTTTTGGGCAAGGCAACGCCGCCATCCACCGACCCGTTGATCAGCCGCGTTCTCGCTGCGTTGCGCAGCGCAGCGAGCGGCCGCCGCACGCTGATCGTCGCTTCGGGCGATCTCGCCCACGTGGGGCCTGCGTTCGGCGGCGCGCCCCTCACCCGCATCAGTCGCAGCCATGTGCAAGAGGCGGACGAGAGGCTGTTGGCGCAGATGTCGGCCGGCGACGCGGAAGGCTTTTTTGGCGAAATCCGCCGCTATGAAGATCGCTATAATGTGTGCGGCGTTGCGCCCATCTACCTTGCCATGAGTCTCCTGGAATGCCTTCCAGGAGAATGCGTCGCTTATGCGACCTGCCCGGCCGACGAGGCGAACACTTCTGCGGTGACTGTAGCGGGGGTAGTCTTTGGGTGAAATGATTGGAACATGGCGGCAGAGTCATCCGTCCGAAGATGACCCGACGAAAGCAATGTTGGGTGAAAGTGCAAAACCAAAAAGCAACTGAAAGAACGGAAAGATGGAAAGGAAGAATCGAATGAATCGTTTTGGAGTAGGAATCGCCTCTCGGGCTGGCGTCATGGCGACATTGGGCGCCATCTTGCTGGCGGTTGGCGCGTTCGTGGTCAACGCCCCAACAGCCAACGCCCAGGAAGCGTCGGCGGGCAGCGGCTTGCCCCGCACCATCACGGTGGTGGGAGAGGGCAAAGTAAAAGTGGAGCCGGATATCGCTCGCACCAATATCGGCGTCGATGTGGTGCGCCCGACTGTCAAGGAAGCGAGCGCAGCCAACAAGGAAATCATCGACGGCGTGCTGGCGGCGCTCAAAGAAGCCGGCATTGCAGAAGAGGACATCCAGACCTCGGGCTTCAGCGTCTACGCCGAGCGCTATGGTCCCAACGGCCCCTTGCCTGAAGACCAGGTCAACTATCGGGTGACCAACAATGTCACCGTTGTCGTGCGCGACTTGAGCAAAGTGGGCGATGTGCTCGATGCAGCCATCGAAGCCGGCGCGAACAACATCTATGGCGTAGAATTCGCCCTGGATGATCCCAACACGGTGGAGAGTGAGGCTCGCAAGAAAGCCATCGCTGACGCCAAGGCCAAGGCCGCTGAATTGGCGGAACTGAATGATGTGGAGCTAGGTCAGGTGATCAGCGTCAGCGAGGTCATCGGCAACATGGGTTATTTTGCCGGCAACTTTAGCCAGGCGGCCGCGCCGGCGCTTGGCGGCGGAGGGGGGCCATCCATTCAGCCCGGCCAGTTGAACCTGGTGATGCAGTTGCAGGTCGTCTACGAGATCGCCGAATAAATTAACGCCCCTAAAGTCAGAAAGCCGGAAACGCGGCAGCGAAATCGCTGCCGCGTTTCTTTCTACTGATTTCTGGATGATGAACTCTTGGGCGTCGAATCCTTGATGATGGTCACCAGCCCAATCGTCCGCGTGTTGGTGAAGGTGCAGGTGATGGTCTGGCCGCTGCCCAGGGTCACGTCCACGCTGGCGCCGCCTGTTGCGCCGCTGCTGCATGCGCTGACCGCAGCGTAGTACTGCTTGGGCGTCTCGCTGATGGTGTACGGCCCGACGGCCACCGGCGTGAAGACAGCCGCGCCGCCCACGGCCGGCAGGGTGAAGGTCGTGGTTGGCCCCATGAACTGCCAGACGTCGGCCGGCGGCGCGCCCACCACCACCTTGCGCACGATGATCGTCCCTGGTGGAGTGAGCAACTCATCGTAGCCCATGTCGAAGCCGTTCCCTTGTGGGCGCACCTCGCCCTCGAAGTCGGTGTAGACGCCTACGTCCACACCTGTGTCGATGGCCGCCGAGGTTGGGGTCAGGCGGTAGTCGTCGCTCGTCGGGTCGAGGAAGGCCGGGTCGCTCACCAGACTGCCGCGCCGCCGCCCACTGTTCCGGCGACGTCGTCCACGTTGCCAAAGAAAAGGGTATAGTACTGGTTGACCGTACTGCCGGTCTGTCGGATGCCGACGGTGTGGTTGGTCACGATGGTGTCGGTGATGGCCACCACGCCGTTGCCGCCCACCTCGATGGCCGAGCCGCCCGAGACGGTTGGCGAGGAGATGGTGGTGAAGATCACTTCGACCGTGCCGGAACGGGATGGGCTGATCAGGTCGAGTGCGTCGCCCTGGCCGTTGCCAGCATCTTTGCGGGCGAAGAGGCTGTTGACGATGCGGCTGGCGCCGCCGCTGGCATGAATGACTGTTGCGCCGCCTCCCCCCTGGGAAGCGCCATTGCCGAGAAAAAACGAAGCGGACAGATTCAGCGTGGACACGGCGAACAGCCCACCTCCGTTACCGATCAAGCTGCGGTTGTTCTCGAAGCGGCTTTCCACCGCCGTCGCCGCGCCTTGGGCAACCACCCCACCGCCTTGACCGCGTGCTGTGTTGCTGAGGAAGTGGGTATTGGTCAATCTCAGGCTGGAGTTGACATACAGACCGCCGCCGTCGCCCTCGACGCTCCTGGTTCGGTTGTTCTCGAACTGGCTGTCCACCGCCTTCGTGGCGCCACTGACAAACGCTCCTCCGCCAGAAAAAAGAGACGTATTGCTGAAGAATTCGGTGTTCGTCAGGCTCAGTGCGGCGCCAGCGGACAGCCCGCCGCCACGGTTGTTCGTGCTGGCGTTGTTCTCGAAACGGCTGGCTACCGCCGTCACTGCGCCGATGGTAGCCGCCCCGCCGCCGTCGTAGCGCGCCGTGTTGCTCAGCACCTGCACATTACTCAACGACAAGGCGCCCTGGGCCCAGACCCCGCCGCCGCAGCCCGCGTTGGGGCAAGTCGCCCCGCTGCCGTTGATGGCGCCGCGTTGCAATGTAATGTTGCTCACCGTCAACGCCGCCGTGGCATAGATCACCCGCCCGCCGCTGTTGGCGTCGATAACCGTCGGGTTGGCGAGCGGGTCTCCTGCGCCCGTCCAGCTTGCCAGCGTGTTGGTGTAGCCGCCGGAGAGGGTCTGCGTCTTGGAAATGTAGGCTGATTGGTTCGTGCTGGCGCGGCTCTCCACACCCACGCACGTCCCGGCCACCTTGACGTGGCCGCCCATGGGTGCTGCATCCACCGCCTGTTGCACCGCATGAGCGTTCAGGCTGGAGAAGACGGTCGTCCCGTCATTCGGTGTGGCGTGGCACGGCTCGCCGGCCGCCCGGACGCTGGCCGGGGCCAGCCAGAAAAAGACCAATACGCTGAACAAGAGCGCCCCGATGGGCGCAAGGGCAAGGACGGAATGCCTGCGCTGTGGGTCGCTACATGGATTGCTCATGGTGCTTCTCTCCTATTGTCATGAACGATCGGGCAGTTGTCGATTGTGGTTGTCGATTACGACGAGCATCTTTTGCAGATCACGGAAGGAAGGGAAAGAATGTTTTCATGTTTTCCGCAGCGAGAGAGGCGCTGTATTCGCAACCCTCGAAGGCCTCAGCGTATTGTACCTGACGTCCCCGTTCCTCCCCATAGAGATGGATGAGTATATCGCGGTAGAGGTCTGCGATGCGGCGGAAACGGCCATCCAGCCGTTGACGTAGCCAGGCGCGCCGCTCGCCGGCGTCTGCCGGGACTTCTTGGAGATAGCCGCCGTTGTAGGGCAGCCATTCGTACATCTGAGAAACGTGGCAGTGGAGCGCATCGACTTTCTGTTCGATGACATGGTCGATGGAAATCACCACGTCGGGCTGAAAAGGGATCGGCTTCTGGAAGCGATCCCAGGTGTAGGCAATCACCAGCATGTGCGGCAGGTGGGGAACACGGGCGACGACGTTGGGCACCGTGAGCATGTACGAGGCATCCTGCACCAACTGGGAGGTGTAACGATGGTCGGGATGATAGTCGTTGGGGCGGTGCACCATGACCAGGTGTGGACTGAACTCACGCATGACTGCGATCACCTGGTTGCGATTCTCCAGAGTGGGCAGCAGCGAGCCGTCATGGTTGTCCAGGGTGATGTACTCAGCGCCGAGACAGGCGCCAGCCGCGGCTGCCTCGGCGCGGCGACGCCAGGCACTTGCATCATGGTCTCAGTTTCCTGTCCGATACTGGTTGCGCAAGACGCCGGTGGAGATTATATCATACGTTGGCGGCTATTCAGTCCATCCGACGATTCCAGGCAGGTGGCTCAGAGGCAACGCGAATCGCTCGCACCTCGTCGGACAATCGACAATGATTTCTTCGTCGCTCATAAAGGAGTTTTATCGTGTCTGTTCTCCAACCCATCACCCTCGTTGCCCCGCGCCTCCTCCTGCGCCCGCTGACCGAAGCCGACGCCCCGGCTCTCTTTGCCATCTTCTCCCACCCCGAAGTGATGCGCTACTGGAGCTCGCCGCCGCTGACCGAGATGGCCCAAGCGCGTGACATGGCGTTGGACATCCAGAACGGCTACCAGACGGGCGACTTCTTGCAGTTGGGCGTCGAGCGGCGCAGCGACGCCGCGCTCATGGGCACGTGCACCCTCTTTCACCACCAGGCGGCCAGCCGCCGCGCCGAGATCGGCTACGCCTTGGGCAGACCCTACTGGGGCGCGGGCTACATGCACGAAGCCCTGACCGCGCTCATCGACCATGCCTTCGGCGCATTGGATCTGCACCGCCTGGAAGCCGACATTGACCCGGCCAACGCCGCCTCTGCCCGCACCCTGGAGCGCCTCGGCTTCCAGAAGGAGGGTCATCTGCGCGAACGCTGGATCGTCAACGGGGTCATCTCTGACACCGTGTGGTACGGGCTGCTGCGCCGGGAGTGGCAGGGGTCCTAGCGCCGTTCATGCCCCTGCAGCGAGCGAGCTTTGGATGTACAGTATCTTCATTTTTTCAGAACAAACGTGCGGTTACTTGCCCCCGCTGTGAAGCGTTCACGTAAACGATCGTCATCCTGGCTACGCTTCGGGTATACTGGGTGAGCAAGAGATCAACCGCCCAGCGCCCACGGCGGCGTGCTCACCAATGCGGCCTACGAGGAGATCGGCGGCGTCACTCAGGCCGCCGCCGTCCACGCTGAACAGGTCGTCCCCGGCCTGAGTGAGACGGCGCATGCCGGGGTCGCCGAGCTTTTCGCCCACCTGATATGTAAAACAAGTCAGTCTCGGTCTTTTGTAGTATACTCGATGAAGCCCAATGGCTTTTGAGCCATTTGCCTGAATGAGATCAAATAAACCTGAGGCAACCATGACCGGACGCATCGTTGTTGTTGGCAGTTTGAATATGGATCTGGTAGTGCGGGCGCCGCGCCATCCCTTGCCGGGGGAGACCTTGCTGGGTGGAGACTTTCGCACCTTCCCTGGCGGCAAGGGCGCCAATCAAGCCGTGGCCGCGGCGCGTTTGGGCGGCTTTGTGGAGATGGTGGGGCGGGTCGGCGCGGATGACTTTGGCGACGCGTTGCTGCGCAATCTGGCCGCCAACGGCGTGGAAACGCGCTTCGTCCAGCGCGACGTGGGCGCGGCCACAGGCGTCGCGCTCATCACCGTGAGCGACGCCGGCGAGAACACCATCGTCGTGGCTTCGGGAGCCAACTGGCGCGTCTCCTCGGCCGATGTGAGCGCGGCAGAACCGGCCTTTGCCGGCGCACAAGCCCTGTTGTTGCAACTGGAGACGCCGCTGGCTGCGGTGGAGCGCGCGGTCGAACTGGCGCGGCGGCACAAGGTGCGGGTGATCCTCAACCCGGCGCCGGCGCAGCCCCTGGAGCGGGCGTTCCTGAATCACGTCGATTTCCTGATCCCCAACCAGAGCGAGCTGGCGCTCCTGACCGGCGTCTCTGACATGGCAGAGGGGATCGGGCGGCTGCGCAGCCTGGGCGTGGACAACGTCGTGGCAACCCTGGGCGAAAAGGGCGCCTGGATCGTCGGGCAGGGGGTGAATCAGCGTGTTCCTGCCCACAAGGTGCAGGTAGTCGATACGACGGCGGCCGGCGACGCCTTCGTCGGCGGTTTTGCCGTGGCGCTGAGCAAAGGATTGCCCCTGCTGGAAGCTGTCCGCTGGGGCAACGCCGCCGGCGGCGTTGCCGTGACCCGGCCTGGCGCACAGCCTTCCCTGCCTACCCGCGCCGAGCTGGATGCGCTGTTGACGCAGCAAACCACATGACCGGACGGACACCGTTCATGACAAAGTCAGAGGCGGCCATGATTGTCATGCTGCAAGCATGACCTACGGAGATTATCCGTTCATGACGAAGATCAGAGGCGGCCATGATTGTCATGCTTGCAGCATGACCTACGGAGATTATCCGTTGTTGTCTGTCAGGACAGAATTCACAGGAGAAAACCATGAAGGGATATGAGCCGGTCATGAGTTTTGGCGAGGATGTCGCGCTGACGTACCGCGACGTGCTGCGCGGGGACGAGGACGCAGCGGTTGCGTTCCTGGCCCAGTTGGCGGGCAGCGGCCCGGCGCTGGAGCTTGCCATTGGCGCCGGGCGCATCGCCCTGCCCCTGGCCGCCCGCGGAGTGCGCGTCGACGGCGTGGAGCTTTCGCCGGCCATGGTCGCCCAATTGCGAAGCAAAGCTGGCGGCGAGGCCATCCCGGTGGTCATGGGCGACTTCGCCGATGCGCCGGCGCCGGGTCTCTATCGGCTGGTCTACGTGGTGTGGAATACCTTCTTCAACTTGCTGACCCAGGAAGACCAGATGCGCTGCTTTCAGAACGTCGCGACCCATCTCACCGACGACGGTTGCTTTGTGATTGAGACCTACGTCCCGGCGTTTCTGTTTCGGCTGCGCAACGACCAATATGTGAATGCCGAAGCGATTCAGGTCGATGAAGTGCGGCTGGATGTCCTGCGCCACGACATGGCGACCCAGACCATCGAAGAGAGCCACGTGTCCCTATCCGCTGCCGGGGTGCATCTGAACCCGGTGGTGCAACGCTACGCCTGGCCCAGCGAGCTGGATCTCATGGCGCGCCTGGCCGGGCTGCGGCTGAAGGAACGTTGGGGAGGCTGGCAGCAAGAGCCGTACAACTCGGCCAGCGAGATGCACGTTTCCGTTTATGGGCGCTAAAAGAGCACACCGAATCTTGATGGGAGCAAGATACGATGAACAAGACATCTGACTTTTCCACGGCTGATCTGTGCGACGAACATGGCGACATGGTGCAGGCAGCCGACCCGATCTTTCGCGATTACGGTGGCGCCGTGGTCTTTGGCGGGGCCGTCGCTACGGTGAAGGTCTACGATGACAACACGTCGGTGCGCGCCATGCTGGAGACAGCGGGCGACGGTCGCGTTCTGGTGGTGGATGGCGGCGGTTCGCTGAGCTGCGCACTGGTGGGGGATCGACTGGCCCAATTGGCGCTGGACAATGGCTGGAGCGGGGTCGTGGTCAACGGCTGTGTGCGCGACAGCGCAGCGTTGGCTCGCCTGCCCTTGGGCGTTAAGGCCCTGGCGACCCATCCCCGGCGCAGCGAAAAACGTGGAGCAGGGCAGGTAAATGTGCCGGTAGCCTTTGCCGGGGTGAACTTCGAGCCGGGGTTGTTCCTCTACGCCGATGGCGATGGGGTCATCCTGTCGGCCAGGGAGTTAACGGCATCCGGGTCGTGAACCCAGAACTTACGCAACGGAACGGTCACCTGTAGCTGATTTTGCAGGCGCACGTGGGCGTGCGCACTCAACACCTTCTAAAGATGATGTGACTTACGCAAGTGATGGATTGTCCTCTCTGGCGGCAGC
>CAZLMM010000042.1:54071-56824 GCA_964560495.1 uncultured Caldilineaceae bacterium
GCAAGTTCTGGATGAAATGGACAAGGCATACCAAGACGCTGTCATGTTGCGTTGAAGACGGCCTCGAATTCTTCTTTGTTGAGGGTTTCCCGTTCGAGCAGGGCCCGGGCGACGGCTGTGAGCTTGTCCCGGTGGGTGGTGAGCATCTGGCGCACGCGCTGATAGGCGTCGAAAACGATGTTGCGCACTTCCTCATCGATCTGCTCTGCCACTTCCTCGCTGTAATCCCGCTGTTCGGCCAATTCGCGACCCAAGAAGACCAGTTCCTCCTGCTGACCGAATTGAAGCGGCCCCATGACCTCGCTCATGCCATACTTGGTGACCATAGCGCGGGCCATGGCAGTGAGCTTCTGAATGTCGCTGCTTGCGCCGCTCGAGACATCGCCAAAGACGAGTTCCTCGGCCACGCGGCCGCCCAGGCTCACGGCAATGGTGTCCAGAAAGCTGGACTTGGAGATGAGGACGCGCTCCTGGTCGGAGACGGTCCACACATAGCCGCTGGCCCCGCCGCGCGGCACGATGGTGATCTTCTGCAAGGGTTCGGCATGGGTGCAGAGGTGTGACACCACCGCGTGGCCCGCCTCATGAAAAGCCACGACTTCTTTCTCGTGCTGCGTCATCACCCGGCTGCGACGTTCTGGCCCGCCTAACCCCACCCGCTCCACGGCCTCTTGCAGCTCGGCCATGCCGATGGACTTCTTGTTGCGTCGAGCCGCCAGGATGGCGGCTTCATTGACCACATTTTCCAGATCGGCGCCCACCATGCCCGGCGTCTGCTTGGCGATGCGCTCCAGGTCCACTTCGCCGCCCACTGGCTTGCCCCGGGTATGAACCTTGAGGATCGCCAGACGCCCCTGGATGTCGGGGCGGTCCATGGTCACCCGACGGTCGAAACGACCGGGGCGCAGCAGGGCCGGGTCGAGGATGTCGGGGCGGTTGGTGGCCGCGATGAGAATCACGTTGACGTCTGTGCCAAAGCCATCCATCTCCACCAGAATCTGGTTGAGCGTCTGCTCGCGCTCATCGTGAGAGCCGCCCAACCCTGTGCCCCGATAGCGACCTACCGCGTCGATTTCGTCGATGAAGATGATGCACGGGCTGTTGCGCTTGGCCTGCTCGAAGAGGTCGCGCACCCGGCTGGCGCCCACGCCCACGAACATCTCTACGAATTCTGAACCTGAAATACTGAAGAAAGGGACGCCCGCCTCGCCGGAGACAGCCTTGGCCATGAGGGTCTTGCCTGTGCCCGGCGGTCCCACCAACAGCACTCCCTTGGGGATACGTGCGCCCAACGCGGCGAATTTCTGCGGCTCTTTGAGAAACTCGACCACTTCTTGCAGCTCTTGCTTGGCTTCTTCGGCGCCGGCGATGTCGCTGAAGGTGACGGTGGGCTTGTCGCCGGTGAAGACGCGCGCTTTGCTCTTGCCGAAGGAGAGCGCCTGGTTGTTGGCGCCCTGGGATTGGCGGAAGAGCACCCAGAAGAGGCCAGCGATGAAGATAAGGGGTAGCAGGTTGACAAGCAGTGCAACCCAATTGCCTGAATTGCTGGGTGATTCATACTTGATGCTCACCACAGCCAGTTTTTCGGGCGGCACGCCAAGACCAACGAGCGTCTTGGTGAGGGGCGTCTCTTCTTCGCGCCGGGTGAGGAATGAACCTTGCTGACCTGTCAGCGTCACTCGCACTTCCTCGCCCTGCACCACCAGCGCTTGCACAGAGCCTTCACGAATCCCCGCGGCCAACTGGCTCAGGGTGATCTCTTGGGGCGCTTCGTTGGGACGATAAATGTTGAAGAAGAGCGCAGCGCCGGCCACCAGGATCAACAGGTAGACAAATGCGTTTCGGCTCCAGTTCGTTTTCAAGCAATCCTCCTGTCATACACCCGCTCGCGCCTATTGCTGGTTTCTTCCATAGACCAGCCTTCACAAGTGGGCGAGAGCAGTTGACCGTTCTCATATCATTTCGCTGTCGAGTATAACAGAATCCAGCCCCCAATCGCTAGTGGTCGCACATACTTTCACAGTAGTGTTCGTTCCCCCTGTGGGGCATAATCAACCATGAAAGTGATGCAAGTAACTCGCGACGAGTCACGGGTAATGATTTTGGGGATAGCTATGGAACGCGGATGCAACGGATTGGTCTGATCTGGGCGGACAAAAGCCAGCCTTAAGAGGCAAACCCGCAGAATCCCTCGATTTTTTTGTGTTTTTGACAAGCAGAAAGCGCGTCAATTGATCATGAGAAATCGCGTCAGTTGGGTGGGTTGAAAGAAAAAGTCTTATGAATTTACTCGCAATGCATAGGCTATGGCTTCGTCGAGCGCCATAGCCTGACCTTCCGCCCAGAGCTGCACAGCACGTTTATCAGCCAATGCCTGGCGTAAGGCAACAATGCTTTGCCCCACTGGTGCTCTTCCTCTGGTGACCAATCCAAATCCGCATCAACCCCTCTGGCTGGGCCGTGTGCTTGCCGCAGCGTGGCTTCGGCGCCACTCAAACAAAGTGCGCGTTCCGATTGGGCGGCGGCCTGGGCGAGTATAACGCCGGTGAGAGTGAGGAGACGATTGGTTGTCAGGAGAACGAAGCCATCGATCATTGCCTGGTCGCGACCGAGAAAGCTGGTCAATGGGGCCGGCAGGTTTGTTGGGGGCGACCCCGCCAAGGCAGCAGGCGGAGCAGTCAGAGTTTCAATCCCCTTCCGAGAAGGGCTGGACGAAATGTTTGGCGCGAAAAACGGTTCGGCGACCGGCAGTT
>CAZLMM010000043.1:0-53677 GCA_964560495.1 uncultured Caldilineaceae bacterium
AAACACCGCTCTTGTCATGCTGAACGTAGTGAAGCATCTACGTAGTGAAGCATCTGCGTGTCGGCGAGAGTTTCTAGGGAGCGCCAGCGAAGCATCTCGCGCTGCCACCCAGATGCTTCACTGCGTTCAGCATGACAATACCACCGGCTCATTTAGGCCCACGTGTACTAGCGCAACCGGACCGGCGGCGTCAACGCGGCGACGGCCTGCTCCAGGGTCGCAAGCAGCGGCTCGTATTTGTCGATCAGCGCTGCTTGCGGCCAGATGCGCAGATTGCTGTCCAGCAGCAGCATGGCTGCCCGGCTCGCGCCGGCCAGCAGCGTGATCGCCATCTCCAGGTCATCTCTTACCCGTTCGTGAACCAAAGGACGGAAATTTTGCAGCGCCTGGGCAGCCTCTACCGCAAATTGCCCCATGCGTCCGGGCAATTCGCAAAGATAATCCTGACCGGCCAGCTCATCGCCGGCGTCGCGCAACGCAGCAAAACGGGCAATGGCGTTGGCGTCCTCGTCGGCCAGGTCCAGCAGGTTTTGCTGAGCTACTTGCAGCCAGTCGGCGGCTGGCGCATCCAACCCGGCCAGGCCGGCGCTGATGCGCACACAGGCCTCGCCGAGGGCGACGCCCAGCGCCGCAGAGAGGGCAATGGTTGCGCCAGCCATCGCGTGGCTCTGTCCGCTGATATGCGCAGCAAGCTGGCGGGGGGGCATGTCGGCGACTGTCTTCATGATGGAATCTCCTGTTCTATGCGACCAATCTCGGCGTAACTGGTCTGTACGCTGGCTTCGGCGTCGAAGTAGTTGCGCCAATAGCGCAGCCGGTCAGCGACGACCTCGACGAACGCAATGTCGGCGTCGGCGCCGCGCCGCCCCGTGGCGGCGTTGGTGCAGGCAAAGGTCTGCATCACCACGCCAAAAGTTGGCTGGGCTTCATCGTAGATCACCCTCTCCACGGTCACGCAGGTGTCGCGATAGGCGCTGAAGTGATAATCGACAATGACCATGAAGCCAGCCGGCGCGATGCGATAATCCCAGGGCGGGCAGAGGTGCACCTCATCGTGCACCAGCGTCAGGAAATGCTCACGCTGGCGGCTGGTCCACGCCTCGGCCAGTCGCTGGGCCGCGCTTTCCACTTGTTGGCGCGTCGTCGAGGCCGATTCCGCCGCAATCCAGCGTTCGACCGGCCACGGCGCATGGATATGGGCAATTGGGCCGCTGCGCGGCCCGTCCCAGCGCACGTGACACTCGCTCAACCGGCAAGCCTCATCGAACCCGAGCACTGCAATGCCAAGAAGCTGTTGCGTTGCGCCTCCGCCCACGGGCGTCGTGCGCAACACCCACTCCACCGCGGCGGCGCGCTGCATCTCGTCCACCAGCAGCCGCTTTACGTGGACGCGCACACGTTCCTGTTGAGCCAGCCAGTTGCTCAGGCTGGCCTGCACCTGGTCGGCTCCTTGCCAGCAGGCGCGCGGCAAAATCGCCTGAATGTCGTCGGAGAGCGCGTCTGAGAGAAGGGTTGGCGTCTTCTCTTCCAGGCGGCAGAGATGTGTGTAAACCCATCCTTCGATGGCGCTGCGCATTGAATGTCACCCCATTGCACTCGAGACCAAATTCTGTGGATGGGCAATGTCATGGTCGTCGCCCATCCACAATGCGAAGTATATCCTAGCCCCGCCGGGTTGTCACGCCAGTACATGCAGACGGGAATAAGCCAGTGGTTGGTTCATTTGCGCATCAAACTCGAAAAAATGGCGGGGTTGGCATATACTGGTCGGGTGAATACAACAAATCCACCAACGCTCACGGGCTTGCGACTCTGCGAGCGTTTCTACTGGGAAGCTGTGCGGCCGCTCCTGGATGACCATTTCCCTGACCTGCGCCACGGAGCCGCGCTCATCGGTCCCGGCTCTGAAGTGCTCGGCTTCGATGACACGGTCTCGACCGACCACCACTGGGGGCCGCGCGTGCTTCTCTTCCTGCACGATGCGGATCACCGACGCAGCGCCCAGGCTGTCCGGTTCATGCTGGCCCACTCGCTGCCTCATGTCTTTGCTGGCTACCCCACCAATTTTTCTGCACCCGATCCCAACGACAACGGTGTGCAACTGCTGACGCCTATCGAAGACGGGCCGGTGAACCATCGTGTTGAACTCCATACGCTCGCCGGGTTTGTCGGGGAGACGCTTGGCTTCGACTTGGGGCAACCCCTGGAGGCGGCCGACTGGCTCACCTTTCCCCAGCAGAAGCTGCGCAGCCTGACCGCCGGCGCGGTCTATCACGACGAAGTCGGCCTGCAAGCAGTGCGCAGTCGTTTCGCCTTCTATCCACACGACCTCTGGCTCTATCTGCTGGCGGCGGGCTGGGCGCGCATCGGCCAGGAGGAGCATCTCATGGGGCGGGCGGGCAGCGTGGGCGACGAGGTTGGAGCCGCGCTGATCGGCGCGCGCCTGACGCGCGATGTCATGCGCCTCTGTTTTCTCATGGAGAGAGTCTATGCGCCCTATGCCAAGTGGTTTGGAACGGCCTTCAATCAGTTGGCGTGCGGCCCGACGCTGCAATTCACCCTGCAAAACATCTTGTCGGCCCCCTCCTGGCAGGAGCGTGAGCGCTGGCTTGTCGTTGCGTATGAGGCCATCGCGGTCATGCATAATGCGCTTCAACTCACCCCGCCGCTGCCTACCCAGGTCAGGGAGTTCTTTGGTCGTCCTTTCCGGGTGATGGCGCTTCACGGCTTCGCCCAGACGCTCATCGAGCAGATCCACGACCCCGCGGTGCAGCGTATCGCTGCGCGCCCGCCCATCGGAGGCATCGATCAGTGGAGCGACAACACCGATCTCCTGGAAAATACACCCTGGCGGATGACGCTGAGGCGATTGTATGAAGATGATGTACGAAGATGATGTACGAAGATGATGTACGAAGATGATGTACGAAGATGATGTACGAAGATGATATACGAAGATGAAACGCACGGGGTGTGATCCCCCAATGGGGTGACGACCAAAACCCAAGCGCGCAATGCACGTTGACACATACGCCTCATCGCGCTAGAATGAGCGCCATGAAGACGCCCTTTCCTGGCATGGACCCCTATCTGGAAAATCCGTCGTTGTGGAGCGACGTTCACAACAGCCTGATTGCTGCGATTCGCGATGCTGCAAGTCCGCTGGTGGCGCCGGCCTACTACATTGCCTTGGAGCGTCGCGCCTATCTCTTGCAGCCAGATGACATCGTGCTTGTCGGGCGGCCTGATCTGGCCGTGGTGCAGGGGCGTGTGCCTGCTGGTCTGGCGCCGCAGCCAGTCTATCAAGGCGTGCTGGAGGTGGACGTGCCCATGACCGACCAAGTGTATGAAAGCTATCTGGAAGTGCACGAGGTGCGCAGCGGCCGGCTCGTCACCCTCATCGAGGTTTTGTCGCCAACCAACAAAATCAACCCGGATGGTCGCGAACAATATCTGCGCAAGCGGGGCAACGTGCTGCTCACCTTCAGCAACTTGGTGGAGATCGACCTGCTGCGTGACGGCGCCCCCATGCCGGTGGTGTCTCGCCCGGTGACGAGCGACTATCGCATTCTCATCAGCCGGGGCAAGCAACGACCGCGCGCCCAACTCTACGCCTTTGATGTGCGCCAGGCGATTCCCACCATTCCTCTGCCCCTGCTTCCCGGCGATGCAGAACCGTTCCTCAACCTCAACACGATTCTCCACGATCTCTACAGCCGCGCTCGCTTCGACCTGCGCCTGGATTACAGCCTGCCGCCCACGCCGCCGCTGGCGCCGCCCGACGACGCCTGGGCCGCCGAAGTGATCCGCCAGGCGGGTTGGAAGGACGAATTCGGCGCGGCGTGAAGGTCACGCAGGTGAACTGAATGTGCGATTGAGAATCGCGCTTACGCTGCCTTGTCGGCCAGCGCCATCCAGCGTTCCAATGCCGTTTCCAGCTCGGCGTCGAGCGCGCTCATCTGTTGGGTCAGTTCCTCCCAACGCTGATAGTGAGCGCCTACATCGTTCATCTCAGTGGTCAGCTCCGCCTTGCGCCGTTCCAACGCGGCGACGCGGCCTTCGACCTCCGCCAGTTCCCGTTCTTCCTTCCAACTCAGCTTGCGACTCTTCGCTTCGCGTTGGGGAGCGACAGACTGCGTCGGCGGGGCCGACGCCGCGCCATGGGGTTCACCTGCCTGGGCCTCTGCGGACAGCCGCACAAAGAGGCTGTAGGGCGACGGATAGGCCGGACCCAGCTTGCCATTCTCCATGGCTGCCAAGAAATCCACTGTACGATCCAAGAAATAGCGGTCATGGCTGGCGACGACCAGGCAGCCGGTGAAGTGATCCAGGAACTCTTCCAACACAGCCAGGGTCTGGATGTCCAGGTCGTTGGTCGGTTCATCCAGCAGCAGCACATTCGGCTGATGGATCAGGGTGCGCAAAAGATAGAGACGACGGCGCTCGCCGCCGCTCAGGCTGCCGATGCGGGCATATTGCATGGGGCGCGGAAAGAGAAACCACTCCAGCATTTGGGCGGCTTCCACCAGGCCGCCATCGTGTGTGCGGATCAGCGACGCCTCGGCCTCGATGAACTCGATGAGGCGCATCTCCTCTTTCAGCCGCACGCTGCGCTGGTCGTAATAGCCCACGCGCACCGTTTCGCCCCATTGCACCACGCCAGCGTCGGGTTTGGTTGCGCCGGCCAGCATGTCCAAGAGCGTGCTCTTGCCCGCACCGTTGGGGCCGATGACGCCCAGGCGTTCGCCCGGTTCCAGGTGCAGATCGACGTGATCCACCACGGCGCGACCGCCATAGCGTTTGGTGAGATGGCGCGCGGTCAGCGCCTTGCTGCCCAGACGGCGGGTCGCCAAGGCGATGGCGACCCGATCTTCGCCGCTGTCATTGCGCAGGCGGAGCAACTCATCGACGCGCTGTTTGCGCGCCTTTTGTTTGGCGCCGCGCGCCATGGGCTGACGGCGCAGCCATTCCAGTTCCCGACGCAGCAAGTTCTGGCGTTTGGCTTCGACCGCCACCAAACGTTCGTGATGCAGGGCGCGGCTTTCCAGATAGCGGCTGTAGTTGCCGGTATAGCTTACCAGTTGACGTCGATCCAGCTCCACGATGCGGTTGACCACCCGGTCCAGGAAGTAGCGGTCGTGGGTCACCATGAGCAGTGCGCCGGGCGTCTCGGCCAGATACTCCTCCAGCCAGGCGATCGTCGCCGCGTCGATGTGGTTGGTCGGCTCATCGAGGATCAACAGGTCGGCGCGATCGATGAGCGCACGCGCCAGGGCGACGCGTTTGCGTTGGCCGCCGCTGAGAATCGCCACACACTTGTGAAAATCGCTCACGCCCAACTGGGTGAGCACGGTTTTGGCATTGGCCTCGGCGGCCCAACCGCCTGTATGGTCGAGTTCGCCGGCCAGCTCCATCAGCCGCAGCTGCAACGCTTCGTCATTGGGCGCGTTCTGGAGGGCAATGACCGTGTCTTCATATCCCGCCAGCAGCTGCATCTGGGGCGAGCTGCCGCGGAAGATCGTCTCCAACACGGTCAGGGTATCGTCCAGGGGTGGTTCTTGGGGCAGGTATTCGATGCGCACGCCGCCCGGCGCGCTGACTGCGCCGCTGTCGGGCGCTTCCAGCCCGGCGACGATGCGCAAGAGTGTGCTCTTGCCGCTGCCGTTGACGCCGATCAACCCGATGCGGTCGCCTTCGTTGATCTGCAGGCTGGCGTGATCGAAGAGCAGCCGCTCGCTGAATTGCTTGGAGATGGAGGTGAGGGTGAACAGGTTCATAACGCTTTTTCTTTGACGATTTTTGCCCATTGTGCTAACGTACAGGGCATGTATGTCCCCTTAGCTCAGAGGATAGAGCAGAGGTTTCCTAAACCTTTGGTCCCAGGTTCGAGTCCTGGAGGGGACGCTCACCTCGCTGTGGCGATCGCAGGCATCTTCTTCTCCCCAGCCAATGCTCATCTACCGACCTTTGCCAGAGCTGGCAAGAAGTATTCATACGCTACGGCGTCCCAACTCATGCGTTCTGCGAGATCGAACCCCATGAAAAGCAACGCCCGGCCAGCCTCCTCACTGCGTGGCAGGCGCTGGAAGATGGCGTGAGCTGCCCGGGCGCTGTTGGCGCCCTCGATCCAATCGCGCACGCCCTGGTCGATGGCGAGGGCGTCATAGGGGCTGCCCAGCCAGAAACCTGGGGGCAATGTGCAATAGTCCGCGACAATGACATTGAGTGTGTGTTCCACGTTCCCGGCGAGCCGGCTGAGGAGACCGACGCAACCGCAGACATTGCTGACACACGAGAGCGCGCCAAAGGTGATAGGCTGTAAAGCCGCTGCCCCAAAGGGCGCATAGATGTTTTGCCCGAACTCCAAATCGGCGCCGCGGCGAATGTCCGGAAATTCCATCTCGGCGGGCATGCGTCGGCCGCAGCGTTCGCGATTCCAGCCAAACTGGTTGACCAGGATCACCTTGGCAGCGCCGGCTCGGCGGTTGAAAGGTTCCACCCCGTCGAAATAGAGGCGTTCTTCCAGGCCAACCAGATCGCCGTTGTCGCCCCGATGCAACACAGGCCAGCCGTAGCGTTCCTCCCATGTGGCGATCTGGTCGCTGCGCTTTCCCTGGGCGCTGCTGCTGCCCAGGACGAAGAGAACCGCGCTCTTGCCTTCAGTGCGCAGCAGCCCATCCAAATGTTCGAGCACGCGCAGGTCGCGCCACAACCCACCAGCAATTGTCATCTCTGCCACATGGGTGAAGACATAATCAGGTGGATAGCCCAGCAGATTCTTTGCATATGCCTGTAATCGGCGTCTCGATTCCTGTCTGGCCTCGAAGTCGATCTGCTCGGGGAAGAGACCGGCATAGGCGATGTCGATCGGCGCGCTGGAAAGACCGCCTCCCAGGAATCGCAGCTCTTCCCTGGCCAGATCGCCCACTGCCAGGACGGCATCGCAACGAGCAGCCTGTCGCGTCACAGCATGAAAGTGGTGCTGCTCCTGCCCGCCAAAAACAGACTCCAATGTGAGCCGCCACTCTCGAGCTTTGAACAAGGCGTTGTAGAAGCGTGTATCATGACCCGGATGGTGTTCCACAAGGTGGCGTGCAATAGGCGTTTCGTGGGCAAAGAAAACGGTGCGCCATTGACCCAGATTGCCCTCCTGGGCGGCAAACACCGTCATCATGCCCGGCCAATCGTGGGCGATGAGAAACCTGGCGCTGTCATGGTCGTGAGCATCGACGCCAAGCGCCTTCAGCGCAGCCCAGAGGGGCGCAGCCGTTGTGACATGCAGGTTGAACTCTTGGACAGTCGAGTAGCGTTCACAGTCGACGCCGGCATGTCTGGAAAGATGCTCTCTGAACCGCCTCACCTGACTGCGTTCAGGATTGGATGCATCCACCAGCAACACCTCATGGCTGAAGCTGCCAAAAGGACGCTTCCCGTAGAGGATGGCTACTTCAAAGCGCTTTTCTACTGCTTGAAATGACTCGCACATCTCGGCGCTGACGCCATCGAATTTGTGGTGCAGGCTGCTGTAGTGGATCACAAGCCCGTTTTCCGGGGCGAAGACGCGCCGGGCGAGTTCGGCGTCCGCCGCATACATTGGTCCGAGCAGAACGGTGCGCGTGATCTGCCGATTGTAGACCTGGCTCGACAGCAAGCCATCGAGAGTTGCGCCGACAGCGCCCAGGCTCAGCCCGGCGGCGCTCGATGCATGAACCACCACAGAAGTTGGAGGGATGTTCATGGGATGATCCCTTTCTTGGCAAGGGTGAATGATTTCAGGGCGCGCTCTCTTGTTGGCTGTTGGCTTGAGCGCTCCAGCGCAAAACGCCGCCTGTCGCGCCGCCAATCCAAATACTCCCATTGTGGTCAGACGCCAGGGCGGAGATCGTCTGGTCGGGCAAGCCATCGCCCCCGCTTCGTGGGGTCCAGGCGTTGCCTTCGAGCACAAACAGGCCATTGTCCAGCGACCCTGCCCACAACCGCCCCTCGGCGTCGGTCAGCAAAGTAAGGATCGTCTCTTCGGGCGCGCCGTCCATGGTCTGCACTTCGCCATCGTCGAAACGCACCAACCGTCGATTGGCGGCGATGACCAATCTGTTGGCGGCATCCAAAGCCAGCGCCGTGATGACGTCGCCTGGCAGGTCAGCGTTTTGTGCAGTGAAGACCTGCAACTGGTTCTGCTCGAAGCGGTAGAGACCGCCGCCATTAGAGCCGATCCACATGCCGTTGTCCTGAGCGAGCAACGCGGTAATGTCATCGCTTGGCAAACCGGTTGCCCGCGTCAGGTTGAAGAAGCCGACTCCATTCCAGATGCTCAACCCGGCGCGCGTGCCGATCCAAATGCGTCCTTGGCTGTCCTCGGCGATGGCCATCACTTCGTCGGCGGCGAGACCGTCGCCGGTCGTGAAATTCGTCCAGCGTGCGCCATCATAGACGCTGACCCCGCGCCCACCCACCCAGATGCGATTGGCAGAATCAACAAAGATCGTTCGTGCGTCGACGGTCGCCAGGCCGGAGTTCTCTTCATCAAAACGCCACCTGGCTGCCAGGAAGCTGGGATTGATCTGTTGCACGCCGCCATCGCTGGCGACCCACATGAAGCCATCTTGATCGCCAGCCAGCGCCCGCGTCCGGTTGCCAGCCAATGCCTGATCGGGCAACGAAAGAAGACGCCACTGTTCGCCATCAAAGACGCTGATTCCATTTTGCGCGCTGGCGTAGGCAACCTCTTCTGGCGAGATTGGAGCCAGAGCAGTCACGGGTCCTGCCGCCATGCCAGGTTGGCCGGCCTGGAAGATACGGCAGCGCTGGTCGCTGACGCTGAAGAGGCAGATGTCGCCCGACTCCGACGCAAGCCAGGCCAGGTCCTCTGCCACAGGCTGCACAGCCGTGAGTACGCCCGAAGGGAACTCCCCTGTCACGGAGGCAGCGCTGGTTTCGTTCCAGGATTCGCCGTCGAGCCACAGCAGGCGATTCCCACTGGTCAGCCAGACAACGTTCCGATTGTCCACAGCCACGGCGCGGATCGGCTCGCCGTCTAGCGGGCTGTTCTCTGCGTCGTAGGTGACGACCGCCTTCCCCATCAGCTCCGTCAGCGTCGCGCCAGAGACAATCCATACTGCGCCGTCGGACCCAACCGCCAGCGCGTCGATACCCACCGCAGGCAGCCCACTGCTTTGGTCAACATACATCCAGCGCCTATCTTCAACGCGGAAAATGTCCAACCCGTGACGCGCATACCCGACTGCGAGCAACCTGGCGTCGGCGTTGCAGGCCACGCTGGAGACATCCCCATAGCTCAGGGCAGCGCCGCCGCTGGCCACATTCTTCCAGCCGCCAGCGCGGACATCGAACACCTGGAGACCCTGATCGCTGCCAAAGACCAGGCCAAAGCCGGGCAAAGGACAATCGGCGACCGCTGTCAGATGGTTGGCTGTCAGTCCATCGAGGGTCGTGTAATGGCTAGACTCGCCCGTGTGGCGATTCCAGGCGACAGCGCCTCCCCCAGTGGCCGACCACAGCAGATCGTCGGCGATAGTCATCCCGTTCACCCAGTTGCCATTCGCCAGAATCTGTTTGTCGCGTGGCGAGCGGTCAAGATCGGGCGTGGGCAAGGGGAGCGTAGGAACATAGGGCGTGGGTGTAACAGTGTGCGTCTCGGTGGCGGTGGGAGGCAGGGTCTCCGTCGCGGTGGCGGTGGAGGTGGGCGTCGGGCTGGCGCTCTCCGTGACGACCGTTTCGGTGGGGGACGCCGTTGGGCGCGGCGTGCGAGTGGCTGACGCTGTGGCGGTAGGGGTGTTGGTGAAGACAGGAGCGGCGGTAGGCGTCGGCGCGGCCAGGGGATGGCTGCGCAGCGTCAGCAGAATGGCGCCGATGAAGCCAATCAGCAGCGCCGACAGAATCAAGATCGAAACAATGCGAAAGGAAGTGGAATTCACACAGTCGTCCTCTCGGATGGGCTTGGGATGAGACCTTCCTTGATCATCGGCTCACACCATGTTACCATCGTCTGCCGAATCATCGACCACGACGGCATTCCGCAATGTATGCCGGAATCGCCGTCGCCATCAGTATACACCATTCGGGGAGGAGACATGAGCGCTGCAATAAAGCTGTCCCATGATGAGCTGGGCGCTGCCCTGAAGCAGCTTGAGAATTGGTCGCTTGTCGATGGCAAACTGCATCGCGAGCTTCGCTTTGCCGATTTTGTGCAAGCGTTTGGCTTCATGACCAAAGTTGCGCTGGAAGCCGAACGAATGGGACATCATCCCGAGTGGTTCAACGTGTGGAATCGAGTGGTCATCGACCTGGCGACCCACGATGCGGGCAATGCTGTCAGCAATCTGGATGTGGAGCTGGCTCGGCGCATCGACGCGCTGGCGTGAGGGTCGTTTGCCGCAAAGGGCGCAAAACCCAAAAATTTCTGGTTCTTTCGGAATTCAGGTGGTTGACATCCGATTGAGCCAAATTTCTTGGTTATCTGTGTCCGCAGGTCATGCAGCCGACGCCTCACTCTTGCCTGACCGTGACGGGTAAGAATACAAGCTGGTTAGCCTGTAGTGTAATTGTCGTTGCACTGGCGGGCGTCATCTGCTGGACGACTGGCGTGAACTCGTGGCCGGTCGCCTGCACGGTCAAGGTGAAGCGGTCGCCGCTCTCGCTGGCGTAGACATGCGCAAAGGTCGCCTGTCCGTTGGCGTCGCTAACTGCTGTGACTGTGAAGTCGGTCAGGTTGTCCCGCAGCAAGAGCGTTGCGTTGGGGATTGGCTGCCCGAAGCGATCGAGCACACTCACCGTTGCTGTTGCAGGCTGTTGAGCAAGCTCAATCGCCGCCAACGCATCCAATCGACCAAAGCCAAAGATATTGTTGGGCGCAACGCCCGCGCCAAACGCGCCGCAAGGTTGCGCAGACGTGGCAACGACAGCGCTCTTCAAAAATATCTGTTCGGTCAGGTCGATCTCGCCTGTGAGGGTCGGGACAGCCGACCAAAGCAACGCAGCGGCGCCGGCCACATGGGGCGCCGCCATGCTGGTGCCCTGTAGGAAGAAGTTGACTCCGCCATCGCGCGAAGTCGAGCGCACCCCAACGCCGGGCGCGGCGATGTCTGGTTTGCGCCGGCTGCTCCCATCCACCGTCACCGGGCCACGGCTGCTAAAGCTGGCGATGTTGCCGTCGAGATTGTGCGCGCCAATGGTGAACGACGCGTCATGGGTGGCAATAGGATCGACCACGGAAGAACACGCTGAACCTTTGTTGCCGGCAGAGGCCACCACCAGGATGCCCGCGGCGCGCACCGCCTCCACCACCTGGCGCAGACTGGCTGCGTCGCAACCCTCTTCCACCGGGCAGCCCCACGAGTTGTTGATGATATGGGGCGCGAGGTCCGGTTTTCCATCGGTGAATGGATCGCCGCCTTGGGGATAGGGGGCGAGAAAGAACTCGAAGCACGTTGTGTAGGAGGCTGGCGTGCCCACGCCATTGGTCATATTGCGGCAGCCGATCCACTGGGCGTCCGGCGCCATGCCCAACACCGTGTCGCCCATGCTGGTGGCGTCCCCCACCATGGTGCCCACCGTGTGGGTGCCGTGCCCCTGGTCGTCGCAGGGGATCTGGGCGTCTACTGTTGCGTCTCCGCTGCATCGGCTCTGGCGATTGGCGTCCACCCCCCAGGCGTCGAACCAGTTGTAGACGTGGGTGACGGTCATCGTATCGGAGACCCAGCCCCGGTAGGCAGACCGCAACGCCGGGTGATCCCAACGCACGCCCGTATCCTGGCTGGCGATGACAATGCCGCGCCCGCGATAACCCAGGTTCCACACGTCGTCGGCGTTGGTGTAACTGAGTCCCCATGGAAGTGTCGCAGTGGAGATAGACGCTTCGCGCGGCGCAAAACTCCAGCCGGCAGGCAAAGGCGACTGGTTGGCGTGGAGCGCGGCTGCTTCTGGATTGGCCTCCAGGCGTTCTATTTCTGGGCGCAGCAAAAGCCCGCTCGCCAGAACCGCATCGCCCGTGACCTCGACCATATTCACAATGTAAAAGGGGCGATAGTCAACGCCTTGCTCATCGAGCCAGGCTCGCAGTGGGGCTTGTGTACGCGCCGCATGCTCGATCAGCGCGTGGTAGAGCGCAGCGCCTCGTGCGCTCTTCGCCGCCGATTGCACGCCGGCAGCGGCGAGCGCTTCGGCCGCGTCAAGCTGGTCGCGCAGAATCGCCAGAAATGTCACCGGTTCGCCGGATGTAGCGAACTCGCGCCGCAGCGCATCGCTCATGGTCGCCTGATGGAGTTGGCCGCCCTCCACTTCTTGCGCGTGGGCAGGCTGAAGGGAAAAGAGAGCGAATATCGTGAGCAGCATGGCTGCCCCGAAAAGCTGGAAGATTGCCCTGCGCTTGTACATGAACCTCAACATCAAAATCGTCTCCTACTCGAATTCTGTTCACGGATTAGGATCGTTTTACTTCGTTCTGTTTGAAACCAGGAATTTTTGAACTGTGAAAACTCCTGGTTTCAAAGCAACCGCAGTTTAGAGGACGGACGTCACTGCGACACACTCACTTTTGTGCGTTCTGGATGCGGCAGTTATCACGCCCAGCACCAAGTCTACTGCAAAGCTGACAAATCAGTAAGTCATGCAGATCACAGCAGGAGCACCCGATTTGCGCTGCCGAGATGCGATCATGACAACGACCCACAGATGGTGCAGATTACACAGAATGCCAAAAGAACATGAAAAGTCTGTGAAATCCGCGCAACTTGTGGATGAAAGTCTCATCAACAATACCTCCGCAACCTCCCCTGGGATCGCTGGCGCGTCCCCCGCTGCTGCCAGAGAGGAAAATCCGTCAGGTGCGCCAGTCCTGATAAAGTGCCCAGGATTGATTATCGAGGGGTCAAATGGTATCCCTGTTGCAGATTGATGGCGCGCGATAAAGCATAGTGAGTCCATCATGTAATGCTGTTTGATAACGAATCGAGGAACGAAAATGAGCGAACTCAAAATTGGCGACATGGCTCCAGATTTTGCACTGACCAGCGATAACGGCGCGACAGTGCAGCTTTCTGATCTGCGGGGCAAGCGCGTCGTGCTGTACTTCTACCCGAAGGATGACACCAGCGGCTGCACCACACAGGCATGTGGCTTCCGCGACAACTATCCCCTGATTGAGGAGCGCAACGCCGTTGTCCTTGGCGTCAGCCCGGACGGCGTCAAGTCGCACCGAAAATTCAAGACAAAGTATGACTTGCCCTTCACCCTTCTCGTCGATGAAGATCATGCGGTGGCCGAAGCCTACGGCGCATGGGGCGAGAAGAGCATGTACGGCAACACCTATATGGGCATCATCCGCAGCCACTTTGTCATCGATGAAACCGGGCGCATCGCCGACGCGCAGGTCAAGGTCAGTCCCACTGACAGCGTGGAAAAGGCGCTGGCTGCTCTGAAGAATTGAGTTGGGTGTGTTCAAAATCAATTACAGGTGGTTATTTTGTAGGGGCTTGAATGGCGGCGGGAAAGCTTTTCAAATGCAACAGATTCAATTCACGGCCGTTCAAGCCCTTACAGCGAACGAACTTTGAATACATCCAATTGATATGTCCAGATGAGCGAATGAAGCGAGTGCAGGGCGAACAGTCCTCCGCGCTCGCTTTTTGTTCTCTGCTTGGAAGCAACCACGGCGTCTCTTTGTGATATACTTGCTGTCGCCGGGGATGCGTGGGGCGATGTACTGATTTCTGGATGATGAACTCATGCTGGCTCACAATCTTCCAGGAAGCTCCCCAGCTTCCTGGAAGATGTGCGAGATGAATGTTTCATCTGGAGATTCGTAACAAATCGTTCTATGAGCACGGTCAATCGTGCAGTGTAGTGAGTGTGTGAGGTGACGATGCGAATTCTGCTGTACACGGGCAAAGGCGGCGTTGGAAAGACGAGCATCAGCGCGGCGACCGCGGTGCGTTGCGCCGCGCTGGGCTACCGCACCGCAGTGCTCAGCGTAGACCCGGCTCACAGCCTGGGCGACAGCTTCGATGTGCGCATCGGCAACAAGCTGACCCAGCTTGCGCCCAACCTGTGGGGACAAGAGATCGACCTACTCAGCCAGATGGATCAGTATTGGGGTCGAGTACAGGCGTACCTCAATGCCCTCTTCGCCTGGCAGGGCATGGATGGTCTGGCCGCCGAAGAAACGGCGGTTCTCCCTGGCATGGAAGAGCTTGCCAGCCTCATGCAGATCACCGCGCTGGCCGACAGCGGCCGCTACGACGTGATCATCATCGACGCCGCGCCTACAGGCTCCACCTTGCAGTTGCTCAGCTTCCCTGATGTGGCGCGCTGGTACATCGAGAAAGTCTTCCCATTTCAACGTAAAACAATTCAACTCGCGCGACCGGTGGTCAAACGCTTCACCGATATGCCAATCCCCGATGAAGATGTCTTTGACAGCATCGAAGAGCTGGTCGTTTATCTGGAGCGCATGAGCCAGCTTCTGGGCGATGGCGACGTGAGCAGCGTGCGGGTAGTGCTCAACCCGGAAAAAATGGTGGTGAAAGAAGCGCAACGCGCCTACACCTACCTCAATCTCTATGGCTACTCCGTTGATGCGGTGGTCTGCAATCGCGTCTTTCCGCGCACCCTGGCCGACGCTTTTTTCGACGGCTGGAAAGATGCTCAGGCCGCCAATCTTCAGCTCGTCCATGAGTGTTTCCAGCCGTTGCCCATCTTCGAGATCCCCTTCTTTCAGCGCGAAGTGACGGGCATGGAGATGCTTGGCTACATGGCTGACATGGTCTTCGGCCCTGTCACGACTCGCGGCGGCGCGGGCGACCCAACGCGCAAGTTCTTCGTGGGCAAGCCTCAGCAAGTCTATCGGAGCGACGGCCATTATGTGCTCAGCATTGCTTTGCCCCTGGTGGATCGCAGCGAGGTAAGTCTCCATCGCAGCGTCTTCGACGAGTTGGTGGTGAGCATTGGCAACTGGCGGCGCAATATCTCGCTGCCCCTGGGATTGGCGAAGCTGGACATCTCGGGCGCCAAATATGAAGACGACCGGCTCAACATCCTCTTCAGGCTAGAGCAAGGTGAAGAGATTGGGCCTGAAGAACTCAAACCAAGTCGCTGGCAATCGTTGAAAACGCGCCTGAGCAAAGGAAAGTAGATGCGATTCGCCGTCGCCCAATCATCGCCTGGAGGAAACCATGAGTGAGGAGACAACGCAGACAATCGACCTGAACGCCATGGGCAAAGCAGCGCGTGCAGCCAGTCGCAAGATCGCCACACTGAGCACGCAGCAGAAAAACCAGGCGCTGTTCGCCATCGCCGACGAACTGGAACACGACGCAGAAGCTGTGCTGGCCGCCAATGCAAAGGACATTGCGGGCGGTCGCAGCCGTGGCCTGAGCGATTCGCTTCTGGATCGCATGCTCCTGACGCCGGCGCGGCTGGCCGGCCTGGCTGCTGATGCGCGCAAGGTGGCCGGCTTGCCCGACCCAGTAGGCGCCGAGATTGAGAGCCGTGTGCTGCCCAATGGCATCCGCCTCAGTCGCCGCCGCATCCCCATTGGCGTCTTGGGTGTGATCTATGAAGCGCGCCCCAATGTCACCATCGACATCGCCACCCTCTGCCTCAAGACAGCCAATGCGGTCATTCTGCGTGGGGGCAGCGAGATTTTCCACGGCAACCTGGCTCTCGTCGCGGTGATTCGCCGCGCCCTGGAGCGGGTGGGGATCTCGACAGACACCGTGCAATACATTGCCAACCCCGACCGCAGCCTGGTCACTCAGCTTTTGCGCCTGGATCAATACGTGGACATGATCATCCCGCGCGGCGGCGCAGCCCTTCACAGGCTATGCCGCGAGCAGGCGACCATTCCGGTCATCACCGGCGGCATTGGCGTCTGTCACATCTACGTGGACGACAGCGCTGACCAGGAACGCGCCGTTGCGGTCATCGAAAACGCCAAAGTGCAGCGCCCCAGCGTCTGCAACGCATTGGACACCATCTTGGTGAGCCAGACGATCGCGGATGAATTTTTGCCCAAAGTGGCGGCGCGCATGGCGATCAATAAAGTGGAGCTGCATGCGGTCGGCCACGCGTTGGAGATTCTGCGCGAAGACGGTCACGGCGCAAAGGTTGTGCCCGCCGCGCCGGAGGATTTCGACCAGGAGTGGATGGGGCTTACCCTGAACGTCAAAGTGGTGGAATCGCTGGACGAGGTCATCGAGCATATCCAGCAGCATAGTTGCGACCACACTGACTCGATCCTCACCAATGACTGGCGCAATGCGCAACGCTTCGTCAACGAAGTCAACTCAGCAGCGGTCTTTGTCAACGCCAGCACGCGTTTCAACGACGGCGGGCAATTCGGCCTGGGCGCCGAAGTCGCCGTCAGCACACAGAAACTCCACGCACGTGGTCCCATGGGGCTGGAGGAATTGACCACCTACAAATGGGTAGGTTTGGGGGATTATCATATTCGTCCTTAGTTTATCCTGCGCAGATGACTTTCACGATTATTGTCACCCCCAGTGCACAAGACGACATCAAATGGTTCAAGGTGTTTGAGCAACGAATCATCTTGAATGCCATCCGTACTCATTTGCATGGCAGCCCAGATGTGGAAAATAACCGACGAAAGAAGCTGAGACCGAATCCCATCGCTCCATGGGAACTCAAGGACGGCGACTACCGCGTGTTCTACTCTGTCGAGGAGCATCAAGTCAGAATCCTTGCGGTTGGATATAAAGTGCACAATCAATTGCATATTCGAGGGGAGGAGGTGATATTGTGAAGACGATCGACATTACTTCACAGGAAGTTTCAATCAGTGATCTGCTGCAATGGGCAGCGATCAAACCCGTGTGCATTCTTTCGCCTGGCGGTCATGCCTTCATCCTTGAAAGAGCCGACGCCGAATTCGAGCGTGAGGCTACGCTCCTGGGACAAAGCGATGCGTTCATGAGGTTTTTGGTAGAACGCGCCCAAGAGCCTGGCGGGATGACCCTCGACGAGTTTGAGCAAATTCTCGATCGCGCCGAGGAAATGGTATGAATGGCGTAAACTGCCAATAAGACATCCTATGCGTTCTTTCACCTACTGCATCAATGGAACCTTCGTCCCTGCCGGAGAAGGCGCGTTGGCGCTCAACGACCTGGGCGTCGTGCGCGGCTATGGCGTGTTCGACGTGCTGCGCACCTACGGACAGGCGCCCTTTCGCCTGCGCCAACATGTGCAGCGTTTGCAGCATTCTGCACAGATGATCGACCTTGATCTGCCGTGGTCAGCAGACGAGATTGAGGGAATCGTTCACCAGACCATGGCGCGCAATGACCCCACTGACGTGACCATTCGCATCATCGCCACCGGCGGTCAATCGCCCAATTTTATGGTTCCCACGGAACGCCCCAGCCTGGCGGTCATGCTGGCGCCGGTGACGCCGGCCAATCCTCTCTATTTGACCCAGGGCGCGCGCCTCATCACAGTGGAGATGGAACGCTTCATGCCTGCGGTCAAGAGCCTCAATTATGTGACAGCCATCATGGCCCAAAAGCGGGCGCGCGCCGCCGGCGTTGTGGAGGCGCTCTACCGCGACGCGGACGGCATGGTCAGCGAGTGCACTACCTCCAACTTCTTCATCTTCCGCGGCGATCGCTTGATCACATCGAATGTGGATATCCTGGCTGGGATCACCCGCGGCGCGGCGTTGGAGATCGCCGAAGACCTTTTCCAGGTGGAAGAGCGCCCGATCCGCTATGACGAGCTGACGCTGGCCGACGAAGCCTTCATCACCAGCACGACGAAAGAGATCATGCCGGTCGTGCGGGTGGATGATATTGTGATCGGCCAAGGGGGGGTGGGTGCAGCCACCCGCCGCATGATGGAGACCTTCCGCCAACTTGTGAGCCTGGAAACAGGCTTCAGCTTTGGGGCGTAACCAACGCGGCCTGCAGCCGGCGCATAGGTGCATCCAGGTGAACGGGCGCCAGGTAATCGAGCATCTGACCGACAAGATGTTCAATGGGCGCACCTGGGGCGCGTTGGTAGGCGATCTCGAGCAGCGTTTCGATGTACTCTTCCAGCAGACTGCGGCGGCCGGCAAAGCGCAACGATTGACGCAAGAGCGACTCCGCTGTAACTGCATCGCCTTCTTCGTGGGCGATGCGCGCTAACCCCAGCAGCGCACGCACATGCATGTAGGGATAGAGGTTGACCGGGTCTGAAAGCGCGCCCTCCAAGAGCATGCGGGCGATCGGAAGGTCGCCCCGCGCCAGAGCCACCAACCCCAGGCCGATGTTGGCGCTGTTGCGATAATTGCGATAGAGCTGACCTGCGCCCAGGAAATCCACCACCCGCCGCAATCTGCGCTCCGCCTCGTCGATGCGTCCGGCTTGCAAGGAAAGAATCGCGCTGGAAATGCGCGGCCACATGCTGGCAAGCTCCGACGCCACGCCTGAAACCTCCCGATTGATGGCGATGCTCTGTTCGTTGAGCGTCTGGCTCTGCTCCAGGTTGCCCAAAATACGCGCCGTCACCGCCAATTGGTGGAGCGCCGTGCTGGCAATGGAAGGCTGCGCGGTTTCGCTCGCCAGATCCACCACCGCCGACAGGCAGCGCGTCGCCTCGCCGAGTTGTCCCTGCACCAGCAGCGTCCAGCCATAGTCGAAAAGAGGCAACACCGCGTGAAGCGGTTCGAGAACCTGCAGGATGTCATCCACCGGGTCCGCGACCACAGGCGGCGGCGGCATGTACTCTTCCCAGGTCGCCCCTGTGTCTTCGTCCTCGCTGTAGATAATGCGTCGCCGTTCCAACAGATCGCTGATGACGTGCGAGCGCATCTGGTGCGCCGCGTCGCCGCTTGAAAGGATGTCGATCAGCCGACGCAGCAGCTCGTTGCTCTCCCTGTCTTGCCCCAACAGGCCAAGCACGGAAGCCAGTCGGCTGTGGGCGCGCAGGAGCAAGTCACGATCACCCTTTTCCACTGCAAAGGCCTGGAGTCGTCGATAAGACTCAGTGACGCCCTCTGGGTCGAAGAGGCTTTCGTAAGCCAGCCCACGCCCCAGCAGCGCTCGTTGCATCAATTCATAGGATGGGTCTGCCAGTTGGTCGAGGGCGTTCAAAGCCGCATCGAAACGTTCGATTGCCTGGCGATGGCTGTAGGTGCGCAGAAGCTTCTCACCCACCAGAACGCTAAATCTGGCAAAAGGAAACCGTGCATTTGCGCCGGCCTGCCCGTAGTGAAAGGCCGCCTCGGCTGGATTGTGCTCGGCTCGACGCAAACGCACCAACGCATCTGCCACGCGCTGGTGCCAGCGCCGCCGCTGAAGCGCACTCATGCTGTCATAGGCCACCTGGCGCACGACGCCGTGGCTGAAGTCGATGCGCTGGTCATGCCGCTCGAAGAGAAAGTTGCGCTCCAAAAGCGTTTCCAGACCGGCGAGCGGATCTTCGGTTGCCGCTGTCTCCAACAACTCCAGGCTGTAGTCGCGGGCGATCACGGAGCTCAATTGCAGCACCCACAGCGCTTTGTCGGGCAGGCGTTCGATGCGCTCCAAGATGAGTTCCTGAACATGCTGGTTACGCCGCAGCGTCAGGACATGGCGGATATCGTTGAGCCAGGCTGTCTGGCTTCTCCCCTCCACGCCGTCAAGCGCTGCCTGCAGCACATCGGGATGACGCTCCTGAAGATCACGGAGCGATTCCGCCACGAAGAGAGGGTTTCCCTGAGTCGTCTCGTAGATCAGTCGTGCAAGTTCGCCGCCAAAGGCGTTTTCTTCCCCAACCGCCAGGTCAATAAATTGCTGTACCTGGGGCGGGTTCAGGCGCGCCACCTCGACAAAACGTTCTCCGCCGCTGCGTCGCAAGGCGTGCAAGAGCGTCGCCAGGGCGTCGTTTTCCACCAGATCATCGCTGCGGTAAGCCAGCATCAAGAAGAAAGGCAAGTCGGCCAGGCGCTGGCACAAACGACTCAACACCGCCAGGGTGTCTGCGTCCGCCCAGTGGAGATCGTCCAGGAAGATCACCAGGGGGCGCAGTTCGGCCAGCGTTGTAAGCACCGATGCAATGCCGTCGATGAGGCGCTGGCGATATTCCTCGGCATTGGTCAACACATCGACCGGCGGCGGCTGTGCGCCCGGCGCACGATCTTGCAGGCTGGGAATGATCTGCGTGAGCTGCGCCAGGCTGGCCAGCGGCAAGAGAGAGAGAGCTTCATCAGGGAGGCGATGAAAATAACGTCCCAGGCAGTCGGCCAGCGGAGCGAAAGGAAGGGTCTTTTCCAGCGCCTGGCAAGCTGCGCTGATCACTGTGGCGTGAGCTTCAACAGCCTGGGAGAGAATGGCAAGCGCCAGACGCGTCTTTCCCACCCCGGCCTCTCCTTCCAAGACCAGGAGATCACCCTTGCCCGTCAGCGCCTGGCGCAACCGATGACCGATCTGGTTGAGTTCGTCTTCCCGCCCCACCAAAATATCCCCGTAACGTGCATCCACCGACGGCATGAGCGTTTGTTGGGGCAACAGGTTCAGCAGCGCCGTGTGGCGCTCCATCGCCATTCCGCCGCCATGGTCTCCATCGAGTTCAGTCGCCTGGCTGCCGTCCAGGGGTGATGCTGGCGAGCCGGCGGCAGAGAGGACTCGCAAGGCAGATGCGCCGAGCAAAGTGGTTGAATGGGGGGCCACTTCGCCATTGAGAATGCGCTGATGCCAGAGTTGCGTCAGGGGGCTGGGGTCGGCTCCCAGTTCATCGGCCAAAATGGTGCGACAGCGTTCGTAGGTGAGGAGCGCGCCAGCGCTGTCGCCCGATTCAGCCTGATAGCGCATGAGCGATTGATAGGCGTTCTCGCGCACCTCATCACGCGCCAGAATGCGCCGCACGGTGGAAATCGCCTCGCCATAGTCGCCATCCTGCGCCTGAAGCTCGGCCAGTTGGAGCAGTGCATTGAAATAGCGTTCGCGCAACCGCTCCCGTTCGATGCTTGCCCAATCGGCGTAAGGGTCGCTGACCAGGTAATCATCCTGATAGAGTTCGACAGCATCGAGAAAGATCTGTTTGCGCAATAGGGGGTTATTCGAGTGCTGCGCTGTGTTGAGCGTGCGGTCGAAGACCTCCACGTCCAGCCAGATGTCTGGGTGGAGGCGAAAGGCGTAGCCGGGCGTCTGCGTGACAATGTAATTTGAGGGGGCGCGGTTGGCGCGTTCAGGCTCCAACACGTTGCGGAGGGCGTTGATGGCGCTGCGCAACGTGGTGGCGGCGGCTTCGGGTGTGCTGGAAGGCCAGAGGATTTCGATCAGCCGGTCGGTGGAGACGGGGCGAGGGCGCTCCGTCAGGAGGATCTTTAGGAGTTGGCGCGCCTGGCGGGTATGCCAATCTCCTTCAGACACTGCGTGGTTGTTCCGCACAACTTGCAGCGTGCCAAAGGCATAGATGTGGATCGTGGGGAGTTTGTTATGTTCCTGGACAATGCCAGAATTGCTGCGCAATTTCACCATTTCCCACTATTCTACCGGTCAGCAGCCGATCTCAGCAACAAACTATTGGGATGTTGCAGCACTTGCCCACATCCACAAACCATGATATGTTAGCGGCGGTTAGTCCAGCGCACCGAATGTTGCCCTCGCATGGCAGATTGCATCGTAGATCGGCAGCTTGCGGCCTCGATTGTCTGTAATACGTTGCTCTGTTTGCAACCATAGTTTACATGTCACTCGTACAAGTGGGCGGAAATAAGCCAATGAATTGTCATGCTGTTTGGTACAGGCGCTCTGCGCCAAGGCAGTGAAGCATCCCTCGTGGTCGAGCAGGATTCTTCGCTGGCGCTCCCTAGAAACTCTCGCCGGCACGCAGATGCTTCACTGCGTTCAGCATGACAAGAGCAGTGTTTCTTGCCCACGTTTTGCCACGCGGGGCATTGGAAACTCAGAATGACATATCACCGAGTCATTTACGCCGCCGTGTACTCGATTGACCGCTCATGTCGTCACTCGTGATGCATGCATTGTCAACCTGGAGAGCAACAGTTGCTGCAGTCTCGATGTTTTGGGCGTTGTTTCGACATTGAAAATTGGAATAAAGTGAGGATTCTATGACGATACGCAACCTGCCGGGAGGGCGTCTCTTGCGAAGAATTTGGATCGGCGTTCCCATCGCGCTGATTGTTCTGATGGCTTTGGGCGGGTTGCCGTCCTTGACTGCATTGGGCGCGCCGTTGTTGCAGGATGCGCCCGCAGGCGAGCCGCTGCGCGCCACACGGGTGAGCGGCAGTCTGCCCAGCCAGTACAGCGCTCACTACCTGGGGCTGCAACCAGCGCAGCGCGATGGCACAATCGTCTTGACGCTTTCCTACGATCCCCAGGATCCGCAATTGGCCGGGTTGGTCAACTTCATTGTGCTGAGCGAAGATGGCCTGCGTCGCTTCCTGGCTGGCGAAGACGCCACGGATCTGGATGTGGCGGCTGGCAGTCCGCTACAGTTTGGCAGCGCGCGCAACCGATTGCAAGGCGCGCTCAAAGATTCTGGGCGGGGGAACTACACGGTCATCGTTTTCAATGAATCCAATACACCCATCACCTACGAGCTGTTGGCGCAGAACGGCGTGTTGCTCGACAACGCCGGGCAAACCACTGCTGACGCCGCCGATGTGGTCGCCGCGCCGACGCCCACGCCTGCAGCCAACCTTGGCCTGGCGCCGGCGGTCGTCAATGCCCGTCGGCTCAGCGGCGACCTGGACGGACAGTTCGAACGCCACTATCTGTCCCTGGCGCCAGAAATCAGAGACGGTCGCGTCAATCTGCAACTGGACTACGAGCCGACTGACCAGGCAGCTCTGCGCGGGGCAATGAACTTCTGGGTTTTGGACGCTGATGGTGTGCGCCGCTTGATCCAGGGCATCGACCCAGAGGAGCTCAACCTGGCCACGGGCTTCCCATCGCCCTTCGACCCGACTCCAGGTCGCCTGGTTGCCGACTTCAAATCGTCGGGCGACAGTGAATACACTGCAGTCATGTACAACGTTTCAGGAATTCCAGCCCAATATGCCTTGAGCGCTCAGGGTGGGCTATTGATCGACCGCTACGGACAGACGAATGAGTCGCTGGCAGCGGCGGCCGAATCAGTCGCGCTGGCTGCTGTGCCGACGCCAACGCCCCTCCCTCCCGTTGTGGCGACCAGTTCTGAAGGCAATTTGATCCCAGTCAGCACGACCACCGTCACAAACGCGCGCCCCAATGTGCTCAGGGGCGCATTGAGCGGACCGTATCAGCAGCACTATCTGGGACTCTTTCCAGATGTGCGCAACGGGACGGTGACGTTGCTCCTCGACTTCGACCCGAAGGACAGCGAGGCGCTCCTCAACAATGTCAACTTCATGGTGCTGGATCAAGACGCCCTGCGCCGTGTGATTGCCGGCGCTCGCCCTGAAGACTTGGATCTGGCGTCAGGAGCATTGGTGCGTTTTGGCCCCGAAAAGGGCAAACTGCGAGCCGACTTCAACGCCTCAGGACGCAACGAATACACTGTGATCGTCTATAACAACGCCAACGCCCCGGCAACCTATTCACTGGAGGCGCGCGGCGCGACGTTGGCTGACGAAATCGGCCAGACCCAGGCTGCCCAATAAGGCGGCAAGCGCAGTGGATGTGCGAACGCGGGGTGTGCTGCGACACACCCCGCGTTCTTTCGTGATCGCTCCGTTCTTTATGACTTCCACGCAGATCATCCCAGTTGATCCCCATGAACCCGATCCTCGAATTGTCGGCCAAGCTGCGTCGATTCTACGACAAGGGGGACTGGTGGCCTTTCCCACCGAAACGGTATACGGCTTGGGCGCTGATGCCCTCAATGCTCATGCAGTGCGCCGCATCTTTGCCGCCAAGGAACGCCCTGCCCATGATCCTCTCATCGTTCATGTGGCCGGGCTGGGTGAAGCCGAGCGCGTCGCCAGTCACATCCCTGAACTGGCGCAGACTCTTGCTCGCCGCTTTTGGCCCGGCCCCTTGACGATGGTTTTACCCAAAAGTGAGACCGCGCCGGATGAGGTGACTGCCGGCGGGCCGACCGTGGCAGTGCGCTGTCCCAATCACCCGTTGGCGCTGGCTTTGATCCGCGCCCTCGGTTCGCCGATTGCCGCGCCCAGCGCCAACCGTTTCAGCCACACCAGCCCCACCACCGCGCAGCATGTGTGGGATGATCTGTCCGGACGCATCGAGTTGATTCTGGATGGCGGCCCCACGGCCATCGGCATCGAGTCTACAGTGCTGGATCTGACTGGCGCTCTTCCCACGGTCCTGCGTCCGGGCGGCGTGACGCTGGAAGAACTGGAGGCAGCGCTGGGGGTGGTGCTCGTGGGCAAGCCGACAGCCGGCGCAATTCTGGCTTCGCCGGGGCTACTCGACCGTCACTATGCGCCGCGCTCCCCACTGTATCTCTTCACGGGCGATGATGAGTCTGTGCGTTTTGCTCTGGTCGATGCAGCGATTGGCGCACTTGTCAGGGGAGTGCGCATTGGTCTGTTGGTGATGAATGAAGATCTGCCGACGCTTGCCCACTTCAATTGCCCGGTGGTTGCGTTGGGTCCCCAATCCAACCTGGAGCTTGTGGCGCAACGGCTCTACGACGCCATCCGTATATTGGATGCAAGCGGCGTGGAGATGATCCTGGCGCGCGACGCGCCGTCCCACGGACTGGGGTTGGCGATCCGTGACCGCCTGCGGCGCGCGGCGCAGGCGGTCATGGAGGCGAAGCCGCGTTCATGACCCTCACGGCGTTCCTCCTTGTTCTTGCTGCCGCCTTCATCCACGCCGGGTGGAACCTGCTGGCGAAACGCGCTGGCGGCGGCTCTACGATGGTGTGGATGGCGGCGGTGGCCGGCTTTCTGGTCTATGTTCCTTTGGCGCTGGCGTTGGGGCTTTTCCAGCAAGTGGAGTGGACAGTGACCACAGTTCTGTTCCTGTTGGGCAGCGGCGCCCTGCAGATTCTCTATTTCATCACCCTTCAGGCCGGCTACCGCATCGGCGATCTGTCGCTCATCTACCCGTTGGCTCGCGGTACAGGTCCGCTCTTTGCCACTCTGGGCGCGATCCTCATCCTGGGTGAGAGTCCGTCATTATTGGCTCTATGCGGCGCAGCGCTCATCGTCATCGGCGTCTTTGCCCTGGCGAGCACTGCGCCTGCCAGCGGCCTCAATCGCGGCTGGGCCGTGGGCTATGGGCTACTCACAGGCCTCTTCATCGCCAGCTACACCCTGTGGGATAAGGTGGCAGTCAGCGCGCTGTTGATCATGCCGCTGCTGCTGACCACATGCACCGTCACCATGCGCGCGGTCTTGCTTGCGCCCAGCGGGTGGCGCAACTGGCCCGGCGTGCAGCAGTTGTGGCGCGAGCACAAGTGGGAAGTGATCGGCGTCGGCGTGATCAGTGAGATTTCCTACTTTCTGGTGCTGACGGCCATGCGCACCACGCCGGTGAGCTACGTCGCGCCGGCGCGCGAGATGAGCATCCTCATCGCCACAGTGATGGGCGCGCGACTATTAGCGGAAGGACATTTGCGTCAGCGCCTGGCCGCCGCCAGCGCGATTGTGGTGGGCGTGGCGGCGCTAGTTTTGGGATGAAGTAACCGCCATGCAAATATCATCTTCCATGGCGTTGTAGCAAACCGACACTTTTGGTATGATGGTGCAGTCATGGACTTCGAACTACTCAGTGAGATCACCCAGATTGAGCCGATCGCCCGCGGCGCCGGAGTGCGGATTCACAGACAGGAGCGAGCAGAGCTGCACTGGTTTGAGGGACATGGGATCGGGCGGGTGGAGTTGAGGTACAAGAAAGAGGCCAAATGATGACATATCTTCGCTGTGTTAGTAACAAAGGATTCATCTGGCAACATGGCAGGCTGGTGGATGAGGAGTTGGCAAGCATCAGCGTCGGTAAGCTCTACAAGGTGGTCGCCACGAGTACAGAAGAACGCGAAAAAGACCTGGTGCGCATCATCGACAACAGCGGGGAGGACTACCTCTATCCATCTACCCGCTTCGAGCCGGTTGTTGTCAATGGAAATCTACACGAGGGCGCGGCAAACGTGACGTTGACGACGCATGTGCCTCCTCTATTGCGGGACATCTTGCAGGCTGAAGCGTTGGCGAGCGGCAAATCAATCAGCGCGCTTCTGCGAGAATGGCTCGAAGAACGCCTGGATTTACCCACGTAGGATTTCCGCCGACGCCTATGTTGCCTCGCCTCCCCCGAATCTGACACATGATCCACCGCCAGAATGCCCCGCGGTGCATGGTCTGGTATAATGACAGCCTAACCAATCTGTCTGTTCGAGTCCAACCATGCCCGGCGATTTCGTACACCTGCACGTTCATTCAGAATACTCTCTGCTCGATGGCCTGGGCCGGGTGAAAAGCCTGGTCAAAGAAGCCAAGAAGCTGGAACAGCCGGCCCTCGCGCTCACCGATCACGGGACCATGCACGGCGCCATCGAGTTCTTTCGCGCCTGCCGCGATAACGGCGTCAAGCCCATCATCGGCGTCGAGGCTTATCAGACATTGTGGGGGCGCGCTATGAGTGGGCGCGATCCTCAGTTCGACAAAGACAATTATCACCTCCTGCTACTGGCGAAGAACATGACAGGCTATCGCAACCTGCTCAAGATCGCCACCCACAGCCAGCTCGAAGGCTTCTACTACAAACCGCGCGTCGATCACGAGTTTCTGGCCGCCCACGCCGATGGGCTGATCATCACCTCAGGCTGCCTGGGCGCCGAGATTCCCCAGCTGTTGGCTCAGGGCAAAGAGAAGGAAGCATACGAGCGCCTGGGCTGGTATGTGGAGGTGTTTGGCCGCGAGAACTTCTTCATCGAGCTGCAAGAACACTCTATCCCCGAGTTGGTCCAGGTGAACAAGATTCTTGTGCCCTGGGCGGAGAAGTTCGGCCTACAATTCGCAGTGACCAACGACGTTCACTATGTGCGTGAGCAGGACGGCGGCCCCCACGATGTGCTCTTGTGCGTGCAGACTGGCGTGACCATCGACCAGCAGAACCGCATGAGGATGAGCGACGGCTCCTATTTTCTCAAAAGCCGCGCCCAGATGGAGGAAACTTTCCGCCCGCTCATCGACCTGCCGACCAGCGCGTTCGACAACACGCTGCGCATCGCCGAGATGTGCGATGTCGATCTGGAAGACCCGACCTATCACCTGCCCGATCTACCCTTGCCGCCTGGATTCACCTATGAAAGCTATCTGCGCCATCTGACGGAGGAAGGGGTGCGCCATCTCTATGGCGAGCGCGCCGCTGATCCGGTCGTGGTGGAGCGCAAAGAGCGGGAGCTGCGAGTCATTCACGCAATGGGCTTCGATGTCTATTTTCTCATCGTGGCCGACCTGTGCAGCTTTGCCCGCAGCCGCAACATCTGGTGGAATGTGCGCGGGTCGGGAGCTGGTTCGTTGGTGGCCTATGCCACGGGCATCACCAATCTCGACCCTCTGAAGAACAACCTCATCTTCGAGCGCTTCCTCAATCCGGGGCGCGTCACCATGCCCGACTTCGACCTGGACTTCCCCGATGACCAGCGCGAGGAGATGATCCGCTACACGGTGCAGAAATACGGCGAAGATCAGGTTGCCCAGATCGCCACCTTCAACCGCATGAAGGCCAAAGCTGCCGTTCGGGACGTGGGCCGCGCCCAGGGCATCGAGCTGGCCAAAGTGGACAAGATCGCCAAGCTGATCCCCGGCATCCCGGGCAAGCCCGTGACCATCCAGGACTGCCTGACGCCCGGGCATGAGTTCTTCAGCCAGGAATTGGTCGGGCTATATCAAAATGAAGCGTGGGTCAAAAACCTGCTGGATACGGCCATGCAACTGGAAGGCGTAGCGCGCAATGCGGGCATCCACGCCGCCGCAGTGATCGTGGCCGACCGGGAATTGAGCCACTACACGCCTCTCATGCGCGGCAGCAAATCCACCGTCACCGGCACCATCGCCCAGTACGAGTTCCCCATTTTGGAATCCATCGGTCTGCTCAAGGTGGACTTCCTGGGGTTGAGTACGCTCTCGGTCATGCGCGAGGCGGCACGGCTGATCAAGGAGCGCCACGGCGTCGAGTACACCCTGGCCAATATCCCGTATGAAGGCGAGGCGGCGCGTGAGGCGTTCAAGTTACTCTCCAGCGGCGAGGTAAGCGGCGTCTTTCAGGTGGAGTCCGCTGGCATGCGCCGCATGCTGGTGGAGATGAAGCCAACCCTCTTCGAGCACATCGTCGCGGCGATTTCGCTTTATCGCCCCGGCCCCATGGAGTACATTCCCTCGTTCATTCGCCGCATGCACGGCCAGGAGCCGGTGGAATACAAGCACCCCAAGTTGGAATCCATCTTGGCCGAGACGTATGCCATCATCGTCTACCAGGAACAGATCATCCAGGCGCTGAGCGAGCTGGCCGGCTATACGCCGGGCGAGGCGGACCTGGTGCGCCGCGCTATCGGCAAGAAGAAACAGTCGGAGATCGACAAACACAAGGAGATCTTCATCAAGGGTTGTCAGCAAAACAGCATCGACGCTGCCACAGCCGCCGACATCTACGGCGACATCGAGTTCTTTGCGCGTTATGGTTTCAACAAGTGTTTGCCTGGCGATGTGGAAGTGATCGATGCAGCCAGTGGACGCATGGTCAAGATTGAAGACCTGTACAGTGGCGCAGCGCATATCAACGAGACGATTTCTTGCGACACCGAAACACTAAAGCTCGGGCGCGGTGCAGTTACAGCGATACTCGACAATGGCGTCAAGCCTGTCTTTCGCCTTACTACGGCTCTGGGGCGCATCATCGAAGCGACGGCCAATCATCCGTTTTATGTCTTTGACGGTTGGCGTCAACTCGGCGAGTTGCGGGTCGGCGACCAAATTGCGACGCCGCGCTGGCTGCCCGTCGAAGGGAAGAAACCTTGGCCAGACCATGAGGTCATTGCTCTGGGACATCTGTTGGCCGAAGGAAATCTTTGTCACCCGCACTCAGTCTACTTCTATTCACAGGATCGAGAGCAGTGTGACGACTTTATCCGTGCAGCCAATAGTTTTGACAATGTTTCGTGCTCGATTGCCCGACATCGCTCCACCTTTTCGATATATGCCAGGCGTCGCGAACGCACGCATGCACCTGGAATCCAACTGTGGGCCGAGAGATTGGGGATAGCCGGCAAGGGCGCTCGGGAAAAAGAATTCCCTGCTTCGGTCTTTGAATTGCCTAACCGGCAAATCGGCTTATTGTTCAGCCGTATGTGGGAAAGCGATGGTCATATCGACGTGAAGGGGCGTAGCCTCTTCTACGCCACAGCATCCGAACGTCTGGCGCGTCAAATGCAGCACTTATTTTTGCGCCTGGGGATCATCAGCCGCCTGCGCAAAGTTGAATTCCCATACAAAGAGGGGCGCATCGGGTATCAGCTTTTCATCACAGGAAATGAAAACCTCAGGGCCTTCGACGCCCAGGTCGCCTGCTTCTTTGTCAGCGAACAACGACGGGCGCAGATGAGCTCGCTGGTCTTGAAGGATTCGCCTGCCTCGGGCGGGAAAGATGTCGTTCCGGTGGGCGTCAAAGAGCTGGTGCGAGCAGAGAAAGCCGCACGCGGAGTCACCTGGCGCGCGATGCAGCAGGCATGCGGTGTGGCGCAGCGCGAGTTCTATCCCACGGACGCCAGCAGCAAGGCCGGCTTTGCGCGCCAGACGATCCAGCGTCTGGCCGACTACTTTGGCAGTGGGCAGCTTGAGCGTCACGCCCAGAGCGACATCTACTGGGATCGCATTGTCAGCATCGAGGGCGCCGGCGAAAAACAGACCTACGACCTGGAAATTGCTGGCGTTCACAACTTCATCGCCAACGACATTCTTGTTCACAACAGTCATGCCGCAGACTATGCGGTCATCACGGTGCAGACGGCTTTCCTCAAGGCTCACTATCCCGTGGAGTTCATGGCGGCGCAGCTTCTGGTGGAGCGCGACAAGACCGAGAAGGTGATCAATTTCGTCAGCGAGTGCCGACGCATGGGCATCGACGTGTTGCCGCCCGACGTGAACTACAGCGGTCTCGACTTCGAGATTCAACAGCGGCCGTCCGACACGCCCAGCCAGGCGCACCGGGACCCCTCCCTGGCCTATCCCTTTCCTGTGTCTGAAGGCAGCGCCATTCGCTATGGCATGGCTGCCATCAAAAATGTGGGCGAGGGGCCAGTGCAAGCGATCCTGGACGCGCGGCGCAGGGAAGGGTCATTCCGCAGCCTGGAAGATCTGTGCGATCGGGTAGACCTGCGCCAGGTGAACAAGCGTGCGCTGGAGTGTCTCATCAAGGCCGGCGCGTTGGATCGCTTTGGCAAGCGCAGCCAACTGCTGGCTGTCCTGGACCAAATGGTGGCGCAATCGGCCAGCGTACACGATGCACGCGACAGCGGTCAACTTTCCATGTTCGACTTAATGGGAGGCGACGGCGCACAAGTTTCACCCATTCGCCTGCCCGATGTGGAAGAGGTGCAGGGCAAGGAGAAGCTCCAATGGGAGAAGGAGCTGCTAGGCGTTTACTCCATCAGTCATCCTATGCAACAATTAGGCGTCGATTTTAGCCGGGTCACCACCTGTTCGTGCGCCGAACTGAGCGAGGAATATGACGGCAGAAATGTCACTCTGGCCGGCGTGATCACCGGTGTGCGCACCATCAACACGAAAAAAGGCGACCCCATGGCCTTCGTACAGCTTGAAGACTTGCAAGGCGGCTGCGAGGTTGTTTTCTTTCCCAAAACCTATGCGGACTACAAGGAGAGGTTGGTCACAGACGCCGTAGTGGTGGTGAAGGGCAAGGCCCAGAGTCGTGACGGCCAAACCAGCGTGCTGGCCGACATAGTGCAGACCCACATCGACCAGATCAAATCTGTCGGCGAGGAACCGGCTCGTTATCAGCCCGCGCTCATGAATGTCGGGCCGACGATCAACGGCGTGCGCGTCCACGACGAGGACGGACAGGGCGAGGAGGACGCCAACGGCGCCTGGGGAATGAACATGGACGATGACGGCGGTGCAGCGTTGACGGAAGAGAATCCCTTCTACGTCGATGCGCCGTGGCAACCGGATGGATCACCCAAACCTGCTGCACAGCCGCCATCTGCGGTGGCGACGCATGACTCATCGCCGCCGCAGATGGCCGAAGATGGGACGCCAGATGGGGTGATGCAGCAAGAATCTCCATCGCCAGCGCCGGATACCCCTGACCGGCCGACCGGGGCGCGCAAAAGTGCAATGAGCGATCCAGCTTCACCGGAGAAGGCAAGCCAACCCGAAACAGAGCCACAACCGGCAAAAGCAGGGAAAGTCGCCCAGGAACAACGCTTGGTTACGCCGTCCCAGACAAATGGAAACGCCGTCGCACAACCGCTTGTTGCGCCGCACAACAACCACGGGAGACAGTTAGTCATCACCTTCCGTCGCAGCGGCAATCTTGAGCGCGACAAATACCGTCTCAAGCAAATCTACGAAGCCGTGCGGGACCCCCGCGGGCGCGACCACTTTTTCATCCGCGTCATCAGCGGCGAACAGACCGCTGAACTCTCCTTCCCCAATGACCTGTGCACTATCAGCGAGCGGCTGACGGGCGAGATTGCCAAGCACTTTCGGGTCGAGGTGACGGTGCAGTAAGCGCGGTTGCGGCGCAGGAGATGATGCGAGATAACGTAACATTTGTGCAATTGACAGTCAATTCAGGCAAAAATCGCGAAAAACGAACGCTGCGCTCCGTCAAGCCAGCGATGCACCGTGCTTGCCGTCAAAGTGCATCTTGATAATGCGCACCAGCAGCAAGACGCAGGAATAGCGGCTACTCCTCTATCTGGCCGCAGAGAACTGCACTGGCAACTATCTGGCGGCGCGTTTCTACTTCTTTCAAGAAGCTCCGAGCTTCCTGAAAGGTTGTGCATCTCCAGAGAGGCGCTCTCTACTTGACCGCAGCCCGACAAATCGGCAGGTTTTGCAAATGTAGATCACGCTGGTCGGCGTGGACTACGATGCACTGAGCAGTGCGAGCACCGACGCTCCGTAGGTTTTTGCTTTCCACGGGCCGACGCCGGGTGTGACTGTCAGTTCCGCTTCGCTGGCTGGCGCACGCTGGACAATCTCTAAGAGAGTTTCGTTGCTGAAGATGATCTCCGGCGCAACGCCGCGGCCTTGGGCTGTCTCTGTGCGCCAGCGACGCAGACGTTCATAGCTCGCCAGGCGTCCCCTGTCCAACAGGGATTCGGGGCGTACAGGAGGCGCAGGAAACGGGGGCAAAGGGCGCGCTTGTCCGTCGCGAATTGCCCGTAGGATGGATTCGCCATAGCGTTTGCGCTGTGCTTCGCTGAGACCGGGCGTTGAAGCCAGCTCTTGCATGGTCGTTGGCTGCTGTGCAGCCAGGTTGACGAGCGCGTCGTCGCTGAGCACTTTGAAGGGTGGCCGATTCAAGCGTTGGGCTTCTTTCTCGCGCAGCTCCCATAGCGCCTCGAGCACACCTGTATTGCTGCGCTCGACAGAGCGGCCTGCCTTCATCTGCCAGAAGGAACGCTGAGGCGCAGACCATTCTGTTGCATCCAGCTGCGCCAACCGAGAGAATGCGTCCTGGGCCTCATCGAGCCGACCCGCTACATGCAACTCATCTATGAGCAGGTCGCGCAAGGAAAGCAGATAATGAGTGTCCATCTGAGCGTAGGCGATCTGTTGGGGAGTCAAGGGACGATTCGCCCAGTTCGTGCGCTGCATGCGTTTGTCGGAAATGACGCCAAAGCGTTCTTCCAGAATGGCGGCCAGTCCCACGCCTGGCCAACCCAAGATGCGCGCGGCCAACTGTGTGTCGAAGATCTTTTGGAAGTGAAAGCCGAAGTCGCGTCGAAGCAGGAGAATATCGTTGTCCGCCGCGTGCATGACGACTTCAGTGTGGGGTTGGGCGAAGATGGCGCCCAAAGGGGCGATATCGTTGAGCCGCAGCGTGTCCACCAGATAATCCACCACATTGGTCGGGTCTTGCGCTACAGGGTCGGCGCAGATGGTAATCTGAATCAGGCATACTTTGGGTGTGTAAGCGAAATAGCTATCGCTTTCGGTGTCTATCGCCAACAAATGGCACCGACGCAGACGCGTCAACATCTGCGCAAAGGCCTTCTGATTGTAGACAAGATGGGGTGGTTCAGTGTAGATTCGTTCTGTCTGATGATCTGCCATGTACAGAATGGTAACGATAGAGGAAAGATGTGTCAATCGCTGCGTGCGCCAGGATTCAAAAAGCTCTGGTTATGGGGCATGCTGGCGCTGCTTGCCGTCCACTGGTTGTGGTCGGCAGGCGCCCCCACAGCGGCCGGCCAGGCAGGGTGGCCGACGGTTGAACTGACCCTGGTTGTCGACGGATTCACGCGCCCGTTGCACCTTGTGGACGCCGGCGATGGCAGCGGGCGGCTCTTCGTGGTGGAACAGAACGGCCTGGTCAAGATCGTGCGCAACGGTCACGTGGAGCCGACGCCCTTTCTCGACATCAGCGATCGGGTGAACGCCGATTGCAGCGAATGCGGCCTGCTGAGCATCGCCTTTCCGCCTGACTTTGCCGAGAAACGCTATTTCCTTGCATCCTACACCGCCAAAGAGAACCTTGCGCCTTCGCCCTTCCCAGGGAGCGAGCCGGATGGCGCCAACGACAATGTGGTCGCCCGCATTCGCCTGACCAACAACGATGATCTGGCGGACGCTGCCAGCGAAGAACGCCTGCTCCTGGTGAATCAGCCATACGCGAACCACAACGGCGGGCTGATCGCCTTCGGCCTTGATGGGCTGCTCTACGTGGGTATCGGCGACGGCGGCAGAGGCGGCGACCCACTCAACGCGGGACAGCGGGGCGACACACTCTTGGGCAAGCTGCTGCGCATCGAGGTGGGGTCCACCGGTCTCTACACCATCCCGACAACCAATCCCTTTGTTGGTTCGCCGACCATACGACCCGAAATCTGGGCCAGCGGGCTGCGCAATCCGTGGCGCTTCTCTTTTGACAGAGAGATGGGAGATCTCTACATCGCCGATGTGGGGCAGGATTTGTACGAGGAAGTCAACTTCCAACCGGCAAACAGTCTGGGCGGAGAGAATTATGGCTGGCGCATCGCCGAGGGCGCCCACTGTTACGGCGCAGAGAACTGCGACCTCAACGGTTTGACGCCACCCATCTGGGAATACGGCCATGATGTGGGTGGATCAGTGACCGGCGGCTTCATCTATCGAGGCGCTGCGCCTGCGTTGAAGGGCATCTATCTGGCAGGCGATTTTTCATCGGGGCGCATCTGGGGTCTACGCAAAGAAAATCAAACCTGGGCAAGCAAGGAGCTTTTGGACAGCGACGCCCAGATCGCCAGCTTTGGCCAGGATGCCGCCGGCGAGTTGTATGTGGTTGACTATGGCGGCGCGCTTTATCGCATCGTTGATGTCACATTCGAGCCATCGTTCTACATTCATTTGCCAATTGTAAACAGACCATGATACGCATCCTTTACCGTCACCGCACCACCGCCATCGTTGATGAGTTGCCCGTAGAGAAGCTACAGCTTGCAACAGCAGACAAACAGCTGAACCTGTGGGTGGACCTTCTCGACCCCACCGTCGATGAAACGCGGCTGGTGCTCGAACAGATCTTTCGCTTCCACCCCCTGGCCATCGAGGATGCGATACGCGATGCGCACGTCCCCAAACTGGACGATTACACCAACTATCTCTTTTTGGTCTTCCACACCATCAAGCTGGGCGACCAACCCATGGATCTGGACACCTTCGAGATAGATGTCTTTCTGGGGCCGAATTATCTGATCACCATGCACGAACAGCCGCGACCCACCATCGAACGTTGCTGGGTGAAGGATTTTCACGAGAAACACGGGTTGGCGCGCGGCCCTGCATTTTTGCTCTACGAGCTGCTCGATCGTCAGGTGGATGGCTACATCCCCATCATCGACGCCTTCGAGGAACAACTGGAACAGTTGGGCGACGCCATTTTTCGCAATTCGAGCATCAACGACCGGGCGATTCTGGACAGCGTGCTCACTGCCAAAACCAGCGCGCTGCGTCTACGGCGCATCCTCATCCCTCAGCGCGAGCTGCTCAATCGCTTGGCAATCAACGACTATGCGGTGATCTCCTCGGACATGCGCATCTACTTTCGTGATGTGCACGATCACCTGGTGCGCCTGGCCGATCTGGCCGACGGTATGCGCGACCTTGCCAGCAGCACCATCGAGACACACCTGGCATTGGTCAACAATCGGCTGAACGAAGTGGTGAAGCTGTTGACCATCATTTCGACGATCTTCATCCCCCTGAGCTTTGTCGCCGGCATTTATGGGATGAATTTCGAGTACATGCCGGAACTCAGCTGGCGCTGGGGATACGTTTTTGTATGGATCATTTTCCTCTCCATTGCCGGCGCTATGCTCTATCTCTTCCGCCGACGCAAGTGGCTATGACACGGTTATAGCCACTTATGCTGGTTACACTGCAAACCCATTCTGCGCGATGACATCTCGATACCACAGGGCGCTCGCCTTGGGGATGCGCCGCTGCGTTGCATAGTCCACCCAAACGATGCCGAAACGCTGTTGATAGCCAAAGGCCCACTCGAAATTATCCATCAATGACCAGACGAAATACCCGGCCAGGGGTGCGCCGGCCTCCATGGCGCGGTGCGCCGCGATAAAATGGCTGCGCAAATAATCAAGTCGCCGCTGGTCCTCGACGCGCCCGTCAGCGTCGGGTCCATCGGAGTAGCTGCAGCCGTTTTCAGTGATGTAGAGCTTAGGAATCCTGTGCTCGAAGTGGAGGCGGCAGAGCAAGTCGTAGAGACCCTGGGGAAAGATCTCCCAATCCATCTCAGTGCGATCGAGCGTAGCATACTCGCGCGCCTCGGCAGGCGTTTTCCCGTCCGAGCCGGCCTTGAGGACCGCACGGGTGTAATAGTTGACGCCCAGGAAATCTGTGGCGGCGGCGATAGCGTCCATGTCACCCGGTTTGATGAAATCCATCTCCAGCCCCTGGGCGGTGTAGGCTTCCACCATGTCCGCAGGATAACGCCGGCCATAGAGCGGATCGAGAAACCAACGATTGAAATAGCCATCGAAGCCGCGCGCCGCATGATAGTCGGCGGCGTCGCTGGTGGCTGGCTCGGCAGCCGTGAAGTTGAGGGTGATGCCCACCTGGGCGTCTTTGCTGTTGCCGCGCAACACAGGAACCGACCAGCCGTGGGCCAGCAGCGCATGGTGCGAGGCCGCCAGAGCCGCCTGCCAATCCTGTAGGCCGGGCGCATGTTCGCCAATCTGGTGGCTGAGAAAACCCACGCACCACGGTTCGTTGATGGTGATCCAGTGCTTCACCCGGTCGCCCAGGGCGCGGCTGATCACGTCGGCATACACCACAAAGGCCTCGGCTGTGCTGCGCATGGGCCAGCCCCCCTGATCTTGCAACGCCTGGGGCAAATCCCAATGATAAAGGGTGACAAAGGGCGTGACGCCGGCTTCCAAGAGACTGTCCACCAGGCGGCTGTAAAAATCAACACCGGCGACGTTGATGAGACCGCGGCCTTTGGGCAAGATGCGCGGCCAGGCGATGGAAAAGCGATAGGCGCGTACGTTGAGAGACTGCATCAGCGCGACGTCTTGAGGCCAGCGATGATAGTGGTCGCAGGCAACGTCGCCCGTCGAGCCATCGCGGATCTTGCCGGGCGTGTGGGTGAAGCGGTCCCAAATCGATTCGCCCTTGCCATCTTGGTCCCAGGCGCCCTCGATCTGATAGGAAGATGTGGCCACACCCCAGGCGAAATCCGGAGGAAATGAAATTGCGGTCATCTTGGATTGCCTTTCCGATTACGATTGCGTATGATGAGGAATAATTCGCTGTTGGTGGGGATCGAAACGGCGGCGGGAAACTCCCGCCGCCGTCTGTATTATCGCACCTCGTTCACCACGGGCAATGTGATGGCGATGGGTTCGGCGTCCACCCGTGTGAAAGTGAGCGCATTTTCCCGATCAGCTTGCTCATCGAAATCAACGATGATGTGATCGCCGGTGCGCAGGTCGCCGCGCAACATCCGTTTGCTCAGCTCGTTTTCCACCCGGCGCTGCAAGAGCCGACGCAGAGGGCGCGCCCCATAGTTGGGATCGAAGCCGATCTCCGCCAGGTGATTGGCCGCTGCGTCGGTCAGCTCCACCGTCACGCCCAGTTCTTCCATGCGCTTGGCGATGTCGTTCATGAGCAGTTGCACGATCTGACGGATTTGCGGCCGCGTCAGGCTCTCGAAGACGATGGTCTCGTCGATGCGGTTCAGGAACTCTGGGCGGAAGAGTCGCTTGAGCTGGCTGGCATACTCGTTCTGGCTATATTTGCTCTCGTCAAAGGTGGGCAGTGAAAAGCCCAACGGCCCGCGCTTGACAGCCTCGGCGCCCACATTGCTGGTCATGATGACGACCGTGTTGCGAAAATCGACTGTGCGTCCGTGTCCATCGGTCAGCCGTCCGTCATCCATGATCTGCAGAAGCGAATTCCACACATCGGGATGGGCTTTTTCCACCTCGTCGAACAGAATCACTTGATAAGGACGACGGCGCACTTGTTCGGTGAGCTGACCGCCCTGGTCGTAGCCGACATAGCCAGGGGGCGCGCCAAAGAGGCGACTGACCGTGTGCGGCTCGCGATACTCGCTCATGTCGATGCGCAGCAGAGCGTCGTCGTCGTCGAACATGAAGCCAGCCAGGGCGCGCGCCATCTCGGTCTTGCCTACGCCGGTCGGCCCCAGAAAAAGAAAGACGCCAATGGGGCGTTTGGGATCTTTCAGCCCGCTGCGCGCCCGGCGGATGGCGTCGCTCACAGCCTCGATGGCCTGTTTCTGGCCGATGATGCGCGTTTGCAGCGCTTCCTCCATGTGCAGCAGCTTCTCCGCCTCGGTTTCCAACATGCTGGTCACCGGGATGCCGGTCCAGGCGCTCACTATGCTGGCGATGTCGCTGGCTTCCACCAGTTCATCCAGCCCGGCGTCGATGCGCCAGCGCCCCATCTCTTCTTCCAACTCCGATTCCAGGCGCACGCGTTCGGTCTTCACCTTTGCGGCCAGCTCATAATCACGCGTAGCCCAGGCCTGTTCTTCTTCCGCCAGCAACTTGTCAAGCTGGAGCTTTTTTTCCTTGAGGGACTTGGGCATGGAATAGATAGCCACACGCAGCTTGGCCGCAGCTTCGTCGATGAGGTCGATGGCCTTATCGGGTAGACGGCGATCCATGACGTAGCGGTGGCTGAGCTTGACGGCCTGCACCAACGCGTCGTCCGAGAAGCGCACCTTGTGGTGGTCTTCATAGCGGGGGCTAAGGCCGCGCAGAATCTCGATGGCATCCTCTACGTTCGGCTCGTCCACATAGACTGGCGCAAAGCGGCGCTCCAGGGCTGAGTCCTTCTCGATGTGTTCGCGATACTCGTCCAGCGTGGTGGCGCCAATGCACTGGAGCTCGCCGCGCGCCAGGGCCGGTTTGAGCATGTTGCTGGCGTCCAGCGCGCCGGCTGCGTTGCCCGCGCCCACTACAGTGTGCAGCTCGTCGATGAAGAGGATGATCTCGCCCTCGCTGCGCTGCACCTCTTCGATGCAGGCTTTCAGGCGCTCCTCGAACTCGCCGCGGAAGCGGGTGCCGGCCAGCATGGCGCCCATGTCCAAAGAGATCACCTTTTTGCCCATGAGCGGCTCTGGCACATCCTGGCCGACGATCTGTTGGGCCAGGCCTTCGACAATGGCTGTCTTGCCCACGCCCGCCTCGCCAATGAGCACCGGGTTGTTCTTGGTGCGACGGCAGAGCACCTGCATCACCCGCAGAATCTCGCTATCGCGACCAATCACAGGATCCAGCTTGCCTTCCGATGCAACTTTGGTCAAGTCGCGTCCGTACTTTTGCAGGACTCGATACTTGGTCTCGGCGCTTGGCTCGGTCACACGCTTGCCCTGGCGCAGCTCCTCGATGGCCGTCAAAATACGCTCTTTGGTCACGTTGGCTTCGCGCAGAATATTGGCGCTGGGGGTGTTGCGCTCGGTGGAAATGGCAAGCAGGATGTGCTCTGTGCTCACATATTCATCCTTGAGCTTGGTGGCTTCCTCGAAGGCCACATCCATCACCCGCTTGAGGCGCGGAGTAATGAAGACCTGGGCAGTCGCGCCGACCCCGTAGGGGTTGTTGCTGGCCTTGGGTGCGTTCTCCAGCACAGCTTCCAACTTGCGCGCTGTCAGGTCAGCGGCGACCTCTAGCTTGGTGAGGATTTGTACGACAGCGCCATCGGCTTGTTGCACCAGCGCCAGGAAGAGATGCTCGGTGTCCACCTGGGTGTGTTTGTAGTGCTGCAAGATCTCATAGGCGCGCATGGCGGCTTCTTGCGCCTTTTCGGTGAATTTATCAAACCGCATCATCGAATACTTTCTCCGTAACTTTTGTTCGTTCTACTTTGCTCTGTTTGAGACCAGGAGTTTTCGCAGGCTAAAAACTCCTGGTCTCAAAGCAACCGCAGTATCGTTGACCTGCTGCTCAGTCAATCTGCCTGGCGCACATCTTGTTGAAATCAAACACCAGGAGCTCCCGTCACCCCGTAGGTCTGCTTCCCAAACGCCGCAATGCTAATGCAACTCCAACACAGGTCACAGTCGGCGGCCATGAAACAGTCGCTATCCATCAGATGCGCGCCAGGGCAAGCGCAAACTTGCGTCGCGTTGCGGCTGAAAGAAACGCCGCCAGATCCATGGGCAGAGCCGCGCTCAGTCCATTTATCACGTCGGTTTGCAGCGCGCTGTAACGCTCAACAACAGTGGAATGGTTCTTCCAATCGGCCAGCATGGTGTTGCTGACTGCTGCATCGTTGAGCTGCCCCAGATGTTCCTGGAGCTGGCGCAGCGCCTCGATCAGCTCGCCGCCCTCGCGGCCGAGCAGATCGCTGGCAAACTCCAGGTGGTAGCGTAGATATTTGCACTCGATGCGCAGAGCGTGGAGCGTCTCGATGGGGACAGGTTCGTTGCGCTCGAAAATCATCTCGAAGGCGCGCACGGCTTCGTAGCGACTCATCAACATGCTTGGGACTACGTGGCGCACCTGATAAGGTTCTGGCGGCTCTCCCGGTTTGGGCGCAAAAAACTTGACGCCGGCCCCTGGCGTCTGGCAAAAGACGCTGAACTCGGCAATGAATCGACGATACTTGCGATTGTCCAGCCAATTGAGCAAAGCAGCGTGGGCCTGTTTCCGCTGCCTGCGCCATTCTTCGCCAACGCAGGCCAATTCATCATTTTCATCGTGAGTCGCCTTGCCCTGGAAGTCGCCCATCCTGGCAAGCGCCACATCCAGGTCGCGCACTGGGCCCAAAAGTCGCCCAGTTGTGCGCAGCCGTCTGGCGAATGATTTGATTGCTTTCTCCTGGAAGAAGTCGGCGTAGAGACGCGTCGCCGCGCGCGCCCGGCGTGTGGCGACGCGCATATCGTGGACATACTCGATGTCATCGCTGACGCGCACCCCCGCCTCGTTCATCAACAGGATTGCGAGCTGTTGCCGCCAAACGCTGCGACACAATTCGGCCATGTGGCGACGAGCGGCGTCTTCCCCTCCCAGGGGATAGGCAGCCATGAGCATCAGGCCGCGCTGCAATTTGTTCTGCCAGCTGGCTTCCAGACCGGGCATCTTGCGCAGCCGTGCGGCGATCCGCTTGAGCTCCTGCTTTGGCGCCGCGGCGTCGAGTTCGATCTCAAGCTCGTCGAACTCGCCCACAGGACGCCATCCCAGCTGACCAGCGTCAACGTGGGCGCTTACAGACTGAAAAACCGTCACGTGGTCGATGCTCGCCTCTGCAAGAAGAGTGTTGCTGACCTGGCGACGCACCTTCCGCTGAACGGTGAGACGCCGTTTATCGCGCGTCTGCTCCAGACGACAAACGGGCGAAAGCACTCGGCCGGCTGCCAACCCGTCGCCCAGCCCGGCGATGACATCTCCCGGTAGTTGAGAAAGAGTGATTGCTGGGGCATCCTCCACAAGGGTGTCCGATTCAACAGGTCGTTCGATTTCCTTGCGGGTGTGGACGCCCTTGGGCGCACTCAGCTCAACGCTCTTGACGGTTGCCAGAAGCTCGTCGCCGCTGCGCCGCAATCGAAGCGTCTGCCCATTGCGCAAGAGGTGAAAATCAGTGGTATCGAAGTAGGTATCCACATGGATGACGCGCTCCACTGTGGAGAGGAGGTAATGATCAAACAATGCCTGACCCTGACGGAGAGCCGTCAGTAGGTTCGGGTCCGTTATGGAGAACTTGGCCTCAATTTCGATCTCTTTTGCCATGAGGATCAACTTTCCGACGACCTTCTCCAGCACATATGCTATACTGTAACTGTGTCGTCGTTTTAATTGTAGCACATTTTTTGGGAAACGACTCATGAACGTGAACCTGTCGGGGCTAACTCGATTCATTCTACTCGTTGCGTTGTTCTGTCTCTCCCTTGGCGGGAACTCCCGCCCAGTTGGCGCACAAGACCTGTCTGGACAAGCAGACGCATCCGGACGCTTCCTCATCGGGCTTGCCGACGGGGTTGCAGTGGAAACGATCGCCGGGCAGGTGGAAGCGTCCGGCTGGCAGATAGGCCGGGTGTGGCCCGACCTGGGTCTGGTCGAATTGACGCCGTCACCAAACAGCCCGCTGAATGCAGCCCAATTTTTCTCTGGCGACGCGCCGGCGCAGCAGCTTGCGTTCCTCTCCGAGTTGGCCGGCGTCGCCTTTGCCGAACCAGACGCCCAGGTCTTCGCTGCCACCCGTGACGGCGCAAACGCAGCGGGCAGCCCCTCTTTCAACATCCCCCAAGAGCCGACGCCAGATGACCCGCTGGTGGGGCAGCAGTGGGCGATTCCTCGCCTGGAGGTCCTTGATGGGTGGAGCATCACCCAGGGAGATGGACAGGTAGTCGTGGCGCTCATCGACAGCGGATATGATGTGGAGCACGAAGATATCGACGAGACCACGGTGTGGGTCAACCCTCTGGAAGCCGTGGGCGCGGCCGGCGTCGACGACGACGCCAATGGTTTCGTTGATGACCTGCACGGCTGGGACTGGGTGGAAAACGACGCGACAACCAATGATCCCTATGGGCACGGCACCCATGTGGGCGCGACCATTGCCGCTGCGACCAACAACCAACTGGGTGTGGCCGGCTTGGGGCGCAGCCTGCACATCATGCCCCTGCGCATTCTCGACCGCAGCGGCGGCGGCTCAGTCAGCGATCTGGTGGACGCCATCAACTATGCTCGCAAATACGGCGCAAAGATCATCAACCTGAGTCTGGTCATGAGCACACCCTCCCAGGCGCTGCAAACGGCCGTGCGGCAAGCGACAGGCGATGGACTGATCCTGGTGGCGGCCAGCGGCAACAGCAATCGCCGGGTGAGTTGGCCGGCGGCCTTTCCCGAAACAGTGGCCGTAGGCGCAACGGATCGGGACGATGTGCGCGCGACCTTCAGCAACTATGGGCCGGAGCTTGATCTGGCTGCGCCAGGCGTGGAGATCATCAGCGCCTATCGCGGCGGCTATCACAACCTGAGCGGCACCAGCATGGCGACGCCTCACGTTTCTGCTTTGGCCGGCCTGGTGTGGAGCCTGCGCCCCGACCTCGATGACACGGCAGTAATCGACCTGCTACGTGCAGCCGCGGTGGACGTGAACGCTGACGAAGCGCCAGGCCCGGACGATTTCGTCGGCGCAGGGCGCATTGACTACGCCGAAACGCTGCGCAGAGCTTCGGCCGATCTTGTGTTACGCCCCACTTCCGCCGCAGCGAATATCGTCTTCGCCGGAGAGCCAGTGGTCTACACACTGAATGTGACGACGCCGCCGGCGAAAGACGGGCAGGCGCTGCCCGTGTCCGGCGCAGTGATGAACTATTCGTTGACGCCTGAAGTCAGCAGGGCTGAAAACACTCCGCTCCTCACCGGTCGAGCCTTAAGCGATGTGGACGGGCAGGTGACGCTGGCGTTCCTGGCGCCAGCGGTGCGCAGCAGTTCTCATCTCTCTGCTGCGGTGGGTTTGGCGCAGATGAACGCCGAGCTTTTCGTACAGATTCCTCCGGCGCAGATCGCGCTCACCGGCCCCACCGAGTCGCTGCCGGCCGGCGATGCGCCCGTGACCCTGCACGTGGATCTGCGCGACGCCGACGGCCAACTGGCCACTGGTCCGATGCCCATGCGCTTGGAGGCCCAGCGCGGCGTCTTCGAGAATGGCGAGAGCACAATCGAGCTTGTCGTGACGGATGGCGCGGCGGATATCTCCTTTCGGCCAGGCAGCCAATCGGGGCCGTTGCTGGTGCAGGGCTTCGTCGGCGCCCTTTCTGGCGCACTTACTCTCGCCATTGAGGCTCAAACGGCAAGTCAGCTCACCATCCTGGCTGCGCCCCAGGCGGCAGGGGCAGGGACAACAGTTGAGGTGGTCTTTGGTGTGTCAGACGGTTTGGGGAATCCCGTCGCCGATGGCGCAGAAGTGAGGGTCTTTAGCAGTGTGGGCGCAGTCAATTCAAGCAACCGGACGACCAATGGCAGGGTCGCGGCGCAGATCACTCTGCCCGAGCACTTTGTGGGTCTGGCGACTGTGTGGGCCGTAGCGCCTGGCACGCGCCTTCAGGAGCGTGTAGAGTTTCCTGTGAGCTATCAGCTCTGGTTTCCCGTCGTTGCGCGGTGAGGCTCACCCAGGCGTCTCTCCACTGTCGGTTGCGCTTACTGGGCGCGGCGTCGGCGTTGCCGGCGGCCGCGCCAGGGCCAACGCACAGCCCACCGCCAGGCTCAGCGCCACGAGTTGATTGAGCCGCAGCAGACCGACGGCGTCGGCGTCGGCAATGAACGCGTCGGCGATCAAGCGCGTGAGGCTCATGCCAAAGAGCGCCTTGAGGATGACCCTGCCGGGCGTGTCATTGTCGCTGGTCAGCCACACCCAGGCCAACACCACAAGCGAGGCGATTGCACGGTACAACCCCACCGGATGAACCCGGGTTTCGTAATAGGGCAGCGCCCAGGGCAAGTCGCTGGGCGTCCCTACCACGACGCCGGTGAGGAAGTTCGATGCGCCCAGAACGACGCTGCCGGCTATTGCGCCCACGGCAAAGGCGGCCAACATGGGCAGCGGCGCCAATGCCCTGCGCAGAAGATTGGCGTAGCCGGCGATGACGGCGGCGATAAGGCCCGGCCAGAAGGCAAAACCGCTAGGGCGCAGGCTGAAAACAAGCAGCGGTTCCGCCAGGTAGATGTCGCGAAACTGGATCACGGTCCACAGGCGGGCGACAATCAACCCGGCGAGCAGAGCGAGCAAACCGGTGTTCCACACATCATCGGGATGGAGACCCAGCCGACGTCCAAAACGCGCAGCAATCTCAAGGGCCACGATGGCTGCAACGATTGCGAGAAAGGGCGTTGTCGGAATGCTGAAGGGGCCAAAAGGCAGGGCAGGATACATGGTCTATTGTGGTCGATTCGTTTGGACAGGATGACAGGATTCTCAGGGGAAATAAGCATCTTGTGAATCCTGGCATCCTGTCGATAAGTGATTTGAGGTCATGTCATGCGGATACTTGTCACCGGCGGGGCCGGATTTCTGGGCAGCCATTTGTGCGACCGCCTGCTGGCGGAAGGGTGCGATGTCATCGCCATGGACAACCTGATTACGGGTGCGACCGACAACATTGCACATCTGGCGGGCCACCCCCGCTTCCTGTTCATCAAACATGATGTGACCCACTACATCTACATCAAAGGGCCGCTGGATGCCATTTTACACTTTGCCAGCCCGGCAAGTCCAGTCGATTACCTGGAGTTGCCCATTCAAACGCTCAAGGTGGGCAGCCTGGGCACTCACAATGCCCTGGGGCTGGCGCTAGAGAAAAGCGCACGCCTCCTGTTGGCCAGCACCAGCGAAGTCTACGGCGACCCGGCGGTGCATCCGCAGCCAGAGAGTTACTGGGGACACGTCAATCCCATTGGCCCACGCGGCGTCTACGACGAAGCCAAACGTTTTGCCGAAGCCATGACCATGGCCTATCAACGCAGCCATGGCATGGAGACGCGCATCGTGCGCATCTTCAACACCTATGGCCCGCGTATGCGCCTGAACGATGGCCGGGTGGTGCCCAACTTTGTTGGGCAGGCGCTAGCGGGCGCAGCGCTGACGGTCTATGGCGACGGCAGCCAGACGCGCAGCTTCTGCTATGTGAGCGACCTCATCGAGGGCATCTATCGCCTCTTGCTGAGCGACGAACGAGAACCGGTGAACATCGGCAATCCGGCGGAGACGAGCATTCTTGACTTCGCCCAGACCATCAACCGCCTGACGAACAACCCGGCCGGCATCCGTTTCGAGCCGCTGCCCCAGGATGACCCCAAGCAGCGTCAGCCCGACATCAGCAAAGCCAGGCGCGTCTTGAGTTGGTCGCCCCAGGTCAGTCTGGAGACTGGGCTGCGCGAGACAATCGCCTGGTTTTCACAGCGGGTGGGGTGACATGTCTAATTTTGCCAGGCAATCGATTGGGGTATATGATGGTAATATACACACAAGATGGAACGGGATATTGTGGCCTGCGAAGGCTTCGAGTGGGATGCAGGCAACATCGACAAGAATTGGCGCCTGCATGAGGTGACAGATACCGAGTGTGAAGAAGTCTTTTTCAACTCGCCATTATTGCTTGCCCCTGATGAAAGACATTCCCGACAGGAAGTGAGAGCATATGCTTTGGGACGCACCGATGCCAATCGTTGGTTGTTCGTTTCCTTTGTCATCAGATATAGACGAATTCGGGTGATTTCAGCGCGTGAGATGAACGAAAGAGAAGCAAGGAAGTATGCTGAAAGAATCAGAAGAGATTCCAGCCTTCACCAGTGAAGACGAAGAGCGCGAGTTTTGGGCAAACCATGACTCGACAGAGTATATCGATTGGGATGAAGCCGAGTCAGCTCAACTTGTTCACCTGAAGCTGACAACGCGCTCCATCTCGCTGCGCCTGCCGTTGCCGATGTTGAACGAGCTACGCGTCTTGGCAAACAAACGAGATGTGCCTTACCAATCGTTGATCAAAATCTTCTTGAAAGAGCGTATTGACGCGGAATTGAGACGGGGCGATGCGGCGGTGGTGTGACCGCCTCTCTAATTTTCATCTACTTGTCCACAAGTTCACATCTGATCCACAAATTGAGCGGGCACTCGTTAGGAAAGCAACTCAGGCGTTGTCCATATATGATTGGTGATCCCAGCAGCCATGGCAGGGGCGACAAAAGTGATGGACAATTGAAATCGATACTTCCACTCTGTCGTAGTACAGTTCGTAACCGCACGAATGTTTGGCTGACACATGGGCTAATTATCGCCCCACAATCAGCGGACTTTCAAAGAGGATCTGAGACTGAAGCTTACAAAACTCATCTTCGAACACGGCATCACCATTGAATGCCCAAATGACAGTCATTGGCAATTTGTTGTTTCGGAGAATCAATGTGAACGACGAGTAGTTGATCCGGACGACCTGGTAGTTGTAGCCCTATGCCAGCGTCGTTTAGGAAATGCCTTCCACTTTGTGCAGGCTTGTCCCAATCCCTTAAGGAGCGCCTAGAAAGCAGCTGGGAGAACTATGGGAAAAAGGTAACGGACTACAGGGACTGTATCCAACATTACGTGCCACTTGATTCTGGTTCGGCATTCATGGAACGCCCAAAAAATGGTGTGGGGGGTGTCGCTATGGATTCCTGACAATCCAGATGCACAATCGAAACAGCAGTTTACTTACAGGGAAAAGCTTGATGCACTGAGTTACGGATGGGAAATAGCGACTGAAATTTTGGATGTAGTGAGAGACATACTGAATGAAGTTCAAATACGCCGGGATAGTCACCTAACATAGCATCTCTCTCAGGGACAGTCCAAGTTAGACGGCAATCTGATCAGTCGATTTTCACGATCAGCCTCGAGTTCCCCTTTGTATGATTACACGACGAAGAAAGATATGCGCACAGTTACACTCTACGACGGCGCACAGCTACCCGTGATTGGGCTGGGCACCTGGACCATGGGCGGGCATAGCCGGCCCGACCCAACGCAGGATGAACGAGCCTTGCGGGCGTTGGCGGCCGCGTTCGCCATCGGCTACACCCACATCGACACCGCCGAGATGTACGCCAACGGCCACACCGAAGAGCTGGTCGGGCAGGCGCTGCGCCAGGTGGATCGGCGGCGCATCTTTCTCACCACCAAGGTGCGACCGCCCAACCTCGGCTATCGCCGCACCCTGGAATCCATCGACGGCTCGCTGCGTCGCCTGGGCGTAGAGCAGATCGACCTCTTTCTGATCCACTGGCGCGATCAGACGCCCTTGGCAGAGACCTTCCGCGCTCTCAACCAGGCGGTGCGGGCAGGGAAGGTGCGATATTTGGGCGTGAGTAACTTTGGCCTGGCCGATTTGCGCCAGGCCCAGGCCCTCAGCGAAACGCCCATCGTGACCAATCAGATACCCTACAGCGTGACCACTCGCAGCTACGTGCAGAACGGCGTCATCCCCTATTGCCAGGAGCACGGCATCGTGGCGACAGCCTATTCACCGGTGGAGGAAGGCCGGCTGCCTGTTCAGCGCGCGCTGACCGACGTTGCCGCCGAACACGGCGCGACCCCGTACCAGATCGCCCTGGCCTGGCTGGTGCGCCAGCCCTGGGTGATCACCATCCCCATGTCCCACAGCCCGGAGCACCTGCGCCAGAACTGGGAAGCAGCCGAGATCGCGCTGACCCCGGACCAGATGGCGCGACTGGATGCGTTGGCGTGAGAGGGAGTCCTTCCTGGCGTCATTATCAATCTTGCCATTCTGCCGGTAGAACCGTGGCGAAAATATCCTGAAACTCCTCCTGAAGGCCCCAGCCAATGGGGCTTGTATCGCGGACGATCCCGTCGAACCGATGATAGAATTGGTCGACCAGGGTTAAGTCGGCGATTCCCGCGGTGAGCTCTGCGGCGCTGCGATAGACAGAGGCCAAACTGGCATAAAAAGGCTCATCGATGTCGCCATATGTTCTGGTGCAGATGACGCCTTGCTCCACGTAGAAGAGCATCAGGTCGACGACCGCGACCGGGTCGGCGCAGGCTTTCTTGAAATCGTTGAGCGCCTTGCGCGCCGCGCCCAGTTTGAAACTGGGCAACCCCCGGTTGGGGTTGAAGACCTGGCGGATGATCTTGCGATAGGGTTCGGCCATCTCCTCGGACGTGGCCGCCAGGAAGCGGGAGTTGAGGAAGACTTTGTTGTCGACGTTGAGCGCACAGAGATCATGCAATAGACGCAGAAGTTCTTCTTTCTCCAGACGTTGGAGGTGTGGTTTGAGGTGGGACCAGGATTGGGTTGGTGTGCGTGTGGGCATGGTTTGGCCTCGTGTGGCTTTGTCTTTGCGGCAGGCTGATGATGAAATCGTTGGTAGGTTTCGGCGCTTCGTTGCAAGTATGATATAGTTGTCTTGTTGCTGCGACACATTGATTGCTCTGTCTGGGAGGTGAAGACGATGATTGCCATTGCCGATGGTGCACAAATCAAGACACTTTTCAAGGAAGCGCTGGTCGAACTCATGCAGGAGCGTAAAGAGCTTTTCACCGAACTCCTGACCGATGCCTTGGAAGACGTTGGCTTGATGCAGGCCATCGCTGCCGGGCGTACGTTCGACTATGTCAGCCGCGCCGACGTCATGGCGATCTTGGACGACGTTGATGAATCTCCGTTTTGAGCGTTCCTTTGCCAGGGATTTGAAGACGGTGCGCGATGGCGCCTTGCTGCAACGCGTCAGGCGCATCATTGAGCAGGTTGAAGCCTCTGCTGATCTGCATGAGCTTCCCCAAGTCAAGCCACTCGAAGGTGCATCGGACACCTACCGCATTCGCGTTGGCGACTATCGGTTGGGTCTCGTGTTGGAAGGCGAGACCGTTGTTTTCGTTCGTTTTCTGCATCGCAAAGACATCTATCGGTATTTCCCTGATTTTCTTCACGCTGCGCTCAGTGCTGTTCGCTGACCTCTGCACTCTCCGCTGGATGATGATATGATTCTTCCAGTGTCAGCCGGAAGTTGCGCGGGTCTGAATTGAGCGCCTCCTCGATTTGCGCACGAAACTGAGCGGCGATCTCGTCGGGCTTGACTGTTTCGCAGCGCGCCGCCAGGAAGAGCTTGTCGTCGGTGAGGGCGTAGAGGTCGCGCAACAACCCCACCAACGCGTCTTTGTCCAGGTGCTGGAAGTGCGGTTTGAGGTGGGACCAGGATTGGGTTGGTGTGCGTGTGGGCATGGGAGGCTGCCATTGGGAAGGCTTATGGGTTGTTCGGTGTTTCCTGCCTGAGCCAGACAAGCAAGTGATAGGGCGTGATCATGCGGATGCCGTCCACTTCTCTCAGTGCCAGCAGATCTTCATCGGCTGACACCACAAAACGGGCTTGCCCTGCCAGGGCGCAGGCAATGAACTTGTCATCTTTGGGGTCACGCGTGAAAGCCGGGATCGGCCCAAGCGGCGGCATCATGTCAGCAAGCAGGCGGATGGTCTCCAGCAGCACGCGACCTTCTTCCGGTCGTATGATCTGGATAATGGATGGCCGCGCCAGAACAGCCTCCAGTTCTGCCAACAGATCGGGCGCCGTCACCATCTGCACCTTCCCGCTCAACCACCATGTCTCCACCAACTCGCGCACCGCGGCGCCCGGCTTGATCAGATAGCGCAGGAGCACGCTGCTGTCGATGACGATCCGCGTTGGTACGCTTGGAGGCTGGTCCTGCGGTGCGGTCATGGCCGCGCGCCCTGCTCGTACACCTCTACCCGCGCCTGGTCGATCAGCGCATCGACCTCGTCCTCGGTGAGATGACGTGCGCGTTCTGTGACTGCCTGTGACGCCTGTTGCAGCCGGCTGCGCAACAACTCGCGCTCAGCATCCACCAGCCGCTGATAGCGCCCGAACTCGACGATGGCAACGCGCGGCACGCCATAGCGTTCCACCACCACGTCCTCGGAACGCAGCGCGCGTTCCATTGCCTGGCCGAAGTTCTGCTGCACCTGGCTGGAATTGAGAGTAGTGGTCACGGCTTGCCTCTTACAGGAAATCTTATCTATGTTAGATATATTAGACAAGTCTAGCGTCTGAGCTCAGCGATGTCAAGAATGAGCGCTGGCCGAGAGTAGGCGGCATGATGCACCTGGCAACAAACTGGGATGGCGTCTTCACCAATTCATGGTTGGCCGATATGAAGCAGCCAGCGCGACCGTTGAAGCACTGGATTGGGTTTAATTGTCCTCTGAAGTCATTGCTGCAAAGTTGCCCAGGTCGATGGTTTTGCCCACGTCGGTCTTTAGCAAGACATTGCCAATGCTGTCAGGTAGATCCACGGCAAAGGCAATGCGAACGCCATTTCCCGGGTTCACGCTTGTGAATAGGCTGTCCAGCCCGCCGAGCTGCCACTGGGCATAACCGCTGCCGGAGCCGCTCATGTTGAAGACCTTGCCACTCTGGTCGACGACCCGGGGATCGATGTTACGGTCGAAGTAATCAGTGCCACTTTGCAGGTTGACGGCATCGATCACAACGATCAGGAAGCGACCCATTGCAATATAGGGATCATCGTAGAAGTAGACTGCCTTGCGTTTGTGCAGTTCGGAGACCTTGAAGCGCCAGCCGCCCGCTTCCACCTCTTGCCCAACAGTCACCACACTGGGCGACGCCGCTGCCGGGCTGGTTGTGGTCGCCGGCGCCGCAGAAGACGACGATGAGGTGGGAGGCGTGGGTGTGGGCAAACGGGGTATCTCTGCAGCAACTGGCAGATCGGCGACCGCTGGTGCATTGTCCACCAAGAACGAGGCGATCCACTGCCCGTTCGCCAGTTGCAGCCAATCGCCGGCCTGGTTGCGTGCAGTCACTTCCAGCGGATTGCCCAACGCCACGCTGCCAACCAGGGTATAACCAGTTCCCGGTCCGCTGCGCAGATTGGCGTTACGATTGGCAATGGGAGCAGTTGCGCCTGCCGCGCTGGTCGCGGCCGATGCGCTTGCAGTCGCAGGCGTCAATTGGGGATTGGCGACCTCTCCCAGCTGCAAGTCGATTGCTGTGATGTGAGGAATTGTAATCTGGTTTCCCAACACCGCAGTATAGTCTTGCAACCCCTCGACCACGCCCCACAACGTGACGATGTCATCTTCCAGAAAACGGTCTGAACCTGCGTAATCGACCCAGATCGGGTCGTCCCACAGGCCATAGCTGCCTTTCGAAACCGCAATCCGCAGCACGTAGCCGGGATTCTCGCAGAAGAGACACTCATTCTTCTGCGCTTGCAAGACCTGGCCCACATAGCGCACAGTCTTGCCTACATGCTTCTCGTTGTAGCGAAAGAGGTCGTCATAGGGAATCGTGACCGCCGACGCCTTGATGACGTCAAGGTTCTCCTGGTCAGTCAGCTCCTCCACCGGCCGCACTGGCACAATCTTGCCAACGGTGATCGCGGGCGAGCCAGCGGTTACCGAGATACCGGCGCTGCTCACGGTCACCGTCAACGTGTAGGACTTGCCGCCGACGATGATGGGAACGGTGTAGTCATCATCGGCGCGGGCGACTGCGTGGCTGAAAGCCAACAGTGTGAGGGACGCAATGAATGCGATCAACAGGCGAAGCATGAGAGGGATTCCTTTCTGGCGTGATGATCATTCTTGCCATTCTGACGGTAGAACTGTTCTGAAAATAGCCACATTTTCATCGTTTGTGGTGCCGGTAAGGCATGGTGCCTGTAGTGAAAATCTCTTGTAATTCATCGTGAAAGCCCCAACCAATGCCGCTTGTATCGCTCACAATCCCGGCGAAACGGGGCTCGAATTGGTCGATCACGGTCAAGTCGGCGACCCTCCCGGCCAGCTCCGCGGCGTTGCGATAGATCGAGGCCAGGCTGTTGTAGAAAGGCTCATCGATATCGCCGTAGTTGTTGGTGCAGATGACGCCTTGCTCCACGTAGAAGAGCATCAGGTCGACGACCGCAACCGGGTCGGCGCAGGCTTTCTTGAAATCGTTGAGCGCCTTGCGCGCTGCGCTCAGCTGCAAACTGGGCAACTCCCGGTTGGGGTTGAAGACCTGGCGGATGACCTTGCGATAGGGTTCGGCCATCTCTGCGGGCGTGGTCGCGAGGAGGCGGGTGGCGAGGAAGACTTTGTTGTCGGCGTTCAGCGCGTGCAGGCCGCGCACGAGGAGGATGAGCTCCTCGTTTTCGAGATTTATGATGTGTATCTTCACCTGCGACCAGGCGTGGGTTGGTTGGGTAGGCATGTTGCTGCGGCTGTCAACCGGGATCACACATACGGACTATGTCAGGTAGGTCTCCACGAATTGAAATGGTGTCATGCACGCGAAACTGCCAGCCTGGCTGGCCAGTTCACGCACAAGTTCGTGATTGGCGGAAACGAAGCAATCGGCCCGGCCATTCAGTGCGGTCAAATACACAGTGACGTCTTCCCGCGGCACGACACCCTGTGCTTCGAGTCGTCGAACCTCAGCCTCATCCAGCAGCACATAGTCGACAGTCATCTCGCGCCAGATTCGCCCGATGATCTCGCCGGCCCAGTCTTTGTGGCGCAGACGCTGGGCCACTCGCGAGATCTGTTGGAACAATGCGTCGGAGATCAGGATGGTGACATCCCCTGCTCGTCGCGCACCAAAGCCCGCCCAGTCGAGGATCGCCGCCTCTGGGCTATCGGCAAACGCTGCCCCGATGATGAAGACGTTGGTATCCAGAAAGAGTCGCCGTGGATAGTCTTGCACGCTGCCCTCAGGCGTGGTCGGTCGTGGGTTCGTCTGCCAGCTCGCGTTTGACCTCGCGCACCAGGTTGACGACCTGTTCAGGCGTCCCATATCCGGCTTCGGCCAGCGCCAGATTGAACTCGCTGCGCAATTGCTGGACGGGCAAGCTCTCGCGTCGCGTGTGATCGGGAACACCGATCAAGGCCTCGAACGCCTCCACGCCGATGAGAACGGCCTTGGCGCGACCGCGCGAGGTCACAATGACACACTCCCGGCCATAGCTGGCCTGGTTGATCCAATGGGACAGGTTCTGGCTGGCTTCGCTGACACTGACGAGAGACATCACTTGGCTCCTTTCGCACCCAAGATAGGTATAATGGGTATTATACGTATCGGGCTTCACTCGTCAAGCATCGCCATGTGTGGCTAAGGCGATACTGTGATTCTGGTGCGGTTTCGCCATCGCAAAGAGATTTATCGCTGCTTTCCGTGAACATTGGCGCGCTGGAATGCTTGACCGGCTTGTATCGCACTGCCTGGGATTTGGCAACTACGCCCGCCGCCACCTTGCGTACGTGCCGTGCCAACCAGCATCGCCCGCCCCTGCTGCTGGAAGCGGTCCGGCGGCAAGTTGGACATGGGCCGCTCGCCGACGAGGGTGAGGTGGGTAGGCATGGGGCGGCTGTTGCTCCGCATTTTCCGGATTTGAGGGTTGCATCGGACAAGGTGATGTAGTTTCATCCTATTCCAAGGAACTTGAGCGCTTCATTTGCATCAAGCACCCGTAGGTGTAATTCATCGGTTAGATCATTGGTCAGAAATTAAGGATTTTCAAGAATAGTCAAATCCATAAGTGTGCGAA
>CAZLMM010000044.1:0-49008 GCA_964560495.1 uncultured Caldilineaceae bacterium
CTAGCGCGAATCAATTTTGAATACACCGAATTGAACCAAACAATGCTGCGAATACAAATGGGAGATATTTGATGCCTGCAACACACTCACCCTTGCGCGTCGCCATCATCGGTACGGCGCGACGATCAGATTATCTCTACGGTCCCCTCATCCATGCCCTGCCCGATGATGTAACGCTGGTTTCGGTTTGGGGGCGGAGTGCAGAGTCAGCGCGGCGGCTGGGTGAAAGCCTGGGCGCGCCCTGGTATACCGACCTCGATGCGCTGATGCGCGCAACCGCGCCCGACATCGGCATTGTCTCGGTGAACTATCACGCCAATGGCGAAGTGGGGCTGATGGCCGTCGAGGCCGGGTTGCACGTCCTGCTGGAGACGCCCATCGCCCACAAGCTGAGCGAGGCCGACGCCATCATGCGCGCCGCCGATCAGCGCAATCGCAAGATCGAGGTCGCCGAGCAGTTTCATCGCCGGCCGTTGGAGCAGATCAAGCTCAGGCTCATCGAGTCGGGACTGTTCGGTCGCGTATACAGCTCGTTCAATGACTTCGCCGGACACGGCTATCACGGCGTGAGCGTGCTGCGCAGCTATCTTGGCTTCGACGCCAAACCCTTGTGGGTCACGGGCGCGGTGCGCAGCTACGACCTGGCTTCCCACTGGTCGCGGCTGGCCGACAAGACCGGCCCGCGCGCCGAGACGCAAGAACACGGCCTCATCGAGTTCGAGGACGGGCGCTTGGGCGTCTTTCATTGGACAAGCGTAGGCTACGATTCGCCCTTGCGCTGGTGGCGCAGCAGCCGCTTCCTGGCCGAGCGGGGCATGGGGATCACGGTGGGCGTCAACCTGGAGGTGCGAGAGCAGTTGAGCCTGCTGGCGCCCGGCGGCGAGGCGCCAGCCTTCATCACCCTGGAACGACGCTGGGAACGCGTGGACGGCGGCGCGCTCATCGCCATGGTCGCCCATACCGGCGACGCCGCTCAGCCCATTGTGCGTTGGGAGAATCCCTTCCGCCCCCAGCGTCAGGGGAATGGTCGCCAGTGGCACGACGACGAGATCGGCGTGGCCGGCTGCCTGCTCAGCCTGGTGGATGCCGTGCGCAACGGCGGCGAACCCACCTATGGACCGCACCAGGCACGCCTCGACCAGGAGCTGATCTTGGCGATCCGGCTTTCATCCCAGGCAGGCGGCCAACCCATTGTCCTGCCCCTCGACCCTGCTACGCAGACCATATGAACCTGCTCATCGCCGCGCTGGCGGTCTGCGGCCTCTTCACCCTTTGCCTGGGCGTCGCGCATTTCGCCTTTCCCCGCCTGCTCGATTTCGACCGGGCCATCCCGCGTGAAGGCGCGCCGCTCAGGTCCTTCCGACTGGGGCCGATCCGCTATGCAACCCAACGTAGCGATGTTCGCGGCATTGCCTGGGTCATGAATCACGCCGCCAGCTACACGTTGGTGAGCATCGGCGTCGTCGACCTCCTGGCTGCCTTCTGGTTGGCTGCTCCGCTTGCGTGGATTCTCGCGCTGTGGATCGCTGGGTGGTGGTTCTTGCGCGCCGGGTCCCAGCTCTATCTGGGACGGCGCACGGGCGATTGGTGGATTCTGGCCGGGTTCAGCCTGTTGGGGGGCGTGCATTTGTTCGCGGCGGTGTGGAGGTGAGCTTGCCGCGCGATGATTCATTTCCCCCAATCTGCGTGCAAGAAACTTACCAATCCCGCCACAGTTGCATCCCTCGGGAGCAAAGCTGAAAGTCTTACCCTCCTCAAAATTTGGGGATTGACAACTCTCCCAATCCATGCTATTATGGCAACGTTGCCACATGGCAACGTTGCCAGATCCCTGATCACAAGTCAATCGAATCTAGCGCCGCCAGCCGTGCGACTCATGGAAGTTTTCTCGTGTCCAAGTCGCACGATCGGGTGAGTGAGCGATCTTGGTCTTATTGACATTTCTGCTTCGGTCGGCAAGGAAACGAGATGGCGAATATCAAAGATGTCGCCCATCACGCCGGGGTGAGCGTGAGCACCGCGTCACGCGTCCTGCGCGGAGAAGGCTACGCGAGCGCCGAAGTGCGTGATAAAGTGGAGCGTGCGGCGCACGAGCTTGACTATGTACCCAATGCTCTGGCGCAATCCATGCGTGGCCGACCAACGCGCACCATCGGCTTTCTGGTCTATGATATTGTCAACCCCTTTTTCGCCAATCTTGCTGCGGGCGTGGAAGATGCAGCCCATGAACAGGGTTTCAATGTGTTCATTTGCAGTTCTCACCCATGGAAGAGCAGCGAGCGCGAAAAGAGCTACATGAAGATGCTCTTACAGCGCCAGATCGATGGTCTGGTCATTCAGCACGTCTTTTCTTCGCAGGAATACGCCGGCATGTTGGAGAGGCGGGGCGTCCCAGCGGTCAGAGTCCTCAACCCCCAACCAGGCTACCTATACGACCTTGTACGTTGCGACACAAAGCGCGCAACTTGCGAACTCATCCAACACTTGATTCAGGTGGGACATCGACGAATTGCCGCGCTGGGGCCGCAGATGCCTTCGTTTCAGGGCAGCGACCGATTGGCCGGTTATAGCGAGTCGTTGACCAAGGCGGGCATCACCCAAGACGAGGAGCTAATTGTCTTGGAAGGGTGGCGCACGCGTGATGGCTACAACATGACGCACAAATTGCTTGAGCGAACCTGTCCAGATGCGATTTTCGCGTTTGGTCCTCGCATTGCTGTCGGCGTTGCATATGCGTTGCGCGAACGTGGCTTGCGCGTCCCGGAAGATATCGCCCTGGTCTGCATCGACGATTTCGGCATTGGGTCGGATTTGGACCCATTTATGACAGTTGTACGCCAACCAGAACATGAGATGGGGCGCCGCGTCACTCAACTCCTGATCGAGCGAATTCTGGAGGTCTACACAGGCGAGCCGCGCGAAATCGTGTTGCCTGCACAACTGATCGTTCGTCGGTCATGCGGCGCGCGACGCAACGAACCAGGCGTGGAAGACCGACCGGTCGGTGAAGGCGCTGGCTATGTGTGGGATGACGACTAGCAGCGAGCTCCGCAAGTTGTACGACAAGAACATCTCGATAGAGAAGGCTGCAGGTCCCCTCTCGCCGCCCTCTCATTCGTTCCCCCCTTGATTGCAGGGTTTCTCGTTGATTGATTTCATGAGAAAGGAGGTGAAAGCGATCGCTCCATTGCCGAGATGCAGCCATCACGAAAGTAAGGCTTGCCAGGGTAAGTATGGCATCGCGCTGTAAAATGTGGTTTGAAGTTCAACACCGAAGAATTGCCCATTTGACTGAATCGTTATCCACAAGGAAGAGGAACTACGATGAAAAAACACCTACTTTTGGCGGTAATCGTGATTACGGCCATGACATTGAGCGCTTGTGCAACTCCCCAGTCGCCCGTAACAGAGGGCGGCGGCGCTTCTGCGCCAGCGCCGGCAGGAGGCGAGACATTTGTCGGCACCTTGCGCAATGAGACGCTGATTTTGGACAATCTCGGCGGGTCGCTCGAACGTCCGGACTTTTTCAACCCTTATGCGCCAGGCAGCGACTGGGGGCGAGGGTATCACGAGTTGTGCATGGACAATCTGTGGGAGATCGACACGACCACAGGCAACCAATACCCGTCCATGGCGGCCGAGATGCCAAAACCTCTCAACGAGGAGCTGACCAGTTTCGAGATCAGGCTGCGCGAGGGCATCTACTGGGATGATGGCGTAGAATTCACCACCGATGACGTGGATTACACGCTGAATCTGTGGATGACAAACGACCAATTGCCGATCCACGGTTGGGCGATCGATTACATCGCCAGCTACGAGATTGTTGACAAATACACCTTCATCCTCAACACCACTCGCTCTCAGCCGCGACTCTCCAAAGATTTGGGCTCGACCATTTGGGACAATCGCTTCAAGGCCTTGCCCAAACATATTTGGGAAAACGAGGACCCGACGACCTTTGCCTTCTTCCCGCCAGTGTGCATTGGTCAGTACAAGTATCACAGCCACGACCCGAACGGCAACTGGACCGTGTGGCAGTTGCGTGATGACTGGGAGCGCACGAGCGTTGGTCAGGTGACCGGCAAATCTGGGCCGAAATATGTGATGTGGAACTTCGTCGGCACCGAGGAGAAGCGCATCCTGGCCATGATCAACAATGACATCGACATTCTTCAGGACATCACGCCCGAGTCGATGCAGGTGCTGACCAATCGGGCGCCCCAGGTGCGCGCCTGGCACGCTGGCTTCCCCTACGCCGACTTCGATGACCCGTGCGAGCGCGGCATCTCGTTCAACAACTCCCAGTTCCCCTATGATCAGTGGCAGACACGCTGGGCGTTGGCGTTGGCAACGGACATCAAGAACGTCTCCCTGGGTACCTTCGCCGGCATGTTGCGTGTTTCGCCATTGGGCGTCCCGCCGGTCGCTGCTGTGCAAAACACCTATCATAAGCCGTTGGTGGAACGCCTGATGGCTATGGAACTGCCGGACGGCTATAAGCCTTTCGATCCTACTTTTGCCGCCGAGATGGCGAAAATCTTCAATGAGCAAGGAGTGGGCGGCGACCTGCCCACCACAGAAGAAGAATTAGTCGATCTCTTTGGCGTCGGCTGGTGGAAGTACGACGTGGAGCAGGCAGCCAAACTGCTTGAGAGCATCGGCTTCACCCGTAACGCCGAAGGGAAATGGCTGCTGCCCGATGGCACACCCTGGACGATCTCCATCAATGCGCCGGTAGACTTCGAGGTGCAGTCTGGGCGTCTGGCCTTTGCCGTCGCCGATTCGTGGAACAAGTTCGGCATCGATGCATCTGTCAACACCATGACCGCCGGCTCATTCTGGAATGCCGAGTCGACGGGTGAATTCCAGGCAGGTTCGTACTGGCCCGGATGCGCCATTGGCCCAGATATCTATCCCAACGTGCGGGCATGGCATCAGAAGTACATTGTAGACACAGGAACTCCTGCACCTGGCAATCGCAATCGCCACAAGAGCGATGCAATTGCGGCCATCATGGATGAGCTGGAGCAGGTGACATCGGACGATCCGCGCAATGTGGAGTTGAGCAGCGATCTCCTTATGCAGATGGCGCAGGAGATGCACTGGATTCCCATGTTCGGCACATCCAAATTCGTGCCGGTCAACGAAACTTACTTCACCAATTACCCCACTGCCGACAATTACTATGAGGGACCGTGGTGGTGGTGGTCCAACTTCAAGTACATTGTCGCCAACATACAGCAGAAACAGTAGCAGCGCGAGACGATGCATTCCGTGAGGTTGTAGTTCAGGGTTGATGAGGGTTTTGAGGTTTTGGGGTTGCCTTCCTACTGATTTCTGGATGATGAACTCATGCTGGCTCACAATCCTCCAGGAAGTTGGGAGCTTCCTGGAAGATGTGCGAGATGAAACATTCATCTAGAAATGAGTGAGACCTCAAAACCTCACTTCCTCACTCGGATCATCTTTCTGGTGAAGGAGTAAAGGGCCATGCACATCATCCGATTTGTGGCTACTCGCATCATCGTCTATCTCCTCGTCGTGTGGATCGGCGTGACCATCGTCTTCTTTGTGCCACGTTTTGTACCTGGTAATCCAGTCGATGCCATGCTGGGTAAACTCATGTCCCAAGGAACGACGATGGAACCTGAGCTTGTCATGGCCATGCGGGAAAACCTTACACAGTTGTTTGGGCTCGAAGGCACATTGTGGGAACAATATTCGGCTTTCTTGAAACGTGTCTTGTTGACCAGGGATTTTGGCCCTTCTCTTTCCTATTATCCAACACCAGTCAGTATGCTGATTTCAAGATCACTTCCCTGGTCCTTGGGATTGATGCTGACCGCGCTGGCGATCAGTTGGACCTTGGGGAATCTCATCGGGTTGCTGGCGGGCTATCGCAACAAAAGTATGGTGTCCAAGGTGATCGAGACGGGCGCGATGATCGTCTACCCCATTCCCTATTATATTCTTGCGCTGTTACTGGTCATTCTTTTTGCCTATGTCTGGCCGATTTTCCCATTCGTCTTTCAAGTAAGCGGTACGCCAGGCACCTGGCAGTGGCTGATGAGCGTGATCTACAACTCATTTCTGCCGCTTATGTCCATCGTCATCGTCAGCCTGGGCTGGTGGATCATCAGCATGAAGGCCATGGCCATTGACACCAAAGAAGAGGATTTCGTTCAGTACGCTCGCTATCGAGGCGCCAGCGATAACAAAGTGATGACGGGCTATGTAGCGCGCACGGCCATTCTACCCCAGATCACGGTCCTGGCGCTGAGCATTGGCGGAGTCTTCGGCGGCGCGCTGGTAACAGAAATTCTCTTTGGCTACCCTGGCATGGGCAGCCTGATCTACAAAGCGATTCTGGGATCAGATTACAACCTGATGGTGGGCGCCATCAGTATTTCGATTATCGCCGTCGCAACGGCGACGCTGATTCTGGATTTGGTCTATCCGTTCATTGACCCACGGATACGTTATAACTGAACGCAGATGACGGAAAAAGGAGATGTCCAAATGGGTGACGGACAAGCCTCGCTGGAAACGTCTGCACAATGTACTCAAGCCGCCCCAATTCGTGTTCCCTGTGTCCCAGATTTGAGAAGGATGTATTGCTCGTTCATTATGCAGCCTGTCCACAGATCGCGAGGTGAACAGTGCGTCTGATCAAACCAAGACTCGTGATTGGTCTGGTGATCGTAGGGTTCTTCTTTGTCATGGGGTTTATTGTGCCCTTTTTCGCCCCAGAAGACCCAACCATCTGGAATACCTACTTTCGCAACCTGAAGCCCAGCGCGGAACACATTATGGGCACGAACAATCTGGGACAGGACATCTTCTGGCTATTAAGTTGGTCGATTCATAATTCACTGTGGCTTGGCCTGTCAGTGGCTGCCTTCGCCACGATCATCGGCGTCCTCATTGGGCTGCTTTCTGGGTTCCTGGGTGGCGGCGCCGATCGCTCTCTGACCCTGTGTATGGATGTCATCATTGCCGTGCCGACGCTTCCCATCCTCATTCTGATTTCGGCTCTCTTGGGCGGAAACGGGTCACTTGCTATCATCGCCGTTGTGTTAGTCATTTTCAACTGGCCGTGGCCCGGACGACAGGCGCGCGCCATGTCACTCAGCCTGCGCGAGCGCGAGTTCATCAACGTGGCTCACGCGTCTGGTGAAAACACCCTGAAGATTATCTCTCTGGAGATTCTGCCGTTCATGCTCGGCTGGGCGCTGGCGAATTTCATCAACACCATTCTGGTTGCCATCGCCGCCGAATCGGGTCTGGCAATCATCGGTCTCTCCAGCCTGAAAGACGCCACCTTGGGCACCATGATCTATTGGGCCATGCAGCATCAGGCGTTGCTGCTGGAGCAGTGGGCCTGGATTCTCTCGCCAATTCTCTCCATCATGCTTTTGTTTATCGGCCTTTTTCTGGTCTCCACCGGTTGGTCTGATTATTTCGCAACGAGAAGAGGGCGGCAATGATCCGCATCAAGAATCTCAGCGCCTACTATCAAACGGTGCAAGGCATCGTAAAAGCCACCGAAGATGTTTCCTTCGAGATTTTTGACAACGAAATCATTGGCATTGCCGGCGAATCGGGCTGCGGCAAAACTACACTGATGAAGGCGATCTACGGCAACGTGGAATCGCCCATGTATCTGGCTCAGGGCGCCGTCGAGCTGGAGGTGGAAGAGTTTGGCGAAAAAAAGGTGATCAGGAATCAGGAGATCCGTCGTTATTGGTGGGAGTATATTTCCTATATCCCACAGGCTTCCATGAGCGTGTTGAATCCGGTTGTGCGCATCAAGGATCAATTTCTTGATTCATACCTCCGTCCTGATGTACGCGCTCTGGGCAAGAAGGCCCTGGTTGAGCGTATGGCGGCCTATCTGCGTGACCTGGAGCTGCCGCCTGAGGTGCTCAACGCCTACCCCCATCAATTGAGCGGCGGCATGCGCCAGCGGGTTATCGTGGCGCTTGCCACCTTCGTGCATCCCAGGTTCGTGCTTGCCGATGAGCCAACGACTGCCCTCGACGTGGTCGTCCAGCGCGGCATCCTCACCATGCTGATCAACCTTCAGAAGCAACTGCAAAACACCTTTGTCATCGTCTCCCATGACATGGGTGTGCACTATCAGCTCACCCACCGCATGGTCATCATGTATGCCGGTAGGGTGGCCGAAGTCGCCAGCACCGACACGCTTTTCGACCGCCCATTGCACCCCTATACCGAAATGTTGATCAACTCGCTGCCACGAGTGGGAGATGACGAACAGCGCACCGGAATCAGTGGACGTCCGCCAAGTTTGCTCAACCCGCCAGGCGGCTGTCGCTTTGCCAGCCGCTGCTATCTGGCAGATGACCGCTGCAAGCAGGTTCAGCCGGAACTGGTGGAAGTGGAGCCAGGTCATTTCGTGGCCTGTCTCAAACGAGATCAGAGCAGCCTCCAGCTTGTCGAACAAGAGGTTTGGAAGAGGGGCGACAAGGTATGAATGGGAATTTCCTTGAGATCAAAAATGTGAGCAAGACCTATCGCATCGGCGGTTTGATCGGCGCTGTCAAGATCGCCGCAGTCGACCGCGTCAATCTCTCGCTGGCGCAAGGGAAGCCCCAGGTGCTCAGTCTGGTGGGTGAATCGGGTTCGGGCAAGACGACGCTCGCTCGCATGGTGTTGCACCTGGCGCAGCCGACATCGGGCGAGATCATCATCGATGGCATGAAGACAGGCGGGCGATTGAGCCGCTCACAGATGAAGGCATTCCGCCGCCGGGCGCAGCCGATTTTTCAAAATCCCTTCGAGAGCTTCAGCAGCCGCAAGACTGTTGACACTTATCTATTCGAGACCGCGCGCAACATCCTGGGCGCCAGGACAAAAGCAGATGCCTATCGGGCTGTCGATGAAGCGCTGGTCAACGTGGGGCTTTCGGCGGAGCGAGTGATTGGTCGCTATCCGAATCAGTTTTCTGGCGGCGAGCTACAGCGCGTCTCAGTGGCCCGAGCCATGATCCCGCGCCCGGAACTACTGGTCGCCGATGAACCGGTCAGCATGATCGACGCATCCATGCGCATGAATGTGGTCAATCTCTTCAAAAAGCTGCGCGACGAGTTCAATGTCACTATCCTCTACATCACTCACGATCTCTCCACCGCCTATTACGTCAGCGATCTGATCGCCATCATGTATCGCGGCAATATTGTCGAATATGGCCCTTCGACCAAGGTGTTGAAAGAGCCGACGCATCCGTACACAGAGCTTCTCCTCGATTCGGTCGCAAAGATAGGCGAAAAGTGGAGCGACGTGGTGCGTTTGCCCGACATGGAAAGCAAAGAGTACGGGTATGTGGGCTGCAAGTTTGCGGAACGCTGCCCGCATGTGCGAGACATCTGCCGCAAGGCAAGACCGCCCATGGTGACAACGGAAGACAAGCGCGAAGTCATGTGTTTCAAACTGGTGAATTACGAGAACGTGGAACAACAGAAGGCGGCGGGGTGATGTCATTCAACGGACTTGGACGACACTTGGGCAATCTCTCCTGGCTGAGCGAAGCGACCACCCGATCCATTAGCGCGGAAAATCCAACGGGCGCAAAGGGCGCTGGCGCAATGGCTGATCCGGAGCCTGACGGGCCGGCGCGTGAGCTGGGACGCGGCTGGAAGTGTCGTCCTTATGTCACAGTCGAACCCGGGTGCACAACCTTGCTGGCCGACATCGAAGGCCCGGGCGCGATCCAAAGTATGTGGTTTGGCGGCAGCATTATGGATCGGGACTTCATTCTGCGCATCTACTGGGAGGATCAGGGGCAGCCGTCGGTAGAGTGCCCGCTGACCGATTTCTTCGCCATGCCCTTCAGCTTCCAAAATCCCGACCGTCCCACCCAAGGGCCGATTACTCAGATCAGCTCCCTGCCGGTGGCCGTAAATCCGAACCGGGCGCTCAACTGCTTTTGGGAGATGCCTTTTCGTAAGCGCGCCCGACTCACGCTGGAAAACCGCAATCCAAAACGATCTGGCGCCTGTTTCTACCAGGTAAACTACTGCCTGACCCATGTTCCCGAACAGGCGGCCTATTTTCACGCCCAGTTCCGTCGCCGCAATCCATTGCCCTATATGGAGCCGTATGTGATTCTCGACGACGTGAAAGGACGCGGCCACTATGTGGGCACATCCATGGGCTGGTGCATCAACAACACCGGCTGGTGGGGCGAAGGGGAGATCAAGTTCTATCTCGACGACGACGGAGAGTATCCCACCATTTGCGGCACCGGCACGGAAGACTACTTCGGCGGCGCCTACAATTTCGACCTGGACGGCGAATACACCACCTACACGACGCCATTCCTTGGGATGCACCAAGTGCTCAAACCCGACGGCGCCTACCGATCTCAGCATCGTCACGCCATGTATCGCTGGCATGTAATGGACCCGATCAACTTCCGGTCCGACCTGCGAGTAACCATCCAGGCGCTGGGCTGGCGCAAAGAAGGGCGGTATCTACCTGGTCAACACGACATCTGCTCGGTGGCCTATTGGTATCAGACCTTGCCGGCGCAGCCCTTTCCACAGCTCCCAGACCGCAACGCCCTGGAAGTCATCTGATATGCACCCATTCGATTTCAGTCAGGCGCACGCCTTGTGCAAGAAACTCACACCAGGTCGCAAAGGATATGAAGCCGCTCTTTTTTCTTTGTGATCTCTGTGTCTCCGTGTGAGAAACCCATCTGTTTCACGCGGAGGCACAGAGATCACAGAGAGTTCTCTGTGTGAATCTATTTTCTGAACAAATGCAAGCCAAACCATACAGTTCGGAGGAAGAACAATGGCGTACACATACAATGGTTTAGGATTGAATCTTGGCAATCTCTCCCGCGTCTCGAATGCAGAGAGCCGCTCCATTAGCGCGGAGAATTTCACTGGGGAGAAAGGCAAGGGCGGCATGGCGACGCAAGGCGCGGGCGCCATCGCTGCACGCGAGCTGGGTCACGGCTGGAAGGTGTCGCCTTGCATCGACGTGCCCGGCGGCGCAACCGTCACCCTGGCCGACATCGAAGACACCGGCGCGATCCAGCAAATGTGGTTCACGGTAAACCCCAAGTACTGGCGCGCGTTAATCCTGCGTATCTATTGGGATGGAGAAGCGACGCCATCGGTCGAAGTTCCCCTGGGCGATTTCTTTTGTATGGGCTGGTGTGAGCGCGCCAATGTGCAGTCGCTGCCCGTAGCTGTCAATCCGGCCGGCGGCTTCAACTGCTATTGGGAGATGCCCTTCCGCAGCCGCGCCAGAATCACCCTGGAAAACCTGATTCCCGACCCGATCGGCGGTTTCTTCTACCAGATCAACTACACGTTGACCGAAGTGGAGGCGGACCGCGCCTATTTTCACGCTCAGTTCCGTCGCCAGAACCCCCTGCCCTACAAACAGGTCTACACCATTCTGGATGGCGTCGCCGGTCAAGGGCACTATGTGGGCGTCTACATGGCCTGGGGCGTCAACAACAACCTGTGGTGGGGAGAGGGCGAAGTCAAATTCTACATTGACGGCGACGACGACTACCCCACGATTTGCGGCACCGGCACCGAGGACTATTTCGGCGGCGCCTGGGGATTCGATGTAGACAATCGTTATGCCGCCTTCTCATCGCCTTTTTCTGGCATGCCCCAGGTGATCCGTCCTGACGGCGGCGTGAACATACTCAATACGCGTTTTGGCCTCTATCGCTGGCACATCATGGACCCCATTCGCTTCAAGCAGGACTTGCGCGTCACGATCCAGGCGCTTGGCTGGCGCATGAGCCTGGAAGGCAAGCCCCGCTATCTGGCTTTGCAGGACGACATCGCCTCAACAGCATTTTGGTATCAGGTGGAGCCCCACGCAACTTTCCCAACGCTGCCCGATTTTGCGTATCTAGAAGTCATCTGAAAGGAATGAACCATGAGCGTTTTCAAAGGCAGTCCTCTGGGCGAGCTGGCGCGCATTCGCAACGTGACCACCCGGCGCGTCTCCAGTTGGGATCGCGCAGGCGGCAACATGGATTTTCTGGTCGTTCAACCGGGCCAGATGGTGACATTGGCCGACATCCATGGCGCGGGCTGCATCAACCACATTTGGTGCACCCACGCCTGCCAGCAGGATGACTATCTGCGCCGCGCTGTCTTGTGGGCGCGCTGGGACGACGAGCAGGATTTCTCCATCGAGGTTCCCCTGGGCGATTTTTTCGGGGTCGGCCACGCCCAAAGCGTAAATTTTTCTTCGCTGCCCCTGCAGATGAGTCCGGCGGACGGTCGAGGCTTCAACTGCTGGTTTCCCATGCCCTTCGCCACGCGCGCCGAGTTCTTTCTCCTCAACGAGGCGGACGTTCCCATGAACTTCTACTACTACATCGATCATGAGTTGCACGACGCCATCCCTGCCGACATGGGGCGTTTCCATGCCCAGTGGCGGCGCGAGAATCCCACAGAAGGCGTGCGCGCCGCTGAGATGCTGGCCCTCATCGAGGAGACGCGCCAACGTATGGGAGCAGCCAGTCCCCTCTTTGCCCAGGCGCCAGAAGACGTGCTCAGCAATCTGGCGTATGAATTTGGCGGCAACAACATTGGCGGCAAGGGAAACTACGTTATCCTGGAAGCGGAAGGCGCCGGGCATTATGTGGGCTGTAACTTGAATTTCCACAACCTGCGCACTGATCCTGCGCTGGCCTGGCCCGGCGACAAGCCGTGGCCTGTACCTCAAGAAGAATCCAAGCGCGCCACGCCCGAAGAACGTATGGCCTTTTTCAAGCTCTTCAACTGGTATGGAGAGGGCGACGACATGATCTTCATCGATGGCGAGGAATGGCCGCCCAGCCTGCACGGCACCGGCACCGAGGATTACTTCAACACGGCCTATTGCCCGGCGGTGAAATACGACAGCCCCTATCACGGCCTGACTTTGCCAGGCGGCCCCAACTGGAGCGGGAAGTCATCCTACTATCGTTTTCACATCGAAGACCCGGTGCATTTTCGCAAGAGCATCAAGGTCACGATCGAACACGGGCACAACAATCACCGCGCCGACGATCTATCGAGCACTGCCTACTGGTATCAACTGGAGCCGCACAAGCCGTTTCCGCCATTGCCGCCCGTTCCACAGCGACTGCCGCTGGCGGGTGACTGAGGTTTCAATGCATGAGACGCCCGAAGCCTACGAAGCGCTGCCGTGCCCCGGCGGAGAATGGAGCGACCTGGACGAAGCGGCGCTGCGCAAGTACTTTTCAGGCCGCGCGCCCGGTGTTTTGGAACAGCCCGGATTCACGTTGACAAAGTTGGCGATTGGTCAAAAATTCGCCCTACAACAAGGCGAAAATATTTGGCCAACGGTGGCAGGCTGTGTATTGTTCGGGCTTCACCCCGAATGGCGTCAACCCACCTGGCGCGTGACTGCGCTGCGCTTGAGCGGTGTGAGCATCACCGACCCAATTGTCGATCGTTTGGACACAACCGGCCCGGCGCTGCGCGCAATTGAGCAGACCGAAGCATTTCTGCGACGCAATTTGCGCGTGGCGCGCCTGTTGGTGGATCGGGGAACGCACTTCGAGGAACAAGATGTACCCGAATACCCTCTGACGGCGGCCCATGAGGCGGTAGCCAATGCAGTCGCGCATCGCGACTACGCAGCCCCTTCCCAAGTCTTTGTGCGTCTCTACGACAATCGTCTGGAAATAGAGAACCCTGGCGGCCTGTTGTCCGGCCTGCATCTGGAACAAGTGTTGGCCGGTGGAGTCTCTCGCCGGCGCAACCCGGTGATTGCCAAAGTCCTGCGTCAGATGGGGAAGATGACCACTGTAGGCCGCGGGCTGGCGTTGATTCGTGCGGAGATGGAGCGACTCAGTTCGCCGCCGCCTGAGTTCATCAGCAATGACCAGATTTTTCGCGTGACATTACCCTCTCGACACTTGAACCTGCGGCGGAATGGGAACGGTTGACGCCTACCACTTCCCGGCCAACACCTTGATCGGCTGTTCCAGATCGGCCAGTGATTTGAGCACGACGAAAGGCCAGAAGAACCAGCTCATCTCCACCGCAGCCAAAAACGCGCCGATGAAAACGGCGAAATAGAGCAGAGCCACTCGTCCCAGGCTGGCTGTGAGGACATTGTCCACCTGGTCCGGCCCGCGGCCTCGCAGCCAGACCAGATCTGCGACAAACCCCACGACCTGAAACAGGAACATCACCTGGAAGCCTGTCTTGAATGCATCAATGGTCAGACTCTCGCGCGGCAACACGAAAAGAAACATGACCATGAAGACGCCGCACACTAGCGACAAGCCAAGGGAAACAATCAGATAGCCTTGCAGGGAATTCATCTTGCCTGGTGGGATGCTCTCGGTCGGGATGGCGCGCCCGCGGGTCAGGTAGTGCACGCGCCCCACGGTCAACGGCACGCCCACCAGCGTCTCTACCAGATAGAGCGTCATCACCGTGGCCGGCTCCCAGCCGAGCAACAAGAAGCCACCGGCCGGCGTCAGGGTTGCGCCCAATCCCGTCAGCCCCGAAGTCAGAAGCGCCACCACAGATTGTCTGTTCATCTTCAAAGCGTTCTACCACTCGCGCAGCATCCAGATTTCGGCGTTTTCGCCTTCGATCCGGCTGCCGATCTCGGCAAAGATCATCACTGCCTGCTTGAGTTGAATCATGGCCTGTTCATCATCGCCGCTGGCGTGGTGGAGGTCGGCCAGGGTGTTGCGCAGCGCTGCCTCGCGATGACGGTCGCCCATGCGCACAGCTTGCGCCAGGGCCTCTTCCACCAGGGAGATCGCCGAGTCCGGGTTGCCCGCATCTGCGTAAGCCAACGCCAGGCTGTTGAGCGCTGCTGTCAACACGCCCGGGTCGTGCTGACGTCGTGCGTTCTCTGCGGCGTAGACTCCGGCGGATCGCGACCCATCCACATCGCCAGCGCGCCGCAGCAACACTGACAGCAGAGTATGGGCGCGCGCCAGGGCTGTTGCTTCGCCCGACTCCTCGGCGGCTGTCTGGCTCATGCGCGCCAGTTCCAGCGCCCCGGCCAGGTCTGCCATGTGGGCCGTCGTCAGGCTCCAATCAGCCAAAAGTTGGGCGCGCTCCAAAGCAGCATGGGGCGCAAGCAGATCGTGGGCCGCAGCAAAGCGGCGACTTGCCGCAGGCGAATCGCCCAGCCGTTCGTAAAGCCGCCCCATGCGATGTTCCACCTCGCCGCGCCGCTCTGGGCTGCATGAAGCCAACGCGGCCGTATACGCCTGCTCCGCCTTCCCATATTCGCCCAACAACATGTGCAGATCGCCCAGGTAGATCTGCGCGGCGCAACGTTCGGGCGTTCCCAAGTCCAGGGCTTGCTCGAAATAGGTGACGGCCTCGTGGTTGGCGTAGACGCGTTGCGCCTGCTCGCCAGCCAGATAGGCGAAGTGTGCGGCTTTCTCCATCTCTCCGCCCAGTTGATAGTGACGCGCCAGCGCGCCGGCCACACTCGCTTCGTCGCCCCGACGCCGCGCCTGCGCGGCCAACGCCGCGGCTGCCCGACGGTGAAGCAGCCGCCGCCGCACCTGGGAGAGTTCTTCATAGACCACCTGGCGCAACTGCGCATGAGAGAAGTCCAGGCGATCTGGCCCCGACTCGTACACCAGACGACGCGTCAGCAGCTCATCGAGGCCTGCGACTGTCTCCTCCTCGCCGCGACCGCTGACCTCGGCGACCGTCGCCAGATCGAAGGAGCGCCCCATGATCGCCGCGCCGGCCAGCGTCTGCCGGGCAATCTCGCTTAGCGGCGCCAGTCGAGCGTGAAGGAAGGTGCGCACGCCGGCGGGGGATGACCACGATGCATCTGTGGGTCGGGCGCCGTCATCGCTCGCCAGCATGTGGAGGTATTCGGCCACGAAATAGGGGAGGCCTTCCGTCTCCCTGTAGAGGCGTTCGGCCAGCAGCGTAACCTCGTCTATGTTCCCCGGCAGCGCTTGCTCCACCCAGCGCGACACGACGGCGGGCCGAAAGCGACCCAGCTCGATCACTGTCGCTGCGCCCCGGCGCACACATTCAGCCAGGAGCTGGCGCAGGCGATGTCCCGGCAGTGCGCTCTCGCTGCGCCACGTCAAAATCACACACAATCGGTGCGCGCCCAGGCGGTGAACGAAATAGGTCAGCCAATCGAGCGTGGCGCTATCGGCGCAATGAACATCATCGAGGAGCAACACTCCTGGGTGCTCGCCGGAGATGACGGCGACGACGGCGTGCGTCAGCCCGGCAAAGAAGCGGCTCTGCGCGGCAAGCGGATCGGGCGGCGGCTCGGTCTGTGTGGGTCGGGATTGGCGCAGCAAGGTTGGTTGCAAGCGACCAATTTCAGTGAGCCACACCGGGTCGATCCCCAGCAGGCGTCGCCATTGTTCAGGCTGGGCATTCGCTTGTTGCAGCAGCGCGGCAAGCGGCGCATAGGCGAGCATGGCCTCGCCTTCATAGCAGACGACGGAGAGCACAGATGCGCCCTTGTGAGCCTGCTCGCGGGCAAATCGCCCGGCAAGCGTCGTCTTGCCCACGCCGGCCTCGCCCTCGATGACGACCAGGCGGCCCTGTTCGCGCGCCGCGTGATAGGCTGCTTGCAGACTTGCCCATTCAGCGTCGCGACCCACCAAAAGCGAAACCCGTGAATGTGAAGTTTGAGCTGCGGGCGAAGGCAATGCTGTCTGGAGCGGCGTCGCAGACCTTGCCGACTCCGGCGGCGGGGGCGCAGCGTGGTTGAGGATGGCGGTGTAGAGCGCGGTCGTCTCGGCCAGGGGCGGAACACCAAGCTCGGCATCCAAGATGCGCACACACTCTTGATACTGGCGCAGGGCCGCCGCGGTCTGGCCGTTCCAGGCATAGAGCAGCATCAGTTGACGCTGCGCCGGTTCGTGAAGGGGGTCCAGTGTCAACCAGCGTCGGGTGTGCTCAATGGCGGTCTGCCACTCACGCTGGTTGATAGCGCAGTGCACAAGCGTCTCCAACGCTCGGCCGAACATGGCGCGATAGCTTTCGGCCTGGAAGAACTGCCAATCGTCAAAGGCTGCGCTGTCGCGCAAGGTGAAACCGGCCAGGAAATCGTCGCGATGAAGGCGGATTGCCTCTTCGAGCGCGGGCCGACAGCGTTCGCAAGGCAGCGCGTCGCCCGGCGGACAGGCGGCAATGTAGTCCTCGAACACGTGGACATCGCAGTAGAAATTACCATCGGCGACGAGGGCGATCTGCTCGCGTTCTATGCGCAGCCAGGGCAGGTTGGCGGCGGCGTTGAGCGCAGATAGGGTGCGGCGCAGGGCGGCGCGCGCCTTCGTCTGATCCAACTCGGGCCAGAGCAGCGTCGCCAGCCCATCGCGTGTGTGCGGCTTGCGCGTGACGGCCAGATAGGCCAGCAGGGCAATTGCCTTACGGGTGTCAATGATGATCGGTTTTCCATCGAGCTCTGCACGGGGCGCGCCAAAGAGATAAAGTACGAACTTTGCCAAAACGGCCTCCTCATGATTGCTTTTCCTCCTCGATTGTACCTCAGGGCAGGGAAATGGCGAATCAGCGCGCCCGCGTACAAAACCACCGGGCAATACGTGACGGTCGCCGTAACGATTGTCGTAACGGTTGGCAGACGCTCGCCTGATATGCTGATCTACGTCGGGGTCCGTCATCTCGACGTTGTTCCCATTCTGAGCCAGTGGAGTCGCGACAATTCCAGTTGTCCAAAGGAACCAAAAGGAGAAAAAAGATGAACGCACAAAAATGGAAGTTGGCCGCAGTCGCACTGTTGGCCGCCGGTCTGTTGAGCGCCTGCCAGCCGATTCAGCCGCTTCCAGAGGCGGCTGCGCCGACAGCGGAGGCAGATGCGGCCAGCGTCGAAATCCCAGTGGTGACGCTCAAGGTGACTGAGGCCGGCCTGGAGGCGCCCAGCGAGATTCCCTCGGGCATTATTGCGGTCAAAGTGGAAGGCGGTAACCCAGAAAATATGCCCGAGCTGGCGCGGCTGAACGACGGTGTGACCATCGAGCAGGTCAATGAGGCGGTGGCGGGGCCGGAGCCCATGGCGGCCCTGGCGCTGGTGACGCTCCTGGGCAGCGCCAGCTCGACAGTCGACGGACAGGTTATCTACGACCTGCAGCCGGGCGGCTACGTGGCTGTGCTCTTCATGCCAGACGGCCCGCCCCAGGTGCTGCCGGTGATCAGCGACGAGCCAAGCCGCGCTGCTGCACCCAACTTTGATGTGAGCGCGACGCTCCTCGACTTTGCCTTTACGATCCCCGACAAGATCGCCGCCGGGCCCCATGTCTGGCAGATCGAGAACGGCGGCGAGCAATGGCACGAGATGGCTATTGTCAAACTCAACGAGGGCGTGACCGTGGAAGACGTATTGGCATGGGTGCAAAGCATGGGGCCGGAAGGCCCGTCGGGCCCGCCGCCCTTCGAGGAAGGCGCGTTCTGGGCGCCCATGGGCGCCGGTCAGCGCGCTTGGGTGCACTGGGATATTGCGCCGGGCGAATACACGGTGATCTGCTTCTTGCCCGACCTGGCCGGCGACATGAGTCCCCATGCGGTCCACGGCATGGTGCGCACGTTGGTGGTGGAGTGAAGGGGATTGAGGTGGTGAGGTTTTGGGAATGTGGGTTGTGGGGCCGGTCACTTCACAATCCCAAGACCTCAAATCCCCAAAACCTCACTCCATGATAGTTTCAACAAAAAGGCTGGAAAAAGCGGGGTTTACGAAAATGGAGCGCAAGAACACAGCCACGAGAACACTGGGCGACCTGGCGGTCGATGGACTGTTGCGCGGATTGGCGGCTGGGTTTATGATGATGATTGTCCTGTTGGTCGCCGCGTTGCTCGACGGCGCGACGCCCATGACGGCCCTGTCCCGCTTTGGCTTTGCCGCGGGGGACAACGCCTTGAGCGGGCTGTTGAGTCACCTGGCAGCCACTGTGGTTTTGGGCGCGGCGTGGGGTGTGCTCTATGGAGCTGCTCTGCACAGGCTGTCACTGCCGGCCTGGCTGTTGGGCGTTGCCTGTGGCTTGATTCTCTACGTGGGAGCGGCGACTTTCGTCATCGGCGCCAGCGGCCTGGCAGACTTTGCGCCCTGGCAACTGTTGCTTGCCCATGGCGTGTTCGGCCTGACGTTGGGGGTGTTGAGTGGTCGCCAAACTCAAATGACATGAGTATAGTTGGGCATGGTTTCCTGGTCAAATAGCCATGTCAAACAGCCATCTCAAGATGCTCGGCGACCCAAAGATTGACCAATGTCTCGACCGAAACGCCCTCACGCCGCGCCCGCTCTGATGCCCTACTGGCTACATGGGAGGCCAATGGAACCCACTGCCTTCTGACAGCCTTCACTTCGACCTCAACCTCGTGGGTTTCGTCCCAGTAGTCGGAGAGGCTGTGCGTATTCCAGAAATTGGCTGCCTCTTCCAAGGTCGTGAACTCTTCTAGAAGAGAATCCTGGCTGTAGCTATTTTCGTTCATAACGTTTGCGCTCGCTTTCAGACAGCCAGACAAACTCAGCGATGATCATTCTTGCCTTCCAGTTGTCATTCTATCACGGTCTCGAATCTTCTGCAACGCGCATTGCCATATACCTGCATATGCTCGGTTGTGCTCCGTTCTCTTCTCCTTGCCCCTGCGCCGCCGGGTGCAGAAAGGCATCGACCGGCGCTTCTACCGCAAGAAATACGACGCTCAGCAGGTGTTGGCGCAGTTCAGCCGCACGGCCCGCGACGAGACCGACCTAGATGCGCTGATGGCCGGGTAGGAGCGAACGACCCAGGAGACCTTACAGCCGGAAAGTTGGCATCATGGCATCTCGACGATACGAGACTGCCAATCTTCACGCCCAGCACGGCGTTGTCGCAAAGGAAGTTGGCCTGCCCCCCACATTCGTAACGCCTTTCGTAACGATTTCAGGACGATAGCGGGGTAGACTCCAACCATGACGACCAATACTCAACACACCCCCCGCTGGCTGCGCTGGCTGGCCTGGCTGCCGCTGGTCATTGCCCTTGCTCTCTTGTTTGTCGCCTTATTGGCCCAGGCCACCATCTGCGCGCCGGCGGTGTGGAACGTCCCGCTCGATTTGGGCTGGCTGCCGGCCGGCTTCTCCAGCCTCGCCTTTGGTGTGCTGTGCGGGCTGATCGTCCTGCGCCAGCCGCACAACCGTATCGGCTGGCTGTGCGGCGCCATTGCCGTCGCGCCAATGTTGGTCGGGATCGTCCCGAACGTGTTCTTGAGATGTGAGGTGCTCGGGTTGATCACTCTGCCCGCCGCACCCTATCTTGCCTGGCTCAGTCCTCTTGGCAGCCTGGCTATCTTTCTGATGTTTTTTCTGCTGCCCTTGTGGTTTCCCAATGGTCGCTTTCTGTCGGTCGGCTGGCGTCGCTTTGCACTGGTGACCTATAGCCTGCTGATTGTGATGAATTTGCTGGTAGCCGTTTGGCCGGGACCGCTCTACTATTACCAGGCGATGCAAATCGACAGGACTGTGGACAATCCCTTTGGCCTATCATTTCAACCCCCGCCCGGTCTAACGCTTCTGGTGCAAAGGTTCTACAGTGTGACCTTGCTGGTAGGCATCCTCATTGCCCAACTTTCCCTCTTCAGCCGCTGGCGACGCTCCAACGGGCAAACACGGCAACAACTCAAGGTCTTTGCCTTCTACGTCGTCACCATCGGTACGTTCTACATGTTGTTCGAGCTTGCCAACCAGCAATGGCGCCCGGCCAGCCAGATTGCAAGTCTCTGGGACGGCTGGCTCTATCTGACGCTGCAGGTGCTCTTATGGCTCGGCTACCCCACTGCCGTCGGCGTCTCTGTGTTGAAATATCGTATGTACGATGTGGATGTCGTCATCCGCAAGACCCTGGTCTATTCTACAGTGACCGCGCTGCTGGCTGTGGTCTATTTTGGCAGCGTCGTGACGTTGCAAGGTCTGTTCGGCAGATGGACAGGGATCGAACAATCAACTTTGGCTATAGCGGTCTCGACGTTGGTCATCGCTGGGATCTTCACGCCCTTGCGCCGTCGCATCCAGAATGTCATCGACAGCCGCTTCTATCGCAAGAAGTACAACGCCCAGCGGGTGCTCGCTCAATTCGCTCAGACTGCGCGCGATGAGACCGATCTGAACGCGCTGCTGGCCGAATTGGAGCAGGTGATCCAGGAGGCTTTGCAACCGCAAGAGGTCAGGGTCTGGTTGCGCAAAGAGTGAGAGGAATGCCAACGCCGGGAAATCTGATCGAACCTTCCGTATAACATAATAAAGCAGTGCTCGTTCGAGACCAGGCGTGACTCAACAGGATGTGCTATACTTCATTTATGAATCAAAAAGCTCGTTATGTCTGGGACTATGACATCACCCAAGAGCAGTTTGACGCCATGCTGGAGGGTCGCTTTGCAGACGGCCATCTCGACCGGGATTGGGCCGCGGTGCGCGTGATCGAGTGGGCGCCCTATCGGGAAATGATTCAGCGCCTCGGCTACCCTGGTCTCGTCGAAGGGTGGCCGAAATGGCGCAGTCGCCTACGCTCCGAACAGCAAAGACAGGCATTGGACTTTCTTGTAGCTTGGCTGCCTGACCATCACCCCGAGCTGCTTATCCGGCAAGATGACCCTCAAGACAAAGATGCATGCTGATCAATCTTTCTACTTTGACCATCTCTACCCTCTGCAAGACAGCGTGCTCAGTCTGATCGATGGATTGGACACCGGTTTCTATCTTACCGGCGGCACAGCTATCTCGCGCGTCTATCTCCGGCACCGCGTCTCGGATGATCTCGACCTCTTCGTTAATTACGACCCGCAGTTTGCCAACTGGTCTGGCCTGATTGCTGATGTGTTGCTCAGGCAACCCCTTTGGCAGACCGCCGTAGTTATGCGACAACAGTACTTCGTCCGTCTGTTGATCACTGCCGGTGACGTCACGCTGAAAGTGGAGATGGTCAACGACGTTCCCTCCCATGTCGGCGAGGTGCAACGCCACCCGCTTCTTGGCCGCATTGACAGCCCCGAGAACATCCTTGCCAACAAACTCACGGCGCTGATCAACCGTGAAGAGCCGCGCGATCTGGCTGACGTCTGGGGATTATGCACAAAGATGGGGTTATCGATCCAGCAAGCGGTCGAAGGCGCGGCCAGCAAGGCAACCGGCATCTATCCTCCTGAGTTGGCACGCCGACTCTGCACTGTCGCCGTGCGCGATTGGGAGCAGGTCATCTGGCTTGATCCACCAGATGTTGATACATATCTTGCAGACCTCGTTCGCTTAGGAGATGCCCTGCTTCTTGTCTAGCCCATTCATCTTGCTTACCTGCACGGCATCGACTTGAAACGCCCCGAATGGACGCCTCAGCGAATCGGCCGATACTTTTGGATTCTGACGATGACACATCAACAAGCGACTGTTCAAGCACCACCGAACTTCCCCATGGAGCCGCCCACGATTCCCGGTCACTTCCTCTTTGGCAATGTGCGAGAGTTGCGGGCTGACCGTCTCGGCTTCATGCTGCGCAACCTGCACGCCTATGATCCCGTGGCCCAACTGCGCATCTTTGGGCGGCGCATCTACGCGGTCTATCACCCCGATGGCATCAAACACATCCTCCTAGACAATCACGCCAACTATCGCAAGGGTCCGGTTTTCGATCCAATCTGCAATATCGCAGGCAATGGCCTTTTCACCTCCGACGGCGATCTGTGGCTGCGTCAGCGTCGCATGATGCAGCCGGCCTTTCACCGTCAGCGCATCGCCGGCTTTGGCCAAGTCATGACCAGCCAGGCGGAACGCATGTTGACGCGTTGGGATGCCGCTTTCGCCGCCAACCCAAACAGCCCCACGGACGTGAGCGCGGAGATGGTACACCTGACCATGAGCGTTGTGTCCGAAGCCATGTTTGGCGCGGCGGTGGAGGATGAGACCAACGCTGTCAGCCAGGCCATCCAGGTCGGCCTGGACGACATTCAGTTTCGTTTCGACCGCCCCTATTACCCTTCCCTGCGCTGGCCTTTGCCCCACAACCGCCGCGTCCAGGCTGCCATCCGCACGCTGGACAAAGTGGTGTTCGAGATCATCGAACGCCGACGCAACAGCGGCGAAGAAACGGACGATCTGCTGGGCATGTTGATGGCCGCGCGCGACGAGGGCGGTGATCTCGGCATGGATGACCGACAACTGCGCGACGAGGTGATCACCATCTTTATTGCGGGTCACGAGACGACTGCCCGACTGCTCACATGGGTCTTCTATTTGCTTGATCGAAATCCAGAGGTAGAGGCGCAGCTCCACGAGGAGCTGGCGGCAGCGCTGGGCGGACGGACGCCCACCGTCGATGATTTGCCTCACCTGGGCTACACGCGTCGGCTCATCGACGAAACGCTGCGCCTCTACCCGCCGGTCTGGGTGACGAACCGCCAGGCGCTGGCCGACGATACGGTGATGGGTCATCGCATTCCGGCTGGCGCGCTGGTCTCCATCAGCCCCTACGCTGCCCACCGTCACCCCGACTTCTGGAGCGCCCCAGAGCGCTTCGACCCAGAACGCTTCAGCCCAGAACAGGCAGCGGGCCGTCACCGCTTCGCCTATCTGCCCTTTGGCGGCGGGCCGCGCCTGTGCATCGGCAACACCTTTGCCCTGACCGAGGCCGCCCTGGTGTTGGCGACTGTCGCCCAGCGTTATCGACTGCGCCTGCTTCCCAACAGCCGTGTGGAAGTTTTGCCCCAGGCAACCTTGCAGCCGCGCGGAGGGTTGCCCATGCTCTTGGCGAGGAGGGAGTGAACGCCAGGATGACAGGGGACAGAACGGGCGCGCGGCACGCGCCGCGTACACAAGGGCGACGGCAGCGATGGGCCGTCGGGGGATGGTTTCTGTTGGCGCTGTTGTTGACCGCCGCCTGGTTTGTGGGCTTGCCTTTCTTTTGGCGCGAGGTGCAGACGATCTGCGCTCCTGGCGTATCCTGCCCTTCCCCCAACCCGCCCCCCCACCGATGCGGCCATTCTGGGTGAAACAGGTCTTTCAGCGGGTGTCTATTCGCTGTTGACCGTGCTTGCTGGCCATCTTCTACTTCGGCAGCGTTGTGGTGCTGCAAAGTCTGTTTGCTCGCTTCGTCGGCGTCGAGCAATCCACCCTGGCCGTCGTGATCTCGACTGTGGCCATCGCCGGGCTGTTCACGCCGCTACGCCGGCGCATCCAGGATGCCATCGACCGCCGTTTCTATCGCAAGAAGTACGACGCGCAGCAGGTGTTGGCCCGGTTCGCGCTGACGACGCGCGACGAGACCGACCTGGACGCGCTGCTGGCCGAGCTAACGCGCGTCGTGGATGAGACGCTACAGCCGGAGCATGTGAGCATCTGGCTGCGCAAGCAATAGAATTGATGAGCCATGGTTGGTGGCGGCAGGGTCTGGACCACGAAAACGCGAAGGTACATGAAGGCGTGAAGCGCGAAGTGCGCGAAGGGTCTTCGGTGTGATCCCAGGTAGATGGTGAACCACCGCATTTTCGTGCCTTCGTGCCTAGCGTCTTCGAGTATCTTCTCCAACACCTTCGAAACGCTTCCCGTAACGTTTTTTGGACGGTTGCATGGTATATTGAAGCCAACGGCAATGCAGACATGTGGATCCAAGATCCGAAGGCGTTGATGTTTGGACGGGTCAAAGCGGAAGAACAATGAGTATGATGGAAAATCGGACAATTGCTTGGACAGGCCGTGGGCAGACGAGGGTATCGGTGATCAAGATCGCCTGGGTATGCTTGGGCCTGGTTATCGTTAGCGTGTTTTTGGCAGCTCTGCCCTATTATCACGAGGCAATGCAGCAGATCTGCGTTAACGAAAACTGCTACCAGTTCCAGCTCATCGGCGCCGAAGACCTGGCTTTGCGACAAATCGGCGCGAGCGTTGACTTCTACGCCGCCTACACAACCGTTGTGGCCTATCTCGCGCTGATCGGGTGCTTTGCGGCGGCTGCTTTGATCTTCTGGCGACAACCCGGCATGACAATGGCCGCGTTTGTGTCGTTCGATCTTCTGCTGTTCTCGTCCATTTTCCTTCAGGCTCAGTTGGAGCCACTCACAGCCGCCGTTGCTATTGCACGTCCAATCGTCTCCGTGCTGCAGGCGACCGCCATAGCGTTCGTGCTTGTATTCTATTTCTTGTTTCCCGGTGGCCGATTCTTCCCTCGCTGGACGCGGCGTCTGCTGGTGGTAATAATCGCCTATGTAGCTGTGCTTTCGTTCTATTCATCAGTACCAGCCATGATGAACTTGGCGACACCCCTTGACACTTTCCTCTTCCTGATCTTCTTGGGAGGTGTTTTCGTGGGGACTGCCATCCAGATACACCGCTATCGTACGGTGTCCACGACAAATGAGCGGCAACAAACTAAATGGGTTATCCTAGGCCTAGCTACAGTTGGCTCTGTGGTTATGGCCTATTCGATATGGCCACGAGTTCTTCCCGGCTTACGCAGTCCTGGACTGCAACATGTGGTCTATTACTTAGTGGGTGGAACACTCAACGTTTTGGTCTTCTACTTCTTCTTGCTCTGCTTTGCGATCGCTATCCTGCGCTTTCACTTGTGGGATATCGACGTCATCATCCGCAAGACGCTGGTCTACACAGTCTTGACCGCGCTGCTCGCCGTGGTCTATTTCGGCACGGTCGTGTTGTTGCAGAGTTTGTTCGGCAGGCTCACAGGCGTCGAGCAATCGACGTTAGCCGTCGTGTTCTCGACGTTGGCCATTGCAGCGTTGTTCACACCCCTGCGCCGTCACATCCAGGATGGGATCGACCGCCGCTTCTTCCGCAAGAAGTACGACGCGCAGCAGGTGCTTGTCCGATTCGCCCAGACCGTTGTCAACGAGACAAACCTGGATGCGCTGACCGCCGAGCTTGTGCGCGTGGTGCAGGATACATTGCAGCCGGAGCGTGTCAGCATTTGGCTGAAAGATCGGGAACCAAGAGATCATGACTGATAGGGCCGGCAGGAGCCGACTGCTACGACGAATTGCGCGGGCGGCAGCCTGGGCTGTGACGCTGCAGTACGTCCTGGGAATGGGCAGCAAAATCTGGCTTGACTATCAGCTTGGTCTGGAAACCGCGTTGTTCGACGTGATGTTGAGCGTCGGGTTCGCCGCGTTTGCTGGCGTCCCAGACACGTTGGCGGTGTTTGGCGTCTGGACAAATGGAATCTATTTTTACCCGTTGCTTGCGCTGGCGCTCATCTATCTGCCGTTAGTCTTTCCCGATGGCCGCCTTCCGTCTCAGCGATGACGCTGGCTGGCGCTGCTGACCACTGCGTCCATAACGATTGCTGTTCTGGCCGGCTTTGTTCCCATCCAGGATCAGTGCAGTCGCCGAACGGCCAGTCGTAACGATCTTCGTAACGAATTCGTAACGATGATACTGTATCATCTCCCCCATAACCAGTGAGACTTTTTCTTTCAATCATAGCTTCTGCGTCCGCTCGCCTCCATATCTCCGGCGCTGACGATGACGACTTATTCATACACATGACGTAATCGCCTGCGCTCTGATAGCTCTTTTTGCAGAGATGGAACGCACCTGAACTGAAGCGGGCATCCATGACTTCACACAGCAAGCGAAATCATGAAACACACTGATCGGAACGGGCGCACCCGCCTACGCAGTGAAGCATCCATCGTGGTCGAGCAGGATTCTTCGCTGGCGATGGCGCAGAGCGCCTGTACCAAACAGAATGAATCATTGGTTTACTTCAGCCCACGTGTTCTACTTGATATCGTTTTCGATCCCTGGGAGGTAATCGTATGTACCGCAATCTGTGTTTTCAATGGCGCCGATCACATCTCTATTTTGGTCTTCTGACGTGCATTGGCTTGCTGTGTCTGAGCGGTCTGGTTGCGCTCAACGACGCGCCTTTGCGCGCCGAAGATCCGCCCAAGTGCACCTGGACCGGAGCAAAAAACAACTTCTGGAAAGAGATTGACAACTGGATGTGCTCAGGTGGTTTTGTCATGCCCACTTCTGAGACCGATGTGGACATCGCTAGCGGGAATGTCCAAGTCATCCTGGTCAACGGCGGAAGTGCACGCAATCTGAACCTAAACGGCGCCAGGCTGCAAATCACAGGCGGCCCCTTGCAGCTTGCAGGAGAGGCGTTTGCCAACGGCGTCAATGAGATCGCAACAGGCGACGACTTCAACGGCCCTCTGACTGTTCAGACCGGAACGACCGACGCGGGCGGTTTCGGCGCGTTTCTACAAAACATCGTCGTCGAGTTCGCTGCTGCATTGCGACCAATCGCCCAGCAACGCCTGATGGTCAACGGCGACTTGACAGTGAACGGAACTCTCGGCAGCAATTCCAAGGGTTTCGTGAGTTTTCACGGCGCAACCTTTGTCAATGATGGAACGGTGGCCGGGACTGACTTCCGCTTCGACCACGCTGGCGTCCAACATTATGGCGGCAGTGGGGTGTGGAACGGCGGCGAATTCTATGTGGATGATGTGTCAACTGTCATGCTGGAGAGTGCCGCTGCCATGAACAGCGTACAGCTGACCGTCTGGGAAGGAGGAACGCTCTCCATCGGCCCGCATCTGATGAATGCAGAAGGCGTACACTTCATGATTCGTCCAAACGCAACCGTTGCCGGCGGCGGCGCGCTGCGCACCAACACGGGCGTACGCATCGATAACAACAGCGTCTTCAGCCCTTCGCTCAACCTGGTTGGCGGCGTCACCTGGGCGGGCGGCATTGGTGCGTTTACCGGCCCGATCAGCATCACGCAAGCCACCGAGCTGCATGTCATCACGGGTACTGTGCTGATTGTCGAGGGAGATTTGACCGCAGACGGACTGATCGTCGCGCAAGAGACGGCAGCCTTGCGCTTTGGCGGCGGGCGTTTTGTCAACAACAATACGCCGCGCCTGCCTCTTGTGCAGTTCACCGGCTCTTCTCAAACCCTTCAGGGTGCGGTAGGCTTCAGCGGCGGCCCGCAGATTCTGCAAGGCGTAGGCAGTTTTAGCGCCACAACGACAGCGCGCATCGAAGCTGGCGTCATCCTGACTCTGGCCAGCGATCATCAGTTTGGCAAATTGGAAACGGCCTCAGGCGCCGGCGTCAACCCCGGCGTGTTGAATGCGACAGGACGCACAGCTTCACTTTCTGCGCCCGGAACAGCCCTGTTGAATGAAGGCAGGATCATCACCGCCAGCAGCACGATTATCTACAATGGCGTCGTGACGCAGTCGGTGAACACTAGCTCGATGAAGTATCATAACCTCACGCTGAACAACCCCACACTGGCCGATGCAGCGTCATCTGTATTTCCCTTGTTCGTAGAGAACACGCTGCGCGTGCAGGCGGGCAAGTTTTATAGCGGCGATTGTCAATGTGGGCATATTCGGATCGATCAAGGCGCAGAGTACAGAACGACGGCAGGCGGTCTGCTTCATCTGACAGGAAATTGGACGAACGACGGCGCGTTTCAACCAGGGGATGACGCCACTGTTGTCTTCGCCGGCGCAAGTGCGCAAACCATCGGCGGCGGCGCGCAGACTGCATTCCCGAATCTGACTCTTGAGAACGCCCAGGGCGTAACCCTGACCAATGATATTATCGTCAGTGGAACGCTGACTCTGAATAGCGAGCTGTATGCAAACGGGCATACAGTCTATCTGGCCAATACGGCCATCGTGACGGGTGCAGGCGAGATCATCGGCGCGGTGCAGCGCACAGGGCCGTTCACTCTGCAAACACCCTATACATTCAACAACGCGTTCACCAGCATTCGCTTCGACGCCGGCCTACCCAATGTTGTCACCGTTACGCTCACACGGGAAAGCCCCAGCGATTTGCCGTCGGCGATTCACCGGGTTTATGCGATCTCATCAACGCAAGGCAATGGTTTCAGCGCAACTCTGCGCCTGCATTATCGCACAGAGGATTTGGGGGACGCCGCAGCCGATACGTTGCAACTGTGGCGGCGTATGGGTGGGCAAGCCCAATGGCAGGCCATGGGGCGCTCCGCCGCCAGCGTGACGCAACAGTGGGTGCAACAGAATGGCATTGCTCAGTTCAGCGAGTGGAGCCTGGCGCCTGGTCCGTGGATTGTCTATGTGCCGGTTGTGCATCGCTAGTCGAGACGCATGAGTATGACTCCTCGTGGCAGCAGCTTTGGAACGACTACCGGCTGTGCGCGGCTATGGGGGTCTATTATTGGGGCTGGCTGCCCACTCCCTTTTCCATCCTCGGCTTTGGGGTGCTGTGCAGGCCGATCATCCCCCCGCCAGCCGCATAACCGCAGCCGAGAACAAGTCCACCGCGCGCCTCAACCGTGAAATTGATCCTTTTCCAAGTGCGGTCCCCACTTTTGCCCATTATGGCCTCGGTGTGAAGAGCCTGAAACACGCCGTAACGATTGTCGTAACGATTTCCAGGCGATAGCTGACTATCATGGGAGACATGGCAACAACAACATCCACGTCCCGCCGGTCCTTCTGGCCGCTGCGACGCAAACAACGCCTGGAACCAGCAGAGCCGACGCCTGCACCCCAGCTCGTCGCTCCACAGGAAATCTTGCTCGGCTGGGAGATTGCGCCTAATGACCCCCTGTTGGCTTATTTCCGGCACAGCAGCGGCGCGGTGGACCTCAGCCGCCTGCATCTGGATTCGCCCGCGCTGCGCAGGCTGAAGGACGAAGGCATGGCTGTGATTGCACCCCTGGTCAGTCAGGGCCAGTTGGTCGGCATCGTCAACCTGGGTCAGCGACGCAGCGATCAGGCGTACTCTAGCGACGACCTGCGCCTGCTGAGTGAGCTGGCGGTGCAGGCCGCGCCGGCAGTCCGCGTCGCACAACTCGTACGCCAGCAACAGCAGGCCGCGGTCGAACGGGAGCGCATCGAATCCGAGCTGCGCGTCGCCCGTACGATTCAGCAGACGCTTTTGCCCAAGGAAGCGCCCTCGCTGGCCGGCTGGGAGATTGCAGTACACTGGCAACCGGCGCGCGCTGTGGGCGGCGATTTCTATGATTTCTTTGCCTTTCCCGATGGTCGCTTGGGCCTGGTGATTGCCGACGTGACCGACAAGGGCGTGCCGGCGGCGCTGGTCATGGCAACGACGCGCACACTGCTGCGCGCCGCGGCGGAGCGGCTGGTGACGCCCGGCGCGGTGCTGGAACGCGCCAACGAAGTGCTCTGCCCTGACATTCCACCCAAGATGTTCATCACCTGTCTCTATGCTGTACTCGATCCAGCCACAGGCGCGATGCGCTACGCCAACGCCGGTCACGACATGCCCTATCTACGGCGCAAAGCAGGCGGCGTTGAGGAGCTGCGCGCCCGCGGCATGCCTTTGGGTCTGCTGCCTGGCATGTTCTACGAGGAAAAAGAGATTGTTTTGGGCGCCGGCGACACGCTGCTGCTCTACAGCGACGGTCTGGTGGAGGCGCACAACGAAGGTCGCGAAATGCTGGGCTTCCAGCGGCTGCGCGGCCTCATCGACAAACACGCCGGCGGCGCGCAGATGATTGTATACCTTCTTGACCAATTACATGATTTCACCGGCGCCCAATGGGAGCAAGAGGATGATGTGACCATGTTGACAGTGCAGCGCCTCAAGCAGGCGACAGAGGGACAGGGCGACGCCGGGGCGGGCTGGCGGTTATTGGGAGAGTTCGAGCTGCCCAGCGCGCCCGGCAATGAGCGGCAGGCTATCGCCCAGGTCATGGAGCTGACGGTCGGATTGCCGCTTTCGGCCAGACAGGCGGAGAGGCTGAAGACGGCGGTCGGCGAGGCGACCATGAACGCCATGGAGCACGGCAACGGCTTCCGGTCCGACTTGCCTGCCCATGTCGCCGTGCTGGTCAGCGATGCCCAATTGCAAGTGCGCATCGTCGACCACGGCGGAGATCGCGCCATCCCCACGGTGGAGACGCCTGATTTGGACGCAAAGCTGGCCGGACTGCAATCGCCGCGTGGGTGGGGGTTGTTTCTGATCAAAAATATGGTGGACGAGATGAGGGTCGACGCTGACGGTGAGCATCACAGCGTCGAACTCTTCGTCAAACTCGAGGGGGCAGACCAATGAACAGCAAGGAATTACGCACGGAAACCCACATCAACAATGGCGTGCCGGTCATCGCCATGCACGGCGACATCAACGACGGCGCGGAAGCCGCCTTGCAGTCAGCCTATGACCAGGCCAGTAAGCAAAACGCCGGCCCGATCTTGCTCAATTTCGGCGGCGTCGATTACATCAACAGCACAGGCATCGCGCTGGTTGTCGGCCTGCTGGCGCGTGCGCGCAAGGAACGACGACCTTTGCTTGCCTGCGGGCTGAGCGAGCACTATCAGGAGATTTTCGCCATTACGCGCCTGTCGGATTTCATGCAAACCTACGGCGACGAGGCGACGGCGGTGAACAGCGCGCTGGCGCAGTAAGTCAGGAGAAAGAGAGTTTATCATGTCCAAACCGAATTTGACCATCCATGTGCGCGCAACGACGCCCACTCTTGCTATCCTGGACATCCACGGCGAAGTAACCGGCTTTGGCGAAAACGCGCTCATGGACGCCTACACCCAGGCGTCGAACATGGGAGCGCGCGCCATCTGTCTGAACTTCACAACTCTGGACTACATGAACAGCTCAGGGGTCGGCCTGGTGGTGACGCTCCTGATCCGCATTCAGCGCCAGAAGCAGCGCCTGATCGCCTTTGGGCTGAGCGAACACTACCAGCAAATCTTCGAGCTAACGCGACTCAACGAAGCGATCAGCATCTACGACAGCGAGACCGCTGCTGTGCGCGCCGCCGGGTGATGGAAAACATGAGCGAACACGAAACGTCCAGCGCCATTGCCCGGCGCAGCGCAGAGAAGATCCACTTCGACCACAAGGACATGGACTACTATCTGGCGTGGGTCATGGGGCGACATGTTTTTGACGCCAGCGATCGGGCTGATTGCATGGCGACCGCCGCCCGCATTCCCAACGGCGACATAGCCGCCTGGCAGGCCGAATGGCGCAATCTGGCGCAACAGACCGAGGCGGAGGCTCAGGCGACCCAGGGCGACCGCGCCGCGGCGCGCAAAGCCTACTTGTCTGCGTGCACCTACTATCGGGCGCCGCTTTTCCTCATGCCGCCCCATCAGGCGGAGTTTCGCGCCGACTACCAGAAGATGCGCGCCTGTTTTCAGGCCGCTGCCCCTCTTGGCGACTCGCCAATCGAACAGATCGAGATTTCCTATCAGGGAAAGATGCTCTTTGGCTACTACCAGCAGGCGGACGCCGGCCCCACACCCCGGCCGACCCTGATCATCTTCGGCGGCATCGAGACCTTCGCCGAAGACTGCTACTTGATGATCGGCCCCACCGCGTCCAGCCAGGGATACAACGTGCTGACCGTCGATCTGCCCGGCCAAGGGAACACGCCGGAACAAGGTCTGTACTTTGGCGCACGCATGGAGGGTCCCGTCCAGGCTGTGGTTGATTACGCCCTGAGTCGACCGGAGGTGGACGGTGAGCGTCTGGCGATCTATGGCTTCAGTTGGGGCGGACATATTGTCTTCAAGGGCGCGCAGCACGACAGGCGCATCAAGGCCATGATCGCCAACCCGCCCATGCCCGATGTCTTCCGGGCAACGCTGGCCCAGCAACAAGGCCACAACCGCAACGACCCGGTTGCAAAGGCTGCGTTCCAGCAGATCGCCTGGCGCATGGGGCTGCGCATCAGCTTCAATCCGCTCGACATCGCCCGGCGCATCGGCAAAGCCTATGACTATTTCTTTCACGGCAAAGCAGACGCACCCCAAATCACGTGCCCAACGCTTTGCCTGGCGGGTGAGGCGGAAGCGTCTGTGACGTTGGAGATCGCCCGCGAGTGTCTGGCAAAGTTGCCCCACCCCAAGAAGAAACTCGTCATCTTCAGCAAGGCGGACGGCAGCGACGCCCATTGCCAGGTCGACAATCTGAGCGTTCCCAATCAGGTCATCTTTGCCTGGCTGAATGAGGTTTTTGCTTGAGTTGAAGGAGAGCGCCTTGGATGCACAAACGCCAACGGGTAATGAAAACAAAGACGATGTTGCCAGCGAAACGCCAGATGCCGGTCAATGGGCGCCGCCGGTCGAGAAGCTGATCGTCGATGAAACGCCGGCCGGCGCAACCGATCTCAATTTGGCCGGGCGATCGCTGACCCACCCGCTCAACGGCTTTGGCGCCCTCTGGCGACGCACCTACCGCGTGCGGCTCACAGGCGTTGCGGTCACGCCCGCAGAGTTGGTCGCCATCTGGAAGACGAATTTCGCCTGGTGTGAAAATAAGCTCACCACGGAGGACACAGAGGAGCGCAGAAGGCTATTTTCATTGATGATTGGGCCCCACAGGGGCATGGAGACTGACTTGGAGCCAGGAGCAAAAATGACAATGGGACAATCAAGAGGGGGGATGCACACCCGTGCCTTATGACGCAATCGTCATCGGCGCCGGCCCCAATGGCCTGGCCGCAGCCATCACCCTCGCCCGCGCCGGCCATGCTGTGCTGGTCATCGAGGCCAGCGCGACGCCCGGCGGCGGGATGCGCACTCAAGAGATTACGCTGCCGGGCTTTCGCCATGACATCTGCTCGGCCATCCATCCCCTGGGCGCGGCGTCGCCTTTCTTCAACAGCCTGCCCCTGGCCGATGACGGTCTGGAATGGATCACGCCGCCCGTCTCTTTGGCCCACCCGCTGGACGACGGCGACGCCGTCGCAGTGACTCCATCTCTGGAGCAGACCGCGTCTGAAATGGGCGAGGATGCCCAAAGATGGCGCTGGCTCTTTGGCAAACTGGTCGCCCGCTGGGAAGACGCCGTCCACGATCTGGTTGCGCCGCTCCATTTCCCGCGCCACCCTGCGCTCTTTGCCAGGTATGGCGTCTTCCTGGCCGCGTCCGCCAGCTTGCTGGCGAAGACGCTCTTTCGCGGCGAGCGCGCCCGCGCTGTCATTGCGGGCATGGCAGGTCATTCGGTGCTGCCTCTGGAGCGTCCGCCGACCGCGGCTTTTGGCCTGTTGCTCACTATGCTGGGGCAAACTGTGGGCTGGCCGCTGGCAAGAGGCGGCTCACAAGCTATCGCCGACGCGCTGACGCATCATCTGCAACGGTTGGGCGGCGACCTGGTGTGCGGCTGGCCGGTGGAGACCCTCGACGAGCTGCCGCCGGCGCGCGCCTATCTCTTCGACACCGCGCCCAAAGGACTGCTGCGCATCGCTGGCGAGCGTTTGCCCGCCGGATATCGCCGCCAACTGGATCGCTTTCGCCACAACCCGGGCGTCTTCAAAGTGGATTGGGCGCTGAGCGACCCGATCCCGTGGAGGGCGGAAGTGTGCAGCCGCTCGGCCACAGTGCACATCGGCGGGACCCTGGACGAAATCGCTGCTGGGGAGCGGGCCGTCTGGGCCGGCGAGCACCCAGAACGACCCTACGTGCTCCTGGCGCAGCAGAGCCTTTTCGACCCGACGCGCGCGCCGGCGGGCAAGCATACGGCGTGGGCCTATTGTCATGTTCCCAATGACTCCACCGCGGAGATGACTGACGCCATCGAGCGCCAGGTGGAGCGCTTTGCACCCGGCTTTCGCGATTGCATCCTGGGTCGGGCGACGCACTGCGCGCCGGACATGGAACGCTACAACGCCAACTACGTGGGCGGCGACATCAACGGCGGCGTGCAAGATCTCTTCCAGCACTTCACACGCCCATCGCTCAGCCCAACGCCCTATCGCACGCCTGCCAAAGGTATCTACATCTGCTCGTCATCCACGCCGCCGGGCGGGGGCGTTCACGGCCTGTGCGGTTACTACGCCGGCCAGGTGGTGCTGGCCGATTGGCGGAGCGGTCAGCGCCAGAATTGGGGCGCGAACTCCCGATAGGTCTCCAGGTAGTCGTCGAGAATTTCCCGCGCTGCGTCCATGTCGGCGATGACCGGGTCGAGCAGAAGACACTGGAGAGCAAGCTGGCGGTCGCCGTGCGCCCCAGCATCCACACACAGGCGCACCGCGGTGATCTCCCGGCGCAGCAATTCCGCCACGCCTTCGGGCAGGCTGCCCACGCTCACTCCCTGAACGCCGGCGCCGCTGATCACCCCCGGCGTCTCCACGATGGCGCCCATCGGCAGGTTGGCGATCTGCCCCTGGTTGGGCAGGTTCACGGCCAGGTGATAGCTATTTCCCGCGCCGGCCACATTCTCGATGATCTCCAGCGCGCCCTCGCTGTCCATGCTGCGCAAGGCGCCGAGCGGCTCCAGCCCCGCGCCCACCCGCGCAATGAAGTCGTGCTGGTCATTGCGTCGCCGCTCCAGCCGATCCCAGTCATAGAGGCTGATCTCGTACTTTTCCCAGGGCCGCGTCACAGGGTTGCTCACCCACGGCAGATACTCGCACAGGTGCTCGTCGCCTGGGATGGGAAAAAGGCCAAAGGCGCAAAAGACTCGTTGGGTCAACGGCTCGAAAGATGGCTCAAGCTCTGCCCAACGCTGCCTGAAGAGTGGGTAGAGGTCCTCGCCGGTCTGTTTGTCGCGCAAGGAGATCATCCATGTGAAATGGTTGAGGCCGGCTGCCTGGATATGGACGCGGGCCGCGGCCTGATGGGAAATCTTGTTGAGCCGGGGCCACAGGTCCGGGTCAGCATGGGTGCTGATGACGCCCGCCGGCACGTCGATACCCAGATCGCGCGCCAGAGCGTAGCCCACCATGCCATAGCCGGCGAAGATCTGATGACACAGCCCCACGACCTTGATCTTGCTGTAGCGGTGGATGAGGTCGCAGATGCGCATCATGGGGTTGGAGAAGTTGAGAAACCAGGCGTCGGGACAGGCCTGCTCCATGACGCGCACGATGTCGAGCACGGGCAGGACGTTGCGGATGGTGTGGGCGAAGCCGCCCGGCCCGCCGTTTTCGGCGTAGGGTTGGCGCACGCCATATTTGAGGGTGATCTCGTAATCCTGTCGCCACAGCTTTTCGCGCGGGGGCGCTTCGATGGCCGAAACGACGAAGCTAGCGCCGTCCAACGCGTCTTCATGGCGAGTGTGCTGGGTGATGGTCATGCCTGCGCCCCATTCGCGATTGACGCGCTGAGCGAGCTGGGTCATCCTGCCCAGGCTTTCGGCGTTGCGATCCACCAGGGCGATATGACTTCCAGCCAGCCGTTTGCTGTTGAGCAGGGCAGAGAGGGTGTTGAGTCCAAAGATGGCGCTTCCCGCGCCGATAATGACGATTTTTGTGGGCAGCATATGTCTCCCTTTCTCAAGACAGGGCTGAAGCGTCGTCATGTCGCCAGCGGTTTCCACACCGCCGGACGTCTTGTGATAACAAAATGTCTTTAGGGTTTGGGCAGTTTGCCATCCTGCACTCTTTTGATGAGCTGGCGCAGCATCAGCTCTTCCTGTACGGTGATCTGGCGCAAGGGCGCATCCTCTTCGTCGAGAATGGCTTGCCCCAGCTTGCTCTGGGCCAACATGCGCAGGTCTTCTTCCAACGGGTCCAGGACGCGGTGGTCGTCGATGATGCGCCCGTCGCGCATGCGCAGAATGCGCTGGGTGGCCTGGGCGACGCGCCGGTCATGCGTCACCACCGCAATGGTGGCGCCCTGGCTGCGATTGAGGTCGGCCAGCAGCGTCAGAATCTCTTCGCCGCTTTGACTGTCCAGAGAGCCGGTCGGCTCGTCGGCCAACAGCAAGGCCGGGCTGTTGGCCAGGCTGCGGGCAATCGCCACCCGCTGGCGCTGACCGCCGGAAAGCTGGCCGGGCAGGTGGTCGCTGCGCCCGCCCAGGCCCACCAGATCGAGCAGCTCTTTGGCGCGCTGCGTCCTTGCCCGACCGCCAGCGACCTGGCCGATCATGGGCACTTCCACATTTTCCAGCGCGGTGAGAGTGGGCAGCAGGTTGTGCAACTGAAAGATGAAGCCGATGGTCCTGGCGCGAAACCTGTCCACATCCTTGAGCTTGGCCAGGTTTTCGCCGGCCACCCACACCTCGCCCAAGGTGGGCTGGTCCAGCGCGCCCATGAGATTGAGCAGGGTGCTCTTGCCGCAACCGCTTGGCCCCATGATGGCGAAAAACTCGCCCGGCTCGACGACCAGATTCACGCCATCCAGCGCATGAACGGCCGTTTCGCCCACGCCATAGGTCTTGGTCAGATCGCTGATGCGGATCAGCGGTGTAGAGGAACCATTCACCATTCACCATTCACTGTTATTCACTGGTTTCGTCCGCCTGGATGTTGACGAACGCAGTCATGCCCCAACGAAGGCTGGGGTCGAGGTCGGTCACATCAACGAAAACGGTATAGTTGGTGCTGCCCCGCTCTGTGTTGCTCACCGGCGCGATCTTGGCGATCACGCCGTCGAAAATCCGCCCAGGCAACGCATCAAAGGTCACTTCCACCGGCATTCCCAGGCGCAGGCGCACCACATCCGTCTCGCGCAGGTCGGTCGTCTCTACGTGCATGGCGCTCACATCGCCCAGCAGAATCAACGATTCGCCGGGCGTACTCATCTGGCCCAGGCGCGTGTTGACCTGCCCCACCTGCCCGGCAAAGGGCGCGGTCACTTGACCTTGCGCCACGGCGGTTTCCGCCGCGGCCAGGGCTGCCTGCGCGGATTGGACGCGAGCATCGGCCATCGCGACCTCCTCTTCGGTCGCGCCGGCCAGCAACTGGTCGAGCTGGGCCTGGGCCGCGGCCTGTTGGGCCAGGGCGGATTTGACCGCAGCTTCGGCGCTGGGCGCATGGCTCTCCGCCGCGCTCGCCTGGGCGGCAGCCAGGTCGATCTGCCCGGCCGCCACGGAAAGCTGCTCGCGTGTTGGCCCTTGCAGCATAATGGATGACTCGGCGCGGGCAGCCTCCAGCCCAGCGGTGGCTTGCTGCAAAACCATGGATTGGGGCAGCGCGCCGATAGCAGGGTCGCCCTTCACCAGGTTGTAGGCTGCCTGGGCCTGGCTCACCGCGGCTTCGGCGATGGCGATGCGCGCCCTGGCTGCGTTGCTCTCGTTGCTGTTGGGGTGGCTGGCGACTTCGGCGTATTGGCGGCGAGCGATGTCCACCTGCGCCTGCGCGGTCTCTATGGCAGCCTGGGCTTCGAGCATCTGTCCGGCGGCCAGCGCGACACCCGCCTCGGCGGCGGCCACCTGCGCGCGGGCTGCGGCGATCTCGCCCTCCGTGGCGCCGGCCAAGAGCTGCGCCCGCGCCGCCTTCGCTTCGGCCACAGCAGCGCGCGCCACCTCCACCTGGGCTTTGGCCTGCGCGTTGTCCAGTTCCACCAGCAGATCGCCGGCGCTCACCATGTCGCCTTCTGCCACATGAATCGCAGTGACCAGCCCGCTCATGGCCGGGCTAAGCTCCGCCCACACCAGAGGCTGGAGCTTGCCCGACGCCCAGATGACACTGGCCAGCTCGTCGGTCTGTTCCTGGCTGGCGGCCGCTTCCTGGGCGGCTTGCTCCTGCTGTTGTTGATAATTGTTGTAGCCCCACCACGCGCCCGCCGCTGCAATGATGACGATGACTGCAATTGCGATCCTTTTCATAGATGCGTTTGTCCTTCTCGAATCAACAATTGTGAATCGTGAAGTGTGAATTGACAATTGTCAATTGTCAATTGTGAATTATTCATACCGCAGCGCTTCCACCGGTTGCAGGCGGCTGGCGCGCCACGCGGGATAGACGCCGCCCAATAATCCCAGAATCAGCGCCACGCCGATGGCCGTGGCGAAGGTGCCCACGCTCCATGATGGCGAAATATAGCCGCCAAAGCCAGGAATCTGGGTCAGTGACCAGAGAAAGCCCACACCCAACAAGGAGCCGAGCAGCCCGGCGAGGGCGCAAAGAAAGAGGCTCTCCTGGATGACCTGGCCAATGATGCGCCCCGCTGACCAACCTACCGCGCGCAGTGTGCCGATCTCCCGTGTGCGCTCGTAAATGGACATGATCATCGTGTTGGCGACCACCACCCCACCCACGATCATGGCCAACAGGCGGATGGCGTTGGTCATGGCCATGGTGCTCTGAATGTCATTGGTGTTCTGGGCGAATTCGCTGCTCAGGCTGGCGCGCGCCTCGGGGAAGCGGCGATTGATGGCCGCCACCACCGCCTCAGATTGGCTCGGGTCATGGACATCGACAAAGATGAAGGTGACCGCACGCGGGCGACCCAACAGACGCTGCGCTTCCTGGATGGGGAGACCGCCGCTGCTGTCTTCGTAGGAGACGCCCGTCTCGAAGACGCCCACCACCTTGTAGCGGTTGTCCAAGAGCTGCATTGTATCGCCCGCCCCCAGCTTGTAGGTGGCGGACGCAGTCTTGCCCAGCATGATCTCATTAGGGCGCTGGACATAACGCCCTTCCACGAGCTGATAGTGTTGCATGGCCGGCGAGTTGGGATCAACGCCGGCGACGATGAACATGGGGAATTCCTGGCTGCTGATAACGCCCAGCATGAAGGTGCTCACCGACTTGACCTGGGGCATGGCCTGAATCTGGCGTGCAATGCGTTCGTCCAGGCTGCTCAGGCTCATGTCGGCCACATCGCGCTGCATCACGGTGATCGCGCCCAGGCCGCCGCTGCCCGCCAGCCCATTGAGCTGGCCGATCATGCCTTCGATCAGGCCGCCCAACATCACCAGGGTCGCCACGCCAATGCCGATGCCCACGGCGGAGATGATGGTGCGGGTGCGCCGCCGCCACAGGTTGCGAAAGCTCTGATTGCCCAGCCTTGCCCATGCGCCGGTCGGCGCGCCGCTGCCGCCGCCCTCATAGCGCAGCGCCTCCACCGGTTGGAGATTGGCCGCGGTCCAGGCAGGATAGAGGCCGCCCACCATGCCCAGGGCCAGCGCAGTGACCATGCCCTGGATGACCAGGCCGGGCGAGAGACTGCCGCCCAGGAACGCGCCCACGCCGGGAACCTGCCCCACGGCCCAGGCCAGCGCCGCGCCGACGCCCACACCGATGACGCCGCCCACCAGGCTGAGCCCGACGGCCTCGCCCAGGATCAGCCGCACGACGCGCATACGGCTCCAGCCCACGGCGCGCAGCACGCCGATCTCGCGGGTGCGCTCCAGGACGCTCATGACCATGGCGCTCATCATGCCCAGGCCACCCACCAGGATGGCAATGGCCGCAATGCCCCAGGCAAAGCCTGTCAGATAGGCCGTCCACTGCTCGTTGCCCTTGAATTCGCTGGATTTGCTGACGGTCAGCTCCTTGTCCAGCTTCTGGATGCGTTCCATCACCTGGTCGATGTCGGCGCCCCGGCGCACACCCACCTGGAAAAGGCTGACCCGACGCTGCTTCTGGGCAATCTCCTGGGCGTCCTCCAAGGTGACCACCCCGCCTGATTCTTCCATGCCCTGGCCGGTCTCGAAGACGCCGGTGATGCGATAGGGAATGCCATTGACGCGCAGGGTGTCATCCACCTTCTTTTTGAGCGCGTCGGCCCCGCGGCGACCGATCAACATCTGTTTGGGGCCGGAGAGCGGCTTGCCTTCGACGATGCGGTAGTGGTCGATGGCGATGCTGTCTGGTTCGTAGCCGTAGATGAGAAAATAGGGCGTGTTGCCCACGGCGATCCAGGCAAAGACGCCCGGGTCCACGTTGGTCACATCGGGAACCGCAGCAATGCGGTCGCCCAACTCCTGATCCAGGCTGCTGAAGACCACGTCGTAAGTGTTGGCCTGGGTGACGAGAAGATCGTTGTTGACCCCCAGCGCGTTGCCATAATTGCTGGCGATGCCCTGGGCCATTGCGCCCAACGCGACCACCGCCGCTACGCCAATGGCGATGCCGAGAATGGTGAGGACGCTGCGCATGCCGCGGCGCAGCAAGTTGTGGAAGACCATGAAGCGACTCCTGGCGCCGCGCGAACCCACCTCGCGCAAACACTTTCACCATTGTACGTTGCGGGGGGCAAATCGCCAATGGTCAGGTGGGTAGGTTTGGGGTGGGCTAGGTGGTGGGGTGTGGATTCTCATGCAGGCGCGTTTCCCGTATCATGCCCATCATCAAAGCACATGGGTGCATTCAACGTTGTGGTCATCCTGTGTCATCTGTGCAATCTGTGGTTGATGCTCGAACCACTGCGAATGCCCCTGGTCTCAAACTCGCATTACTTTATACTCCGCACAAGGGCGCAAGTTGAGCTTTTCTGTGGTTGAAAAAGCTCAACTTGCGCCCTTGTGCGGTATAGCTGACAGTGTCTCTGCTCCCTCAGCGCGCAATGACCCGCGAGCTGATCACGCCGGTGTTCAACCCCACGACATTCAGCCCGCCGAAGAAGCGCGCGTGCTCGATCTTGACGCACGCATCCATCACCACTTGCAAGCCCGCCTCGCGAGCGCGGGTTGCCGCGGCCTCGTGGATCACACCGAGCTGCATCCACACCACTCTGGCGCCGATGGCGATGGCGTCCTCTACGATGGCAGGGACGGCGCCCGGCTCGCGAAAGATATCCACCATATCCACCTGGACGGGAATGTCGCGCAGGGTGGCGTAACACACGCGCCCAAGGATTGTCTTTTCGCGCGGGTTCACGGGAATGACATCGTAGCCTTCAGCAAGGAGATAGATCGCTGCATAGTGGCTGGGGCGGAATGGATTGCTGGACAACCCAACCATGGCAATCGTGCGGGTGGCGCGCAGAATCTGAAGACGCTCGAAAGCCGTCGTAGCAAAGGGGCTGTGGGCCACCGGTGAGCTGGAGCTGACCGCGCCCGTCGCTGTCATCATCGTTTCGCTGCCATTTTTCCCGGCAGCGTCCGTTGCATGCAACATGTATTCTCTTCCTCTCACTCAGCGCTGCGTTGCGAGGCGGCCAGCGCGCGATCCAAATCCCAAAGGATGTCCTCCGCATCCTCGATGCCCACGGAAAGCCGGATCATTTCGGGCAGCACGCCGCTGGCGATCTTGTCCTCGTCGCTCAACTGCTGGTGGGTGGTGCTGGCCGGATGGATGACCAACGTCTTGGCGTCGCCCACATTGGCCAGATGGGAGATCAGCTCCAGGCTCTCGATGAAGGTGCGCCCGGCGTTCATGCCGCCCTTGACGCCAAAAGTCATGACCGCCCCCGATCCTTTGGGCGTGTACTGTTGCGCCAGCGCGTGATAGGGGCTGTCGGGCAGTGAGGGATAGTTGACCCAATCCACGGCCGGGTGCGCCCGGAGAAACGCCGCGACCGTCCTGGCGTTGGCCACGTGGCGATCCATGCGCACGCCCAGGGTCTCCACTCCCTGCAAGAAAAGAAAGGCGTTGAAGGGACTCATGGCCGGCCCCAAATCCCGCAATCCTTCGACGCGCGCCTTCATGATGTAGGCGAAGTCGCCAAAGGTCTCGTAGAAGCGGATGCCGTGATAGCCAGGGCTTGGCTCCAGCAGTTGGGGAAATCTGCCTTTGCCCCAATCGAAGCGACCGCTGTCCACAATGACGCCGCCGATGCTGGTGCCGTGCCCGCCGATGAACTTGGTGGCGCTCTCCACCACGATGTCTGCGCCCCAATCGATAGGGCGGCACAGATAGGGCGTGGCAAAGGTGTTGTCGATCATCAGGGGCAGGTTGTGCCCGTGGGCGATCTGGGCGACGGCCTCGATGTCGAGCATGTTGATGCGTGGGTTGCCGATGGTCTCGCCATAGAGCACCCGCGTGCGGTCGGTGATGGCGCGGCGGAAGTTCTGCGGGTCGTCCGGGTCCACAAAGGTGGTGGAGATGCCGAAGCGACGCAGGGTGACGTCGAATTGGGTGTGGGTGCCGCCGTAGAGCGTATTGGCCGAGACGATCTCATCGCCGGCTTGCAGCAGGCTGGCGATGGCGATGAGCTGGGCCGCGTGGCCGCTTGCCACAGCCAGCGCGCCCACGCCGTTGTGGAGCGAGGCCATGCGTTCCTCGAAGACAGCCGTCGTCGGGTTCATGATGCGCGTGTAGATGTTGCCAAAGCGCTGCAAGTTGAACAGATTGGCGGCGTGCTTGACGTCGTCGAAGAGATAGGAGGTGGTCTGATAGATGGGCACGGCGCGGGCGCGCGTCGCTGGGTCAGGGCGCTGCCCGGCGTAGAGCGCCCGGGTGTTGAAACCAAAACGGCGGTCATAGGCGGCCGTGCTCTCGGCGGTCTCGCCGCCCGGCGCCGTCTCTGGCGTTATCTCTTGCGGTCTAAACATGGTCTCGTTTCCTGTATGGCAATTGAAGAGCGCGCTGTCCAACATGAATGGTTGGCCAGCGCGGGCGAATGTGTGCTGATTCTATCAACAGATCAACACATTGGCAATCACTTTGTGGATTGGACGCATCCCAGATAGCCCGCCATAGCAGTCATCGATTGGCTGCTTGCAAACCCAGTGAACCTCCCTGGCTTTCACCCTTTGATTGATCCGTGGTCATAACGTCAACCCTGCAACCGATTTTGAACCGCACGCAATCTGAGCTCGCCGCGCCTGCGCTAGTGGCGCAAGCACTCCTCCAGCGCGGCGAGCAACTGCGCCCGCCGGCTTTCCAGCGAGAAGTTCTCCACGATGCGCTGGCGATAACGCTTGCGTTCTTCTTCGCCCACCTCCAGCGCCGCACGGATGGCCTGTACGGTCGCGGCAACATCGCCGTAAGGGACGATGAAGCCGCAATCGCCCACCACTTCGGGCAGCGCGCCGCGGTCGCTCACCACCGGCGCACACCCGCACAACATCGCTTCTGCCACGGCCATGCCGAAGGACTCGTAGGCGGATAATTGGGTATAGACTCGCGCCGATGCCATTGCATCGACCAGTTGCGGGCCATGCACGGCCCCCGCAAAGCAAAGATTACCGGACGCCTGACCTTTGAGGAGTGTGATCACCCTATCTTCCCAGGGACCGATCACAGTGAACTGCACTTCAGGCAGATGCCTGGCAACTTCCAGGAATGTGTTCAGCCCCTTTATCTGCAAAGTTTGCGCATTGATCGTCGACACCACTAGTACCCCGGCGCGTTCAGCATTCGGCAATGATGGATGATAGAATTCATTATCTACTCCATGATAAATTACCTGCACCTTACCTGGTGACACATAGGCATTCTGCACTGCTTGCTGCGCCGAAAAGGACGAGACGGACAAGACTTGATCAGCCCATTGAAATGCCTTCAGTCCCATCCAACGACGGATGCCGCCGCGCAACCCGCCATAACGGAGCAATGGCTCATTGGCAACATCGTACCCGCTGGCGATGATCACCCGTTTGCGGCGAAAAACCAGAGCAGGCAAAAAAGCCAAGAATGCGTGATAGCTGCCAAACCAGGCCAGAACGACATCCGCCCACAGCGCGCCGCGCACCGCACACCAGAAATCGAGCAGGATGCGCCACGGCCGGCTGCGGCGAAAATGCAAGGCGCGCACTTTATGTGCTGTGCGCAGAAGTTGCAGATCGATCTCGACGAAGGTTCTGAGTCCTGTATGAACCAACAGAATTTTCATCATGTCACCTATCTGCGGCGATGCCGAACCACTCCAGGCGCTCGGACGTGATAAACAGGTAGTTCAGATCGGTTGAATCTGCAATTATCTCCTCGCGCCGAATCAGCCCGCTATCGGTGATCAGAAACGCCCGATACTCATCACCCAACACTGCACGCAGCCGATGTTCAGCCTGTCCATGAAGCACTTCACAGATGATCGCCGGGCGAGACTCTGCCAACATACGCTGCGCCCCGGCCGATACCAGATGTTCCGTATCTTCGGTGTCAATCTTGGTGAGATCGACGCCTGTTTGTGCGTGCTGCGCCAGGTAGTTGTCCAATGTCACTGCCCGGCATTCAAGCTCGCTGGCTGCTGTGCGAAACCCTTGCAAGGTGGACGCACTGGTTGGCAGCATCACTGCGCCTGGCACATAGAGCTTGATCACGCCATCGTAGTTCGTCACGGCGCATTCGGCGATAGTCACGTTGCTCAACCGATTGACCTCGACGTTGCGGCGTAGATAGCGGCAGATGGCCGGCATCGGCTCGAAGGCATAGGCGCGCCGCGTGGGATCGGTAATGCCGGCGATCAACGCGTAAAAGCCGGTATTTGCGCCAATGTCGACAAAGCAGCGCGACCTGGGCAGCATGTGGGCGAATAGCTCGTAGGTCGCTGGCTCGAAGGCGGCGACGCCCTGCCAGTAGAGACGCGTCGCAATCGTATCCGCCCCGTCCGAATAGAAACGCACAGTTTGTCCATCCCACAACTTGAGTTCGACGACACCCACGACCGGAATACGGTTCAAGGTGGCAGCAGGAAGGGGAGCGCGCAGCAGCCTGATCGACAGTAGACCACGCACCAGTTGATTGACCGTGGGCTGGGTCAGGATTGTTCTACCGAGTCGCTTGATTCGCCTGGTCAGGTTGCTGTGAGACATTGGCTACAAAATCCTTCTTACATTTGGGCGACTACCCATTGAATTGCACGTCGAATTCTTGCGGATAGAGCGCACGGTTCACATCCGTGAGGTCAAAGGTTGCCCACAAAGGCCACGTCATTCACGTGCAAAATGTGCATGGATGTTCACCTATCACCCCGCATGTGCGCTACGAATTGCCCGCAGCAGGCGCGCCAGAATCGCCGCGATGTTCCAGGCGTCGTCGCCGCCGCGATGATGGACGCCTTCCAGGGGCAGCCCCAGCCGGCGCAGCGCCTCGCTCATGCCCACCTCGCGCGGCCAGCCATGGGCCACGGCCGCCAAGTTCTTGATGTTGAGATGGGTGGGGCCAAAGGGATAAGAGACGCCGAACCCGGCGCAATTGCGCTCGAACTGTTTGCGGTCGTAATCGCCGTAGCTTGCCCATAACCGCGCACCGGCTTGATGCTCTTGGGCAAGGATGCGGCAGGCCTCGGCCAATGCCAGGCCGCCCTCCACGTCGGATTGAGTCAGAGTCGTCAACTGGGTGCAATAGGCGCTGACCGTCGAGCGCACGGGACGCACCAGGAGATCGCGGCGCTCGACGCGTTCCAGGGTGGCGGCGTCCAGCACACACAACCCAATCTCGATGATCTCGCTTCTCTCTCCTGGCGGCGGGTCGCCTTCCCAACAGGTGGCTTCCACGTCGGTCACAAGAATGCGATCCAGTTTGCGCGCCATGGTCGCTCGCCTACTCCGCTGTCGGGCCGAAGATGTCGTCCAGGTTGAACAGCAACACGCCCTGACTTCTCGCTTCAACCAACAACGGCTCGGTGAAACCTGCCCGTGAGAAGATCGCCAACACTTGACGCCGGGCGCCTGATACGCGGTCGCCTTTGCGTTTAAGCTCGACCAGCGTCTCGACGCCGATGGGTCGTGAGCGCCACCGGCATTCACCCAATAGAAGATATTCTTCGTCCAGCGCCGCCACATCCACCTGCGCCTGGGCATCCCACCACATGCCGACTCGCTGTGGTCGAAAGGGGATGCGGCCCGCCGCGGCCAACTCCCAGATAAAAGCGCGGCAAATCTCCTCGAAAGCCCATCCAGCCAACACATCCAACTGTTCGTTGACGATTTGGCGCACGACAGCGGTGTCTCCACGCTCCAGATGGACGCGCTCGCGATAGACGAAGCGAAACCAGAAGCGAAAGAAAGGGTCGAGGAGGCGGTAACGACCCTGTCGCGAGTGCGTCGGATCGGCGTCAGTGACCGGTGTGATCCGTTCAAGCAGACCCAGATCGCGTAGTGTGTTCAAGTAGTAGCCTAATGACGCACCTTTCACCCCCACTGTCCGGCTGATCTCTTCCTGGCGCACGTGACCGGCAGCAATTGCTTCCAGAATTGCAAAATAGACTCGCGGTTCGCGCAGCTCCATCTGCAACAGAAAGCGCGGCTCGTCGTATAGAAACGCGCCCAGGCTGAGAATTTCTTGTTCGATATTGTCGAGCAGCGGCCGGCGATCGGCAAACTGGCGCAGGTATGCGGGCACGCCCCCCAATACCGCATAGGCTCGCACCTGGTCTTGCGGACTGTAGCCAGGGAGGAAGAGCCGGGCGTCGACAAAGCTCAAGGGCTGCAGATGCCATTGCCCGGTGCGTCGGCCATAGAGGGGCGCTTGATAGGCCAACACTTCGCGCTCCATGACGCCGATATAGCTACCGCTCAATATCAGCATCAAATTGGTGTGTTGGAGCAATTCGTCCCAAAGGCGCTGGAGGACGGAGGGCAAGGTGGGGCTTGTCTGTAACAAATAAGTGAATTCGTCGATCACCACGATGAGGCGCGCATCGGTCGCCTGGCGCGCCAGGGCCTTGAGCGCCTGCTCCCATGTGGCAAAGTGCGTGCTTTCCGGATCGCCGTGAAACATCTCGCCGTAGCGCCGGGCCAATTCAGCCAGAGCGCTGGCTTCGGTACCCAAGTCGGCCACAAAGAAGAAACAGCGTTTGTCTTCACAAAAGCGCCGCAACAGCTCCGTCTTGCCTACTCGACGCCGGCCATAGAGCACAATGAGTTCGGCCTGGTCAGAGTCATAGCGCCGCTGGAGAAAGGCCAACTCGCGCACGCGGTTGACAAACATGGCATTTCCTTGTCGGGATAAGCTAGGCTAAACTAATCTAGTTACAACTAGACTATATCATGTGGCAGGCAAAGAGGCAAGCTCTTGCTCCGGGTGTGGTTCAGAGTTTTGTGCAATTACAATGCAGGGCGCAGTTTCTCATGACAGACGCCGATTGAATTCGAACGAACATGGCGCACCCTGTGATATAATTCGCCAGTGGAGAAATGATCTTGTTTGCCAACTGCACTCCGCCGTGGATCGTATCGCTTCTATACTCCGCACGGCATCAAATTGCGCTTTTCTGTGGTTGAAAAAGGCTCAACTTGTGCCCGTGTGCGGTATATTTCTATCCCTATGATTGCCGGGAACCCCGACACATGCATGTGGATCGGGAGAATTACAGCGCCAAAGTATGGCTGGATCCGGATGTACGACTGGCAGAGAATTTTGGCTACAGCAGGCAAGAACTGCGGGTAATCGAACGGTTGGCGCGGGAGAATTTGGAGGTATTGCGCAATGAATGGGACGACTTCTGTCGTGGTGGTGCGAGCACTCCCTAAGGTGATGGGGGTGATGGTCACGGACGACATGCTGAGCGTCGATTTGACGGATGGGCGCACAGTGGCAGTACCGTTGATATGGTTTCCACGTCTTGCGTATGGCACCAGGGAAGAACGCGCCAACTTCCGGATCGCGGGCGCTGGCTATGGCATTCACTGGCCTGATCTCGATGAAGATATTGGGGTTGAAGGCTTGCTACTGGGCAAGCAATCGCAGGAAAGCGAGGCATCTTTTGCCCGTTGGTTAGCCGGGCGGGGGCAAAGCCAGCAGGAATTCATGTCTCTCACCGCCTGAGATTTTCCACCAGCACGTTGATGCGTCCAAACAAGTCAACGATTCAAGCCGCGCCGAAGGATCCACGTCGTCAGAGTGAATCGGTATTGAACGTGCGAGCCGCTGACCGAAAGCGCGCTGGACAAGTTGATTGACCGGGGCGCTCGCTGGCTGGGCGGCGACATAGGCTGAGATGTCCACTATGCCCTGTTCGCCCGCGAATTCGGCCAGGTGATCGAGATAGCCGGGCAGGAGCCGGGCTTCTACTTCTTTACGCCAGAGGATGTGGCGCGGGGGTGAACGCTACGATTTCGTGCTCCAGGCGCCCGCCCAGGTGGTCTTCAGCCAGATCCAGATCGTAATCCATCTGCAAGCCCAGCCAGAAATGGGGCGACATCTTGAAAAAGCGCGCCAGGCGCAGGGCCGTATCTGCCGTGATGCGGCGCTGACCATGAACGATCTCATTGATGCGTCGCGCTGGTACGCGTAGCGCCAGGGAGAGTTGGTTCTGACTCAGCCCCATGGGGATAAGAAATTCTTCGAGAAGCACCTCGCCAGGATGGACCGGGCGTAGTCTGTCTTGCATCTCCATGTTCGCTCCTTCCGTATCATCGCACTGTTGCAGCTACTTTGCGTCAATGATAGTCGACGATTTCCACATCGAACGGTTCACCCTCGAACCACTCGAAACAGATGCGCCATTGGTCGTTGATCCGAATACTCCACTG
>CAZLMM010000044.1:49108-52416 GCA_964560495.1 uncultured Caldilineaceae bacterium
TCCTCCACCAGACGCAGCACCTCCTGGCCGCGATGGAGCCAGGAATGCGCCGTCTGGATCGCTTGATAGCCATTTCGTCCCAGGCGGGTCGCCAGGTCTCGATCTTGCAACAAGTGCAAAATGCCAGCCGCCAGCGCATCCACATTGTCTTCGACCACCAGCCCGGCATCCACCTCTTTCACCAGCGCGGCCATCTCGGTGCAGTTCGTGGTGACGATGGGCAGGCCATAGGACATGAAATCGAACAATTTGACCGCCATTGCCAGATCATTGTATTCAGTCCGCCGCAGTGGGCTGACCGCAATTGCTGCCGCTGTCATGAGCGTCGGCAGCTCGTCAAAGGAACGGTGCTCAACGATTAGCCACGGCGCATGTCGCAGCGGATGATCGGCAAGATAGGCGAACTGACTGGTGACGAGGCGGCAGCGCGCGGTTGGAACGTGTTCGACAACGCGCTGCATCGCCTCAATCAGTATGTCGCTGCCATAACGAAAGCTGGCGCCGCCCACATAGAAAACAGTTGGTCTATCCCAGTCAGAATTGGCTAATTGGGCATTGCGCATGCCGCCCGGCGGCAAAACAACCACTTTCTGTCGCGCCGGAAAATGCGCCGCCAGCCCCGCAGACGGAAAGGCCAGCACATCGGCCATGCGCAAATAGGCCGCAATCGAGCGCCGCCATCCCCAATCAAGCAGCGCGGTCTTGATCCCTCGCCGCGGATAGAGGTCGGGGAAGTATTGATAGGCGTCAGGGATGTAGATGATGATGGGAATTCCAGCCCGCCGCGCCAGCGTCAGCAGCAGGAGATCGCTCTCGATGGCGGTCGAAGTGGAGGCTTCCACGTAGATGGCGCGCGTGCGCCGCAGACCGCCGCTCAGCAGAAAGCGCAGGACGCGCCTGCGCCGGGCCGGCCGGTCGCCGGAGAGCAATTCTGTGGGCGTCTGGCTGGCCAGGGCGGCGGTCATGTTGTGAATGCGCACCGAGCGCGCACGATCGGGTCGCGTCGTATCGAACATACCCAAGACGATCAACACCTTATCGGCCAACATGCCCCTCCTCGCTCTCTAGCGTCGCGTCAAGCGTGAAATGAGTCTTCACAAACCAGGTTTCTCGGAGAAACCTGGTTTGTGAAATGGCATCAAATCAGACTTGACACATCACTAGTACACGAGGGCGCAAGTAACCCAATGGTTGTCCTGCTGAGCGCCAGCGAAGCATCTCGCTCTGCCACCCAGATGCTTCACTGCGTTCAGCATGACAATACCACCGGCTCATTTGGGCCCACGTGTACTTAGTTCCTGTCTGGATTGCTCGATTGTCTACGCCAGACGCGCAGCCACATTTCCAGGTTGATCAACCGCCACAACAGGCTCTGATTCGTGACTGACTCGCCAAGCAACTGCGGCATCCGTTGGCGCACATCTGCGCAGTTCAAATAGGCGGCGCTGAACGCCTGCGATCCAAAGAGATCTGGCGAGAGCGCGACAAGGGTGTGCAGCCACTCCTGCTGCGGCGTCTCGAAGCCGATTTTGTCCTTGCGCCAGAGAATCTCGGCAGGCACGTTCTTTTGCATGGCGCGACGCAGCACCCACTTGGTCCAGCCATCGCGGATACGCAAATCAGCCGCCTGATTGAAGCTAAACTCCATCATCCGGTAATCCACAAAGGGAACGCGCGCCTCGATGCTGAAGGCCATGGAATTGCGATCCTCATAGCGCAGCAGGTGCGGCAGACTGTCTTCGAACACCTGGCTGTGTAAATGTTGCGAAAAGGTCTGACGAGCAAATGATGAGGGCGAAGACGGGCGATCGGCGCAGGCCGCGGCAAAACCTGGATTCAATAGGCTGCGGCCAGGCGGCTGCGTCTTGGCGGAACGCACCACGCTCTTGCGCCAGGAAGCAGGCAGTTGCCAGATCAGCGCGCGCTTCAGCCAATCCAGGCGCGACCAGCCAGTGTTGGCTGCGATTCGACCCAACTCCCGTGAAAAACGCCGCACCTGAAATTGAGAGAGAAGATCTGCCAGAAAAGGCGCATATGGGCGATAGCCGGCCAACGCCTCGTCTGCACCTTGCCCATCCAGCAGGACGGTGACGCCGGCTTCACGCGCTTTTTGCATGACGCACCACTGGGCAAAGATGCTGGTGGAGCCGAATGGCTCTTCCTGATGCCACACAAGGCGCTCCATGTCATCGGCCAGGCGTTCAACTGTCGGATAGGTGAAGTTGCGCTCTGCGCCGGTGGCCTTTAGTGCAATCTCGATAAAAGCGCTTTCGTTGTAGCGCCCCTCCGTGGCATAGACCGCGCTGAAAGTCTTCTGGTGTTCGCCGATCTGCTCGGCGGCGACCCCGCCCTCGCGCATGAGGCGATTCACCACGCAGACAATCGAAGAAGAATCGACGCCGCCGCTGAGACAGGTGCCAATCGGTACGTCGGCGCGCAGGCGCAGGCGCACGGCGTCGGTGAAGAGTGCGCCAAACTCCTCGACCACCTGGTCAGGGTTGTGCGTGATTGCATTGGTCCCGTCGATCATGGGGAGAGTGTAATAGCGTTCTTTGACCAGAACACCATCGCCGCCTACACGCAGCCAGCAACCGGGCGGCAAGGCGGCCACGCCGTCGAAGAAAGTCCTTTCCAACTGTGGATTGGGCAAAGCGCCGCTGACCACATAGTCGTAGATCGCCCAGGAATTCGGCGCAAACTCAATGCCGTGACGCCCCACAAGCGCCTTGATCTCCGAGGCAAAAGCAAAAACTCCCGGCTTATGGACATAGTAGAGCGGTTTGACGCCAAAGCGATCCCGCGCCAGGAACAGTTCACGCCGATCCGTGTCCCAAATGGCGAGACCCCACATGCCATTGAAACGGTGCAGGCAGTCAATGCCCCACTGCTGATAGGCTGCCAGGATCACCTCGGTGTCTGAACCGGAGACAAAGCGGTGGCCCAAGCCAGCCAGCTCCTGGCGCAGCTCGATGTAGTTGTAGACCTCGCCGTTGAAGACGATCCAACAGCGGCCATCGGCGCTGGGCATTGGCTGATGACCGGCTGGCGAGAGGTCGAGAATCGCCAGGCGGCGAAAGGCCAGGGCAAGATCATGCCGGCCAGCGGGCGCGCTGGTCACCGATGGCAGGTTGAGCCGGGCGTCGGTGTTGTCGCCGCCGCAGAGGAGCGCGCTCCCCGTTGCGGTCTCGGCCAGCAGATAGCCTTCATCATCCGGCCCGCGGTGACGCAGGGTGGTTGTCGCTTGCTGCAATTTGTTCAAGTCGACGGGTTGTCCATCGAACCGCCAGACACCGTAGATGCCGCACATG
>CAZLMM010000045.1:0-52186 GCA_964560495.1 uncultured Caldilineaceae bacterium
CCCGCATCCCTTCTCATTTCATCCCCTCTACCTGCCGGTGATACACTAAGCAGTCTATGGCAGAAACATTGCGTCTTTTTGTCAGCGCCACCAATGACCTGGAAGCAGAGCGCGCGATCATCGGCAAGGCGATTGCCCAACTTCCTGTGCAGATCGGCGTCGAGATTCGCCGCACGCCGGCCGCCGGCGCGTCCATCGAGACCATCTACGAGCTGATCGCCAATGTGGACCGTTTCTATTTTCTCATGGGGCGAGACATCACCGCCCCAGCCGGCGCCGAGTGGTTTCTTGCGTTGAAGCTGGAGCGATCGATCTTGCCGCTCCGCAACGCCAGCCGACCAACGCCTGCGGCTCAGGAGTTCACCCGCGGCGTGCTGCTTGAGTGGAAGATATTTCGCACTGCGGCGGAGCTGGCGCGTATCATCACGTTGGACGTAGCGCGCATCCTGCAACATCCCATGAACCGTTACGGCCTGACGGTGAGCGAGCTGGAGCTGCTCAGCAGCCATGCAGAGCGGGCCAGACGGGCGGGCGTGGCGGCCAATGGCGAGCCAGGCGGGGCGGAAGGGGGCGGCGTTTTGCTGGACATGGGGCATCGCGAACCCTTGCTCGGCGTGGCGCTGGATGAACGATGACAGGCAAAAATCCACAGAGGCCTGTGCCTACAACCAAATCCACATGAACCCACCCCATCACCCACCGGCGCGCATCGGTCTGTGGGCCGTGCTGTTGTGCAGCGTCTTTGCCTTGGGGCCGACGCTCTACCCTGGCTACTGGCAGACGTGGGAAGGGTTTACGCCCATGTTCAACGCGAGCGCGTCCAGTGCGATTGCCAACATTGCAACCGCGCCCGATCTCTGGCGCGGCGCTGGCAGCGGCGCCTTCCTCCTTGCGCAACCCTTTCTTGCCCTGGGCGCAGAGCCTGCCGCGAGCGTTCGTTTCGCCTTCGCCCTCATGTTCATCCTGGGCGGTCTGGGCGTTTACGTCTGGTTGGCGGCGCGTCTGGGCGACCGGTCTGCCGGGTTGGCTGGCAGCCTCTACGTGCTTATGCCTTCGGTGTTGGCCACAGTCTATGTGGTGGGCAGCGCCGACGACGCCATGATGCTGGCTCTGGTCCCTCTGGCATTGGCGGGACTCGCCTCAAACAGCCGTAAACGTTCTCTGATTTCGGCGGCGACAGCCGTGGCCGCTATTCTGCTCATGTGGCGCACTCAGGCGGGAATGGCCTTGCTGGGCGGCATTCTTTTGTTCCTCTATGCCCTGACCGTCGAACGTCAGCGGCTCACGATACTCATCGCTGCTGTGGCGAGCGCAGCCGGGCTGCTTTCCCTGGCCCCACTCTGGAGTGTTCACTCGCAGCCGCCAGTAACCTTCGCCGAGCACTTTGTCCATCTCTATCAGCTTTTGCAGCCAATAATGACCATCTCGCCAGACCCGGCGGGATGGCGGGAGAGTTTTCCTTTTCAAATTGGAGTGACAGTGTTTGTCTTCGCCGTTGCCAGCGGTTGGGGGCTGCTCATGCTGCGCCCTGGGCCCACAGGCCAGGCGCGTTGGCTGCTGGTTTTCAGCTTTGTCGCTGCGGGCGCGCTGTTATTGCTCAGCCTGGACGTCAGCGAGCCGCTCTGGCGTTGGAGCGGAGCAGAGCAATTCTTGACCTATCCGTGGCAGACTCTGCTGCTGTCTGCGCCTTTTCTGGCTGCTGCGGCAGGCTCACTGGTCTACACCTTTTCTGGCTTGCAGCGGCCCGCCGCGTGGAGCGGCTTGATCGTCCTGGTCGTAGCTGCCAGTTATCCCTCTCTTGCGCCAAACTTCACCGCGATCACTGCGTCGGCTGCGCCCCTGGCTGTGGTGGGCGACAACGCCGCAGTGGTGCTGCGCGCCGACCTGCAAGAAGACAGGGAAGGGCGCCAGGCAACGTTGACCGTCACCTGGCAGGCGCTGCGCCCGTTTGATGGGGACGACAACATGTTTTTTCAGGCGCTCACCCGCGCAGAATCGCCAGAATTGGCGGCCCAGTTGGACGCTCAGCCCGTGGCAGATCGCCCAGCCAGCGGTTGGCGTTCCGGCGAAATCTTCACAGAGCAGTACACCCTCAGTCTGCCAAAAGAAAGCGCCACGCCGCTTCAATACTATTTTGGCTTTTACGATTGGCGCACCGGGGAGCGGCGACCGATCGACGGCGGGTTAAACGACAAGATGGTGTTCTATGGTCAGTGACCCGGCATCTTTGCCCTTGAGCGCGGCGACTGGGCAAAAGGGGGCGCCGACCAGCCGCACCCGTCCTGCATTCTGGCGAGATGGGTTATTCTGGCTTGCTTTGGGGTTGACTATCTTCGCCATTGCTCCTTTTCTTCAGCCGGGTTATTTTTGGGGCGCCAACGACGCACGTCACCACGTCTATTTTCTCTTCGAGTATGATCGCCTGGTGCAAGATGGCATCTGGTGGCCGCGCTGGAGCCCGGATTTTGCCTTTGGCTATGGCTATCCATTCTTCAACATCTACGGTCCGTTCAGCCATTTTCTGGCAGAACTGTTCCTTCACTTCGGCGGGCTGGGCCATACCGCGGCGGTGGAAAGCGTCTTCATCGTCAGCATCGTGGCAAGCGCAGGGGCTATGTATCTCTTCGTGCGCGACTGGGCCGGGCGCAGCGCCGCGCTGATTGCTGCGCTGGTCTACACCTATCTGCCCTATCACCTGCTCAACCTCTATGTGCGCGCCAACCTGGCCGAAAGCATGGCCTTTGTCTGGCTGCCTCTGTGCCTGTGGTGCGTCCACATGGCTGCGCGTCGCTCGGCCTACCGCTGGGTGGTGGGCGCAGCCATCGCTTACGCCGGTCTCATGCTGACCAGCAACCTGGTGGTCGTCCTCTTTACGCCCCTCTTGGCGATCTACCTCCTGGCGACGTCGTTTGTTGCGTCTGCGCCGGCGGCTGGGGAGCGCGTCGCCGCCGGCCAGCGGCTGTGGCTGTGGATCAAGCGGGCGTGGCTGCCCGGCCTGGGGTTGCTCGCCGGATTGGGTCTGAGCGCAGTCTTCTGGATTCCTGCTTTCATGGAGCAGCGCTATGTGCGCGTCGATCAGTGGTTCGCCGGGCGCTATGATTTTCGTGGCAACTTCGTCTATCCCCATCAGTTGTTCAGCCCAACATGGGGCTTTGGCATCAGCCTGCCCGGCCCCGATGACCCCATCAGCTTTCAGATCGGCGTCGCGGCGCTCATTCTGGGCGTCTTGGGCGTCATCTTCGCCTGGGCGCACGCCGGGCGGTTGCGCTGGGAGATTGGGTTGTTTGCAGCGGCCACTGTCGTTGCGGTCGGAGCGGCGCTGACATGGGCTGCGCCACTGTGGGAGACGCCTCTGCTTGGAAGGGTGTTGGGCGTCGCCCAGTTCCCCTGGCGCTGGTACAGCGTCATGGCGCCTTGCCTCAGCGCGCTGGCCGGGCTGACAGCCGGCCATTGGCTGCAAGAAAAACGACAGGGCAAAGCGGGCGCGTCCTCCGCCCGCCATTGGGCAGGCGGCGACACAGAGGATGACGCTGCTCGCCTCACGCCTTCCCTGCTTTTTCTTGCTGCGGTGGTGATTCTTGCCAGCTACTCCTATTTGCGCGTGCAGATTTCCGAGCCGGTGGAAGGCCCGGTGGGGTTGGCCTCTCTCATGCGCTTTCAACAGTCCGCCGATGAGATGACCGGCAGCACGGCCTGGGTCAAGGAAATTCCCACATGGAGCCCCATGGCGGATTACTACATCCAACAGGAATGGGAAGGCAAGCCCGTCGAGCCGGTGACGACCCGCCTGGACTACACCGACTTCGACTACGAGACCTTTGCCGCCGGCGCCGTGGCTTACAACACCGTGACGGAAGAGGTCTATTTTCTCAACAAGCGACCCGGCGAGCAGCGGCTGGTCTTCAATCACTTCTATTATCCGGGGTGGAAAGCCTATCTGCTGGATGGGGAGCACGGCGAACCGCTGCATGATCTGCCCATCATTCCCGAAGAGACGGGCACATTGGGGCGTATGACCGTGCCCGTTCCCCAGGGTGAAGGCTATGTGCTCTTGCGGTACGAGGACACTCCCCCGCGCACCATCGGCGGTTGGATCAGCGTCCTGACCGTTATTGCGCTGTGTGTTGGCGGGGTATGGATTGGGTTCCAATCTCACCATAAAGAGCGCGCCTCCCGAGCCGCCCCTGACGTCGATTGACCATATGATGACCGTATGATGACCATGTGAGGCTCCATCCACCCCCGATTGACCGGCAGGTTCAACCGACCGCAGTGTTCACAGAGGAATGATGCACCTATGAGGAATATCAGCATGGCCCAGGTTCTCGCCGCCCCGGTGATTCATCAGGAAGTGGAGCTGCTGGCGGCGCGCTACGGCCACCCATTGCGCCGTGCGTTCTCACTGCCCGCGGACGAGATGAACCGTTACTATCGTTTTGGCGCACAAAGCGACCGCCGCGCCGAGGTGGTCTTTGTCATTCAAAATCCCGACGGCGCAGTTTGGGTGCATGCCAAGAGCCATTATCCGCAACACATCTATCGTCTGCCGTCAGGAGGCGTCCAGTGGGGCGAAATGGTGGAGGCGGCCCTGTTCCGGGAAATCGACGAGGAGACAGGGCTGGAAGTAAAAATCAAGGCGTTTCTCGGACTGGTGGAATACCACTTCACCCACGAAGGCCAAACTGCCCCCTTTGCCAGCTATGTCTTCCTGGCGCAGAGTGGGGGCGGCATCCCGATCCCTCATGGGGACGAGGCCATCAGTGAATTTCGCCCCGTTCTGCCCAGCCAATTGATCGAGATCGCCGCGGATTTGCGCAATATCATCGGCGACCGACGCGGCTGGGGGCAGTGGCGCGCGCTGGTGCACGACCTGGCCTACGATGCGCTTATCACACTGCGCGAACATACCGATGTGAAAGTCATGGCTCGTGACGCATAACGAGTCGCTATGAACACTGCCCTCCACGAGATCGTCCGCCACACACAGCACCGCGCATGGCTACCCACCGGCCCGTGGGTGATGGCGCAAAGCTGGCATGACCTGCTCTTTGCCCATTGGCCCATCCCGGCGGAACAAATGCGCCCTCTGATCCCGCCGGCGTTGGAGCTTGATCTCTTCGACGGCGTCGCCTGGCTGGGCGTCGTGCCCTTTCGCATGAGCGGCGTGCGCACGCGCTGGACGCCCTCCGCGCCCTGGTTCTCCAGCTTTGCCGAACTCAACGTGCGCACCTATGTGCGCGTCATGGATCGCGGCGTCGTCAAGCCCGGCGTCTTCTTCTTCAGCCTGGACGCCGCCAATCCCGTGGCAGTGCGTATTGCCCGCGCCTTCTTTCGCCTGCCCTATTTCCACGCGGCCATGCTCCTCTTGGATGACGGTCGCACAATCCACTACCTGAGCCGGCGCACCCATCGCGGCGCAACGCCAGCCAGCCTGGTCGCCAACTACGCGCCCAACGGCCCCATCTATCATTCCCAAAGCGGAACAATTGACCACTGGCTGACCGAGCGTTACACCCTCTACACGGTAGACCGCCGCGGACGCCCCCTCATCGGTGAAATCCATCACCTCCCGTGGCCGCTCCAGCCCGCCGATGCTGACTTTCGGCTCAACACCATGACCCAGGCAGCGGGGCTGCGTCTTCCCGATGCGCCCCCGTTGCTCCACTTTGCCCGCCGCATCGATGTGGCGATCTGGCCCTTGCGCTGGGTGGAGGCGAAGTCATGAGCGAGTATCATTTGGGCGTGGCGACGCGCGTGTTGGGCGCTCCGCTCCGCTCCCACGACAGCCGCCGCTGGCAACAGCAACCCCATCTCAGCGTCAGTCTGGCCTATCTGCGCGACCTGCTCACCTATCTCCACGGTCAGGAAATCCGCTTCTACCGTCTCTCGTCGCAGCTGGCCCCCTATGCCACCCATCCCGACCTGCCCCAATTCCACCGACAGATCGATGAGTGCAGCCTGGAGCTGGCAGCCCTGGGCGATCTGGCGCGCAGTTTTGGTGTGCGGCTCACCATGCATCCGCCCCTCTACCTGCAATTGGGCAGCGACGACGGCGAGCAGGCTCGGCGCGCTGCTTTCGACGTGGAGATGGCGGCGCGCCTGCTCGAAGCCATGGGGCTGGGGTCTGATTCCGTGTTGGTCATCCACGCCGGCCACGCCCTAGGCGACCCACAGCGCCTGTTGAGCACGCTGGCGCGACGCATCGATGGGCTGCCTGCGCCCCTGCGCGCCCGCCTGGCCCTGGAACACGACGACCGCTCCATCGACCTTCACGATGCGCTCTGGCTGCACCGTCGCACGGGCGTGCCGGTCGTCTTCGACGTCCTGCACCATCGCTGTCTCAACCGGCGGGGGACGCCGCTCGTCGAGGGATTGTCCCTGGCCCTGAACACCTGGCCGGCCGCTCAGCGTCCCAAAATTCACCTGAGCACCTCGCGCACTGAAGTGCGCACGGCGCGCCGCGGCGGGCAAAGCCATCTTCTGCCGCCTCTGCCCAACCAACACAGCGACTTCATCAACCCTTTCGAGTGCATCGACCTGCTGAACAGCGCACGCGCGGCCCACACGGTCCCCTTTGACATCATGGTGGAGGCAAAAGCCTGCGAATTGGCCGTGTTGCGTCTGCGTCAGCAGGTTGCAGTCTATGCGCCGGCTCTGGCGGCCCTGGTGGGGTGAGTTGTCTGGACGCCTGATCTTGATAGATACGCCATAGGACTTACGCGCCCGGCTATACAACCTTCCTGGAAGCTCGCAGCTTCCAGGAAGGTGTCACACGAGAGCTTGCGTACGTCCTACGCCATTCAAACAAAGGCGTATTCTTGCAACCCACAGTAGCAATTCATCGCCATAACGCTGCTCCTGTGAAAAAAATCGCCCGACGCTTACACCTTGCGGTGCGCAGTTCTCGCCTCGAAGCGACTCATGATATGATCCCCTCCTCTCACAAAACTCGACAACAGATCATCAGGAGGTTCTTATGGCAGTGGTACGATTTTTCGGCCCCGATACAGACGCCTACGTCGCCAGCGTGGAGCGCCACATTCACGAGTTCGAGACGCTGACCGGTCATCAAGCAGAGCTGCTCATCATTGACAGCGACACCTATTTCTCCAACAAGATTCATCCATATCTGACCGGAGACGCCGCCGCAGACGTTTTCATGTCGGGCCCGGTGCTGCTGTGGGAGCATGTGGGCGCCGGCCTGGTGGAGCCGCTGGATGAGCACGTGCGCCGCGCCAGGGAGGACTATCACTTCGAGGACTTCTGGAACTCGGTGATCAAGGCCAACCGCTGGACTGGCCGTTTTGGCGACAGACTCGGTTCGGGGCCACTGCTGGAAATCCCGGTCAACTGCGAATCCTACAATTTGGCCTATGTTCCAGAGATCATGGACCGCTGCGCCGAGGGGGTTCCTGCCACATGGCGCGATTACTTTGCCGTGGCGCAGCGCATCAAGGAGAAGACCGGCGACGCCGTGGCCGGCTTTGGTCAGCGCGGCGTCTTCGTCTGGCATACGGTCTACACGGGCTATGCGACCCAGTTTTGGTCCTACGGCGCGACCGATTTCGACGAAGCCGGCCGCTGCGCCATTGCATCGCCGGCTGGCGTGCGCGCCACCCAGGAATTCATCGACGCGCTGCGCAGCGCCGGGCCGCCGGACTGGACGAATCAGCGTTGGTACGAGCTGGCCTTGGATTTTGCCCAGGGCAAATACGGGCTGCTGGTTGACTCGGACCACTACGTAGCCTTTTTCGAGAACCCAGAGATGTCCAGTCTGGTCGGCAAGATCGGCTATGCCCTGCCGCCAGCAGGGCCTGACGGCCTGGTCAAGCCCAACTTGTGGACCTGGTCGCTGGTGATGAACGCCCGCTCTGGCAACAAACAGGCGGCGTGGGATTTCATGGAGTGGGCCACCGGGCGGGAGTTCCTTCTGCGCTCGGCTTTCGAGGGCAACATGAACCCGACGCGCATGAGTATTTGGGACGACCCCGCGTTCATCAAATACGCAGCGGCGTGGGGCAGCTTCTATCAGGTTTCGCGCAAGCTGGTGGCGCACCTGGGTCAGGTGCTGGTGACGCCGGCTGTCAACTATCTGGAGATCGCCACCCGCTGGACCCGGGCCCTGCGCGACGCCTACACCGGCGCCGACACGGTGCAAGGCGCGCTGGAGAAAGCAGCACAGGAGATCGATGGGATGGTCAGGCGGTGAAGCCGATAGATCCGCCCGTAGGTCACGCTTCCAGCGTGACCTATGAATCCGCTTCCATCCGCTGAATCTACTGCCGCAGGCAATCCGCTGACAGTTTCTTGGCAACCCACGTCACGCCGCAAGTATCATGCTTTGGAAAATTCACCATGTACGCTATACCCACCGGGGTGGAACCGATTTTCGTAGGTGCAGCAACAAGCTGCACATCTTTGTCCACCTCCTGGAACCCGCAGATCAAAACCGAGGTTACGACTGGCAGTTTCCCCCTGTCTGACGAAATCCTAACGGCATTACGCTGCAAGCATGACCTACTGCCGCATGTGTACCACCAACAGATCCCTTGGATAACCAAGTCCCTCCAAAAGGGCATTTGCCAGCTGGAGGATGTCGCCGGAACTCAGGTTCGTCTCGACAAATAACTCTGTTCCAGGGATCAACGCAGGTGAGAACATCTGCTCTGGTGTTGCCGACAAATAGCGACGTTTGCGACCATAGAGGGTCCGACCAAACGTTGCCAGCTGCTCTGGCTGTCGCTCCGCAAGCAACATGCAAACCGTCAGCAGCAGCCCTTTCCAATTCTTCACCGGATAGCGATTGCCAAAGATCGTGATCGCTTCAGGCTTGTGCGCAGAGGGAGGCTTGGGCAGGTTGACTTTCTCGCCAGCGTCTGAGTCTCCTTTGGCGGTAAGCTCGCTATCATCTGGCGATTGCTTCTGCGCAGCGTCGAGTTGTGGTAGCAGGGCATGCGGCTCCACATTCAGCAATTCACCCCACCACTCCTCGTCGAGTGCGTTCACCACGAGTGAACGCTCGACCACACCCACGCGATGTCGAATCAGCATATCGACCAACTGCTCTCCATCTATCAGAGTGATGCGCGTCTTGTTGGGCGCAACCGCTTCCTTGCGAGCGCCATGGGAAAAGTCGCTCGTCGTGATGATGATGCCCTGCTGATGCACCTGCAAAGAGCCGCGCAACTGGGTGACAGTTGGCGCTTGAACGTTGCCCTTCCATCGTTTCGCTTGCACAGCCACATTCACCTCGGTCAGCCCAGCTGCTCGATAAACCCCAACAACGTCGATGCCCCCATCGCCCTGATAGGTTGTGACCTGCAGAGTGCTCTCATCGAAACCCATCGCAAGGAGTAACTCCATCACAAGCGACTCGAAGCGTTTTGCAGGCATAGAGTGGAGCAACTGGCCGAGGCGCTCGCGCGTATGTCGGTTGATTGCCTGAACCTGTTCCTCGATCCCGCCTTGCTTGGCCCTTGCAAGATCGAAGACTCCGCGACCCACGCGCGTGAACCGTGAGCCTTCTTCCTTGGTATCCGTGTAAAGTCGCGATCCCATCGTCGCTTCTGGAGTCAGGCCAGTGGGCACAATCAGCCCAAGCTCAAGCGAGCGACGTGTGATCTCGGAATAGTGGAGCGACTGTTTGGATGCACGCAAAACTTGTTCCGCGGCTTCGAGGTATGTCATCTTCGTTCGCTTCTTATCCTCGATCCGGTGGAAGGCAGCAGCCCACGCCCCGGTCGTAGCGAAAAGCCTCGTCCAGCGCCGGCACAAAGAAGTCCCGGAACGGGTCCTGGTCGGACGTATTGAGCAGGAGCGGCAGGTCCAGCGAACGCAGGCTCATGCAGGTTTCGTCAGGGTGTGGCGGTGGATGGACGGTTGGGGCCGGCGGGCGCTCCTCACCGGCCTGGGCAGTATAGCATAGAGGGAGAAAGAGCAAAAACGGGGTGTTGAGGGTGCTCACGCAGCTATCGTGCCTGCGCAAGGCGCGCCGACTCAACGTCGCTGACTGTAACGATGCCGAAGAACGGATCGGAATCGCGCTGGATATCCAAATAGCACGACAACTCCCCCACCCTATTTGACAACCACTCGCGTTGAGAGTACCCTCACCCACAGTTTGACGCGGGGATCGCCCGCGTTGCTGTGGAAAAGATGGAGTCGTGTGCTGGTGTGTAGGAGACAAACCCTCTGGATTGCCCTTTCGTTGGCCTGTCTGATCCTTCTCTGGCTCACGCCCCCTCTCGCTTACGGCCAGGACACCAACGCCCACATCGTTCAGCCGGGCGAAACCCTCAGCCAGATCGCCAAGGAGTACGGCGTCCCGCTCATCGAGCTCATGCGCCGCAATGGACTGGCCGACGCCAACGCCATCTACGTGGGGCAGACGCTGTTCTTGCCAGACGCCGCGCCCGATGGCGCGACAGTCACCCATCTGGTGCAGGCCGGCGAAACCCTGAGCCAGATCGCTGAACGCTACGGCGTAAGCATGGCCGCGCTCATGGCCGCCAACGACCTGGCCGACGCCGGGGAAATCTACTGGGGTCAGGTGTTGCGCATTCCCAGCGCCGACGATGCAGAGTCGCAAGCGCCCGCTGTAGCGACGCTATCCCCTACAGCGACGCCCACCAGCCCTTCGCCCGAATCCACGCCGACCACACCCCCGGTCGACCAACACATGGTGCGGCCCGGCGAAACAGCCAGCCAGATCGCCAAACGCTACGGCGTGCGTCTGGCCGACCTGCTGCGCGTGAACGACCTGGCCAACGCCGATCTGATCAAAGTGGGGCAGGTGTTGACCATTCCCGGCGATTCACCCGCGGCGTCTGTTGAGGCTGCGACCCCTGCGCCAGTGGAGGAAGCCGAGCCTACCGCAGAGACGCAGAATCCCGCGCCAGAAGCGTCCTCTATACCACCCCTCGCGGAGCATCCCCACGCCTCGCTCAACCCGACCTACATGGTCCAGAGCGGCGACACGCCGGCGCTCATTGCCTTGCGCCAGGGGGTGGATCGCCAGGCGCTGCTCGATCTGAACAACCTCTCCCCCAACGCCGGGTTGACAGCAGGCCAACGACTGCTGCTCCCCGCCACGGCCAAAGAACTGGTGGTGGAGACGCCGGCAGAACGCTACATCGTCCAGCCAGGGGACAGCCTGAGCGCCATCGCCAAGAGTTATGGCCTGACCCTGGCTGAACTGATGTCGGCCAACCGCCTCTCCAATCCCGATTCCATCTCCGTCGGCGAGAGTCTGGCGATCCCTGGTCGCGTGGTGGAAGGCCAGCAGGAGGCGGTGGAGGTGGGGCCGGCCCGCAATGGCTACTTTTTCTATACGGTGCGCCGGGGCGACACCCTGTCGGAGCTGGCGCGCGACCTGGGCAGCACCCAACTGGCGCTCATCGAATACAACGACCTGCCCGACGAATCCACGGTCTTTGCCGGCATGGAACTGCGCGTGCCCTATGGCCCGCCGCCCCTGCCCGTCAAGCTCCCGCCTGGGCCCATTTCGGGCAGCAGCTTCCTGGTCAGCCTGAGCCGTCAACAGTGTTGGGTCTTTCAGGGCAATGTTGTGCTGCACCAGTGGAATTGCAGCACAGGATACGGCGAATGGCGCACCCGCACCGGCGCATTTGCCGTGCAGAGCAAGATCGAAAACGCCAAGAGCAACGCCTATCGCCTGGATATGCCCTACTGGTTGGGCATCTATGACGTGGGCCAGTATGAAAACGGCATCCACGGCTTGCCGGTGGAATGGGATACAGGCAAGAAGATCTGGACGCGGCTTGTGGGCCAGCCGGCCACCTTTGGCTGCGCCATGCTCGACGACGCCGACGCCAAGACGCTCTTCGATCTCGCCTACATCGGCATGCCGGTTTACATCATTCAATAATCAATCCTTTGACCCATGTCTTTCCTGCGGGCAAGCTGCCCGCCCCGTTTCTTGCCGAACTCCTGCGCAGCCTGCCTGTGGATGACCCGCGGCTGCTGTTAGGTCCGGCTGTAGGCGAAGATGCAGCCGTCATCGACTTTGCGCCCGGCGGCGAGACGCTGTTGGTGATCAAGACAGACCCCATCACCTTCGCCGCAGACGAGATCGGTCACTACGCGGTCCATGTGTGCGCCAATGACCTCGCGGTCGCCGGAGCGATCCCACGCTACTATCTGCCCACGGTGCTCTTGCCGGCAGGCCGCGCCGACCGCGCCCTGGTCGAGCGCATCTTCGCCCAGATCGGCGCAGCCTGCCGCAGCCTGGGCGTGGTTGTGGCCGGTGGGCACAGCGAGGTGACGTCTGCGGTGAACCAGCCTGTCGTGGCCGGGGCCATGTTGGGCGAGACAAGCCAGCGCCGCTTTGTCCATAGCGGCGGCTGCAACGTGGGCGATCTCCTCCTGCTGGCCGGCAGCGTCCCGTTGGAGGCGGCCAGTATCATCGCCCGCGAGCGCCGCGCTGACCTGCTGCGTCGCGGCTGGTCCGCCGTTGAATTGGATAAGGCCGCCGGCTATCTCTTTGCACCAGGCATCAGCGTGGCGCGCCCGGCCTTGGCCGTAGCCACATTGGTCACGGCCATGCACGACCCCACCGAGGGCGGCGTCGCCACAGGTCTGGCCGAGATGGCCCTGGCCAGCCGCGTCGGCCTGGAGATCGACCTGGACGCCATCCCCACGCCCGATCTGGCGCAGCGGCTGTGTGCGGCGTATGGCATGGATCCGCTGGGCGCGATATCGTCCGGCGCGCTGTTGGCTGCGGCGCGCCCCGATCAGGCTGAGGCGGTCTTGGGCGCATGGGCGGCGTGCGGCTGGCCGGGCGCAGTCATCGGGCGCTGTCTGCCGGTTGGCGAGGGGCGCATCGCCCGCCGGGGAGGGCAAATCGTGGCGTTTCCCAGTTTTGCCGTGGACGAGTTGACGAAGCTCGCCGCGAGCGGAAATTGATAACCCCGTTCCTCATCGACAGCAATGAACTCTGCGCCAAAGCCGCCTGTATCGAGCGTGGCCTTCGGCAAAGTCTGCCTATCGCTGAATGAACGGTAGGAAATCCAACCAGGAAGAACTTTCTGTGATTGGTTCATACCCGAAAATCGTCACACTGCCATCGTCTGCATTCGGGACGTAGATAGTATCCGCAGTTGATCCACAACCACATCGGTTGCACCAGCGCCTAACGTATCCAACGTAGTCATCAGCCTGGTTTCACGGATCACCGACATGACGGCTGGCGAATAGTGCGCAACATAGACATAATCATGTTTTGTATCGACAGCCATGCTTTGCGGACGATAGGCAATGGGGATTGCTTCTTTCAGCATGTTCTGATCAACCACCAGGGCATAACTCGGATAGCCTGTCCATGCACAAACATACGCCCAGCCCCTGATCGGATCGACTGTAATACAGTGCAGATTCCTGTATCCCAGTGCATACAGGTCAATCGATTTCAATGGATTGACTCGATCCCAGTATACAACCTTCGACGCCAATAAGATATACACATCGCCGTTCGTTTCGTTGATTGCGATTCCTTCTACGGATAATTGCGGTTCATCAAGAGGGTGAACAATCTCCAAGACTTGATGATCATCAATAACCATCATTGCGTTTTCGAAATCCATAAGACTTGTAATGATCTCACCTGCTGAGTAGATATAGTCATCTATTGGGTTATAGGCCACGGCATTGGTAAATAGAGGTAAAGCGATATCGGTGATTATTGTTGTACCTGACAGAACAAGCGCATGTGATTCAACCTTTTCGTCCAGGTGCGCCGTGTAGAACACATATACTTCACCTGAATCCTGATCAGTAACAACGTGAAAGGGGTCTTCGTTCACGATTTCGGTTAGAGAGGTGATCAGTTCAGTGTCATGGATGATATTGACTACATCCGCAGAGCTATCGAGTACATAGACTAACCCTGTAGCGGAAGTGACATCAATATCACGCAGATTTGGACCGTATGGCGAATCGAATTTTGGGATTTGGATATTCTCGACAAGTGACAATCCATCGAAGATCGAAACATAGTCATAGGCGATAAAGTAAACTTGCTGGTTGGGGGCCAATACCCCTTTAGCGATCCCAAGCGGGACAGGAACTTGCTTCTGCAAGTGGGGAAGGGCGTCCACATCTGTTGGATTCGATGTAGACGCCAGGCTGGGTTGAGAAAGTGTCTTCGCTTGACCACAACTGCTGATGCCAAGCAACAGCAGGAGCAGCAATAACGAAGTGCAAATCGTAGAGCAGGCGCACAGGGAGTATCGGCTTGACGAACCTTGATTGAGCATCTGAAATTCACCCTCTTTGTGGTTGCGATGCAGGGAACAGAAGCCAACAGGACGCAATTGCCTCTTGTTCCCCGCATTCTATACCGCACATGAGAACAGGTTGAGCTTTTGAGTAGGACAGTAGCACGGTGAGGCAGTAGGGCAGACCTCACTGTGCCACTGTTCTACTGTCTCACTGAAAAACCTCAACTTGTGACCGTTTGCATCCTATCTACTGGCCAGTTGTCACAGCGTCGCGTTGGATCAGCGGCAGATAGACCAAGCCCAAACACTCCAGAATCTCTCCTGGTGAATCGATGGGGTATGCCTGGTAGGTGCACTGCACCAAATTGGGACTGATTTTGCCGTTTTGCGCCCAGTCGATTCCGCTGTAGAGACCAAACCACCAATCGACCTGTGCTTCTTGCGCCGCGGCTCCGCCGCGCACAATGAATGACGAATACCAGGAAGGTGAATTGCCCGCACTCGACGCGCTGTTGCACATCGATTGTGGAATGCCTACATCCACATATTGATACCAGAAAATCTTGTTGACCGAAGGAGTCCCAGAATCCCAGGCGGTTTCCTTGAACAGCGTGTCCATGCCGCGCACCACATAGAGCGCCTGATCGACACCGCTGACCATCGTACTATTGATCAAAGGACAAGTTAGAGTTGCTGGATTTGTGCTGTCCGCCGCACGATTCCAGCCCATTTCTGTCATCCAGATCGGTTTGTTCGTCTTGCCGTTCTCACCCATCGTATCAAAAAACTTGTGAATAATCGTTGGCTTGGGTGGTTGTTCGGGCCAATGGAGATAATCCAACGGGTCGACTACCACTTTACCACTCCTCGTGTACTCGTCCGATGGGTAAGGGTGAAGTGCAAAAATGTCATATGGAGCTGGATTCTTGCGGTCACCCAAAGCGGTCGAAACTGTAGCGAAGTAATTCTCTGAATTCTGCCCCGCCTGAGCCAGACCAGCAAACAGCACCTGGTCTCCCATATCCACCGCCTTGATCGCATCGTGGGTAGCGGACAGCAAGCGAGCATAGCTGTTTTCTGTGATACCGGTCGGTTCGAAGTTTGGCTCGTTCCAAACCTCCCAGTAACGAATACGGTCATTGAAGTAGCCAACGATCTGCCTGGTGGTGGTTGTGAACTCCTCCGTGTATTTGATGATGTTGGTATTCCAATCTCGTCGTTCCAACGTTTGGTAATCAATCAGGCCTAGCACTCCCATGTTGTTGGCGCACAGCATATCGATCACCCGGTCATAATGCCGCAGATCGATGTGGCTGACGCCATGCGGCGCCAAAGCAGTGCTGCCCCGCATCAAATTGCCTGGTGGAATGATGAACTCCAGCCGCACCCAATGAACCCCTGCCTCTTGCAAGCGTTCCACCATGCCTGCAATATCAAGCTGGTTGGCAGGATTGTCCACCACGCCGGCAGCAAAATCGTCGGCGTACGAAGGCAACACAATCCCCTTGCTCACTGCACCACTGCCCGGTGCGCCAAGCACTGCGACGGTTGGGTCGGTATTCTGACAACCACTGCTGGTGGTCGGCTTTTGATAATCAGAGACCCGCACATCATCCAACCAAGGACCTTGTGCGTCCGGTTTTGCACCATCCAGCGTGTCACTGCTGAATTTGAACTCGATACAAAGTTTGTTCCCACCCGTACTCTGCAAACCTGGATAGAAAACCTGAAAATTCTTGAACTGATTGTCAGAATTTGCCACGCCCTGCGCCGTACCTTGCCACCAAATGCCACCACGATAGTTCGATGCATTGGCTGCCGTACACGCAACCGGGTAAAAACGAACTTCAAAGCGATCGCCTCCATTGTCCAACTCCAACCAGAGCTGGAAGTCCACCAGAATGTCATGGGTCGTTTGAGGTTGGCTATATTCGCATTGCCACCAGTTTTCCAAATTGTCTGGATATGCACCAGTTGCCGCACTCCCGGCAGGCCATGTGGAGTAGCTGCCATTGGCCGCACGCCTGTTGGCGCGCCCCCATTGGTAATTGGTCTTCTGGGTGTTTCTTCCCGTGCGCCATACACAACCGCCAGCCGGTGGGGTCTCTTGCTCAAAACCCTCATCGCTGCGCTGTGTCCACCCGTCTACAATCGCCACCGATGTTGCGGATACAGGAGTAGCTGAAGCAGCTTGAATGTTTTGTTGCGCCTCGTTTGCAGCCGTTCCACCCTCCCACGGGGTGAACTCGCGTGGCAGGTTGCTTTCATCTTCAATGGTTGGCATGGGTGCAGGTAAGCCCTGTTGCCAACGGGCTTCTTTTTCAGAATCACTCAACTGCACTGCAAATATCTCATCGCCAAGAATCAGCCCTTCACGAATAGGAAACGTTTCGCTCAGGGACGGTGTGGGCAAGATGATGGGCGTTTCTGTGGCTGTCGGCAACGGACTGATCGGCTGTGTACGATCGCAGGCAGGTACATTCATGCTGAACGTTTGCGTCTCCAGCACATCCTTGCCCATGCGCACCGTCAGTTGGATCGGCTGTGTCGCTGAAAAGCCATACACTGTGAAGCTGAACTGCTCGACTGCGCCCGAACTGTAGCCGCTAAAGCCAGGTGTAAAGCTGATGCGTCCAGCAGCACCGTTCCACGCCACCTGGTGACTGCCGAGCAACCCATTCACCGTTGTGGCATGGGCGGGTGCAAGCAACGTCCAGCCGGAAGCCGCAAAACTGACCAGCGTCAGCTCTTGGCTTGCCTAGTTCTGCAGACGCAGGCTGATCGTGACGCTGCCATCGCCATTGGAGACATACCCGGCGTCATCCAAAAAGAGATCGCCGCTGAGCAACGGCTGGCAGAGCGCTGTCAGCAGAAGATTCTTCATCACTTTTCGTTATGGGCAAACCTGCGAACTGTCTCTGCGAAGAAAGTTTTGGTATGATGTAGGCGGGTATCTACACCTGGGTATCGAGCGCACCGGCGATGGGCAGATCATCGGTGTCTGTACGCTGTTCAGCCTGAGCGAACAGTGTCGTCGTGTGGAGGTTGGCTATGCGCTGGCATTTGCAGCATGGGGGGCGCGGGCGTCTCGCCCACTACCGCCAGAGAAAACAATCCACAATTTGCGTCAGTCACAAAATGATTTGTGCGATTGCGAATCGCACCGACGAATGCGATATCGCATCGAGAGAGACATCATATGACGATCGACATTCGACCGATCAAGACGCTCGACGAGTGTAAAGCCTTTCAGGATGTAGAGCGGCTGGTGTGGGGCAGCGACGATGAGAGCGTCATGCCCATTCACGTGCTGGTGACCATCAGCAGGAACGGCGGTGTGCTCCTGGGCGCCTACGCCGACGACGGTCCGCCAGAGATCGGCGGCATGGTGGGCATCGTCCTGGGCTGGTATGGCGTGGGCGTTCCGCCGGGCGAACAGACGCCGCGGCTTAAGCTGTGCAGCCACATGGCCGGCGTACTCCCCCAGTGGCAACGCCAGCACGTGGGCATCCAGCTCAAGCTGGCCCAGCGCGCCGAGACCCTGGCTCAGGGCTTCACCGACTGGATCACCTGGACCTACGACCCTCTTTTGCGCGCCAATGCGGTCTTCAACATCCACCGCCTGGGCGCAACCTGCCAGACCTACATTCGCAACATCTACGGCGAGATGACCGACGCGCTCAACGCTGGCAGCGGCCCCAGCGACCGCTGCCAGGTGGATTGGCGACTCAACAGCGAGCGGGTGCGCAACCGCGTCGCCCACTACACCGCGCCCGGCGCCAGCGCGCCGCCCATTGCCCAGGAGCGGCTGGCGCATTTGCGCGTGCTGCCGACGCATTTGCGCGTGCTGCCGACGCGCCCCAGGGGAGATTTCTGCGCGCCCGTGGATGTAGCGCCGATTTTCGACGGCGCACCCCTGGCCGTTCCCTTGCCCGATGACATCCTGACCATCCGCCGCCGCGACCCCGACCTGGCCCTGGAGTGGCGTTTCTATGTGCGCGCCACGTTGGAGCAAGCCTTTGCCGCCGGCTACACCATTGTCGATTGCCTTCACGTCGCCCAGGCCGATTGGTGCTACATCCTGAGTCCGGCGCCATGAGCAGGCGACGCACACCCGTCCCCTACGCCGCCGTGGGTCTGCTGGCGCTCTTCGCCGCGCTGCTGTTTGGCGCTGGGCTGCGTCATGTCCAGGCGCGGCCGTTGGAACAGGAGATCGGCGGCACCATCCCAGCGCCCCTCCCTGGGTTCGCCGCCTATCTGCCCCTCATCCACCGCTTCGACGCAGTTGCTACAGTCACCTCGCCCGACGGCGCCATTGTCGTGCGCATGGGGCTGTCCCAACTCTCCGGTCTGGTGGGCGTCCCCCGCTACAGCGTCGTCTATGGAGGACGCCCCGTAGTTGTTGACTCTGGCCTGGGGCTGACGACCGACGACGGACAGACCAGGGAGACGGAGTTCGAGTGGCTGCGCACCACGGCGCGCGCAGTGGATGAAAGCTATGTACTGCCTGTGGCCGAGCGCAGCCTTATCCCCAATCGCTTCAACGAAGCGACCATTCATTTGCGTCAGCGTGAACGCCCTGAGCGCCTGATGGCTCTCATCGTGCGCGTCTATGACGAGGGCGTCGCCTTTCGCTATCTCCTGGGGCGCGCGGTCGGCAGCGCGCAGGTGACGATCCAGGGCGAGAACACCCAGTTCATCTTCGCCGGAGATCATGATGCGCTCTATCAAAACTGGACCGAGGACATCTATCGTTCGTCGCCCCTTTCGGGAATCGACGGCGAGGTCGAGAACCCCTTGACCGTGACCCCCGCCGATGGCTTCGTGTTCAACGTGACCGAGGCCGCGGTGGACAACTACCCGCGCATGTTCCTGGACAAGCTGAAAGACAATCCGCTCGGCTTTTTTACCGGGCTGGGTAGCCTGGCGACTGTGACGCTGCCCTTTCAGACGCCCTGGCGCGTGCTCATGCTGGGCGAGCGACCGGGCGACCTTCTGGAGCACAGCTACCTGATGTACAACCTGGCCGAGCCAGCGCGCTTTGCCGACGCAACGTGGATCAAACCGGGCACAGCCATGCGCATCATGTATTTGACCACCCAGGGCGCGCTGGATGTCATCGACTTCGCCGCGCAACACGGCGTCGAATATGTGGAGTTCGACGCCGGCTGGTATGGGCTGGGCTATTTTCAGGAGTTCAATCCAGAATCTGACGCCACTCAGCCCATTGCCGCCATCGACATGCAGCGGGTGATCGCCCACGCCAACAGCCGGGGTGTTGGCGTGGTGCTCTATGTCAATTGGGTGGCCTTGCAGCGTCAACTGGATGAGATCATGCCGCTCTATCAAAGTTGGGGCGTCAAGGGCGTCAAGTTTGGCTATGTGGATGGGCACACGCAACAGGGCATCAACTTCGTCCACCGCGCAGTGGAGAAGGCCGCGCAGCACCAGCTCATTGTGGATATTCACGACAACTACCGCCCGTCTGGGCTGACGCGCACCTACCCCAACCTGCTAACGCAAGAGGGCGTGCGCGGCAATGAGCACTTCACCGGCGCTGAACACAATACCAAAGTGCCCTTCGCTCGTCTTTCCATCGGCGCGGCGGACTACACCGTTCCCTACTATTCCGATCTGCTCAACGTGACGCGAGCGCACCAACTGGCCGTTTCGATCCTCTTTTATAGCCCGCTCAAATTCATTCTCTGGTATGATTCACCTAGCAACTACGGCGGCGAGGCGGAGATAGAATTGTTCGGTCGCCTGCCCACTGCCTGGGATGAAACAGTCACACTCGATGATGCGTTGGGAGACTCTGCGGCCATCGCGCGGCGCAAGGGGAACGATTGGTATGTAGGCGTCATCACGGATGAGACCGGGCGGTCGTTGCCCATCGAACTGTCATTTCTGGACAAAGACATGGTCTACATGGCCCATATTTTTGCCGATGAAACGCCTCGCTCCGTGGAGATCACAACGCAAGAGGTGGACGCCTCCACCGTGCTTACGGCAACCATGCTGGCCAGCGGCGGTCAGGCCATCTGGCTGACGCCCAAATAGAATGGTTAATTGTCAATTCACAATTCCTAACTCTCAAATCTCGTATTTCATCTGTGACTCAAGGAGACTCGCATGTACATCGAACGCATCGAACTTCGTCAAGTCTATCTGCCCTATGTGGCGCCCTTCGAGACCAGCGGCTGGCGCGAAGAAGGCAGTCATGCCATCATCGTGCGCCTGGAAGCAGAAGGAGTCGTCGCCTGGGGCGAGTCGCCCGTGGGTCAAAGTCCCTTTTACAACGAGGAAAACACCAAGACCGCCTGGGCGATCCAGCAGGACTATCTGGCGCCCATGTTGCTGGCGGCGGACCTCTCCAGCCCCGAAGATGTGACGCCGGCCTTCGCCAAAGTACGCGGCAACCGCATGGCTAAGGCTGGCCTGGAATTCGCCGTGTGGGATCTCTTTGGCCGTATGAACGGCCAGAGTATGGCGGCCATGCTCTGCGGCGAGCGAGGGACGCCCCGTGAACGCGTCGCCGTAGGCGTCAGCGTGGGCATCCAGAAGGATATCGACACGCTGTTGGCAGTAGTGGGCGGTTATGTGAACGCGGGCTACAGCCGCATCAAGCTGAAGATTCGTCCTGGTTGGGACATCGAGCCGACGGCCGCGGTGCGCGAACGCTGGCCCAACATCCTCTTGCAGGTTGACGCCAACAGCATCTATCACCCCAGCGACGCCGAACATCTGGCCCAGCTCGACCAGTTCGACCTGCTGCTCATCGAGCAGCCCCTGGCCCACGACGACATCTTCGACCACGCCAAACTCCAACCGAAGCTGCGCTCGCCCATCTGCCTGGACGAGAGCATTGTCTCGCCTGACCACGCGCGCTGGGCCATCGAGCTCAAGGCGTGCCGGGTGATCAACATCAAGCCGAGCCGCATTGGCGGTCTGGCCGAGGCGCGGCGCGTCCACGACCTGGCTCAGGCGGCCGGCATCCCGGTGTGGCACGGCGGCATGTTGGAGACGGGCGTCGGGCGCGCGGCGAATGTGGCCCTGGCCAGCCTGCCCAACTTCACCCTGCCGGGGGACATCAGCGCCAACGATCGCTACTTCAAGCGCGACATTGTCGCCAATCCCTTCACACTCAACCCAGACAGCACCCTCACCACGCCCACCGCGCCCGGCGGCGGCGCCATCGTGGACGAGAACGCGCTGGATGACGTGACCCTGGCGCGTTGGGAATTGGGCAGATGACAGTCAGGGAGCCTTCCGCTGCATGATCGAGCGTTTGCGTCTCTGGACGGCGCGCCATCAGAGTTTTCTGCTCATCCTGCTGCTTTTTGTCAGCTTCCGTCTGTTCGCTGTCTGGCTCATGCGACCGGGCGGCTTTATCACCGACGCCTCGGATTACGACTTCTACGCTGAGTGGGGCAGCCTGGCAGCGCGCGGCTATCGCACCTTCGACAACTTGTGGACTGCCTATCCGCCCCTGTTCCCGGCACTCATGCTGCCCATCTACGAGCTTTCCAGCCGCATCCCGCCGTGGGTGGAGCCGCGGCTGGCGTTCCACGTGCTCTTCGGCGCGTTCCTGCTGCTCTTCGAGGCCGCCAACCTGGTTCTCATCTATCGGCTGGCAGGTAAGCTGGAACGGGAAAAAAACGCAGTTCCAAAGGTGATCTCCCCTGTCATCTTCTACGCACTGCTTTTTGCCCCTGTCCATACGCTCCTGGGCTGGTTCGAGGCCATGCCCCTATTCTTCCTGCTCCTGGGGCTGGATCTGCTCTTGGGGCGCGCCAGGTTCGGCTGGATCGCCAGCGCAGTCGCCGTGGCCTTGGGCTTTCTGGTCAAGCTGACGCCCATCGTGCTCGTTCCTGTGGCTGTAGCCTGGCTGGGCGCAAAGCTGAGCTGGCAGGCGGCGCGGCGCGAGTGGTTCACTCCAACTTCGCCGGGTAATCTGCTGCGACCGGCCATCTACGTGGCCGTGTGCCTGGGCGTCATTGTCGGCCTGGGCTATCTGTTGGTGGGCGGCAAGCTCGATCTGGCCTTCAGCAGCTTCCGCATCAACAGCCTGCGCCCGCCGTGGCAGAGCGTCTGGGCCCTATGGGATGGCTTTTATGGTTATGGGCTGGTGCCCCTGGACATGCGCAACCTGGAAGGGTTGAACAAGATGCTGTGGGAGAGCCGCGTGCCCTGGGGCGCAATCGGCGCAGTCTTCGCGCTCCTTTATCTGTGGCTCTACACCCGGCGCTACGACTGGGCGCGCCCACGCGCCGCCGTCGTCTTCACCGGCGTCAGCGTGATCCTGCTCTTTCTGTACAGCAAGGGCTGGAGCCCCCAATTCTTGGTGTGGATTTTGGCCTTCGTTGTGTTGCTGCTGCCCAACGCACGCGGCGTCTTTGTGGCGCTGGCGCTGAGCGCGCTCAACTTCATTGAGTCATATATTTATCTTATCGTGCTGCCCGATGAACGCTGGATCATGGCGGGAACCGTGCTGCTGCGCACCTTCCTCCTCGTCTTGCTCATGGCCGAGTTTCTGGGCCAAATCTGGCCGTCGGCGACCGGGAGAAGCCGTCGCGCAATCGCCCGCCTAACCTGGGTCGGCGTGGCGGCATTGGCGCTTTTCGTACTCCTGGGCAGCCCGCGCATGGCCCAGGGCTACGGCGAGCGCCGTCTGGCCGAACATCCTTGCCGCGCGGCCATCGAGTTCCTGCGCAGCGAAGCCGGCGGGCCGAATGACATCCTGGCGACGACGCAGCCCGAGGTGCAGCGTGAGCTTTATCCGTGGCTGCGCAATGACTACACCCTGCGCGTCATCGACGGCTACAACCCGCAAGATCGGCCTTTCGACCAGGTAGAGGCAGAGCGGCTGGTCACATTTACGGGCAAGCGCGAGTTCTGGTGGGCGCAGATGGAGGGCGACGCGCTGACGCCGGCCGCCTATTTCAGCGACCCGGCTGTCCACGTGCTGGAGGAGCGCACGTTGGGAAGCTGCCGCCTGGCGCGCGTCCTGCGGAGCGACGTGGCGACGCCCCTTGCCATATTCCAGGTCGCCGGCGGGCCGATTCGCTTGCTGCGCGCCGAGATGAGTCCGGCCAGAATGGGCGAGCCGCTCGATTTGGTGCTATACTGGCAGGCAGACGAGGCGGTGCAGGAGAGCTACACCGTCTTCACCCAGGTGGTGGATGCAAACGGGCGGATCGTGGCTCAGCAGGACAATCCGCCGGGCCAGGGCGCTGCGCCGACGGACGTATGGCAACCCGGAGCGATCGTGCGCGACGCCTATCGCCTGGATCTGCCGGAGGGCGTCGCGTTGGATCAGCTGAAGCTGCTGGTGGGGCTGTATACAGCAGATGGTCGTGCGCCGGCGACACTGCCGGACGGGGCGAGCGTCGATGCGGTGGGAATGTCATGGGGGGACGCCAGGTGAGCCATTTGATATGAGGAGCGAACTATTTACGACCTGACCGCCAAGGACCGCAGCATTGCCTTTGTCATCTTTGGCTTTCTTCTGGCCTGTTATCTGCTGACCTACACCAACGTGATCCAGAGCAGCGACGGGCTGGCCATGTTCTCCACGACCGAGAGCATGGCGCGGCGCGGCGAATTCGACATGAACCAGTTGCTATGGATGGGTTCACAACAGGGCGACTTTGGCCCCGACGGCAACCTGTACAGCCGCAAGGGATTGGGCATGTCGCTGCTGGCTTTGCCGCTGGTCTTCGTTGCGTTGCTGTGGGAGCGCATTGGCCTGACGCAAACTGCGCTGCTCCTCAATCCCTTGCTCATGGCGCTGACTGGCGCGCTCATCTTCCGGGCTGGCCTGCGCCTGGGGTGGCGGCGCAACATCGCCATCGCCACTGCCCTCATTTTTGGTCTGGCCACCATGGCCTGGCCCTACACGCAGGCGCTCTTCAGCGACCCTATGTGCGCCTTTGGGCTATTCGCCGCATTCTATGGGCTGCTGGCGTTTGGTCAAACCGGGCGCAAACGCTATCTTCTGGCGGGAGGATTCGCTTGGGGCGCGGCCTACCTGGCGCGCAGCATCAATCTGGCGACGCTGCCCATTTTCGTCATTGGGCTGTGGTTGACCGTGGAGCACCGGGTGCGCGTTCAACGGCGCATCCCCCGTGGGCAGCCGGTCGGCTGGCGGCGCATCCTCAACGAGCAGTGGCGGCCATTGGTCACTTTCACCATACCGGTGATCGCGGCCGGGCTGCTTTCCCTGTGGTGGAATTGGGCGCGCTTTGGCAGCATCTGGGAAACAGGTTATGCAGAAACCGAGACCTTTAGCGCAGCGTGGCTCTCCGGCGTCTTTGGCCTGGTGATCGGGCCGGCGCGCGGCCTGTTCTGGTACAACCCGATCCTGCTGCTGGCGATTCCCGGCGCGTTCTGGTTCTGGCGGCACGCGCGCCGCGTCTTTGCCATTGTGGTTGCTCTGAGTATGGTCTACATCTTGCTCTATGGCAAGTGGTATATGTGGCACGGCGGCTACAGTTGGGGACCCCGCTTCCTGGTACCCATCATTCCTTTCTTGACGCTCTTTGTGGGCCCGCCCTGGCAGCAGCTCACAGCAGATCGACGCTGGGGCTGGCCCGGCGCGGTGGCAGGCATCGCGCTGGTCACGGTTTCGGTGGGTGTACAATGGCTGGGGATGCTTGTCCCCTTCGGTCTGACGCAGGATTGGCTCGCCGCTAACGTTCAGCCTCTCTTCGCGCCCGAGACCTTCACCCAACTGCGCTATTCGCCCCTCGTACTCCAGTGGCAGTTCATCGCCAGCAGCAACATCATCCTGGCCTGGTATCGCAGCGGCGAGGGCATCGATTGGCTGGCCCTGGCGATTCCGCTGACTGCGGTGGTGGTAGGCGTTATCGTCCTGGCGCGGCAGGCGCGCTGGCTGCGGGATGATGGCTTTGTGGACAGCCCGCGCAACACCATCTATGGATTGGCGCTGGCGGCGATTGCCCTGGCGCTCCTCACCTACCATTACCAGGCCATCTCTAGCAGCGACACGCACCTGCTCGCCACGCGCATCGCCCAAGGAGAGCGGCGCGATGACGCCATCTTGCACTTGCGCCCGCAAGAAGTGCAGCAATTCTCCAACAGCTATCACGGTCGCCTGCCGGCCTATGGCCTGTCCAATGGCGAGTCGACGGAGACGGTGGAGACGTGGCTACAGAACTTTGCCGAACGGGAGCATCAGCGGCTGTGGGTTGTTCCTGACGACCAGCCCGTGGAGGCGTCGCCCTGGGAGCTCGCCCTGCGCACTGACCATTTCTTGCTGCAAGACACCCGCCCGGCAGGCCAGGATGGTCAGCGTATGGCGCTCTATGCGCTGCGCGACGCCTACGACCTGCCCGAGACGGGTCTGGGCACCATGTTCGCCGATCCGGCGCTGGCGGGGCAGACCATCGACAGCAGCAACGCCTGGTTCTCGCTGGCCGGCTATCGCCTCACACCCCAGGCAACACCCGGCGGTGAAATTCTGCTCACCCTGCGCTGGAAGAGCCTGCAGTCCGTCGCAGAGAATTATCATGTCTTCGTTCATCTGCTCAATGAGCGCGACGAAAAGGTTGCCCAGCGCGACGGTCAGCCTGTCCAGTGGCTGCGGCCCACCAGTACATGGCAGCCTGGCGAAGAAATCTATGACAATTACGGCATCGCCCTGCCCGCGGATCTACCCGTGGGGCGTTACACCATTGCCGTCGGCCTGTACGATCCAGTCACAGGGCAACGCCTGCCGGTGAGCGCCGGCCCGGGCGATTACGCCATCCGGGTCGGCCCGGTGGTCATGCAGTATGAATAGACAAACTTGGGAAGCCTTTGAGACTTCCCAAGTTTGTCTGCAACTATTCAGCCAGTGATCCTGACGTAGTGCTGCAACCCGCTGAATAGTTAAAGTTTGTCCAAAAGAGGGGGAAATCGTGATATACATCTGTTGCGCCGTAAATTCAGGTTGGAGAACAGCGAAAAGCGGCCGAGTTGCTGGCAAAGGGGCTATCGCAGCGCTTTTGCTGGCTGCAGTCATCTTCACAACGGCCTGCGGAGATGAAGAGCCGACCGCAACGCCCCCGCCTCCGCCTTCGATGACGCCAACGACTGTCGCCGTAGCGACCCTTCCCCCGACAGATACGCCCACGCCTACGGCGCCGCCCCCAATTGCCAGCCCGCTCACAATGACTCAGCCCGTTACAGATGTCGGCGCGCCGCCGGTGCAGACGACGGTCGATATTCGTGCTGCGGCGCCCATTTCCGGCGACGTTGCCGGCGCTGCAACGCCCGAGCACGTCTGCACCATGCAGGTCAGCCCGGATCTGAGCGGTCGTGAAGACCTGACGACGCCGCTTGGCTGTCCTCTGTACGAAGCGTCATATGATCCCGTGGCGCTCAATGAATTCGGTCAGGGACCTGCGTATGACCGCTTCATGCTCTGGTTTGGCAGCGAACAACAAATTTACGTGCTTTTTCCCAACAAGAGCTGGCTGGCGTACACAGACGCCTGGACAGAGGATGAGCCGGAGATCACCTGCAATCCCAGCGGCGGCCCGGAAACCTCCCCGCCCCTGCCACGACGCGGCTTTGGCAAGCTCTGGTGCACGGTGGAGGATGTGCGTCAGCAGATGGGCGAGATCGACCGGGAAGAGCGGCTTTGTCAACACACCGTGGTTCAACGCTTCAGCGAAGGCCGGTTGCTTGCCTGCTATGAGGACGCCACCATCCGCTATTTCAGCATCAGAAACAACGGAACGTGGGACATGGAGATGGTGCAATGAGCCAACGGGTGATCACCGGGCGGGCCAAAGGGCGACGGCTGCGCATGGTGCCGGGCGATTCGACGCGGCCCATCACCGATCGCGCCAAAGAGGCGCTTTTCAGCATCCTGGGAGATTGGATCGTGGGGGTGCGGGCGCTCGATCTCTTTGGCGGCACCGGGGCTGTGGGCATCGAGTGCCTGAGTCGCGGGGCTGATTTCGTCCACTTCATCGACCTCAACCGCGCCGCCGTGGAGACGATCCAGGCCAATCTGCGCCACTGCCAGCTGGAGGCCCAGGCGACCATCGAGCGCGGAGACAGCTTTGCCTTTCTCCAACGCTATCGGGGCGAGCCATTCGACCTGGTCTATATTGCACCGCCCCAGTACCAGGGTATGTGGAGGAAAGCGCTGCTGCTGGTCGATGCGCGCCCTGAGCTGCTGGCAGAGAATGGAACGGTGATCGTGCAGATGCACCCGCGAGAAGATGCGCCAGTGGAGCTGAGCTTCCTGATGGAATACGACCGCCGGCGCTATGGGTCGGTGCTGCTGGTGTTCTATGCGAACCGAGAGGAACTGGGGTAATGGTGAATGGTGAATGGTTAAGGACGCGACGGCGATCACTTAATCATTCATCATTGAGCATTTATCATTTACCATTTTTACTCGGTGGGCGCTTCGGGAGTGGAGATTGCGGAGAGAGCGGCGCTCAGGGCTGCAATAAAGGTATCGAATTGCTGACGCGTCACTTGCAACGTCGCCAGCGCTTCTTCAGCCTCATCGATTTGCATCTGAGCGTTTTGCAGCCCGGCTGTTTGATCGGCCACAGCAGTCTCAAGATTCGCCTGGGCAGCCTGTAACCCGGCGCGGATATTGTTGACTTCAGCAACAGCAGTGTCCAGATTGACGCTCAATGTGCCAACGTTTTCGTTGACGCGATACAGCGTCTGTTCCACCCCATCCACGCGGTTTGCGCTGGCAAAGCTCAACGTGCCGTTGTTGATGATCGCCAGCACCAGCAGCGTGAGTAGCATGCCCAAGATAGCGCCAACGATGGCTGCCAGGAACATAGACAGGGAATCGTGTGCCACAGCCCGATACTCCAAACCGGGGGCGTCATCCAACTTTTCCATTGTCTTGTGGATTTCCAACGACTCGTTTTGAACGCTCATCGGTCTTCCCCCTGTTTAGGAAATCATCTGCCACAAAGAGCAATCAGACAAGACGAATATGCTCTCGATGATGTCGAGAATTCGGCACTATCTTAATCGCTGCACGCAAAGTGGTCAACTCCTGACAGCACTCGATGAACGCGCCATCACAGGAGCGAGATAGACCGGAGCCATGCAGCCTGATCTTGTAGATTTTCTGCAAACGGATGAGGCCCAGCAGGCATGCCTCGATCTCATGGCCGGCGACCTTGCTCAAGCGCGCACGCTGCCGCTGCTGGCTGCTCTGCGCCGCCGTTTTTCGGGAGAGCAGGCCGGCGCTCTCCTCATGCTGGCGCGCCTGCGTAGGCGCGCCAGCGCCAAGTTTCCCCACGCAGAGCGCATGTTCTTCAACAACGACGCATTGGAGCAGGCCACTGCCTGGCCGGTCGCGCTACACCGCGCCGAACGACTCGACCGCGCGGCCCGAGCGGGCGACGTCTTCGATTTAGGTTGTGGCGTTGGGGGCGACGCACTGGCCCTGGCTCAGTTCCGTCGCGTCATCGCCTATGAGCGCGACCCCGAGCGGCTGGCGCTGGCGCGCGCCAACGCCCAGGCGTTGGGTCTGGCGGCGCGTATCGACTTTCGTCCGGCCGATTGGGTGGAGGAGATGCACGCCGGGCGACTGCCGCCCGCCGCCGCAGCATTCGTCGACCCTGGCCGACGCAGCCAGGGCAGGCGTCTCTTTGACCCGGAAGAACTCATTCCGCGCCTGTCTGTCATCTTGCGCCTGGAGGAACAGGTGCAGCTACTTGTCGTCAAGCTCATGCCGGGTCTTGACCGGGCGCTTTTGCCGGAGGACTCCAGCGTCGAATTCATCAGCCATGACGGCGTTTGTAAGGAGGCCGTGCTGTGGCGCGGGCTGACCAAACAGCCGAGTGTCTGGGCCAGCGTCCATCGTGCGCAGGGGTGGGCTGTAATCACCGCCCAGGGGGAGCTGGCCCCAACCGGCCCACTGACTGCACCCTGCATCCTCTACGAGCCGAATCCGGCGGTCATCCGCGCCGGCGCGGTGGCGGAGCTGTGCGCTCAATTGGACGGCTGGCTCTTTGACCCGCAGATCGCCTACATCGTTGCCGCCAGCGACCGACCGACGCCCTTCGCCCAGGCGTTCCGCATTCACGAAGTGCATCGCTTCGGTCTCAAGTTGCTCAATCAGCGGTTAGCCGTCTTGGGCGTCGGCCAGGTGGAGATCAAGCGCCGCGGCTTCCCCATGGAGCCGGAAGAATTGCGCTCGCGGCTGCGTCTGGCCCACAGTCAGGCTGCCGGCGTCGTGTTCCTCACCCGTCAGGGTGAGCAGCACCTGATGTTGATCGGCGAACGGTTGGACGCAGGATGCCCGTCGCCCGAGACGCTCGTTTGATTGCACAGATTCGACTTGGCTTTTTCATCACGACTCAACTATAATCTCGTCGTGGCGGCAGGCGGCGACGCCACGACGAGAGTGTTGACAATCGCAGATGGTCGAGCCGACAGCTCGACCATCTTTTGTGTGAACCAGATGGCGCAACAAAGTTCTATCTCATTGGTCGATCTAAAAGCCCAATACGCGTCGATCCGCAACGAGGTGGATGCGGCCATTCAGCGGGTGCTGGACTCCACGGCTTTCATTATGGGTCCCGAAGTGCGCCAGTTCGAAGATGCCTTTGCCGCGTTCTGCGGGGCGCGCTTCTGCGTGGGCGTGAGCAGCGGCACGGCGGCGCTGGAGCTGGCGCTGCGCAGCCTGGGCGTCGGTCTCGGCGACGAGGTGATCACCGTTGCTCACACCTTCATCGCCACCGCCGAGGCGATCAGTGCAGTAGGCGCCCAGCCCGTCTTTGTGGACATTGACCCGCTGACTTACACCATGAACCCTGGCGCGCTGGAAGCCGCCGTCACCCAGGCGACGCGCGCATTGATCCCGGTGCACATCTACGGTCAGCCGGCGGATATGACCACCATCGCCGAGATCGCCGCCGCCTATCGTCTGGCCGTCATTGAGGATGCGGCCCAAGCCCACGGCGCAATCTGGAAAGGTCGCTGTGCGGGTGTGTTGGCCGACATGGCCTGCTTCAGTTTCTATCCCGGCAAAAACCTGGGCGCGTATGGCGACGCTGGCGCAGTGACGACCGACGACGCCGCATTGGCCGAACAGGTGCGGCTGTTGCGCAACCACGGGCGACGCTCCAAATATCTCCACGACCAGGTTGGTTTTGGCGAGCGGTTGGACACGCTACAAGCTGCAATTCTGGGAGCCAAGCTGCCCCATCTGACGGACTGGACGGAAAGCCGCCGCCGCCTGGCCCGGCGCTACAACGGACTGTTGGCTGGTTGCAACCTCATCCTGCCCCATGTCGCCGCCGATGCCCATCCGGTGTGGCATCTCTACGTCATCCGCACACCCCAACGCGACCGACTGCTGGACCATCTACGTGAATACGGAGTCGAGGCGGGCGTCCACTACCCGGTTCCGCTCCATCTACAGCCGGCCTATGCCCAGCTTGGCTATCGCCGCGGCGATCTGCCTGTCACCGAGGCCGTGGCCGACACGTGCCTCAGCCTGCCCCTCTACCCGGAAATGAGCGATAGCCAACAGGATCGGGTCGTGGAATTGGTGCGCGACTTCATGGAGGTGCATGGCGCTCGCTAAGCAGGAACGAGAAAGCGCCCAGATGCTGGAAGAGATCTCTGCTGCGCTGAAGATCAGCGTGGTCATACCGGCGCGCAATGAAGAAGGCGCCATCGGTCAAGTGGTGGAGCGCAGCTTTGACGCCTTGGAAGAGTTGAACTGTAGCGGTGAAGTGCTGGTGGTGAACGACGGTAGTCGCGACGGCACGGGCGTTATCCTGGCCGGCCTGCAAACCCGTTATCCGCAGTTGCGCGTCTTCACCCAGCGCCGCAGCCAGGGCATGACCGCAGCGCTGCGCAAGATGTTCGCTGCCAGTCGCGGCGAGATCATCATCCTCATCCCGGCGGACATGGAATCGGACCCGCTACTGGACATCCCGGCCCTGGTGCGTCATCTGGAAGCCCACGATCTGGACGCAGTCGCCGGCTGGCGACAGGGGCGTAAAGATGGCAAGGTCTTTGCCAGCAGCATCTACAATTTCGTAATGCAGAAGATGGCCGGCGTGCCTGTCCACGACGGCAACTGGATCAAGGCAATGCGCCGGGAAGTGGTGGAGAGCTTTCCGCCCCTGCGCAGCGACTGGCACCGCTTTTTGCTCATGATTGCGGTGCACAACGGCTATCGGGTAGGCGAAACGCCCACGAGCTATCGTCCCAGGTTGGCCGGCAGCAGCAAGTTTGGCTGGGAGCGCATCCCCAAGTCATTTCTGGATGTGCTGGTGGTGCGCTTCTTGCTCACTTTCAGCCAGGCGCCCATGCGCTTCTTTGGCGGCCTGGGGCTGCTCGGCCTGACCGTCAGCGCCGCGACGTTTTTCTACTTGATCCTGCTCTACCTGTTCACCGACACCCAGCAGCGCCCAATCTTTCTGAGCGCCGGCATCCTTGCGGTGATCAGCGTCCTGCTCTTTCTGGTGGGCTTCCTGGCCGAGCTGATCGTCAGCCAGGGCGAACGCATCGCCGAGGTGGAACGGCGTCAGCGCGAGATGGACGAAATGTGAATGGCGACTCCCCGCCGCGCCTCCAGGCGACCAATTGGCAGCGCCTCGGGCAACAGCCGCAACAGATCATCGCCTATGTCCGCAGCGACGATCAACGCCATGCCCACGCCCATGTTGAGCACCCGAAAGGCTTCGGCCAATTCCATCCCGCTCCACTCCACCAACAAGCGAAAGAGTTCAGGCGCCTCCCACGAGGCGTCGATGACCGCCGCCAGGTGCGGCGGCAGCACGCGAGGGATGTTCTCGACGAAGCCGCCGCCGGTGATGTGGGCCATGCCGTGCAGCGGAATGCCCGCGGCCTGAATGCGCTCGATCTCGGCCAGATAGCAGCGATGGGGCGCAAGCAAGGCGTCGGCCAGGGTGCGGCCGTTGGCCATCGTCAGGGTGAGGTCGCGCTCTGCGATGATGCGGCGAATGAGGGAGTAGCCGTTGGTGTGAGGCCCGCTGCTGGGCAGGCCGATCAGCAGGTCGCCTGGCTGCATCGCATCCAGGCGCGGCAGCAAGGCGGAACGATCCACCAGGCCAATGATCGCGCCGGCCACGTCGAATGCGCCGTCAGTGTAGACGCCCGGCATCTCCGCTGTCTCGCCGCCCAGCAGCGCACAGCCCACCGTCCGACAGGCCGCAGCTGCGCCAGAGACCACTGCGGCCACAGCCTCTGGATTCAGCTTGCTGCTGGCAATGTAGTCTAGAAAGAAAAGCGGGCGAGCGTTTTGCACCAAAATGTCGTTGACGCAATGATTGACGATGTCGTGACCGACGCCAGACCAGCGTCCCAACTGGGCAGCCAGCTTCACCTTGGTGCCCACGCCGTCGATGGAGGCCACGAGCACGGGCTGTCTGGGCAGCTTCTCCAGTGCAAAGAGGCCGCCAAAGCTGCCCACATCGGCCAATACCTGGGGCGTAAAGGTCGCACGCACGGCGTTGCGCATCAGGTCGACCGCGCGTGCGCCGGCGTCAATGTCGACGCCCGCCTGTTTGTAGAGGTCGCTCATCGCTGGCCTTTCACTGCTTCGGTCATGAATCCAAACAAGCCCTACCTGGCTGCTCGCCAGGTAAACAATTTATGCGTCACGAGTCACTCGTGATGCGTGATGGTCGGCGATATGATCGGCCAATCTTGAGATCAGTTGCACGATTGTTGAGTCTGACTTTAGCGATCTCCGTAGCCGTGGGGATGGGACACATGCCAGCGCCAGGCGCTCTCCACGATGGCGCGCAGTTGGGGAAAGCGCGGCTGCCAGCCTAGCTCGTGACGGATCTTCTCGCTGCTGGCGATGAGCACGGCCGGGTCGCCAGGTCGCCGGGCTGTCACCTGCGCCGGGATGGGATGGCCGGTGATCTCTCGCGCCACGTCGATGACCTCTTTCACGGAGAAGCCCTGTCCGTTACCCAGATTGTACGTGCGGCTGCCCTGATCTAGCGCGCGCAAAGCCAGAATGTGCGCCTGGGCCAGATCGACTACGTGGATGTAGTCGCGCACGCATGTACCATCGTGCGTGGGATAGTCGTCGCCAAAGATCATGATCTTTTTGCGTTGACCGAGGGCTACCTGGAGCACCAACGGGATCAGGTGCAGTTCGGGGTGATGGTCTTCGCCGCGTGCGGCCGATGCGCCGGCGGCGTTGAAATAGCGCAGACAGGCATAGCGCAATCCTTTGACGCGGTCGAGCCAGTAGAGCATCCGCTCCAGGATGTATTTCGATTCGCCGTAAGGGCTCCCCGGGATGATGCGCTCCTGTTCGTCGATGGGCATGCGCTCGGGATCGTCGAAGAGATTGGCAGTGGAAGAAAGGATGAAACGTCCCACGCCGTGCTCCACCGCGCTCTGGAGAAGACTCAGGCCGTTGACCACATTCTCCCCGATATAGCGAAAGGGATTCTGCATGGACTCGCCGACCAGGGTATGGGAGGCGAAGTGCATGATGGCGTCGGGGCGATGCGTGGCCAACAGCGAGTCGATGGCGCTGCGCTCGGCCAGGTCACCCTGGACGAAGAGAGCGGCGGGGTGAACCGCCGCCCGGTGACCCTGATAGAGGTTATCGAAGACGACGACTTCTTCGCCTGCTTCGATCAGTTGCTCAACGGTGATGCTGCCGATGTAGCCAGCGCCGCCGGTGACAAGAATTTTCATGGGATCGTTTCCTATCGGTGAAGTTCAAGAGCAGATGATGGCAACGATTTGGCAGGAATCTGGTAAAATGAACAATGGAACAGGCGTCATTTATCCATTATTGCCCTCTATACTTTGCTCTGTTTGAGACCAGGAGTTTTTGAACTGTGAAAACTCCTGGTCTCAAAGCAACCGCAGTTTAGCGAGCAGTAAAACCAACGTGTTGATGACAAAGAGCCAGGAAGACCCATGCAGGAAGCCGCTCTGCCTCGAACAATTCGTGAGAATTGTCCACTCTACCGCACTCGGATCGAGATTGGGTGCAGCCGAACGTGCGCCTGTCCCCAGAAACATCTGAATTGTCTGTCCGCCAAAGATTCGATCAAGAGTCAGCTTGGCGTCAGGCAGTTCAATTATAGCAGCAAGGACGTGCGCAACAAGGAACTGCACCCCGCTACATTTCCAATTTCGCTGGCGAAAAAGATCATCGAGTTGTTCACCCACCAGGGCGAGCTTGTCGTCGATCCTTTCATGGGGAGCGGTGCGACGCTTGTCGCAGCTCAGGAACTCGATCGAAACGCCATCGGGTTCGACTTGCAGGAGAAATACATCGATCTTTGCCAGCGAAGACTCAGCAACAATCACTTCTTCAATCAGGCTCAGCGGCTGGCGGTGCAAGACGACGCTCTGCACATCGATGACTATCTTCTGCCCCAGACCGTGAGCCTGATGTGGACGTCGCCGCCCTATGCCAATCTGCTCAATCGAACACGCAAGAACAAATCGCGGCGCGGGGATGAGCGTAAGAACGACCAGTTTGGCAAGGTCGAGCAGTATTCTCAAAACCCTCGCGACCTGGGAACGATGCCGTTGGATGAATACACCCGGGCCATGGGCGATGTCTTTGAGCGTCTCTTGCCCTTGCTCAAGCCCAAAGCGCACTGCGTCATCAACGTACCGGACATGTGATGGGAGAATGAGCGGATCACGATCCACATTGCGCTCGTGGAGGAGCTGCGTCGCGCGGGTATGAACTGCGCAACACCATCATCTGGGATCGCACCAACATCGTCAACCGCCTCGGCATCTTCGGATGGCCGTCAAACTACATCACCATGGGCACGACCTTCGAGTATCTGCTGGATTTCTGGCGTCCCCCCACAGATCTACAGATCTATCGACGGGACCGAAGACGGTGACTTATTCGTCGACCTCGATGCCCGCGCCGCCACAATCAAGGTGCGAAGTTCCGACTTCCCCAAGACAAGTTGCCCATGAACTGTAGCCAGGCAACCGTCATCGAGTGAACTCTTACACTGGCTGCTCGATGAGCGGCAGGTCCTCCATCGCATCCACGGCCGTATGCACGTCCTTCAATAGATAGCGCTGCTCGGCGGTCAGGATGGCCCGGTCGGCGCTCCAGAAGAAGTTCTCCCGCCCGATCTCTTGATCTAGCCCAGCGCGCTCGAACATGGTCATCACCCGCGGCTGCACCGCGGCCATCATCAGCGTCTTGCCTTCTCCGTGCAACTTTTCGTGCAGGCTGCGCACCACCTCGATGCCTGTGATGTCGATGAGGGGCACAGCGCGCATGGAGAGGATCAACACCTGGGCGTCTTCCTCGTGCGCGACAGCTTCATTGAAGTTGCTGGTGGCGGCGAAAAAGAGCGGGCCGGTGAGAAAGACCACGCGGATAGCCTTGCAGTCGGTCTTGAGATCCATGCCCCGTAGCCGCATGCGCTCCACATCCACATCGCGCACGTCGATCTGGATGCTGGCGACCTCGTTCATGAAGATAATGGCCGAGAGGACGCCGCCGATGATGATGGCTTGAGTGAGGTCCAGAGAGATGGTGGCGATCAGCGTCACCAGATAGGTGATCATGGCCGTCTTGAAACGCCGGCCAAACATGAAGCGGATGGAGGCCCACTCGTTCATGCGAAAGGCCGTCACCATGAGCACGCCGGCCAGCGCAGTAAGCGGCACATGGGCGATGACGGGCGCAAAGAGGAGCGCCGCGGCCAGAATCGCCAGCCCATGAATGATGGAAACGAGCCGCGTTCGCCCGCCCGACTTGATGCCCACGGAAGTGCGGGCGATGGCTGCGGTGGCCGGCACGCCGCCAAAGAAAGGAATGACGAGATTGCCCACGCCCTGAGCGATGAGTTCCTGATTGGCGTGGAGGCGGATGCCGGTCATTTTGCTGGCGACCGCGCCGCACAGCAGCGATTCGATGGCGCCCAGCGCAGCGACGGAGAGGGTGGGAGCAATCAACGGCGTCAGGCTGCCCCACGGGATGTCGCCCAGCCCCAGGCGCTCATCGAGCAAAATGGTGCGGGGAATCTCGCCAATGACCGACACCTGAAAACCGGCGACAAACGCGATCAGGCTGGCGATGATGATGCCCACGAGCGAGCCAGGCGCAAACTTGGCCCAACTTGGGGGCCAAAAAACCATGATCAGGATGACCAGCGCACCCAATGCCACGCTCTGCCAGTTGGGCATCCAGCCGCCCTGGAAGTATTGCAGGAATTTGAGCGCGGCGGATTCTGTCCCTGGCGTCTGCACGCCAAGAAAGTTGTCGATCTGACCAACGAAGATGATGATGGCAATGCCGGTGGTGAAGCCGCTGATGACGGGCGCAGGGATGAAGGCAATGAAGCGCCCCAATCGCAGCAGGCCAATGACCAGGATGAGAATGCCGGCCAGGACGCCAGTGATCCAGACGCCTTCCATACCGTAGCGCTGGCTGACGACGATGAGAACTGCGCTCATGGCGCCTGTGGGTCCGGAGATCTGGTAAGGCGCGCCAGAAAGCGCGCCGATGATGACGCCGCCTAACACCGCTGTCACAACGCCGGCGGCGGCCGTTGCGCCCGACGCAACGCCGAAGGCCAGCGCCAGGGGCAGCGCCACCGCCGCCACGGTCAGCCCGGCCAGCAGATCGGCGCGAAATGTATCGGCGTTGTAGCGGGAAAACTCTCGCGCCCAAAGCTGGCGCAAGGATAAACGTTGCATGATTCCTCTGGTTCTATTGTTCGCCAGGTTAACGCGTCATGCGTCAGGAGTCACGCATGACGCATGACGCGTGGCGATATGAGTCGATGATCAAAAGACCAGCAAAGTGGCGTTCGTGTGAAACCAGGCGTTTCGTTGATTGCAGGCGCGGCGATGAACCGCGCCCATGATCGACTCTTTACAGAGTGGGTAGCGTCGCTGGCAGGTAGGATGAACGTTCGCCTGCCTTGTCATCGGCGCTATCCATCTATACTGTCAACCGAAAACCGAAAGACCGTCACCTCGTTGTACACCTGGCCTGGCTTCAGCGTGGTCGTGGGGAATCCCGGCTGATTGGGACCATCGGGAAAGTGTTGGGTTTCCAGACAGAAACCTGTGCGTCGGCCAAAGATGCGCCCCTTCCCCCGGGCGCGACCATCGAGCACATTGCCCGTGTAGAGCTGAATGCCCGGCTGCGTGGTGTGCACTTCCATCTTGCGGCCAGAGGTCGGCTCTGTCACCACCGCCGCCAGGCGCAGATCGCCCGGCCTGCCCTTGACCACCCAATTGTGGTCATACCCCAGGCCAAACTTGAGCGGCTCATAGTCGGCCTCGATGCGGGCGCCAATGGGCGTGGGCGTGCGAAAATCCATGGGCGTGCCTGCCACGCTGCGAATCTCACCCGTTGGAATTTGACCCGCGTCGGTGGGAGTGAAGGCGTCGGCTTTGAGCATCATCACGTGATTCAGGATGTCGCCCTGACACGCAAGGTTGAAGTAGGCGTGGTTGGTCAGGTTGAGCACCGTCGGCGCGTCGGTAACGGCAAAGTAGTCAATCTTCAACGCGTTGCGATTGCTCAGGGAATAAGTCACAGTCGTGGACAGATTGCCGGGATAGCCCTCTTCGCCGTCAGGGCTGAGGTAGGTGAGCGCCACGCCCACCGCGGTGGGCGTGCGGAAGCTACGCGCCTGCCACACCACCTTGTCGAAACCGCGCAACCCGCCGTGAAGGTGGTTCATGCCGTTGTTCTGCGCCAGGGTGTATTCTTTGCCTTGCAGCGAGAAGCGGGCGTTGGCAATCCGATTGGCGAAACGCCCGGTGATGGCGCCGAAGTAGGGCGAGAAGGCGAGATATTCATCGAGCGTATCGTAGCCAAGAGTGATATCGCCAGGCGCGCCGGTCCTGTCGGGCGTCAACAGGTGGGTGATGACGCCGCCGTAAGTGGCAATTTTTATTATCACGCCCTGGTCGTTGCTCAACGTGTAGAGCTCGACGGGCGCACCCTCCCTGGTTTTGCCAAATGGCTCTTGTGAGATGTTCATCGCGATATGTCCTTTTGCGCTGCGTTGGGATGTATGAAAAAAACGTTGCTCGCCTGGTTGACAATTCATGCGTCGCTCGTGACTCGCGGCGGGTGGCGATATGAGTAGCCAATCCAGAGCTTAGTAATAGATTTTCTTGATTCTATCATAAGTGACGGGAGAGTTCCGAAAGGGCTTTGCGGTTTCCAGCGACTTGCCAGCCATATGCTATAATGGCCGCCGGTCATCGAACCGGATCGGAGTGATTGATTCAGTGATTCGCACATCTCATCTGTTGGCATTGGGGTCGCTCGCCCTGGCCGATCTCGTCCTCATTTCTCCCCTTCCCATTCTGCTACAATCGGTTGCCGCCCTGGCGCTGACCGTCCTGTTGCCTGGCTTCTTTCTGGCGGATGCCCTGGTTGGGCGCAGCGCTGCCCCGCCTGGGCCATGGGAGCGCAGCCTCTATGTCATGGGTGCGGGCTATGGCGTATTGGTCGCCGTGATGCTTGTGGTGAGCTATCTGCCCGGCCCGGCAACCTGGACACAGACGCTGCTAGTCTTCAACGCTGCTGCCGGCGCGCTCTTTGTTTGGGCCTGGCTGCGGAGCCGCACGCCGTCGCCGCCGGTCGCGTCCGAGTGGGAAGGGTTGGACAAGCGCTGGCTGCTCGCCGGCGCGCTCGTCCTGGCGCTGGTAGGAGGCGCCTTCCGCTTCGCCAATCTGGGTTACGCCGATTTCCAGGGCGATGAGGCGCGCGCGGCTCTGCGATCGGCCGCTGTGTTGCAGGGCTACGAAGATGTGTTGATGCTCCACAAGAAGGGGCCAACAGAGATTCTCGCGCCCACTGCGCTCTACGCGCTGACGGGACGCCTGACCGAGGAGACTGCGCGGTTGCCCTTTGCGCTGGCGAACTTTGCGGCGATCTTCGCCATGTGGCTGCTGGGCTGGCGCATCTTCAATCCTTTGGCTGGCTGGGTTGCCGCCATGTTCCTGGCGCTGGATGGCTACTTCATCGGCTTCTCGCGCATCGTCCAATATCAAAGCGTCGTGTTGCTCATGTCGCTGCTGGCCGTGCTGATTTTGGTGCGGGTGCTGGAGAAACCGCGCGCATACATGGCCTATCTGTCGTTGGCAGCGATCTTCCTTGCCACGGGTGCGCTCTCCCATTATGAGGGCGTGCTGGCTGGCCTGCCCATTGCGCTGCTATGGGGCGCGCTGCTGTGGCGGCAACGCCAAGAGCGGCGCGCCATCGTCATCGCTACGCTCGTCGCCGTGCTCGTGGGCGGCGTTTTGTTGGCCCTTTTCTATGCGCCCTATGTGCTCAACCCGCGCTTCGCCGCCACCTATACCTATCTCACGGATCGGCGCATTGGCAGCAACTTCCCCTATAACAATCTGCGCGATGTCTTTCTGCGCACCACGCTCTATAGCACCACCTATTATGTGCTGCTGCTCATCGGCCTGACTGGGGCGGCCATGATGCGCGTGTGGCGCGCCGGCTGGCCGCGCTGGCTGACCTGGACCCTCTCCGCAGCGACAGTGGTCATCTTTGGCGTAACGCTCATCAACCCAGAGTGGCTGCTTGTGGTCGAGGAAGATTGGACCTTTTTGCCCTTCGCCATCCTGCTGGGCATGACCATCGCCGCGCCGGGCCAGCGAGCAGAGACGCGTTCCCTCTGGCTGTGGTTTGGCGCGGTCATGCTCCTGGCGATCTTTTTCACCGAAAAGCCGCGCACCCATGTGTACACCTTCTTCATGCCCTGGTTCTTGCTGACAGCGGATGCCCTGGCGGCAGGTTGGTTCTGGCTACAAGCGCGCGTAGGCTTCCGCGCAGCTGCGTGGGTGGGAGCCGCTGGCGCTGCCGGAGTGATCTTGCTCTTTGCCAATTACGCCTATTGGTATTTCCTCAGCACAGACGAAGTGATGCTGGATTATTTTGAGAAACGCCCCGCTGGTTACTGGGTGACTTACGAAGAACCGGACGACAAAGCTCGTTTTGGCTTTCCCCTCAACAATGGCTGGAAGGTGATTGGCGAGCTCTATCGCCAGGGCGTTCTCAGCGGACCTTTTGATAGCAGTGAAAAAGAAGCCTGGGTGCCGGCCTGGTACACGCGCGGCGCAGAGCGCTGCACGCGTGACGCCGAATGGTTCTTCGAGATCCGCAATCTTGAACCCTTTAGCAGCAAAGACCGGCGCAACATGGAAGACTATCTGCGCCAGGGCTTTGTCAAGCAAGCTACGGTGCAGGTGAATGGCCGGAACAAGCTGATCATTTATGAGCGCACAGGGGAGCGCCGGGAAAATCCTGCCCAGGACCCGACCGACGGCCTGCCTGTCTATGATTTCGCTGCACTGACTGCCAGTTATGACGCAAACGCCGCGCCCGACCTGCCGCTGACCTATCCATCGGTCGATCCGCCCATCGCCAATCCACTCCATATCAATTTTGGCGACCTCATCTGGCTGGAAGGTTACGCCATCGATCACCCCACGCCATTGCAACCGGGCGACGCCATTCGGTTGACCCTCTACTGGCGAGCCCAGCGGCCCATGGAGGAGAATTACAAGGTCTTCAATCAGGTTTACTACGGCGACAGCCCTATGATCGCCCAACGCGACGGCTATCCCGTGTGCGAAAGCCGCGATACCTCCCAGTGGGATCCCGGTGAACTCATCACCGACCCCTATCTGATTCCGGTCAGCCTGGACGCTCCTGACGGCCTTTATCGCCTCCACACGGGCTTCTATCTGGAAGAGAGCGGCGAACGGCTGTCGGTGCTGGATGAGGCCGGCATGGAAATTGACTCCCAGGTGCATCTAACCGACATCCGCATCGGCGAGGAATGAGATCGGCAATGAACCCTCATCTGCGCACCGCGCTGGTCTTTGCCTTGCTCTTTGTCGCAACATGGCTGCCGCGGGCATTGGCCCTTGACGCGTTCGTCACGGTGGATGAGCGCAAGTGGCTGGCGCGTTCGGCAAATTTCTATCAGGCCATCAGTCATGGCGATCTTGCCGACACTTTTCAGCGCGAGCACCCCGGCGTCACGGTCATGTGGGCTGGCGCGTTGGGTTTTCTCCAAAGATTTCCGACCTATGCCGAACAGGCGCCGGGGCAGTTCGCTTGGGAGACGGAGCAACTGGAAGCGTGGCTCATAGAGAACAGCGCGTTGACGCCGCTGGAAATGCTGACTGCCGGGCGCTGGTGGTTGACGCTGGCTGTATCGCTGGCCATCTCTCTCTGCTTCTTTCCCTTGCGGCGTCTCTTTGGCGAACCGGCGGCGGTGTTGGCGACGCTCTTCGTGGCGTGGGAGCCGTTCAATGTTGCGCTGGCGCGCCAGCTTCACCCCGACGGTGCGGTCTCCAGCCTGATCTTCCTGGCCCTGCTCACCTTTCTGGCCTGGCTCTATGGTGGGCAAGAGCGGCGCTACCTGCTCTGGTCGGGCGTTGTCATGGGTCTGGCCTGGTTGACCAAGACGCCGGCTATCTTCCTGGCGCCAACGGGTCTTGCGCTGGTTGTCCTGGAAAAACTGCGCCGCTCTCCCTCAAGACCACAACACCCCAACACCGCAAGTCACCAATCTCTTTGGCTTGGCTATGTTCTCTGGGGCGTCATCGCCATCGCTGTCTTTGTTTTGCTTTGGCCTGCCATGTGGGTCGATCCCGGTGGCACGTTCTTGCGCATGGGCGCCGAGATGGGTGACTACGTGGAGCGCCACACCACGGTCAACTATTTCATGGGACAACCCACTGCCGATCCGGGCGTCGTCTTCTATCCCATCTCGTTTCTCTTTCGCACCACGCCGGCCGTGCTCATCGGACTGGGTGCAGCGCTGGTCTGGGGCGTCAAACGAGCACCGCCCTTCCATTTGCCGGTCGCGCGCCGGGCTGCGGCTGGTCTACTCATTTTTGCGCTGATCTACACCGTCGGCATGAGCCTGGGCGCCAAGAAATTCGACCGCTATCTGCTGCCCGCCCATCTGGTCCTGGATGTAATCGCCAGCCTGGGGTGGGTTGCCCTGGGGTCGGCTCTGTTGCGCAGATGGCGCCCTGCAACGGCATCGCTCCACCGGGCAACTGTCGTGGCCGCGGTTGGGCTCTTTGCGCTGCATGCGGTCTTCACCGGTCTGCACTATCCCTATTATCTCACTTACTACAACCCGCTTGCCGGTGGAAGCGCAACTGCGCCGGCTGTCCTCTTTGTGGGCTGGGGCGAGGGGTTGGAAGAGGCGGCGGAGTGGATCAATGAACAGGTCGCCGGCGAATCGACGCGCGCTGCTTCTTGGTATTATGACGGCCCCTTTTCCTACTTTTTTCATGGCGCGACGGCCAATATCAGCCAGGGTTCCCTCCTCTACTGGCTTGGCGTGGATTACGCTGTCACTTATGTCAACCAGTGGCAGCGCCAACTGCCGTCTCCAGAAACGGCGGCCTACTTCAACCAGCGCAAGCCGGTGCACACGGTGCGCTTTCGGGGATTGGAGCTGGCACGAGTTTATGACATGCGCGGCGTCGCTTTGCCCGATTTCCTCAATGCCCCTACGGGAAGCGCGGCAGATTTTGGCGGCCAACTGCGCCTGCTGGCCCACGTCTTTGAGCAAAGCCAGGCCGCGCTGGGCGACCGCTTTCAGGCTACGCTCTACGAGCAAGCCCGCGCCCCAATGACCACGAACTACAATGTACTGCTGCGGCTGGTTGGTCAGGATGGACGTGAGCTTTGGCGCAGCGAGGGCTGGCCGTGGGGCGCGCCCACGGTCGGCTGGCCGGTGGGCGAGGTGCGCCCCGATGGTCACACCGTAGCCATCCCGCCCGACGCGCCTCCGGGTCTCTATCGCTTTGTTGTCTCTTTCTACGATCCTGTCACGCTGGAAGCGCTGCCCGCCGCTCTTCTTGACGGCGCCCCATTGGGCGAGAGCGAGCGCGCCCTCGCGTTGCTCCAGGTGGGCGAGCCGACCGCGCTGCCAGAGCGCGCTGTCTCACCCTGGCAATTTGGCGAAGTCGCCCGCCTGAACGCAGTCGCAGCGCCATCTCGGGCGCAGCCAGGCGAGACGCTCCCTCTGGCGCTGGAATGGGAGAGCACAGCGCGCACGCCCGTTGATTACACCGTCTTTGTCCATGTGGTCGCGCCCGACGGCGCGGTGGTCGCCCAGGGAGATGGCCCGCCGTTGAGCGGCTTCGCAGTCACGCGGCTGTGGCAGCCAGGGCAGACGTTCGTCGATGAGCGCAATGTTGCACTGCCCGCGGATCTGCCACCGGGCGAGTATCAGGTGCGGGTCGGTCTCTATGGCCCAGATGGTGGGCGTTTGGCCGTGACGACAAATGCCGGCCCAGTTGGCGACTCTGCTGCGGTGGGTTCTTTCCAGGTGGGCGAATGATGCTCGCGGGGTCACGGCGGAAATGGTTGTCGGCGCTGTTGGTAGGCGGGCTGATAGTGCTGTTGGCTCTAGGGCTTTGGCTGCGCTGGAGTTACGCTACAACCAGCAGCCTTCACGTCGATGAATTCACCACGCTCTGGGCGGCCACGCGGCTGCAAGAGCTGGGCGCGCCGTGGATGCCCAGCGGCGTGCTCTATACGCGCGGTCTGCTGGCTTCCTATGTGGAAGCGTTGTTCCTGTCGGCGTTGGGCGGCGGTGTGCTGGCTGGGCGCAGCCCCAGCATCCTCTTTGGCCTGCTCACTCTCTTGGTGACCTTTGCTGTGGGGCGGCGTATGTGGGGCGCAGCAGTGAGCTGGCTGGCGGTCGTGGGGTTGACGTTGCTGCCCGAGGCCATCGTGTGGAGCGGGCGGGCCCGTTTTTACAGCCAGCTCCAGTTGTTCACCCTATTGACGCTCTGGGCGGCTTACGAAGCCATCGTCGCCCCTCCTTCAACTCCTGCCAATAAACGAGTTTCACTCAGGCTTTCACCCCGTTCTGCACACATTCTCTTTGCAGCCTTTTTCATTCTTGCCCTGTTCACCCAGGAGCAGATGGCGCTCCTCTATCCCGCAATTTTACTGGCCGGCCTGCTTTGGCGCGGCTGGCGTTGGCTGCTTCGCCCGCCCGCCATGCCCGCGCACCTGGTCTGCGTCGCCTCCCTGGCCCTTCGATTCGCCATCGAACTGCTGGGGCAGCCCGGTTCCTTTGAGACGATCCAGGCCCAGCGCCCCTATGTGGGGATCGTCCTTGATGTGGTAGGCGCCTGGCGCGTTTATAGCCCACTCCTGACCGCTCCGGAGCGGCTGCCGTGGACGTTGGGCGGTGCGCTGGCTGTCATCGTCGGTCTGGTTCGTCTTTGGAGAACGCGCCGGCTGCTCGATCTGCGAGCTTTTCATCAGGCTACCCTCTTTTTCGCCCTACAGTTGGCTTTCGTTCTGGCGGCGGTCTTTCTCGTGGTGGGAACATCATGGCGAGAGGCGCGCTACCTTTTCTTTGTGCAGCCCGTGTGGCTGCTTTTGGGCGCGGCGGGCATGGTCTGGGTGGTGGAACATCTGACGCAGCGGATTTCTCTACGCATCGCTGCGTATGCTGTATTGAGCCTGATGTTGGCAGCCATGCTCTGGCGTCCCGCACAATTTGCCTTGACCCAACAGGTCGAAGGCTATGATCGTGTACTGGCCTGGCTGGGTGCTGAGCGTCAATCCGATGATGTGGTTCTTTCGCCGCAGCCGCCTGCCTGCGCCATGATGTTGGGCGCGTGCAATTATTACGCTGTGCAGCGCGGCTATGAGGAATTCGTCATCGAGAAGGACGGCGCGTTGGTGGATCGCTGGACGGGCGCGCATCTCCTCGACAACCAGGAGCAGCTTGAAGCGGTGGTGCGCGGCAACCAACGCGTCTGGTTCGTGAGCGATGCTTTCCGCCTGGCAACGCGCTATGACGGGGACTTTTTACGCACTCTCATCGAGCAGTTCGACGTGGCCATGGAGGAGCACGGAGTGATGGCGCTGTTGGCCCAAGGGTGGCGCGCCCAGCCGGTCATGTTGGCTGCGGCTGAGTTCACTCCCCCCCCCACCTTTGGCCCGCTGCGTCTCACCCGATGGGAGGCGGGCGCCGCGCAGCCTGGCGCAAATCTGCCGGTGACGCTCTTTTGGAGCGGCGCAGCGCCGATCTCCGAACAGATCAACACGACGGTGCGCGCCGTTGCGGCGGATGGTCGCATCCTTGCCCAAGAGGATGGACCGCCCGCGCGCGGGATCATCCCCACCACGCTTTTTTTCGATACGCCACTGCCAGACCCCAAACTGCTGACGCTCCCTGCTGACCTGCCACCGGGCCGCTATCGCCTGGAGACGACCGCCTATCGCCTGGCGGATGACGCGGCGTTGGGCGATCTATTGCCGTTGGATTGGTTTGTCATCGGCGAGCCGCCTGCCGCGCCGCAACGCCCAATGGGTGCAAGCTGGGGAAACGGTTTGCAACTGGTGGGCAGCGACCAATTGCCGGCCGCGTTGACGCCCGGCGAAATGCTCGATTTGCGGCTGGTGTGGTCGACAAGCGCGCCGCTTCGCCAGGACTTGCATGTCTTTGTCCATCTACTTGGGCCTGATGGTAATGTAATTGGTCAGAACGACCGTGCGCCGCAGGGCGGCTTTTTCCCGACATGGGGTTGGGAGGTCGGTGAAAGGGTGGATGACTATTATTCACTGGAACTACCTGAGAATCTACCCGTGGGCGATTACCGCCTGGTTGTGGGTTGGTATGAACCGGCGAGCGGCGAGCGGGTGCAACTGATGGATGGGGGAGATGGGTTCGAGTTGATGCAATGGTCGGTGGCTGAGTAAACGAAAAGCAGTTTGCCCCTCTTGACAAGAAATAGTGTTTATTATACACTATCTCTTGTTGTCGCCAAAGCAAATTTCAGGATGGGGAGGGAAGGGAAATGGGTGGTGGTTGGCTGCTCTTGGCGGTGATGGCCGCCATTGTGGTGATCATCTGGCTGAGTGTGTTGCTGATCCGCCTACGTTTGGAATTGTGGGCGAATCGTCGGGTAATCGCCGCATTGGAGCATATGGGCGTGCAGCCAGAGAAAAAGAGCAAATCTTCCGGCGTTGTTCTCGTGTATGGGTCGCTTTTTCTTCTGACTTTGTGGGTAATCCTCTTTCAACTCATGGGAAAATAAACAGTTGCACGTTTTTGAAGCCAATGTTATACTCGTATTCCCACAGATAATGATAGTAAGTGGTGAAAAGTTGACTGCTGCATTGGGGGCACACTACGCAACTTAGACTTGACAAGTGTGTTACAATGACAGACGATACAATTATGTGACATCATGCAACTTCGACAAGGAGAAGGAAACCAGCTTTGTCGTTTCACGTTGTAGCAAGGCAGTATCGCTTTGCGAATGCTGTTAAAATATCCCAGTCACCCAATTCAATCTTTTTTACCCAAAGGGAGGTATCTATGCAGTTCCGCAAATTCGGGCTGGTCGTAGTAGTGTTGGTGATGTTGGCCGCGAGCCTCTCTGGCTGCATGATGGCAGATCAGATGGAGTGGCCGGATCGCGCTGTCGACGTCAATCTCGACGCCGCTTTGGCTGGTCAGGACGCCGCCATTGCCGGTCTGATGATGGGCAGCGCAATGTTGGATGAGTCGCAGTTGAGCAGCGTGTTAACCTATTTGATCCGCCAGAACAACGGCGAGAACTTCCCGGTCGACACAGTCACCGTGTGGTTGGCGCCAGAAAACCAGGTCTACATTGAAGTTGCCATGAAAGATGGCGTTTTGCTGGGCGACGGTAAAGTGCGCCTTTCTGGCTCACTGGCTGTAGAGAATCAGCAGATTGTTCTGGATGTGGACCAGGCATCGGCAAATGGCGTCGCTGTGAGCGGCCCACTGCTGGATATGGTGAGCGCACAGATCAACAATGCACTCGCCGATCCGAGCCTGGGTGTGTTGGTTGATGTCACAACCGACGAAGGTATGATTACCTTGTCGATGGGCATGTAGTCTCAGAAATTTTCTGATCGAAAAAGTCCGGCGGGCAATCCTGCCGGACTTTTTTGTGCAATGGAAACGCGTCATCAAACTATGCTCAGTCAAATCACTCGACCAACACTCCTGTTGGATGAACGCCGTGTGCGGCGCAATCTGATGCGCATGACCGAAAAAGCGCGTCGCTGTGGCGTGCGGCTGCGCCCACATTTCAAGACACACCAATCGGCGCAGATTGCTGATTGGTGTCGGGCGGCCGGCGTGGACGCCATTACGGTTTCATCGGTAAGCATGGCCACATATTTTGCCGCTCATGGCTGGCGAGACATCACCGTGGCATTTCCTATCAATCTGCGCGAAGTTGTGGAAATCAACCGTCTGGCCGGGCAAGGAACGATCCAACTTTTGGTGGATTCGCCGGCCGCTGTGGAGGGGCTGTCTGCGGGATTGCACTCCGACGTGCGCATCTGGATCGAAATCGACACGGGCTATGTGCGCAGCGGGGTTGCGGCAGACGATTACGACACCCTGGCGGCAGTGTCGCAAGCAATTGCTCGCAGCTCGCACATGACGTTGGCCGGCTTGTTGACCCATACAGGGCAGAGTTATGGTCAACGCAGCAAGGAAGGCATGACGGATCTCTATGCGCAGACTGTTGAACAGATGAACGGGGCGCGTAGATTCTTGGAGAGCCTGGGGGGTGCGCAGGTGGAGATCTCGCTGGGCGACACCCCCATGGCCAGTGTTGTGGATGACCTGTTCGGTATTGACGAAATGCGCCCGGGCAATTTCATTTTCTACGACGCCATGATGGTGGGCATTGGCGCTTGTACGGAGGAAGACATTGCCGTGGCAGTGGCCTGTCCGGTGGTTGCCCGATACCCTGAGCGTCGCGAAGTTGTCATCTACGGCGGCGCAGTGCATCTGTCCAAAGATTTCATTCGGCGTCCTGATGGCTCCGCCGATTTTGGTTGGGTGGCCCCGCTCACCGAGTCCGGCTGGGGCAAGGCGTTCCCCAACACCTATCTCCGCTCTATTTCTCAGGAGCACGGCGTCATACGCAGCGCCGAAGAGACCTATCAGCGTTTCTTCTCTGACCTTGCCCTTGGCGAGCTCGTGGCGATATTGCCCGTGCATTCCTGCCTGACTGCTGATTTGCACAAGCGATATCTGACGCTCGACGGTGAGTGGGTGACGATGATGACCCTGTAACAATGCTTCTTGTGCGAATTCTTTTGCGCGTAATTTGACCCTCGAATCGTCGCTATGCTACACTTGCAGTTCGTGGGCTGCACAAGCGGGCCGCAAGTGGGTGTACCTCTGTACAATGGTTACAGTTGGACGATATAGATTGACGCGTGCCCCCAATTGAAGGGCGCGATACACGCAACTGTTTCAGTCATTGAGCAATGAAAGCCGGGCTGTAGGAAACGGGAGGATTCTTTTGCCGACGATCAATCAGTTGGTCCGCAAGGGCCGAAAGAGTTTAGCCAGCAAGGAAAAAGCGCCTGCATTGCGCTTCACCCTCAATACGCTTGAGGGATCGACGCGGCGTATGAAGAAGGGCAATCCTTTCAAGCGAGGCGTCTGCACCAATGTGCGCACCACCACGCCCAAGAAACCGAATTCTGCTCTTCGCAAAATTGCCCGTGTGCGCCTATCCAACGGGATGGAAGTGACGGCCTACATCCCTGGCGAAGGACATAACCTTCAGGAACATAGCGTCGTGCTGGTGCGCGGCGGTCGCGTCAAGGACCTGCCTGGTGTACGTTACCACATCGTCCGCGGCGCACTGGACAGTCAGGGCGTGGACAAGCGTAAGCGTGGTCGCAGCAAGTATGGCACGAAACGGCCAAAGCCAGGCGCTGCTCCTGCAGCGGCGAAGGGCAAGGCTGGCGGCAAGAGATAACCAGCAAGGAAATAGAGAATGCGCAGAAAACGAGCAGAACTTCGCACCGTGATCCCGGACCCGCGATATCACAGTGATATAGTCGCCAAGTTCATCAACAACGTGATGCAGCGTGGAAAAAAGAGTCTTGCGGCGCACATCGTCTATGGCGCCTTTGATACAGTGCAAGAGCGTTCCAAGCGTCCGGCGCTGGAAGTTTTCGAGGAGGCGCTGAAAAACGCCACGCCGTTGGTGGAAGTGAAACCGCGAAGAGTGGGCGGCGCCACCTATCAAGTGCCTGTAGAGATCGGCGCAAGTCGGCGCACAGCGCTTGCCATGCGCTGGATGATTGCCAATGCGCAAAAGCGCAGCGGTCGCGATATGGCCCAGCGGCTGGCAGGCGAGATCATGGATACAGCGCGCAATGAAGGCGCCACCGTGAAGAAACGCGAAGAGACGCACAAGATGGCGGAAGCCAACCAGGCTTTTGCCCACTTCCGCTACTAATCTGCGTTTTCGGCCTGTTTGAACGCTGTCCAAGTGCGGCGTCTGAACCTCATTGCTCCCTGACAACTAGAACTTGCTGCCCAGCAGCAGATCTTGTTTGGACAGGAAGATGAGAGGTGTCAGGACGCCGTATTTGTTTGGCGGGCGTTCGGGAGGCTGGCGAACATCGCCTGAGACAAAGAGACAAAACGCGAATTGAAACGAAACGAGAAGTTGTATGAGCCTTGATTATCCACTTGATAAGACGCGCAATATCGGCATCATTGCCCACATCGACGCCGGCAAAACGACGACGACGGAGCGAATTCTTTATTACTCCGGGCGTATCCACCGTATGGGTGAGGTGCATGAAGGAACCACCGTCACGGACTGGATGGTGCAGGAACGCGAGCGCGGTATTACGATCACCGCAGCGGCGATTACCACCAGTTGGAAGGATCAACTGACAGGCGAAGATTGCCAGATCAACATCATCGACACACCCGGTCATATTGACTTCACCGCCGAGGTCCAGCGTTCCATGCGCGTACTAGATGGCGGGGTCGTCGTTTTCGATGCTGTGGCCGGCGTCGAGCCGCAATCCGAAACAGTTTGGCGTCAGGCAGACCGATATAGGGTGCCGCGCATTTGCTTTGTCAACAAGATGGACCGCGTCGGGGCGAACTTCGAGCGCACTCTGCAAATGATTATCGATCGCCTAGGTGCAAACCCCCTGCCGATTCAGCTTCCTTTGGGCAGAGAAGATTCCTTCCGCGGGGTAATCGACCTGATCGAAATGCAGGCGTTTGTCTTCACCGACCAACTGGGCGCCAAACCCAGCGTCGAAGAAGTGCCGGCTGATTTTCTTGCAGAGGCTGAGGCCGCCCGCGAAGTTATGGTCGAGCGCATCGCTGAGACCGATGACGAGCTGACGCTCAAGTATTTGGAAGGGGAGGAGATTTCGAAAGAGGATATCTACCGCGCGTTGCGCGCAGCCGTGGTCGCTGGCAAGGTGGTGCCTGTGCTCTGTGGCAGCGCTCTGCGCAACAAGGGCGTCCAGTTGCTCCTCGATGCCATTGTGCGCTATCTCCCCAGCCCGATGGATGTGCCCGATGTGCAGGGCATCTCTCCACGCACTGGCGAATCAGTCACACGGCCCAGCGACCCAAAGGCGCCGCTGTCGGCATTGGTGTTCAAGATCATGACTGATCCCTTTATCGGGAGACTGGCCTTTGTGCGGGTTTATTCGGGCACACTCAGCTCGGGCATGATGGTGTACAACGCCAATCGACAGAAACGTGAGCGCATCGGTCGGTTGGTGCAGATGCACGCAGACCGCCGCGATGAAATCAAGACTTGTGAGGCGGGAGACATTGCCGCAATCGTCGGTCTCAAAGACACCCTGACCGGCGAGACCTTGTGTGACCCGGACAAGGAGATTCTGCTCGAAACAATCGAATTCCCCGAACCCGTGATCAAAGTGGCTGTGGAGCCTAAATCGAAAGCAGATCAGGACAAACTCACGGATGCGCTGATCAAGCTCTCTGAAGAAGACCCGACATTCCGGGTGCAATACGATGACCAAACCGGCCAGACTGTAATTTCGGGGATGGGCGAGTTGCACCTGGACATCATCATCGACCGAGTCAAACGCGAGTTCCGCGTCCAGTGCAACGTTGGTCGCCCGCAGGTCGCCTATCGCGAGACCATCACCCGTCCGGTGCGCATCGAAGGACGTTTTGTACGGCAGAGCGGTGGTCGCGGTCAATATGGGCATGTCTGGTTACAGATCGAGCCAAACGACTCTGGCAAAGGTTTCGTTTTCGAAGACAAGATCGTGGGCGGCGTTGTGCCAAGAGAATACATCCCCGCAGTGCAGAAGGGCATCGTAGAGGCCATGGAGAGCGGCGTCATGGCCGGCTACCCCGTGGTGGATATCAAAGTGGCCCTTGTCGATGGTTCCTATCACGAGGTCGATTCCAGCGAGATGGCTTTCAAGATTGCAGCCAGCATGGCCTTCAAGGATGGCTGTCAAAAAGGCGGCCCGATCCTCCTCGAACCGGTTATGCAAGTCGAGTCGATTGTGCCCGAAGAATTTGTTGGCGACACTGTGGGCGATTTCTCCAGCCGGCGCGGCTCTATCGAGGGCATGGATCCGCGCCCAGGTAATGTCCAGGCGATCCGCGCCAAAGTGCCCCTGAGCGAGATGTTTGGTTATGCAACGGACTTGCGTTCCATGACCAGCGGACGCGGTAACTTTACGATGGAATTCGACCGTTACGCTCCCATGAGTCAATCGATTGCAGAAAAAGTGCTGAAGGGACAGCTATAAGGAAACGGCTCTCGCGCAATGTTGTTGTCATTTGCCGAATCGCCAATTTGTCAGCCCAGAGTGAATAGACTATACTCAGATGCTTGTGATAGTCAGTCTATTGACTGATCATATGATAAAGAAAACTGGCTGAGTTCCAACTGCACCGCCGGAGTCGATTCGGCGGTGCAGTTGTGAAAGCGAACGTCGGCGATTCTTTCTCTTTCGACCTGGTTTGATAGCGAGAGTGAGTTAGCCGTCGACGGGCGGACAGGATGTCAACGGTGGAAAACGATTCGATTTCACCAATTGGAGGAATGGATTCATGGCCAAGGCAGTATTCGAGCGAACCAAACCGCACGTAAATGTGGGGACGATT